>JAPOYV010000106.1:0-1501 GCA_026706385.1 Gammaproteobacteria bacterium
GCCGTTGGTAGGGCGTAGTGCATCTGAAACTCATATGCACTTGGTTTGCAACGGTCCGGCAGCCCGGAGTTGGCGTCTTCAATCGCCTCGGCCAGCCGTCCGATATGCGCCGGTCCGCGCGGCGCGTTGATCGTTTACGTGCGCTGGCGAACCAGCAGGTCGCGCGTGCGGAACAGCATGATCAACAGGCCCTCCTGGGATCCGACGAAATGATCGCCGGTGAGGCCGACGCACTGGTCCGGTGTCCGAGCTCGTCGCGCCGACGGTCGTGTGCTCAGGTCGCCTTCCGCGGCCGGGCGTCAGGTGTCGGTGCCGAGCGCTTCAGGACGCCGGCACGACGCTTCTCGCGCACCCTGAAGCTCTCTCCGGTGATCGTTACCACTGGAACGCAACCCAAAACGTCCTGACACGGCGGAGTTGTTGTTGGTGGTGACGGAAGGACAACGATGGCAACGACAAGCACGGTCGACACTTCGCGGGGGCCGCAGCCCGACGCGTCGTCTCTCGGCCGGCGGTTATGGGCACCCGCCGGAGCGCGACCGCTGCGCGGCCGATCCGTTCAGTAACTGAATCGATCAAAGCGTACGCGGAAGAACAGGGAGTAGAGAACCGGCACGACCCCGAGGGTCAGCACCGTCGCGCCCAGCAGGCCGAAGATGATGGCGATGGCCATCGGCTCCCACATCGGGCCGCCCCCGAACCACAGGGGCAGGAGACCGGCGACCGTGGTGGCGGTCGTTAGCAGGATCGGCCGGAACCGACCCTGAGTCGCCTCCACGATGGCCCGTGGGGGATCGAGGCCGTTGTCGTAGATCTCGATGCGGATGCGGTCGATGAGCACGATGGCGTTGTTGATGATGATGCCGGCCAGGGCGATGATGCCGAGCAGCGTCATGAAGCCGACGTAGGACTGCGCCAGCAGGAGTCCGGCGACCACGCCGATCAGGCCGAGCGGGATCGTCAGCAGGATGATGGCGGTCCGCCGGATCGAATTGAACTGGCCGACGAGCAGCAGCAGGATGATCAGTCCGGCCACCGGCAACTGCTCGACGATCGACTGGTTGGCCCGCACCGAGGTCTCCGCTTCTCCACCGAGCTCGTAGCGATAGCCGGGCGGCCAGCCGGCCTGCCCGGCGTCGAGCCAGGGGCGCAGGCGCACCACCACGTCGGAGGCGACCACGCCCGGCGCGAGCTCCGACGATACGGTGACCGTCTTGAGCCGGTTGCGGCGGCGGATGGTCGACGGCTCCCAGACCACCGAGGCGTCGGCGACCTGCAGCAGCGGCACCGCGGTGCCGGTCGCCTGGGCGTAGACGTTCAGGCTGTCGAGCTTCGTCACGTCGGTCCGGCTCGCCAGCGTCGAGCGGAGCGTGACGGGGATGATGGTCTCTCCCTCGCGGTACTGCGTCGTCTCGAAGCCGCTGAGCGCGGTCTGCAGCGAGATGGCGACGTCCTGGCTCGTCACCCCGGCCCGCCGCGCGCGCGGCTGATCGACGGCGAC
>JAPOYV010000106.1:2411-4743 GCA_026706385.1 Gammaproteobacteria bacterium
ACCATGATCGACTCGGCCATCACGATGGCGTTGTCCACCAGCATCCCGAGCGCGATGATCAGGGCGGCCAGCGACATCTGGTCGAGCCCGATATCGAGAAAGGCCATCACGAGCAGCGACGCGATCATCGCCATCGGCACGAGGCTCGCCACCACCAGCCCGGTGCGCGGGCCGAGAAAGAGCAGCATCACCACCAGGACGATGGCGACCGCCTGCCCCAGACTGACCATGAATTCCCGCACTTTGCGTTCGACGCTCTCCGGCTGGAAGGCAACGATGTCGAAGTCGACGCCGATGGGATAGATCGCCTGCAGGCGCTCGATCTCGCGCGTGACCCCTTCCCCGAGCGTGATCATGTTGCCGCCGTCGCGCATGGCGATCCCGAGCGCGAGCGCGGGGACGCCCGAAGCGTAGACCCTGCTTGACGGCGGGTCCGCGTAGCCGCGGGAGATCTCGGCCAGATCCTCCAGGAAGACGATCTCCGGGCGGCCGGGTAACGTCACCACGGTCCGCCGCAGGTCGGCGACCGACTCGAAGTTCCCGGTCGGCTCGAGCGCGACGCGTTCCACCCCGGTTCGAATACTGCCGCCCGGAATGATGATGTTCGCGCTGTCGAGGATCGATCGGAGCTGCTGCGGCGAGAGTCCCAATTCGGCCAGCCGCGCGTTGTTGTAGTCGACGAAGATCCGCTCGTCCTGCGCCCCGTAGATGTCCACCTTGGCAACGTCGGGCACCCGCAGCAGCTCGTCGCGGACCTCGTCGGCCACCTGCTTCAGTTCGGCGTACGAATACCCGTCGCCGGTCAGGGTGACCACGATGCCGAAGACGTCGCCGAACTCGTCGTTCACCTGCGGTCTGATGACGCCCTCCGGCAGATCCGGCGCCACCCGCTCCACCTTGCGGCGTAGGTCGTCCCAGATCGGCCGCATGTCGTCGAACTCGTCCCGGATGTTGACCATGACGATGGACACGCCGGTCTTCGACGTCGAGGAGATGAAGTCGATCTCCGGAAGCTCCTGGATCGCCTCTTCGATCGGATCAGTGACGAGCTGTTCGATCCGCTCCGGGCTGGCGCCCGGAAAGCGCGTCAGCACCTGGGCCGCGCGGATGGTGAAACCTGGATCCTCGGCGCGCGACATCCCGCGGTACGCCGACAGCCCCCCGGCAAGCACGAGCAGCAGGGCGACGGCGGTGATCCGGTTCTTCTCGATGGCGGCACGTGTCAGGTCCATGGTCAGGGCGCCTCCGCGGCGTCCAGCCGCACCTCGTCACCGTCCTGCAGGCGATTGACGCCCGCGACGACGACCCGATCCCCGTCGGTGACGCCGTCGAGCACCTCGATACCGGCGGCGGCGAAAGCGCCGACCGTCACCGGCCGCCGGCGCACCACCGCGATGCCGTCGGCCGACGGCTCGGCCACGAAGACGAACCGGCCGCCGCGATCCTCGCCGACCGCTTGCCCCGGCAGGATGAACCGGTCCGGCGTGTCTTCGTCTCCCATGACCATGTCCACCACCGCAGCCATTCCCGATCGGATATCGGAGGCGTCGGAGTCCAGACGGACGGTAACCGGGAAGGTCGTCCCGGTGGCAGTGGCGGTGACGCCGACCTCGGTTACCACACCGTCGAACCGCGCGTCCGGGACCGCATCGAAGCTGACGGCGACGGGCATGCCCTCGCGGACTTCGCGGATCAGCGCCTCCGGTACCGCGAAGCCGACCTCGGGCGCCGAACCGGAGGCCAGCACCGCTACCGGTTGTCCCGGCGACACGTTCTCGTTCACCTCCGCCAGTACGTCGGCGATGGCGCCAGCGGTTGGTGCGGTCAGGTTCGTGTAGCCGACCTGGCGGCGGGCCAGATCCAGCCGTTGCGCCACCGATTCGACCTGCGCCGTAGCCGAATCGGCGGCCGCGGTCGCGGCGTCGAGATCGGTGCGCGCCGCGTTGTCGTTCTCGTAAAGGCTGCGCACCCGCCGAAGGTCCGCCCTGGCGTTGCCCGCTCGCGCCTCGGCTTGCCGTAACGATGCCTCGGCCTCTCGCACCTGCAACTCGTAGTCGACCGGATCCAGAACTGCCAGGGGCTGGCCAGCCCGGACTTGGTCTCCCACTTCTACCGCGAGTGTGGCGATCGTGCCGGCGACGCGGAAGCTGAGGACGGACTCGACGCCGGCGCGCGCCACGCCCGAAAAAGTGCGTATCCTCTGCCCCCCGGTCGCGCGAACGACGACGTGTCGGACCGGCCGGATGACCGGTTCGGCCGGCGGGGGCGGGTCGCTACAGGCGGTAGCCACCAACGCGGCGACGAACGCCACCGGCAGGCTCCGACAACGACG
>JAPOYV010000047.1:0-136510 GCA_026706385.1 Gammaproteobacteria bacterium
GTCATTCTGGCCCTCCGAGGCCGTCGGAATGAAGCGGGGCGGACCATTCCATTAAAGGGTGGGCAACCCCACACCGGCGTTGACATTGCTGCGACGCTTCAGGATCGGGGCCGTTCCCGCTTCCCTACGAATAGGGCGATGTTTTTCTGGAGTACGTGCCTCGACGCTGCCTTGGCCCGTGTGCATGCTCGATGTGTTCGCGAACGGCGTTGACGAGCGCCGTTTGGGCGCGCACAATGCGCCGCCATGCTGCATGACGCATCCATCGATCGCACCGACGTCCGGCCAGGGTCGGGCGTTCGCTATTGGTTTTTCGAACGGTAGACGCACTCTGACATAGAGGGCGTCCTAGATCGCCCTTCGACGAAACCCCGATCGGCGATCCGCCAATCCGGGTTTCGCGTTTAAGGGTGTTAGGAGAATGACCACGAAAACGGAGAACATCAACGTCGCCGGCCTGGAGCCGGTCCCGACGCCTCGGCAGGTGAAGGCGGGGCAACCCGCGCCGCCCGCAGTCCACCTTGCGGTGGCCGAGGCACGACGCGACGTGAGTGCCATCCTGGCGCGGCGCGACCATCGTTTGCTCGTCGTGATCGGGCCTTGCTCGATTCACGATCCGTTGGCCGCCCTCGACTATGCTCGCCGACTCAAAGCGCTCGTCCGGCAAACCGAGGACACGCTGATGATCGTGATGCGCGCCTACTTCGAGAAACCGCGGACCACGGTGGGTTGGAAGGGGCTGATCAACGATCCGGACATCAACGACACCTTCGACGTCGTCCGGGGCATCCGCACGGCCCGCCAGGTTCTTTTGGACATCGCCGAACTCGGCTTGCCGCTGGCCACCGAGGCGCTTGACCCGATCACGCCGCAATACCTCCAGGATCTCATGACCTGGTCCGCGATCGGGGCGCGCACCACCGAGTCGCAGACGCATCGCGAACTCGCTTCCGGCCTTTCGTCGGCGGTGGGCTTCAAGAACGGCACGGACGGTTCGCTCGCCGCGGCGGTCAATGCACTCAAGTCGGCGGCGAATCCACATCGCTTCCTCGGCATCGACAGCGACGGTCGAGTCGCGGTGGTGCACACACGCGGCAACAGCGCCGCCCACATCGTGCTGCGCGGTGGGGAGAACGGGCCGAACTACGACGCCAAGGCCATCGCGCGTTGCGAGTCCGCCCTGTCCGACGCCGGGATGTCGGAGAACATCATGGTGGACTGTTCGCACGCCAACTCGAACAAGAACCACGAACGCCAGCGCCTCGTGGCCGATGCGGTCGTCGACCAGATCGTCGACGGCAACCGGTCGATCATGGGTCTGATGGTGGAAAGTAATATCGCCGGGGGCAATCAAAGCCCGCTCGCTGCGGAACTCGCCTACGGTGTGTCCATCACGGATGCCTGCCTCGGCTGGGACGACACCGAGGACATGTTGCTGACCATCGCACGGCGACTACGCGAGCCGCTGCTGGGGCGGCTCGCGATGCCCGCAGCGTCGTAGGCGACCGCAAGGAATCGCGCGTGGACAACTACGAGGCGGCGACATACGGCGACGCCATTGCGGACGCCTACGATCGCCTCTATGGCGAACGTCCCGACGCCGAACACGCCGCGGCATCCCTGTCGGGGATGGCGCCCGGTGGACGTGCGCTGGAACTCGGCATCGGCACGGGAAGGATAGCCATCCCCTTGGCCGCTTGCGGCGTCGAGGTGCACGGCATCGACGCGTCAGAAGCGATGATCCGACACCTGCGCGGCAAGGCTGCAGCGACCGGAATCCACGCGGTGCTGGGCGACTTCGCCGACTTGGCAATGGACACCAAGTTCGAACTGATCTACGCCGTGTTCAGCTCGTTCTTCGGGCTGACCACTCAGGAAGCGCAGGTCAAGTGTTTCGGGCGAATCGCCGAGCATCTCACCGATGCCGGTGTCTTCGTGTTTGAGGCGTTCGTTCCAGACCCGTCTCGATACACGCAAGGCCGGTACGTGGGCGTCACCCACGTTGAGGAAAACTTCGCAGGGATCGACCTAAGCCTTCACGACAACGTGAACCAGACCGTAAGCACGCAGCATGTCCTGATGGAGACGTCCGGTACGCGACTGTTCCCATCACTAATCCGCTACGCGTGGCCGTCCGAACTCGACCTGATGGCGCGGCTCGCGGGACTGCGGTTGCGCGACCGTTGGTCGGACTGGTCTGGCTCACCCTTCACGTCGGCCAGCCGGAACCACGTTTCCGTTTACGAGCCGGCGACAGCCTAGGACGCTATGCCGAAGCCGTGCCCCTGACACTCTCGGACATCGCCTGGATGTAGCGCGGCCCGATGCCGCAGCAGCCGCCAACGATCGTCGCGCCGTGGTCGATGCTGCGCTGGATCGACTCGACGTACAACTCCACCGGCAAGTCGTCGCGCAGGCCGATCACCCGTTCGTTGTCGAGGGTCCATGCCGTCGGGACACGGTTCAGCCGGTTCGGATAGCAGCCCAAGGGCTTGTCGGTCAACGCCCTGAGTTCGACAAGGCCGGCTTCGATGGCTTCCGGGTGGGTACAGTTGAACAAGAACGCGGCCACATCGAGACCGTCAAGCGCCGCGAACGCTGCCGCGATGGTCTCGCCGCTGCGCAATCCCGTTCCCGGCTCCTCGCCGAGCGTCCACGAGACGTACACCGGCTTGCCACCACCATGGGCAAGGGCCTCGGCTGCAGCACACCGGGCTTCACGGGCGCACGACATCGTCTCGCAGAGGAACAGGTCCACGTCGCCCGCCATCGCGCGCACCATCCGGCGGTAGATCGGTGCGGCTTCGTCATCCGCCGGTACCAGGTCCCAACGGTAACTCTCGTCCAGCGGCGGCAGGGCTCCCGCAACCCGTATTCGCTCGCCGGCCTGGCTCGCCGCCTTGCGAGCCAAGCGAGCGGCAAGGGCAGTCAACTCCTCGAAACGACCCGCCATCCCGCCTTTGCCGAGGTAGCTCGGCACCGTCGCGTAGGTGTTGGTCGTGATGATGTCCGCGCCCGCGTCGATGAACTCGCGGTGCAGGTCAACGACGAGTTCCGGCCTCTCCACAAGCGCAGTCGCCGACCAAAGGCCATGGGCGGCTGCCGGAATCCGGGCCTGGATCTCCCCGCCCATTCCACCGTCGAGGACGGTAATGGCCGCGTTCACCGGTAGTACGCGTTCTCGGTGACGGTGTGATCGGTGACGTCGCGGATCTCGGTGAGTTCCGGAACCTGGGCCAGGAGCGAAGCTTCGACGCTTTGCTTGAGCGTGATGTCCACGGCCGCGCAGCCCTGGCAGCCGCCGCCAAACTGCAGCACTGCCGCGGTTTCGTCGACGATCTCGACCAGCGACACCTGCCCGCCGTGGGCCGCGAGACCCGGGTTGATCTCGTTGTAGAGCACGTAGTTGATGCGGTCCTCGAGCGGCGAATTCTCATCGACGCTCGGTACGCGGGCATTGGGTGCCTTGATCGTCAGTTGGCCACCCATGCGGTCTTCCTGGAAATCCACGACCGCATCGAGCAGATAGGGCTCGCTGCGTGCTTCGTACCAAGCGGTGAACCCGTTGTATTCCACAGGCCGGTCCTCGTCCTGCTGCTCGCCGGGCCGGCAGTAGGCAATGCACGTCTCCGCGTTGGGCGTCCCCGGCTGGGCGACGAAGATGCGGATGCCGCAGCCGTCCTCCTGCTTGGACAGCAATTCCTGTAGGTAGGCCTGAGCGGCTTCGGATATCTCAACCACGACTCAAATCCGACTAAATTAGTCAGGTAATAGTAACGCCGGCGGTCGAGCTGCCGCAATCGCCTCTTCCATGCGAGCGCCCCATAGCCGTGTCCGGTACCTCGCGCTCCCCCGGCTGAGGGCTCACGTCACAAACGCACGATCGTCTTTCCGAAGTTGTCGCCTTGCAGCATCCCGATGAAGGCGCCTACGCTGCTTTCGATGCCGTCCGTGATGCTCTCGCGGTACTTCAACGTGCCGGCGACAATCCACTCGGACATCGCGGCCAACGCCTCTTGGCCCGCTGGCTGCGTGCCGGCCAACTCAGAGAAGCCGAAGAACCGGAAACCGCCGGCAGCGTCGCCCGCGCCGGGCTCCAGGACCGGCAACCCTTGCGCCCGCAAGCGTTCAAGCGGCGTCGGGCGCCGTTCGCCGGCGGTCTCGTTGTAGTGCGCGATGTAGCCGCAGATCGGCACCCGGCACCCTGTGTTGAGTAGCGGTATCACCGCTTCCAAGACGTCGCCGCCGACATTCTCGAAGTAGATGTCGACCCCGTCCGGCGTGGCCTTGCGCAGATCCTGCGCGAACGTCGGAGCCTTGTAGTCAACGCACGCATCGAAGCCGACCTCGTCGACGCACCAGGCACACTTCGCCGGCCCGCCAGCCACGCCGACCGCACGCGCGCCGTGGATCTTTGCCAACTGGCCCACGACTTGCCCGACCGCGCCGCTGGCCGCGCTCACGACCACGGTCTCGCCAGCGCGCACCTTAGCGACGTTGAGCAACCCCTGGTAGGCCGTGTAGCCCGTCATGCCCAGTACGCCAACCGCGGTCGACGCCGGACCGAGCGAGCCGTCCCACTTCTCAATCGGCATGGCCGGGTTGTTCCACTGCACATCTCCTGCCGTACCGATGCTGTACTCCTGCCATCCGTAGTAGCCCAGCACGAGATCGCCCGGCGTCCAGTCCTCGGCACGGCTCTCGAGAACCTCTGAGACCGTGCCGCCGATGATCGTGTTGCCGACATTCGCGGCGGAGTTCATGAACACGGAGCGCATATAGGGGTCGAGACTCAGCCACCGCGTGCGCAACAACATCTCGCCCGCGGCGGGCGAGCGAATCGGTTCGGCCACCGTCTCGAAGTCCTCCGCCGTGGGCATTCCGGCCGGCACGCGGCGCAGCGCGACCCTCCGATTGACCGCTTCCGTCATTTTTCCGTCCGCTGCATCTGGACCCACCAGTGTACCCGGCTGCCCTGCACGCCAGGCAGGGATTTGGGTGAAGTCAGCCGGCCCGGGCGAACCGTGGCACATGGAGCCGCTTGGCCCGTCCGCTAAAATTCATCGCTTCAACGGAAGCTGCCTTGGATGCGATGACAGGTTTCACCACCGCCCTCGACACCAGCAACAACGCCCTCGAGCGCGTGGGCGGAAAGGGCCGTGCGCTGGCGCTCCTGGCGAACGCCGGGTTCGCAGTCCCCGACGGGTTTCACGTCACGGCGGACGCCTATCGCCAGTTCGTGGGCGAGAACGCCCTTCAGCAGCGCATTCTCGAGCTGGCCCGTCCGGTGCCGAAGAACGGCGCGCCGGGTTTCGACGGGGCCGCGGAGAGCATTGGCGAGCTGTTCGCTGGTTGCGCCCTCGGCGACGCCCTGATCGGCGAGATTCGCGCCGCCTACGGTGCCTTGCCGGGTCAACCCGCGGTCGCGGTTCGTTCATCGGCGAACGCCGAGGACCTACCCGGACTGTCATTCGCAGGCCAGCAGGAGACGTTCCTGAACGTGCGCGGTGCCGATGCCGTGGTGCGGGCCGTGAAGGACTGCTGGGCATCGCTTTGGACGACCCAGGCCATCAGCTACCGGCATCAGAACGGTATCGATCCCGATGCTGTGGCCATGGCCGTCGTGGTCCAGATCATGGTGCCGTCGGAGGTCTCCGGCATCCTGTTTACTGCCAATCCCGCGACTGGCGAGCGCGGCGAGATGGTCGTGAATGCCAGCTTCGGGCTCGGCGAGGCCGTCGTCGGCGGCCAGGTGACGCCAGACACCTACGTGGTGGACAGAGCCACCTTGGCGGCCAAGGAGACCCTGATCGGTCCCAAGGAGCAACAGATCGTCGCCGACGGTGACCTGGGCGTGCGCCTCGAAGACGTCGGTGAAAGCGCCCGTCAGCGCTCCTCCCTGTCGGAGAGCATGTTGACCCGACTCGCCGAGACGGCGCTGCACATCGAGGAACTGTTCGACGGTGTGCCCCAAGACATCGAATGGGCATTCTCGGACGACCGGTTGCACGTCCTGCAGTCCCGGCCGATCACCAACCTCCCTGTGCAGCCGATCGAACTGGAGTGGATTCCGCGACCCCCGGCCAAATACCTCAGTCGCCGTCAGATCGTCGAGAACATGCCGGATCCGATCTGTCCGCTGTTCGAGGAGTTGTACCTGACCGAGGGGCTCGAATCCTCGCGCGGCGGAAAGAGCCTGATGGTCGGTGGCGGCCCGTTGTTCGTCACCCTCAACGGCTATGCCTACCAACGCTTCGACTGGCCGCAGTTCTTCACCAAGGGCGCGAACGAGAAGCCGAAAGGCATCGCCGACGCCGACCTCGACAAGGCCGAATACGACGCCGCCATGAAAGCGGAGGAACGCGAACGCCAAGCCCTCTTGGCCAAGCACAAGGCGCAGCAACGCAAGCAGGCGGAGCACGATATAGAGCTGTTCGCAGAGACGTTGTCCGATGACGACCGCGTGGCGTTCAAGGCCTGGATGGCGAGCCAGGATCGCGACGGCCTCGCACAGGCAGTGACGATGCCGGAGAGCGACAACCCCACCTTCATGGCATTCAACAACACCGCCGTCAATGACCGGCAACTCAAGGAGTGGCACGACGTCACCCGTCCTCGCCTCGTCGGAATCCGCGAAAAGTGGGCGCAGGTCGACCCGGCGCTGGCCTCCGACGCGAGACTCCTCGAAGGCATCAGGGAGATGGCAATCGAGGAGGGCTACTACTGGTCCAGCAATTCCAGCCATACGTTCGGCGTTGCCAAGTCCACCGACGACCAGTTCCAGTGCTTCCTGCGCGAAAGCCTGCCCGACCATCACTTCATCAGCGGCCAGTTCCTGTCGGGCATCGAGTCCAAGACCATGCAGGCCAACGCCGACCTGTTCGAGATCGCGCAACTCGTGCGTACGAACACCGATCTTGCGACCTTGGTCATCGTCACCCCGGCCAAGTTCCTCATGGACGCTCTGAAGGCGCGCAACGACAGTCGCGAGGTGCTCGACGCGATCGGCGTGTACCTGTCGACCTACGGCCACCAAGGCTACAGCATGGATTTCATCGAGCCGACGCAGGTGGAGGATCCATCGGCGCTGTTCGCCTCGTTGAAGGCGATGGTCGGCGACGACGACTACGACCCCAAGGACCAAGATCGCCGGGCCGCGAACGTCCGCGAGGAGAAGTTCGCGGCCATTTCTGAACTGCTCGATGGACTGCCCTATTGGCAGTTCCGTTTCCGCCTTTGGCTGGCCCGGCGGTACAACCACATCCGCGAGGCGGTCGCCTTCCACTTCGGCTACACCTGGAGCGTCCTGCGCCCCATGGCCGCCGAGCTCGGCAGCCGGATGGTGGCCGCCGGCACGTTCAAGCGGCCGGACGACGTCTACTTCCTGGTCACCGAAGAGCTGAACCGCGCCATCGAGGCGCGGGCACGGGGAGCAGCCTTAGCCAACCTCGGCGAGTTGGCCGCGGAGCGTCGGGAATTGCGCGAGGCCCGCAAGCGTCACCACCCCCCGGGCACGGTTCCTGAAGAAGCGAGCCAAATCAAAGGCATCGCCTTCAAGGAGACGCAGATCAAGAACGACGAGTCGAGCGCCACGATGCGCGGCTTCCCGGTGAGTTCGGGACGCGTCACGGCACCTGCAAGCGTGATCCTGGGCCCTGCCGAGTTCGACAAGATGGCACCAGGCTCCATCCTAGTGAGTCCGTTGACGACGCCCGCCTGGACCCAGCTCTTCGCCCACGCCGCGGGACTCGTCACCGACATGGGGAGCATCCTGGCCCACGGCTCGATCGTGGCACGGGAGTACGGCATTCCGGCCGTGCTGGGCGTCGGCAACGGCACCGTCCGCATCGAGCATGGCCAGACCTTGACGATCGACGGCGATGCGGGGACCGTCGTGATCCACGACTGATCAGGCTGGTCACTTCCAGAACCGCTCGGATTTCATCCAGGTTCGAATCGGGTAGTTCTCGCCGGTCAGCGCATCGGACGCGGGTGATGCCAGGAACAGTGCGAGGTCCGCCACGTCCTCGGGATTCGGCGGCAGATCCAACCGTGGCACAGCATTGCCGTCTTCGTCGACAGACGACGGGATGATGCCGTAGCCCTTGAGCTCATCGGTGGCGGTCAGCCCGGGCAGGATGCAATTGACGTTGATGTTGTGCTTCGCCCACATCATCGCCAGGTTGCTCGTCAGGCTGATGACGCCCGCCTTCGCCGCCGAGTAGTGAAGCTGTCCGGGGTTGCCCTTGCTGCCGGCCGTGGACGAGATGTTGATGATCTTGCCGCGCTGCTGGGAGATCATCTGCCTGCCGGCGGCGATGCACGGAATGAAGACCCCGGTGAGGTTCTGCTCGACCACGGTGCGCCACTCGTCGAGCGGCGTGTCCTCCGGCACGTGGCTTCTGCCCCAACGGCCAGCGTTGTTGACGATGACGTCCAGGGCCCCGAAGGCGTCAACCGTGCGTTGGACCATTTCGTCCACCGCGTCCGCTTGCGTCACGTCCACCGGAATCGCCAGGGCGCTTTGACCCTTGGCGTTGATCTCGGCAGCCACCCGTTCGATGTTCTCGCGATTCCGGCTCGCCACGACGACGTTGGCCCCGGCGCGTGCGTAGGCGGCGACCATCGAACGGCCGAGTCCACCCGCGCCCCCGGTGACGATCGCGGTCTTGCCCGTTAAGCTGAAATCCGACATGGCGACTCCTTGTGTCCTCGGCACCGCGCGACAGTGCCCGTGGTGTTGGAGGAAACAAAATACGACAAGTGAGAGGCTGATGCGGCAAAAGCCCTTGGGAACATCAGGAATTGAAGCCTCCGTCGTCGGGCTCGGCACAGCGGCGATTGGCGGAGGCGGTGCGTCTGCAGCCCTAGACTACGGTGATTACGTCAAGGCCATCCAAGCCGCCATCGACCGCGGCGTCACGCTCATCGACACTGCTCCATCCTACGGTTGGGGCCACAGCGAGGAGGTTGTCGGCGAGGCCATCAAGGGCCGGCGCGACCGAGTCGTTGTTGCCACGAAGTGTGGCGTCTGGTGGGAGGACGAACGGGGCTCGTACAACGGTGTGAAAGACGGCAAGGTGAACTATGTCAGCCTGCGTCCGGATACGATCACCATTGAAGTCGAAAACAGCCTCAGGCGGCTCGGCGTGGACACGATCGATCTGCTGCAATGCCACAAGCCGGCCATGCCACCCGAGGACACGCCGATTCCGGAGACCATGGGCTGTCTCATGGATCTGATGGCGCAAGGGAAGATCCGCGCGATCGGCGTGTCCAACGTGTCGCTCGAACAGCTCAAGGCGTACCGCGAGGCCGGTGATCTTGCCAGCGACCAGTTTCGCTACAGCATGATCCTTCGTGACCGCGAAGCAGACATCCTGCCGTACTGCGCGGAGAACAACATCGCAACGTTGGCCTACTGGTCGCTCGAGCAAGGTCTGCTGACCGGCAAGGTTGGACTGGACCGGGTGTTCAGGGATGGTGACTTCCGCAATACCGCCGACGCGTGGCTTCCTTGGTTCAAGCGCGAGAACCGGCAGCGCCTGCTCGACATGTTTGCCGGCTGGGCTGACTTGACAGAGAAGTACGACAGTACGATCGCGCAACTGACGATCGCGTGGACCGCGTCCCAACCCGGAGCAACCCACGTGCTCTGCGGTATCCGATCCGTTGAACAGGGCATTGAGAATGCCGGCGCGGGAGCCCTCGAACTCGATGCCAACGAAGTCCAGCGCATGCGGGACGACCTCGTCGCCTTGGGCGATCCGGTCTGAGCGGGCGGATTCACACCGAGCTTGAGAGGAAAGCCGATGGTCGGCCCCGTTGACCCCGATATCGATCTGGTCCGAAGCAAGGCCAGGGCGCTAGCTTCCCGGTTCAGCACGGGACTCGGCAAAGTGCACTCGCGGTTCGTCGCGGACATGCTGAGCGGCCTGCTCCTGTCCGGCTCGGTGCGCCTGACCGAGGTCGCACGCGCCCTGGGCGAGCGGATTCCGGAACACTCGACGCACAAGCGCCTCAGTCGCAACCTCGGCAACGCGGAGGTCGGTCGCGTGGTCGCCGGCAATCTGCTCAAAGCGGCCGCCGAGCTGATCGACGCCGACGCCCTGCTCGTGGTGGACAGCTTCGACATCGTCAAACCGTATGCGCAGAAGATGCAGTACCTGGCCCCGGCCACCGCCGCTGACACGCCCGATCGACGCAAGGGCTACAGCGTCTGCGAAATCGTCGGTTGGGATATGCGCGGCGGTCCCATGCCAGCGCTCGCCCAAGCCGCGCGCGACATGCCAGCCGACCCTAAGGAACAGCCTCACCGTGTCAGCGCCTGGAACGAGCTGGTCTTCACGCCCGTCGGCCAGACACTGTGGTCGACCCAGGCACCCGGTTCCTTGAGCCGCACGGACGAGATCGTTCGACTCATCCGAACCGTCGCGGCGGCTTGCGACGGACGCGGTGTCTTCCACGCCAACGCGACAGCGGACAACGACCTGCCGGACGCCTTGGCAGACGAGCCCTATGACTACGTCCTCCGGGTGGCCCCTGAACAGCCGTTACTGCACCGACGTCGCCTAAGCGATGCGGGCAGCATCGGCAGCGCGTGCACCAAACCTTACGGCACCACGATCTACAAAACCCAGGAGGATCACGAGGAGAGCGTTTTCCTGCAATTCGGTGCGACTCCCGTGGCGCTACCGCGGCACGAACAGCGGCTGTGGCTGCTGACCATCGAGTCCGGGCTGGCGGCACAGGCCGAGCAACCCACGTCGTACCTGCTCACGAACCAGCCCTTGCGCCGGAACCGGGCCGTGCTGTGGCGACTCGTGCTTTCCTTTCTGCAGTACGGCCACGCGGTCAACACCAACCGCGCAATCAAGCACAGGTTCGATTTCGACGACGTCCGCGTGCTGAGCTATCAGCGACTGCGCAATCTCGCCACCCTGGTGCAGGCCGCCGCCTTCGTGGAGGCCCTCTGGCCCGGCATCGAGCTCGAGGAGAGGATCTTCCTCGAGCCGCAGTCCCTTGCACCGGTGTTCCGCGCCGAGCCCTACAGAGCCCCGCGGGTTGAGCAGGATTGAGGCCGCAGCCGCACGGTATGAACGACGTTCATCACCCCAGGACAAGGCGCGCAAGCCTAAGCGCCCCCGTGGCCACTAGAATTCGCCGCTCGGGGTAAGCCATGCGCGCCACATGACCACTTCGCTCGCCGATGCGCTCGAGCAACGGGTACTCGTGCTCGACGGCGCCACCGGCACCATGCAACAGGCCTACAACCTCGGCGAGGACGACTTCCGCGGCGAAGCGTTCAAGGGGCACAACGCCAACCTGAAGGGCAACGGCGACGTGCTGTCGTTGACCCGACCCGACGTCGTCGAAGCGATCCACCGCGCCTATCTCGAGGCCGGCGCCGACATCGTCGAGACGAACACGTTCTCGGCAACGCGCATCGCACAAGCCGACTACGACCTGGGGCACGCCGTCCGCGACATCAACTATCACGCCGCGGCGATCGCACGGCGGGCCGCCGACGCGTTCGCGATGCCGACCCGGCCCCGCTGGGTGGCTGGCGTGCTCGGTCCCACCAACCGTTCGGCGAGCATCTCGCCCGACGTCAACGACCCCGGGGCGCGCAACATCCGGTTCACCGAACTGGTGGAGGCCTACCGGGAAGCCGCCGAGGCGTTGATCGATGGTGGCGCGGACTTGATCATGGTCGAGACGGTCTTCGACACGCTGAACGCCAAGGCCGCGCTGTTCGCGCTCGAGGAGATTTTCGAGACGCGTGAGCGGCTGCCCGTGATGGTCTCCGGCACGATCACCGACTTGAGCGGTCGTACGCTGTCCGGGCAGACGCCGGAGGCGTTCTGGCAATCCATCAACCACGCCCAGCCGCTGATCGTCGGCTTGAACTGCGCACTCGGGGCCGCGGCGTTGCGGCCTCACGTCGAAGCGCTCGCGAACGTCGCGACCACCTTCGTCAGCGTGCACCCGAACGCGGGGCTGCCCAACGAGTTCGGCGGTTACGACGAGACGCCGGAGGAGATGGCGGCGACCCTCGGCGAGTTCATCGGGGAAGGCTTCGTCAACCTGGTCGGCGGCTGCTGCGGCACAACACCCGACCACATTCGCGCGTTCGCCGAGAAGGCACGTGACGCCAAGCCGCGCAAGCCGGTGCGGCCGCGGCGCACGTTGGCCCTGTCCGGCTTGGAGCCGCTAGAGATCGACGCGGACTCGCTGTTCGTGAACGTCGGCGAGCGCACCAACATGACGGGGTCGGCCCGGTTCCGGCGCCTGATCAAGTCCGGCGATTTCACGGCAGCCCTCGATGTGGCCCGGCAACAGGTCGAGAACGGCGCCCAGATCATCGACGTCAACATGGACGAAGGCATGACCGATGGCGTCTTCGCCATGCAGCGGTTCCTCGATCTCGCCATGACCGAGCCCGACATCGCCCGCGTGCCGGTGATGATCGACTCCAGCGATTTCGCCGTCATCGAGGCGGGCTTGCGCTGCGTCCAAGGCAAGAGCGTCGTCAACTCGATCAGTCTCAAGGAAGGCGAAGAGGCCTTCCTGGCCCAAGCGCGGCTGTGTCGACGCTACGGCGCCGCGGCGATCGTCATGGCCTTCGACGAGCAGGGCCAAGCCGACTCGGTTGCGCGGCGCCAGGAGATCATCGCCCGGTCCTATCGCTTGCTCGTCGACGAGGCCGGCTTCGTCCCCGAGGACGTCATCTTCGATCCGAACATCTTCGCGATCGCGACCGGCATCGCCGAGCACAACGGCTACGGGCGTGACTTCATCGACACCGTCCGCTGGCTGAAGGCCACCTATCCCCTGGCGCACACGTCAGGCGGCGTCAGCAACATCTCGTTCTCCTTCCGCGGCAACGACCGCGTCCGCGAAGCAATACACGCGGTATTCCTCTATCACGCGATCGACGCGGGCTTGACCATGGGCATCGTCAACGCGGGCCAACTCGCGATCTACGAGGACATCCCCGGGGACCTCAAGGACGCCGTCGAGGACGCCGTGCTGAATCGACGGGAAGACGCCACCGAACGCCTGCTCGAGGTCGCTGAGCGCTACAGCGGCCGCACGCAAGAGGCCAGTGCTGAGAACTTGGCGTGGCGCGATGCCCCCGTGGAGGATCGCCTGCACCACGCCCTCGTCAGCGGGATCGACAGGTACATCGTCGAGGACACCGAGGCCGCGCGCGTCGCCGCCAAGCGTCCTATCGAGGTCATCGAGGGGCCTTTGATGGCCGGGATGAACACGGTCGGCGACCTGTTCGGCGCCGGCAAGATGTTCCTACCCCAGGTCGTCAAGAGCGCACGGGTGATGAAGCGCGCCGTCGCCCACCTCGTGCCGTTCATCGAGGCGGAGAAGGCTGCCACGGGCGACGATCCGGATGCCGGCCCGCAAAACGCCGGGAAGATCGTCATGGCGACGGTCAAGGGCGACGTCCACGACATCGGCAAGAACATCGTCGGCGTGGTCCTGCAGTGCAACAACTTCGAGGTCCACGATCTGGGCGTCATGGTTCCGGCGGAGAAGATCCTCGACACCGCCGAGTCCATCGGCGCCGACATGGTCGGCCTGTCCGGACTGATCACGCCCTCCCTGGACGAGATGGTCCACGTCGCGAGCGAAATGCGCCGTCGGTCCATGACCATCCCGCTCCTGATCGGCGGTGCCACGACCTCCAAGGCGCACACGGCCGTCAAGATCGACCCCGCCTACGACGACCCCGTCGTGTACGTCACCGACGCTTCGCGGAGCGTCGGCGTCTGCCAGTCGTTGATGTCCGAGGAACGCCGGGCGGATTTCCTGTCCGGCATCGCCGACGACTACGCGGATGTTCGCCGCCGCCGTTCCAAAGGGCGCACCAACCGGCCCTTGCGACCGTACGCAGCCGCCCGAGGAAACGCCTTGTCGTGGGACTGGGATGCTTACAGTCCACCGCCGCCAACCTTCCTCGACGTCAAGCCCATCGACGACGTCTCCATCGAGGAGCTTCGGCGCTACATCGACTGGACTCCGTTCTTCCGGACGTGGGAACTCGCGGGCCGTTTCCCCGCCATTCTCGACGACGAGGTCGTCGGCGCATCGGCGCGCGATCTCTACCACGACGCTCAGCAGGCCCTTGCCGACATCACCGAACGCGGGCTGGTGACAGTGCGCGGCGTCGTCGGCTTCTGGCCCGCCAACCAGAACGCCGCCGGCGACATCGTCGTGTGGGCGGATGCGGAGCGGCGCGATGCGCTCGCCACCCTGCATCACCTGCGTCAGCAAGCCGAGGCCACGCCACCGAACCTCGCGTTGTCCGATTTCGTCGCGCCGACCCCGGTGCAGGACCATGTGGGCGCTTTCGTCGTCAGCGTCGCGGCGACCGAGCCGCCCCCGGAGGACGACTACCGGGACATCATGCTGAAGGCGCTCGCCGACCGCCTCGTGGAGGCCTTCGCCGAAGCACTTCACGAGCGCGTTCGACGCCACCACTGGGGCTATTCCCCGGACGAAGCGCTGGACACCGAGTCGCTGATCGCGGAGGACTATCGCGGAATCCGGCCGGCCCCCGGCTACCCCGCCTGCCCGGACCACTCGGAGAAGGCGACGCTATTCGAGCTACTCGACGCGACCGCGCATACGGGCGCCTCGCTCACCGAGAACTACGCCATGTGGCCGGCGTCCACCGTCGCGGGATGGTACTTCTCGCATCCGGCATCGAAGTATTTCGGCGTCGGAAAGATCGGCGCGGACCAGTTGGCGGACTACGCCAAGCGCAAAGGCACGACGACCGAGGAAGCCGCACGCTGGCTGTCGTTTTCAAGGCCGGACTAGCCAATCGGACTGCGGACAGTTCGTCCGCGGCACACCGCCGTCAACGCGTTGACCTATGCACGGCACGGGAAAAGGCCGTAGGGGCGTCAGGCGTTACATCGGAACTGCTTTCCGGTTGGATGGTCTGCCGAAAAGATCAGTAGAATCAGCGAGTTTCGCCACGTTCCGCAAATCCGCTATTGCAGAGACTACAGCGCCTTTTCGATGCGCGCAAGCTGTTTTCCCTGCTTCGCGAGAGTACTCATGATGCGCCTCGAATCCTTCCTGATGCGCCTCAACTCCTTCGCCGCCTTGCCTCCCCGTTTCTGCCGCCTCGCACGCTCGGCGGCCTCGTGCCCGCCCCGGCGCTTCGAACGTCCGTCTGGCGGCGTGACGCCGAAGCAGAGCCGCGCGGTCGTGCCCGTGGCCGCATCCTGGTCGCGGATGTAGCGCAGCATCGTCTCGATGCGCTTCCAGCGGCCTTCGACCATGATCTCCGCATGCGTGGCCCCGGCGGCCCGCATCGACTGCGCCGCGCCGATACGGAACGAGTGGCCCGACACGCGCCCGCCAATGCCCGCCGCCGCGGCACGCCGTTTGACGATGTCCCGAAAAGTGCGCGCCCCCAGTCGGCCGTCCCGGACCGCGCCCGATCTGTGGATGCGGCGGAACAACGGCCCAGCGTCGATGTCTGCGGCCTTCAGCCACCGCCGCAGCAAGGTCGCGGCCGGCGTGCCAGCGTAGTGCGTGCTGCCCTTGCCCTGCTGGTCCGTCTTGCTGCGCCGGACGTGCACCAGCAGGCCGCCATCCTTGGCGAACGAGAGGTTGCCGACGTCGAGCGCCGAAGCCTCGGAGACGCGCAGCAGGCAGGCAGAGGCGATCCGGATGTACAGCGCGTCGCGCAGGCCTGCGAGGTCGCCGCGTGCCTCGGCCAGCTTCGCCACGCGCTTGGCGTCCTTCCAGCCGATGCCCGCGACCTGTCCGGTGCCCCGCCCCGCGCCGTTGCGGCGGAACCCGACGAGCGACCGCGCCGTCAGTTCCGCGCAGGGCGACGCCGAGCCTTCCCGTTCGGCGCGGTCCTCGACGGCGGCCACCACGACGCCCGCGTAGTTGGGCGACATGCCCCGCGAGAACATGTGGCCGAGGTGACGCGCCAGTTCCGCATCGGTCGCCGTGCGCCCGTCTAGCCACTCGTCAAAGCCCCGGACGGCACGGCGGTAGGTCTGCCGCGTACCCTCGGCGTGCTTTTCGTCCACGAGGCGGGTGCACCGCTCGTCGTCGCCGCTGGTGTGGATGGTGTTCGTGTTCGTGTCGGCCTTGCCGGCCAGATTCGGTTCCCGCATGTCGTACTCCCCTGTCGGTTCCGGTAGGCGGTCGCCCTGGTCCGACGGGCACCGACGGCGCCGATGCTGGCTCGGCCGGAACTGCTCGCCGGGCGGAACGGCAACCCTCAGTCGGCATATGCCGCGCTCGCCGGCGCGTTTCAAGTGGAGAAACGGACGCCTTTGCGGGCTTCGTCCAGAAAAACCCTAGTCCGTCTGTCGCTCTCGCGAGCGGGCTCCGCAATAGCGGATTTGCGGAGGCTGCCGCAGGTGATCAATCAGAGACGGGTTGCCGGCTCAGCAGCTTCGCGTTCGCCAAGGGACTTTGCCGTGCTGACGGCTGAGTCAACGTCCAATGCGGAAAGAGCGGACGTCAAACGACGTCTGCGGTCCTCTCAGAAGGAAACCACATGAAAACCATGAAGCACCTTGCGCCGTTGGCGCTCGCCATTCTGCTATGCTCGGCGACCTCCGCCGACGAAGAAGTAGACGGCTACTACCCCGGAGACCCCATCAACCCGGACCCGGGAGTTCCCATCGACAACCCGCATCCGCCCAATTCACCGCCCACCAAGATCCCGTTTGATCCTGACGTGTGCGCCGACGGCGTCGGGTTGGTCGCGGCATCGTTGATTCCTGGCGCGAACTACGGGAAGCGCTTCATTGCCAATTGGGTCTCGAAGACGGTTGGCAAGCGGCTCTGCACCGCCTACGGGCCGAACGGCTAAGGGAGGGTGGACAGCGTGGCCTCAAAGACGATTCGCACAGGGGCGGCAATCTTGGCGCTCACGGCCTTGGAGATCGTTGTCTTGGTGGCTCTAGGGTTCAGTGTTGGCGCCGCTGTCTTCTTGAGCGTTCTCTGCGGGGCCGCGCTGTCTCTCAAAGCCATTCGCGATGGAAGAATCGACTGGGAACGTGAGTTTCGCGCCGATCTGATCGCGTCGGCATTTGCAGCGTTTCGGCGCTTCTACGACCGACGAAAACTCGGTCGCAAGTCCCCGAGTGGCGGCTCGACACGCCTCAAGCTATTGCCACCACGCTTCCGCTGAGCATCGCCTCGCAGGTTCAGACCGGCAATCGCGACTCCTGTCCGACGCCGCGTGGCAATGCGAACCTGACTAGAAAGGTCCGCTGTAACGATCGCCAAGTCGCTCACGCTATCTTCGCGACGGCGCCTGGTACGGGTGCTTCGCCACCACCCCCTCGTTCAACTCCACGCCGAGCCCCGGCTTCGTCGGCGGGATGATGTAGCCGTCGCGCCACTCGATGGGCTCCTTGAGGATTTCGGCGTGGAAGCCGTCGAAGCGCCCGATGCTCTCCTGGATCAGGAAATTCGGGCTGCAGGTGTCGATCTGGATGTTGGCGGCCGCCTCGACCGGCCCGCAGTACAGGTGCGGCGCGATCTGCGCATAGTAGGCCTCCGCCATGCCGGCAATCTTGCGCGCTTCGAGTATGCCGCCAACCCGCCCGAGGGCCATCTGCAGAATCGCCGCCGCCTGCTTCTCCAAGAGTTCGCGGAACTCGAACTTGGTTGCGAGGCGTTCGCCACTCGCCACCGGGATGCTGGTTGCCCGTGCGACCCGCGCCATCTCGTCGCGGTTCTCCGGGGGCACAGGCTCTTCGAACCAAAGCGGATCGAACTGCTCGATGCGCTTGGCGAAACGGATCGTGCCGGACGTCGTCGACTGGCCATGGGTGCCGATCAGGATGTCCGCCTTGTTGCCGACAGCCTCCCGCACGCTCCTCACCACGGCCTCGGCGTTGTCAAGCCGATCAAGCGGCGGCTCGCGCGGATCCGCCGTCCCCATGACGTCGATCAGCGGGTCGAACTTGAGCGCCGTGAAGCCTTCCTCCACGTGTGCGATGGCGCTTTCCGCCGCGGCGGCCGGATCCGTATGCGGCGAGACGCCACGGGCGCTGCCGGGTGCCGGCCACAGGTAGGTGTAGGAGCGCAGACGGTCGTGGTAGCGGCCACCGAGCAGGTTGTAGACGGGCTGGCCGAGCGCCTTGCCCATGATGTCCCAGCAGGCCATCTCGATGGCGCTCAAGCACCCCATGACGGCGTGGTCGGGATGTTGATGGTGGTCGTGCGACTCGTACCCTTCGCCGTAGTACACGGCGCGCCACAGCCGTTCGATCTGGAACGGATCGCTGCCGACGACATAGGTCTCGCCCATGTCTTCGAGCAGCTTCGCCACCGTCAGCGGATGGAACGGCGCCTTATAGACCTCCCCGATCCCCTCGATGCCATCGTCCGTCACCAGCTTGACGAAGACCCAGGTACGCCCCCCGCGATGCGGCCGCGGCGTGCCGACGACGTAAGGCTTGATCTCGGCGATTCTCAATACGCCTCCCCTTTGAAAGTTGTCCGAACCCAACGCGCAGTATAGGGTGATCCGTTTTCCTGCGGCTGAAGGCACCCATGGCTGAAGACCACGTCAACGACGACCCCTACATCTACAACGGCTGGCCCATGGACACGCCCATGGACATTCGCCTCGGCCTGACGCACGAAAACGGGATTCACCACCCGCTGCGCTGGGGGATCTTAAGCGCGTCGTCGATCTCGTCCGATTGGGTGAAGTCTCTGCAGGACGTGCCCGGGGCGAGCGTCGCCGCCATCGCCGCCCGGGACTTGGACCGTGCCCGGATGTTCGCCGAGGCCCACGAGATCCCCACCGCCTACGACTCGTACCAGGCGCTTTGCGACGACCCCGACGTCGACATCGTCTACATCGCGTCGAAGACTTGGGATCACCATCGCGACCTCATGATGGCGGCCAATGCGGGCAAGCACATCCTGTGCGAGAAGCCGTTCACCGATACCGCCGATCAGGCCAAGGAGGCCTATGACGCGGCGGACAAGGCTGGCGTCGTGTGCTGGGAGGGCATGTGGTTGCGGTTCTTCCCCGCCGTCGAACATGCCCGTGCCGCGATGGAACGCGGCGATATCGGCGACCTACGCGTGGTGCAGGCCGACTACCCCGACCGGGTGTATGCCCTGAACCCCGCCATCACCGGCTTCGGTGCCGACGAGATGCCGGTCATCGCGGCCGCGGGCCGCAAGGCACGCCCACAAGCGCATGCCGACGGTGTCCTCTCCGCGCACGGCTCGTCGCCGAGCGCCGCCGTTCTGCAGTACTCGGGCCAAGAAGGGATCGCCGTGATCACGTTCCCCAACGGCCGCTTCATCGAAGAGTCGCAGTACATCGGCACCCAGGGCCGGATCACTATCGAGACGCCGTCGCACCATCCCACGGCCGTGACCATCCGCACCGGCCGGCCGCCGAAACGCGGCACGCGCCGCCAGGAAGGCAAGCCTTCGATCGAACTCGACCCGCGCGAGGGCTGGACAGGCGACTGGATCGAGACGCACTGGAACCAGGACCGCAACCCCAGCAGCGGGCCCTTCAACCATGTCGAGCGTTTCGAATACCCCTGTCCGACACCGGCGCCGATCACCCGCGGCCAGCCGCCCGGTTCGCGTTGGACCGGCGAGCGCCTGATCACCTACAAGGGATGGACGTGGCACGGCGGCAATCAGCACGGTTTCATGTACCAGGCTCAGGCGATCCACCGCTGCATGGCCGCGGGGTTGAAGGAGATGCCGCAATGGACGACGGCCGAGTCGATCCGGGTCTGCGAGATCATCGACGAGATCAACCGGCAATGCGCTGAGCGCGGCTTCTGACACGGATCATGCTGAGCGCCGACGAACTGACAGGCAGGCTGGCCCGCGTCGTCAGCGGGGCTTCCTTTCAAACAGTCGTTGGCCCGATGTCGGGCGCAGAAGTCGAAGCTCTGTATGAGCAGGGCGACTCGCGTTGGGAGTTCGCCAATGGGCGCACCATCGACCTCGAGCCCAGAGTTCTCGCTCACCTCGTCGACGGGTTGGCGCCGCTGGTCGCCGACTACACCGACGAACGAACCGCGCGCATCGGCAATGGGCTGTGCCTCGCCTCTCTCCCGCCTCCGACGTCGTCCGTCGAGGTCTCGTTGAACTCGGCCTTCGTGACCGTGGAGGAACTCGCCAGGTTGCTGGTCGTCGCGGCGACGCGAATCACGCCGACGCGCGTCGTCGACCTGCTCACCGGATGGCTCGACGGGGAACCTTTGCGGGTGCGCGAACGGGCCTTGATACGAGGCGTGACCGTGGCCGGGACACCCACGTCGGAGGGCATCGCGATCGCGGCGTCATCGATGCGGCCACCGATCGTCGACCATCTTCTTGAGGACAAGCCGTACGACGCAACCGATTCGGAGGAGGCCATGTGCTCGGTGGAACTCGAGATCAGCCCGGCCTTGTTCAAGCCGCGTCCCGGAGAGGACATCGATCAAGTGCGCAACCGGATGGTGACAACGCCACGAAACGGGGCTCTCGGCGCGGTGCTCTCTTGGGACAGGCTGTGCGAGTCGATGGCGTTGGCGATACCCGCCTACGTCGGTTGGGATGCTTCGTGGGCCGAATTCGGCGAACTCGAGGCCTTTACCGGTCATGTGACCGCGGCGTCGTCAGTTGCGAGCGACTCCGCGGCCTGGAAGAGCATCCGCTCACTGCCGGCAGGTTGGCCGAGGCGCTCGGCATCTGCGCGAGGAGAAACGACGTACCTCACCTAGACTTGCCGATTCGACGCTGGCTCAGATCGTACAGAGCACGCGGAGACGATGCCCTCATCGAACTGCGGATTGCCCTTGAGGCCCTGTACGCAGGAGACGGACGGGGGATCAGCGGGGCAATTGCATCTCGCGGCGCATGGCAATTGGGGACCAACTTCGAAGAGCGTCGCGAGTACTTCGACACCCTGCGCCTCATCTACCAGGACGCATCCAGCGTGATCCATGCCGGGAAGGCCAAGCACATCGCCAAGGATCGCGGTCTGCTGGACCGAGGTCGAGAGCTTTGCCGCCAAGCGATTCGGATGACCTTGGAGCACGGCCGGCCCGACTGGCGCGATGTAGTGCTTGGAAAGACCTGACGTTTGGCGCTGGCCCGGCACGGACCACGTTCGACGTACTCCGCCGGATTGCAGTCGCCCGGCGAGCGCAGATCACAGACCGACCTGCATACGCCCAAGTGCGGTAGGAATCCACTGCTTTCCCGCTGATGGATGTCCGGGACCAACTCAAGCAGAAACCGACGACGGGTCGGCTCCTGTCGGCTGGGTCAGCGCTCAGGCTCGCCGGCCAGACCTGCCGCCGCCAACACATCGTGGAAATCAAGGAACGTCCGCAAGGCCAGTTCGGCGTGCTCCAGAATGCCGTTGTGACCCACGGCGTCCAGCACCGCAAGCCGCGCATTCGGGGCGGTCTCGGCAATGACCCGACTCGAGGCGAGGTTCGGATCGTGGCTACCGGTGCCGATCAGCACCGGCATGGTCAGGCGGTCGATGACGCTCGCCAGACGGTACTTCCGCAGCGCGGCCATGGCCTTGCCGACGTCGTCCGGGTGTCGGTGGTCGTTGATACCGACCGGCGCGGGCTGCGACTCGATGCCGGCCTCGCGACGGAGTTCCGCGGCACGCCTGGTGCCTTCGCGCTGCGCCTGCACGTCGGGCAGATCGACGTTGGCAGCGTACAGGGCGGCCGAGATGACCCGCTCGGGATTGGTGGCACAAAAAACGATCGCCGGCCGGGAACCCCACGACTGCGACCACACGTGGCACCGCCGCAGCCCCAAGCGGTCGAGCACAGCGCAAGCATCGCGGGCGTATTGCTCGAAGGTGTACTGCGTATCCGCCTCCGCCGCCGGGGAACTCCGGCCGAGGCCGCGAACGTCGATCCGAACCGTCTGGAAACGCGCCGTCAGTCGCGGCACCAAATGGTCCCAGACGCGGAGCGTGCAGCGGCCCGGGGGCCAGAGCAGCAGCGCCGGGTTCGATTCCGGACCGTCCACTTCGACGTAGAGGGTCGCGCCCTCCACCGGGATTTCCACGCGATCTCCTCCCCCGCCGCGACTACTGAGGCTTGGCGACCGTCAGGCGGCAAAGCACGGTGTTGTGCGTCTCGAGGTCGGCCGACCAGATCAACCGTGCATCGCCTCGCCATTTGATTGCATCGTACCCGCCCTTCGGCCGTACTGCTGCCACGGAGAACTCGGTGGCGGCCGGCCATGCGCTATCGTCGAAGCCTACCGTTCGCCAGCCCACCGGCTCCGGAGTGACGTCGAACGCGCACGGCGCGACCCCTGCGACAGGACTCTCAGCATCCTCGCACGACCGATCGAGAGGCGCCTCGTGCACGACGAGGCAGCGCCAGTCCCCGCTTGACGCGGCAATGGCCTCACCGCTCAAGTTGCCCGTGAATTGGGCGATGAAGCCGCCGTCCCCCATTTGCTGATTGCGTGCGCCGATGTACTCGAGCCCGGTGTCGTTCTCCTTGAAATCGCGCACGACGAAGTTGAACTGCATCGGGTAGTCCGCGTTGAAGACGAAGGCTTCGGCGTTGAAGGAACGCTCCGTCGTCACCGGCGTCGAGTCTTCGATGATCAGTTCCTCGCCCAAGTAGAAGGCGAACCAGTTGTCCGCCCAGACCTCCCCCCTGACGGAGACAGCGCCCGGGTTGTCCAGCACGGTGACATCCGGCGGTCGCGCGCCCTCGCAACCCGCAAGGACGACCACCAAGGCGCCCAGCCACGCCGTCTTCAACACGTCCACGTTACTTCCTCCCGCGGCAACCCGTTACCTTACGCCCGGGCGCCCCGAACCCGTCGCCCGCCGTCGCCCACCGTGAATTCACGGTAAGCTCGGGTGGTCATTCGACCAGATATGGAAGCCACATGGAATCCGTCCAGAACAAGGTCGCCGTGGTCACCGGCGCGGCATCCGGCATCGGCTTAGGCATGGTGCGCGCGCTCACCGGCGCCGGTGTCCACGTCGCGATGCTCGATGTCGAGCAGGACGCCCTCGCGGGCGCCCACGCCGAATTCGAGACCGCTAACGTGGACGTGCAACCCTTCGGCTGCGATGTGAGCGACCGGAGCCAGGTCAAGGACGTGGCCAGCGCCGTACGCGACCACTATGGCCGCGTCGACATCGTCTGCAACAACGCCGGGGTGGCGGCGGGCGGCTCCATCGAGGAGACCACGGAGGACGACTGGGACTGGGTGCTCGGCGTCAACCTGCACGGCGTGATCAACGGCATGCGCGCCTACGCGCCGATCATGAAGGCCGGCGGCGAAGGCGGCCACTTCGTGAACACGGCCTCCATCCTAGGCCACTGGGCGGGTGCGCGGATGTCGATCTACTGCGCGTCGAAGTACGCCGTGGTGGCGATCTCGGAGTCCTCCCGCGAGGACTTAGCCCCCTACAACATCGGGGTCTCCGCCTTGTGCCCCGGCATGATCAACACCCGCATCCTGCGCTCGGAGCGCAACCGCCCGGCATCCCTGCCAGCCGAGTCGACCGGCTTCGTGGCGGAGCGCACGGAAGTGGAGCGGCGGTTCGCCGAGCAAGGCCTGAACCCCGACGTGGTCGGCGAGCAGGTGCTCGACGGCATCCGCAAGAACAAGGCCTTCATCTTCACGCACGCGGCGCTGGCCAACGGCATCCACGAGCGCATGGACCGCGTACTCGCCGGCTTCGACGGGATCGAGGTCGACGACACGGAACACCCGGCGATCTGATCGGCATCAAGACCGTGCACACCACGTTGATGGGCATCGAGGACCTGCACTACCTCAAGCCGCGGGACGTCCGAATCTTCGACTGCCGCTTCGATCTCGCCGACCCCGACGCCGGCCGCAAGCGGTACGAGGCCGACCATATTCCCTTTGCGATCTACGCCCACCTCGACGACGACATGTCGGGCCCCGTCGTGGCCGGTCAAACGGGCCGCCATCCCCTACCCGACCGTGATGCGTTCAAGCGCTTCCTGCGCGCCAACGGCGTGACCCCGAGGCGCCAAGTCATCGCCTACGACGACGCCGGCGGAATGTTCGCCGCGCGCTTCTGGTGGATGGCCCGTTGGGCCGGACACGCGGCCACCGCGGTGCTCGACGGCGGCTACGCCGCGTGGACAGATGGCGTCGAAGGGCAGCACGCGCCCCGTGAACTGTCGGTCGACGGCGTTCGCGCCTTGTCCATGGGCGAGGTCCGCGAGCGCGTCGACGACGGAAGCTGGCACCTGCTCGACGCGCGCGCGAACGACCGCTTTCACGGCCGCAACGAGACCATCGACCGCAAGGCCGGGCACATTCCAGGCGCCATCAACGCGCCGTTCCAGGACAACCTCGACACGGACGGCTACTTCCTTCCCGCCGCAACACTGCGCCGCCGTTTCGTCTCGCTGTTCGATGGGACGGTCAAGCCTGTCGCGTGCTACTGCGGCTCCGGCGTCAGCGCGGCCCACAACGTGTTGGCCATGGTCCACGCGGGCTTGCCGGAACCGGCGCTTTACGCGGGCTCCTGGAGCGAGTGGATCACCCGCCCCGACAATCCGTCGGAGACGTGACCTAGCGAGAACCGCCGAGGAGTCTTTCGATAAACGCGAAGCTCGCCGCAATTTCGTCCGCCGGCACTTCCGGGTGCAGGCCCGGGTTGGCGTGAATGCGCTTGTCGGTACTCGCTAGCGCGTCGAATACCGCGAGATAGCCGTCCCGCGGGAACAACTCGTCCTCCAACTGCATCAGAAACAGCACCGGACAGCGTATCCGTGCGGCGTCGCTCAGGATCCGCTCCGCGAACGGGCCGCCGGCCTTGGTCGTGCCAAGCAGGCCGAGAACGGCCGCAGTGGTTTCCGGGAGCGTCGCCACAAGTGGAATACCGAAGATGGAGCCCATGGACAGGCCGAAGTAGCCGATGTCGCCTACGCTCACCTGTCCCCGTGCCGCGTCGAGCGCGGCATGCCAATCGGCGACCATGTCGTCCATGAACCCTGGTCGCTTGATCTCGTCGCCGAATGCAGCCCGGCCGCCCGGCCCGACTTGCCGCATGCCGTGGACCGGTCCGTCGATGGCTAGCGCGTGGCAGCCGGCTTCGTCCACGAACCGGTGTGCGAGGTGGCAGATCGGAGCCTGGTAGCGGTCTCCCGAAGCGCCATGGCCGAACAGCACCAGCGGCGCATGGTCGCCAGCATCCGCGGGCGACCAGAGGGCCCCGGTTACAGGCCGTTCAACGCCCGCTCGAGCAATCCTGAACTCGCGAACGGATCGACCGGTCGGATCGCTAGCGTCCCACCAGCCAAGGGTCTTCGCGGCCATCTCCTGCTCCCTCGAAAAGAACGTCCGATGGTCGCCGATGCTGCCGTCGCGCTCAACTCCCGGTCGAGGTGTAGCGCCGCACGCCGATGCTCCAAGCCACGAACGACAGCCCCAGGAACGCCACGCCCGCGAGCGGCGCAAGTGCTTGGAACACCCGTCCCGTGCCGAGCGGATCCTCGACGCCGAGCACCGCCACCACGGGGAAATAGCCGATACAGGCCAGTGGCACCACGAACGTGAACACGCGCCGAAACGCGACATGGTAGATCGACAGGGGGTACTGCGCGGTCTCAACCCCGCCGTACGTCAGGACGTTCATGATCTCCAGCGACTCCGTGGTCCAGAAGCAGAGCGTCGCCTGCAGGACCATCAGGCCGAAGAAGAAGGCGATACCGCCCGCGACGGTGACCAACAGCAACGCCACGCGAGCCGCATCCCATGGGATGTCGAGGGCCGAGGTCGCCCAGGCGAGCACGATCAGTCCCTGCAAGAGGCGACCAACGCGCCGAACGGCGAACTCGTGGCCCGCAAGCTGCAGCGCCGTCGGACGGGGACGCAGCAGCAAGCGGTCGAAGTCGCCGGTCTTGACGTAGTGCGTGCCGAAGCGGTCGAATCCGGTGGTCAGCGCATCGGCGATGGCGAAAGTGCAGTTGACCACGCCGTAGAAGAACGCGACCTCGGCGAACGTCCATCCCGCCAGGTGGCCGAAGCGGTCGAACAGCGCCCACAGGCCGACGAACTCGATGCCCGAGTTGACGAACTGCCCCGTCGCGTTGAGCAGAAACGACGCCCGGTACTGCAGTTGGGCACGGATCGAGACGCCGAAGTAGCGCCCGAGCAAGGCGATCGTGTCGGCCACGCCGTCAGCCTCCCTGGACGACGAGGCGACGGACGCCTCGGGAGAGCAGGAACCGGCCGAACCAGACGATCGCTAGCGTCCAAGCCAGCGTGAACGCGATCTCGTTCGCGGCCTCGGCGATGGGTATGTTGCCGCTGTAGATGCGGTACGGGACATCGCAGAGGCCGCGGAACGGCTGCCACGAGAGGAAAGGCTGCATCCAGTCGGGGAACAGCGGCAGCGGTACGATCATCCCCGACAGGATCGTCACGAACGACGGCAGGATGCGGTCGACGCCCTCGCCCGAGAGCGTCCACAGCATGGAGATGTGGGCCAGCACCGTGATCGCGGTGGACAAGAGGGCGGCCGCGGTGATCGCTGCCAGAAACCCGATCAGCCCGGTGACGGACGGGACGGGCAACGCCCACTCGGCGAGGCCGAACGCCGGCAGAAGCAGCATGGCGAAGACCACCATGGGAACGGCGCGCAGCGTCGTCGTCGCCGTCCGAAACGCCAATGTGCGCGCGTACCAGTAGCCGTAGAGGTCCAGGGGTCGCAGCAGGTCATAGGCGACGGCGCCCGACGTCACCTGTTCCTTGAAGTCGGCGTCCGTGTTCCAGGGCAGCATCCCGAGGAGCGCTTGGCCGAGCCAGACATAGGCCACGACTTCGACCATGTTCATCGGCTGGGGTCCCTCGGCCGCGGCATAGAACGCCGCGAGGATCATCAGCCGTATCGAGCCCCAGAAGAGCTGGGTGACGAATCCAGCGAACGCCGCCGCCCGGTACTGCAGCAGGTTCCGGTAACGGGCGCTGACAACCGCCGTGTAGGGTTTGAGACGACTCACGCGTCGCCTTCCCCGTGCTCGGCGTAGAGATCGGCGACCGTGTGCTCGATGGGCGGATGTTCGACGAAGAGGTCATGCACGCCGAACCGGGATGTCACCCGAGCGATCAACGCCGCCGGTGCAATCGCCCCCGCATCGAAGGCGATCCGCGCCCGTTTTCCCGTAACGCGCACGTCGCGCAACCCGGCCCCGTCGAGCTCGCGCGCCAGGACTTCGAGGCTCCCGCCCTCCTCGAAATCCACGATGAGCACCCGCTCGTTGCCGACGCGGCGACGCAACTCGTCGATGCCGCCGTCGATCAGGATCCGCCCTTGACCGATGACCATGATCCGCTCGCAAAGCGCCTCGATGTCGTCCATGTCGTGCGTCGTCAGGACGACGGTGACACCCTCCTCCCGGTTCAACGTGCGCACGAAGTCGCGCATTGCGAGCTTCGCGGCGGCGTCGAGCCCGATCGTCGGCTCGTCGAGGAACAGCAGCTTCGGCCCATGCAGGAGCGCGGCGGCAAGGTCGGCGCGCATCCGTTGGCCAAGGGATAGCTGGCGTACCGGCGTGTCCAGAAGCGGCCCAAGGCGCAGCAATTCCACCATGCGGTCGCGGTTGGTTGCGAACAACGCCTCGGGCACCCGGTAGACGCGTTGCAGCAACTCGAAACTCTCGATGACCGGCAAGTCCCACCAGAGCTGTGTGCGCTGACCGAACACGACGCCGATGCGCGCCGCATGGCGGCGGCGGTCGCGCCAGGGCGTGAGGCCGTCGACCGTGCAAGTACCGCCAGTCGGCGTCAGGATGCCCGCCAGGATCTTGATGGTGGTGGACTTGCCGGCGCCGTTCGGGCCGATGTAGCCCACGAGCTCGCCGCGTTCGATGTCGAAATCGACGCCGGCGAGGGCATGCACGTCGCGCATGCGCCGATCAACGAGACCCCGGAATGCACCGGCGAGCCCGGCGCGGCGCTCGGCCACGCGGAACACCTTTGCGAGGTTCTGAACCTCGATCTGGGACATGGGCAATCTCGCCGTCGGACTGCCGCCATGGGCGGCAGCGGGAGGGCGCGCCAGTATAGGGACGGGCATGGCGTGCCTCAAGACGCTCCACGAGGCGTGGCTCGCGCTTGCCATCAATGGCAACCGCGCTTTTTCGTTTACTCTCCTCTTGCCATGCGACACGTTGCCGTCATCGCGGCCACCGCACTGCTCTTCGCCGGGTGCTCCCAATCCGAAACGGACTTGGCCGCTCAGCCTGTTGTGGCCGCGGTCGACCCTGGTGATACGGACGTCGGGGAGCACCTCGAGGCGCTGCTGCAATCGGTTCGTAGTGTCCCGACCTCCGGACCCCTGCGCGGCCGGCTGGGAATGGCCTACGACATCAACGGTTTCCGACAAGAAGCGATCGCGACCTACCGCCAAGCGCAGTCACTCGATCCGAAGGACTTTCGTTGGCCGTACTTTGGCGCCCAAATCCTTGCGGAGGACGGCGACTACGGACAGGCCCTAGAGCTCTTGGATCAAGCGCTCGCCATCGACGCCGACTATGCCCCGGCTTGGCTGTGGCGAGGTGCATGGCTGCACAAATCCAACCTGCCCCGCGAGGCGATGGCGGCCTACGGGCGCAGCGAACTTGCAGCTAACCCCTACGCGCTATTCGGTCGTGCGCAGTCGCTCATGGCCATCGGCGACGTGCCCGAAGCACTCGAAATCCTCGAACCCCTGGTCGAGACGTTCGAACACCCGTACGTGCATCGGACCCGCGGCGAAGCCCTGCGGGCGGTTGGCCGCTTGGATGAGGCGCGAACGGCCATGGCGCAGGGTCGCGGGGCCGAGCGCTTGACGTGGCCGGACGAGCGCCGCGACGAGCGGTACGAGCACATTCGTGGCCACGGCAGCTACATGCTGGCCAAGGAGCTCTCTGCGGCAGGCCGCCTGGCGGAGGCGCTGGCCATCCTGCAACGGCTCCAGGCCCATCACCCGGAGGAACACTGCGCGCGCGACGAGGTGTTCTTCCTGGCCTGCAATCTCATGAACTCCGTGAGCATCGCCTACGACAGGTCGGGCCGGAGGTCGGAATCCCTGGCGACGGTGCAACGGGGCCTGGTTCTCAATCCCGACTTTGCGCCGTTTCACCTGACGATCGCCAACCTCTTTCGCGACGAGCGCGATCTTGAGCCCGCCCTCCGCCACGTGGATCGGGCCATCGAGCTCAGTCCGAACAGCGGCTATGCCCATGAACAACGTGGCCGGCTGCTGTTCGGCCTCGATCGATTCGAAGCTGCCAAGGCGGCGTTCGAGACGGCGTTGCAGCTCGAACCCGGGAAGCGCACCACGTTCTTCTACCTTGGGCTGGCCGAATTCGAGCTTGGCAACTACTCGGCTGCCATCGAGTGGTTCCAGCGCGTGGCAAGGATCGAACCGCCCTTCGCCCTCGGCCAGGTCTTTCTCGCCCGCAGCCTTCTCGAGGTCGGTCGCGTGGAGGACGCGCGGCGAGCCCAGGATCTAGCGAGGGAGTACGGCGCTGACCCGACGGAACTCCGCCGAAACGAGGTCCGGCTGCGCGAGCGCGAGTCGCTCCAGTCGGGGGACGCATCCGGGTGAAGTCACCTGATCGGCGCAGGATCCTTGCCCCCTGCGCGGGCGTGCTCGTGCTGCTCGGGGCGTGTACCCCACCGGACACCTCGTGGTTCAGCGAGGAAGCCGGCGAGCGGGGCCTCGATTTCGAGCATCACTCCGGCTTCGACGGGCGCCCCATGATGCCCGAGATGATGGGGGGCGGCGTGGCCTTGGCCGATCTGGACGGCGATGGCGACCTCGACGCCTACCTGGTCCAGAGCGGCCGCGTCGACAGGGCGCTGACGCCGGACCTCTCCGCGAATCGACTGTACATGAACCGGGGCGACGGTCACTTCGACGAGGTCCCCGGGGCTGGCGGTGCGGGCGATCGTGGCTACGGCATGGGCGTGGCGGCGGGCGACTACGACAACGACGGCGACACCGACCTGTACGTCACCAACCTCGGCCCCAACGTCCTGCTACGGAACGACGGCACCGGCACGTTCACGGATGTCACCGCCGAGAGCGGCGTTGGCGATCCGCGATGGAGTACGGCCGCGAACTTCATCGACCTCGATCTCGACGACGATTTGGATCTGTTCGTCGTGAACTACATCAACTGGACGCCCGAGATCGAACGGGAGTGTTTCGTGAAGACCTTCTACGTCACCTACTGCGGCCCGACCGCGTACGGCGTGCCCGCCATGGACCGGCTCTACCGGAACAACGGCGACGGCACCTTCACCGACGTCACGAAGGCGGCAGGAATCGACGTCGCCTTCGGAAACGGGCTTGGCAACGTGGCGGCCGACTTCAATGCCGACGGCTTGCCCGACCTTTTCGTGGCCAACGACGGCACGACCAATCAACTCTGGATGAACGCCGGCAATCTGCGCTTCAAAGAGGAGTGCGTCCTGTGGAGCTGTGCCATGGACTCCGACGGCATCGAAAAGGCCGGCATGGGCGTTGCGTCGGCCGATGTGGACGACGACGGCGACAGCGATCTTCTCGTGGTCAATCTCGAACGGGAGACGGACTCCTTTTTCCGCAACGAAGGGTCGTATTTCTTCGACGCCACACGCCTGGTGGGCTTGACCACGGCGAGCATGCGTCACACCCGCTTCGGCGTTGCACTCGCCGACTTCGACAACGACGGGCGTCTCGATCTCTACGAGGCGAACGGCAAGATCTCGCTGTCGGGGCCCGCCGAAGGCGACGGCTATGCCGAACCCAATACGCTCTACCGCGGCTCGATCGACGACGACGGCGGCGTTCGTTTCGACGAACTCGCCCCCACCGGAGGCGTATCGCCCGAACTCGTCCACACGAGCCGGGCCGCGGCGGCCGGGGACATCGACGACGACGGTGGCGTCGACCTAGTGGTGATCAATCGCGACGCGCCGGCGTACCTCCTGATGAACCGCGCCGATCGCGGCAACTGGGCGCGGTTCCGCGTGCGAACGACGGCAGGCCGGGCTGCCCACGGTGCGACCGTCTCCGCAACGGTCGGTGGGCGACGCCTGAGCCGGGACGTGCAGCCATCCGCCAGCTACCTCGCGTCGAACGATCCGCGGGTGCATTTCGGCGTTGGGCGCGAGTCTCGACTGCAGGATGTGGTGGTTCGGTGGCCGGGTGGCGCACTGGAAGCGTTCGGAGACTTTGCGGCCGGCGAGACCCACGAACTGAGGCAAGGCGGAGGGTCGGCGCCGCTGCCGTGACGCGCATGAAGAGAGCGCACCCGTTCTTAAGTGCGCTCTTTGATCAGACTACCGCCCCCTTAAGGCGGGTCCGTCGCCACCTACATCTGGTAGCTCAACGTGACGCCCATCCGTCGCGCATCGGTCACCGTGCCTGCGATCGGCGCGTTGACGCCATTGCCTTCTCGGGGCGAATAGGCCTGCACGGCGACCTGGTCGAGCATGTTGGTGACCCAGCCGGTCAGGGTCAGCTTCCCTGACGGCGAAACCCAATTGGCGCGAAGATCCCAACGGGTGTATTCCGGGACGCTGTATATGTCGAGGTTGGATTCGTCGACGTACATCTTGTCTCGCCAGTTGAAGATGGTGATGAGATCAAGCGCGCCCCGGTCGGCAGCGAGCGGCATGGCGTATGTCAGCGCGGCCGACAGCTTGTGAGCGGGCGTCAGCCTCAGGGAGTTACCACCGAAGTTGAGCTCGTAGAGATTCCCGGAAAAGTTCGAGAGGTTGACGGTGACCGTGTTGCCGTCCGCATCGACGACTTGTCGCGTGGACGGTGGCGGGCGTCTTCCGTCCGGCGTACAGCAGTAGAGCGTCGTGTAGTCGCCGAAGCTAGAGCCGGAGTATTCGTAGAAACCGCCGAGCTGCAGGCGTTCGCTGAGGGTCCACCGGTACTGCAGCTCGACGCCGTAGATCTCGGTGCCGTTGACGACGACGGTCTCGCCGATGATGAGGGACTCTCCTTCTCGGACCTCCGCAGGCGTCCTCAAACGCCCGGATTGGACCCAGTACTTGCTGTAGTCCTGGATGTAGACGCTCGCTTCCAATTGCAGCCGGTTGTCGAAAAACAAGCCCTTGTAGCCGGTCTCGTAATTGACCATCTCCTCGGCGTCCATGGCTTCGCCGAGCTGCGCCCCGAAACCCGCGAAGCCGCCGGGACGATAGCCCTTGGAAATGCGCCCGTAAATCATCGAGAGGTCGTTCGGCGAGTATTCGCCACCGATGTTCCACGTTGTCTCTCGCCAATCCGCGACCTTGGAGTCCATCAGGGTCCGGTCGTCCGGAATTGGCCGACCGCTGGCATCCAGTTCACGTCCGACATAGCCGCAACATTGCGTGTTGTATTGCTTGGAGCGATGGATGCCGAAAATGAAGTTCATGCCCGCGATCTGCGTGGCACCGGTGAAGTCGTTCTGCTCATGCTCCTTGTGGTCGTCGTTGAAGCGGATGCCGCCGAACACCTTCCACTTGTCGTTGAGAACGTACTCGGCGTTGCCGTAGACCGCTTGCGAGGTGTAGCTCACGTTGCCGTAGAAGTGCTGGAATGCGGATCCCCCGGCCACCTGGGCCAAGCCGTTGGTGACGTCGGACCAGTTGGCCGCGTAGTCAGCGCCGTGGCAGCCCCACACCAGTCCGGCAGCTTTCGTATTGTCCACATGGTTCGGGTCGCGGATGTTGCGAATCAGCCCGGATCCCCCGAAGAAACCTTCAAGTGCTTCCTCACAGGCCTCCGAGGTATCCGTATAGAACAACGGGTTGTTCAGGTTGTTGTCACCGGTTTCCAGCCCGTTGAACCGCTCGGCGTAAACGTACGGCTCCTCCCCGTCGATGTAGGTGTAGCCGAGGGTGTAATTGAACGGCCCGTCCAGGTTGGAGATCATCGTCAGTTCGTGGCTCACCTGATCCGACGTGAACAGGTAGTCGTTCATACGGTCCGCGTACGAGCCGTTGCCGCCTCCGTCCAGCGCACAACGAGGATGCACCTGGCCTTCCGTGAGCTCGCCGGAGATGACACGTGGATGAATGGCCGAACAGACGCCTCCGCCTTGTCGATTCGTCCCGTCGAGATCGTTCCGACTTCGTTGGCGCGTGTCGCGTTGCCCGTACTTGTAGACCAACTCATGGGTGTCGGTGAGCTGGAAATGCGCTTCAAGCGTGCTTGATTCCTGGGAGTTGTCCTGAAGGATCGGGCCGTTGAGGTCAACCTTCAGGTCGATGTTCTCGCCGTCGCAAACGATCGGCGTGCCCGGCGTTCGGGTCCCGTCGTTGTTGAAACCGGGACAATCGACCACTGCCGGGTTTTGGCCGATGCCGAAGAAGGGGTTCCTCTCGTAGATGATGTTGCCGCCGGAATCCCTGATCGGGTTTCCTAGGGGGTCCAGGGTCGCGATCCGGTTGCCATTCCCGTCCATTCTGAACTCGTCCACCGTGTTGCGGGGACCCAGGATGAGGGAGACGCGCGGGGTCCCCCTGTCCCGAAGCTTCGAGTATCGGGCCGTGATGTCCAAACGGTCGTTCTTGAACCGCAACTGCGGCGAATAGATCAACTGATCGGGCTCGGCGGCGTCCGGGCCACTGCCGACGTTCTCGATCAGCCCGTCGCCGGTCAGGCTGCTCACGCTCAAGCGATAGGAGAAGTTGCTGTCTGCGATGGGGCCACCAAAGGCGAGTAGGCCCTGTTGAGATGCCTGATCGGTAAGCTCTGCCGACATTTTCAGGTCCCACTCGTCGGTCGGCTTCGTGGTGACGAAGTTGATGGCCCCGGCAATCGCGGCCTTACCGCCTGTCGTGCCTTGCGGGCCGCGCGCTATCTCAACGCGCTCGACGTCGAACATCGCGCCCTGATCGAGCCCGTAGGACTGATCCGAATAGACGCCATCGATATAGACGGCCGTGCCGACGTCCTGGAAGAAGTTCACACAGCGGTCGCAAGCCACGCCGCGCATGACGATGTGACCGTCTTCGTTCTTGCCGCCGCCCTGACTACGGTGACCGATCTGGAAACCGGGGGTCAGAACCTCGAGATCGTTGGTGTTCTGAATGCCGAGTTCCTGGATCATGCTGGCGTTGAAGCCTGTGACGGTCATCGCGCGATCCAGCGTGTTCAAGTCACCGCGCTCGCCGCGGACGATGACCACTTCGATGTAGTCGGGGCCTTCGTCCTGAGCCTCGGCCTGCCCTTCTTCGGCGGCGTAGACGGGCAATCCGAACAGCGCGAGCGCCATTCCGATCGACGCGATTCGTGCGACTCCCTTCATCTTCTCCTCCTGAAGACGTACTCCCGCAGCAACCAACCTGCTGCGGGTTCTCTAGCGTCGGTCATAGCAAATGGCGTTCAGAGCGTCAACGAAGTCAACGGGTAGCCGGTGTCAGGGCGATTCGGAGTTACCCCATTTTCTGATGGTACGCGGGCCTCCCGCCCGCAGTGCCTTGTACCGAGCCGGAATGGCGGACGCGAACGGCAAGCCGTTCGTGGACGTCGGCGCACCCGCGTCAGGGCAACGTCACGTCTGCGTCGATGGGTACGAACAAACAGGTGCGGGGCTGGCCATCCACGGCGCGGCTCTTGTGGCCATGGCCGGTGGTGTCCTCGGCCAGCAGGATGTCGCCGGAGTCCAGCCGCCGGGTCTCACCGCTGCCGATCGTGATGTCAACAGAGCCCCTTAGGTTCACGACGAACTGCCGTCTGGGCGCCGTGTGGAAGTCGAGGTCGTAGTCTCCGCCCACCTCGCGGAACATCACGCCGGGGCCGCGGATCAGCTTCGAGAGCTTGCCGATGCCTCCCTGCCCCTCGACGGGGATGTCCACGTCTTCGAAATGCGACTCGCCATCGTCGCCCGTGTAGACCCGTACCACCTTCATCAGCGTCGCCTTGCCGTGCATGGAGCGCGCGATTGTACGCCGCACGAGCCGGCGTCGCCGCTGAGGGCCCAGACGGCGTGCCAAGCCGACGGAAGCGGCGGGCGCATCACCGCCCGCCGCCGACCGCGGCCGTCACTGCTTCAGGCGAACCAGTTCGTTCAGCACGCCGTCGAGCCCACCGTAGACCGACAGGTTGCCGACCTTCTCGGTGACCTTCTCCAACGTCTCCAACTCTTTGAGACGCAGCGCAACGGCGTTGCTCTCCATGACCTTGGCCGTGTTGAGGAGCGAACGCGTGGCGTTGGTTTCCTCGCGACGGCGGATCACGTTCGCTTGCGCCGCCTTTTCCGCCTCCACCACCTTGCCGAGCAGGTCCTTCATGTCACCCGGCAGGATGATGTCCTTGACGCCGACGCTGTCCACCGCGATGCCGATCTCCGCGAACCGCGGCGCGACGCGCTCGGCGACGACGCGGTCGATGACGGACTTGTCCTCCAGCAACGCATCGAGCGTGCGCGTTCCGACCGCCGCCCGCAGGCCGAACTGCATCTCCTTATAAAGGTGGTCCAGCGGATCCTTCGCGGCGCTCATCGCCCGTTGCGCGTCGGCGAACCGGTAGGTCGCGGTCAGGTTGATGCGCAAGCTCACCTTGTCGCGGGTCAGAATCTCCTGGCCCTGGACCTCCAGCGTCTTCACACGCAGGTCGACCACGTCGACGCGCACGCTCGGGCCGTAGGTCCAGAAGGCATGCAGTCCGGCGGTGAGCGACTCGGTCAGTTCGCCGTCGACGTAGAGCAGGCCCACGTGCCCGTGGGGAATCTCCTCCGCGTACACGGCGCTCCGCCCGATCGCGCGGAGCCCGACGAGACCCTCCGAGCGAGCCGCCAGTCCCGGCTCGGCCAGCAGTCGCTTGGCGAGCTTGGCGTCGATGGCGAGCCCTTGTTCGAGGTCGAACCGTTCCACGCGGATCGCCACCGGTCCATTCCAGTAGAGCTTGCGCTCCGCCGGCCGGACGATCTCGGCGATCCGCTCGTTCCAGTACACGACCGCGACCTCGCTGTCGCCGGTAACGACGACCGTTAACAGGCGCTCGACATCCTCGCGTTGGGCGTCGACCAGGTAGTCGGCCAGCGGGTGCGTGAACGCCGGTTCCGTCACGTCGAAGCACTGCACGTCGTAGCGCTTGCGCAACGTGTTGAAGCGGTAGGTCCCCGGTTCCAGGAAGCGGACAAAGTCGGCGTCCTTGAACAGGAGTCCGCGCTCGTGCTTGCGCACGATGTACTTTCTGAAAAACAACATCACACGTTCTCCTCTTCTGATTCCGTAAGTGAACGCGTCCGTTCCCACAACGTCGTCGGCGGATCGACGGTGCCGGACGATCGGACGCAACGCGCGCCTGCCCGGCCGCGACACGGCTCTCAAGGAGCCGGGTCGAGGCGCCGGCGAGCGGACAATGCGCCGGATCATCTGGCGGTCGGCGCACGAGGCGCCGACGCCATCGACCGGCCGCGCCGTTGCTGCGCGTCCTCGCCGGATTGAGGACCCCGCTTTCGCGGAGGACCTTGGCACCGAGTCAGACGCACCGGGAACGGACGCCCTATGTGACGATTAGCGGTCGTCACGGCCGCTGCGCGGTTATGAGCGACGGCTCATAGCCGCATTGGCCTGATTTCCAGTCAAGCCGACTGTTGGAATGCCGGAGTTGAACCGGCGACTCCCAGCTCCCTAGGCTGGTGCTCTAACCTCTGAGCTAATTCCTACCAGGTTGGGTGCGAACGAAACGCTCGGTACACACCGTGCGATGGGTAGCGTGAGTGCGCCAGACGGGCTTTGAGAGAACCCGAACCATGGAACGCCGCACGCCGCCCAACCTCTGTCTGGCGGTTGCCCCGCCGTCGAGGCGACGACAACAGTCGCCGCCTCTCAATTCGCTTTCCTCCGTCCACAAAAAAGCCCTGTTCGGCAACCGACCAGGGCTTTCTCGAATCCTGGAAGGATGCCTTGCGCATCACCTCCAGTCAGATCCCAAGAAGGTCAGCGCATGCTTGCCTCGCCGTCGTTGGCAGGCACGTCGTCGCAACGCCACAGGAGCGTCCGCGGCACCGGTGACGCCGTCGGCACACCGCTCGTGAAGCCTGCTGTTCTGGATGTTCCCGAATGCACCTGTCTCGTCCGTCGACTGCTGTGAGTCTCAGCAAGGGCGCGCGATTATAGGACCGATTTGGGGCGTGTCAAACGCCAGCGGCCCTTACAATCACAGCACGTTCCCGCGGGTCCCAATATGCTCAACCCGAAAGTCGCCCTGGCCCTGACCGTCGCGGCCGTCGCTGGCCAACAGGCCATTGCACAGCAGGCCAGCCAGCCCCTACTCGGCTTCACCGAAGCCGGCGCCGCAGCGCAGCATCGCCTGGAAGCCGCATACGACAGTCATCTCGACCCCGACGACCTGGCCGCGTGGATGCACGAGCTGGCCCGTGAACCCCACCACCTCGGCTCCAGCCACGATGCCCGCAATGTCGAGACCCTCCGGGGCTGGTTTACGGAGTGGGGCTACGACACCGAGGTGGCGCGATACGACGTTCTGCTGCCCACTCCCGTGACCCGGACCCTGACGATGACGGCTCCGCACGTCTTCACGGCTTCGCTGACCGAGCGCGCGGTGGACGGGGATGCCAGCAGCGCGTCCTCCGACGTGCTGCCCCCGTATAACGCGTTCTCGCCAGACGACGATGTCACGGGCGAGTTGGTCTACGTCAACTACGGCACGCGCGAAGACTACGAACTCCTGGCGCGTTACGGCGTCGACGTCGAGGGCAAGATCGTCATCGTTCGCTACGGGCGGGTCTTCCGGGGCGTCAAGCCGAGACTCGCCGCCGAGCACGGAGCGATCGGGTGCCTGATCTTCTCCGACCCCGCCGACGACGGCTACTACCGGGGCGAGGTCTACCCCGAGGGCCCGTACAAGAACGACAGCGCCGTGCAGCGCGGTTCGATCATGGATCTGCCGCTGCACGCGGGCGACCTCCTCACCCCAGGGTGGGCCGCGGTCGAGGGCGCGGAGCGGCTCGCCCGGGACGAAGCGCCGGCGATGCCCACGATCCCCACCTTGCCGATCAGCTACGGCGACGCCCGGCCGCTTCTCGATGCCATCGAAGGCCCGGTCGCACCGACTGAGTGGCGCGGCGCGCTACCCATCACCTACCGGATCGGCCCGGGACCGGCCACCGTGCGACTCACCGTGAAGTTCGACTGGCGCATGGTGACCGCCATGAACGTCGTAGCGCGTCTCAAGGGCGCACGCTGGCCTGACCAGTGGGTGCTGCGCGGCAACCACCACGACGCCTGGAACCACGGTGCCCGCGACCCGATCGCCGGGCTCGTCACCGTGCTCGCGGAAGCCAAGGCGATCGCCCAACTCCCCGAACGTCCCGGCCGCACGGTGTTATTTGCCGCCTGGGGTGCCGAGGAGCAAGGGCTGATGGGATCGACCGAATGGGCCGAGGAGAACCGGGAGGAACTCACGGAGAAGGCCGTCCTGTACACCAACACCGACGGCAACGGACGCGGTTTCGTTCGCCTCGGCGGCAGCCATGCCTTGACGAAGTTCTGGGCCGAGGTCCAGCGCGACGTGGCCGACCCGCAGACCGGCTTGAGCCTCGCCGACCGCAACCGGGCGAGGATCCGCGCCACCGGCGACGAGAAGGCGCGCAAGGACCTGGCTGAGCGGGACCTGGCCTTGGGCGCACTCGGTTCCGGCTCCGACTACAGCGCCTTCTTTCACCACCTCGGCATCTCGTCAGCGAACATCTCGGCCGATGGCGAAGCCGAGAGCGGCAGCTACCACACCCTCTACGACACCGTCGAACACTACGAGCGCTTCGTCGACCCCGGCCACGTCTACGGCGTCGTGCTGGCGAAGACGACCGGCCGCGCCACGCTACGCATGGCGAACGCGCCGCTCCTGCCCTTCGACTTCAAGGATCTCGCATCGACCATCAAAGGCTACGTCAAGGAAGTGGAGGAACTCGCCGACAAGCAGCGCGCCGAGACCGCGCGCGTCAACGGTCTCATCGAATCGGGCGAGTTCGCTGCGGCCTTGGACCCCACCAAGGCGCTCCAGCCACCGCCGCTACGAGAGGACGTGCCGCACTTCAACTTCGCACCCATCCACAACGCCCTAGCCAAGCTCGACACCGCGTTGAACAAAACCACGCTGTCGCCGGACCTGGACGCAGCCACGCTCGATGAGATCAACACGCTGCTCTACACGGCCGAACGCCTCCTGCTCCGCGAGGAAGGGCTGCCGGGGCGACCATGGTTCCGCCACCAGATCTACTCGCCCGGGCGGTACACGGGCTACGGCGCGAAGACGCTGCCGTGGGTCCGGGAGGCCATCGAACAGCGCCAATACGACCAGGTCGAACCGGGCGTGACGGCCTTGGCGGCCGCGCTGAACGCGCTCGCGGCACAGATGGAACGGGTCAAGGCGCTCGCCGGCTAAGCGAACTGGCACACGCGACCGCCGGGACGTATGGTGTGGTGAACACACACCGGAGACGACCATGGAGCTCAACCACACCATCGTCCCGAGCCGCGACAAGGAAGCGGCGGCGCGCTTCTTCGCCGAGATCATGGGCTTGACCTACGACGGTCCGATGGGCCACTTCGCACCCGTGGCGGTCAACGACGCCTTGACCATGGACTTCGACAACGCCGCCGACTTCAAGAGCCACCACTACGCGTTCAAGGTGACCGACGACGAGTTCGACGGCATCTTCGCGCGCATCAAGGAGAACGGCGTCACCTACGGGTCTGGACCGTTCTCGCCCGACAACGGTGAGATCAACACCCGCCAAGGCGGTCGGGGCTTCTACTGGCGCGACATCGATGGGCACCTGATGGAAATACTCACCCGCGGGTGAGTAGGCGACGCGCGCCATGGACCAACTGAACTCGTTCATCGACAGCGTCAACGCCTTCGCGTGGGGTCCGCCCATGCTCGGCATGCTGGGCTTCACCGGCGTCCTGTTGACGCTCGGCCTCGTGTTCATGCCCTGGCGCAAGCTCGTCTACGGCTTCCGGCTCCTGTTCGACCGCTCGGCGCCCGGCGGCGATGGCGAGGTGAGACCGTTCAACGCGCTGATGACCGCCCTGTCGGCAACCGTCGGCACGGGGAATATCGCCGGCGTGGCAACAGCGATCGCCCTAGGCGGCCCCGGCGCGATCTTCTACATGTGGCTGATCGCCCTGTTCGGCATGGCCACCAAGTACGCCGAAGCGGTGTGCGCGGTGCAGTACCGCGAAGTCGACAAGGCGGGCAAGTACGTCGGCGGACCGATGTACTACCTGAGGAACGGCGTCGGCGCCTTCGCGCCGGAACTCGGCAAGTGGCTCGGCCTCGCCTTCGCCGTCTTCGGCGCGGTCGCGGCGTTCGGGATCGGCAACGCCGTGCAGGTGAATTCCATGGCCGCAGCCCTCGGCGCCAGCTTCGCGGTGCCGACCTGGGTCACCGGAGTCGTGGTCGCCGTCCTGGTGGGCGTCGTCGTGATCGGCGGCATCCGGCGGATCGGCGAGGTCGCGGGCAAGCTGGTGCCGGCGATGGTCGTGCTCTACTTCGGAGCGGCTCTCGTCATCATCCTGATCAACATCGTCGACGTCCCCGCCGCCTTCGGGCTCATCTTCACGCACGCATTCACGCCTGCCGCGGCCACCGGCGGCTTCGCCGGCGCAGCCGTCGCCGCAGCCATCCGCTTCGGCGTCGCCCGCGGCGTGTTTTCCAACGAGTCGGGACTGGGCTCCGCGGCCATCGCGCACGCTGCGGCACAGACCAACAGTCCCGTCCGGCAAGGGATCATCGCGATGCTGGGGACGTTCATCGACACCCTCGTGGTGTGCACGATGACGGCACTCGTGATCCTCACGTCCGGCGCCTGGACCATGACCGGCGCGGACGGCGGCGGGCTGACCGGCGCCGTGCTCACGTCGACCGGCTTCGAGAGCTCTCTCCTCGGGGGTCAGTACATCGTGACGGTCGCACTGGTGGTCTTCGCGTTCACCACGATCCTCGGCTGGTCGTACTACGGCGAGCGCTGCTGGCAATACCTGTTCCACGAGAAGAGCCTGTGGATCTACCGCGGCCTGTGGGTCGTCGCGGCGCTGGCCTTCGCCAACGTGAAGGTGGACTTCGTCTGGAACCTGTCGGATACGCTGAACGGCTTGATGGCGATCCCCAACCTCGTGGGGTTGCTGCTACTTGCGCCGATGGTGTTCCAGGTGACGCGGGAGTACTTCGAGAAGGAACGTGGGGTCACGCCCGGGTAGGCTGGCCGGTGTATGATCGGTGCGTCGACCATCGCAAACGAGGTTCATGCGATGCGCAGATTCACCGCGGTCGTTGAGAAGTGCCCTGACACCGGCCTTTACGTCGGGTACATCCCCGGTTTTCCAGGCGCGCATAGTCAGGGCGAGACGCTGGACGAACTCAACGCCAACCTCACGGAGGTTGTGGCGATGATCCTAGAGGACGAGCACGAGCCCGCGATGTCAGCCGAGTTCGTCGGTACACAGACAGTATCCGTGGCGTGACACCGCGGTGCCGCCGACACCGGTTCTCAAGCCTCGGGAGGTGATCGGGATTCTGCACGCGCTCGGTTTCCGCCAAGTGCGCCAACGTGGCTCCCACAGGCAGTTTCGACGCGGCGACGGCAGAGCAACAACCGTCCCGGATCATGGTAGCCGGGACATCTCACCCGTCATGTTGCGCCGGATCGCGAGGGATGCCGGTCTGACCGTCGAGGAGTTCGTGGCCCACCGCCGTTAGCGAAAGCGGAACCGGAAACAGGGTGTGCGGGATTGGGTTTACCCGGGAGCGTACGGGCCGCCTTACGCCTCTGCGGGCGCGCCCGCTGCTTCGCCGATCCAGCGGTCGTAACGCTCCTGTAGACCTTCCACCACGGTCAACAGTGCGGGTACGAAGAACAGCAGCACCACGTTGGCGAAGGCCAGTCCCGCCACCATGCTGATCACCAGCGGGATCAGCGGCGCCGAGAAGGGGCTGTCCGTGTAGATCGTCGGCAGGAGCGCGGTCAGCGTTGTCACCGTCGTCAGCAGGATGGCGCGGAACCGGTGTCGGGTGGCCGATGCGACCATGGCCACGTCGACACGCATCCCCGCTTCGGCGCGGATGGTTCGGTAGCGGTCCAAGAGGACGAGCACGTCGTTGACCACGACACCGCCGATCGCCACCATCCCGAACACCGAGTACGCCGAGAGGTCGTAGCCCAGCAGCAGGTGCCCAACCACCGCCCCGGCAGCAGCGAACGGCACCGCCGCAATCACGACCAGTGGCAGCAGATAGCTGCGGAGCTGAATGGCGATCAGCCCGTAGATGACGAGTCCCGCGACGACCACGAGCAACGCGAGCACGTCGAACATCCGCGCCTGGATTTCGGTCTGCCCCGCGTACGCGAAGCCGAGACCGGGATAGCGAGCCGCCAAACTGGGCAGTTCATCGCCCTCCAACGCCGCGTTGACCGAATTCGGTGTCCTGACCGCCGTGTCGACCCGCGCCTCCACGAGGGCCGACCGGACGCCATCGCGGCGTTCGATGGCGGAGAGGCCGCGCGTCTCGGTGACCTCGGCCACGAGCGCGAGGGGCACACCGGGAACCGGCAGACCGGCGTTGGCGCCCTGGGCAACGTTCCCACCGAACAGACCAGCACCGCCGCCTAGAATGCCGCCCGGCATCGGGTTGGCGCCGCCCTGACCGCCGGGTTGGCCGGCTTGGCCGCCGGGATTCGCGGGCAGCGGAATGCGTTCGTTCAGAATGTCCGCCAGCGTTAGGCGTTCCTCGCCCGGGTAGCGCACGATCACCTTGGTCTCGTCGCGACCGCGATGGTTGCGCTGGACTTCCACCCCATGGAACCGATCGCGCAGCTGCTCCGCCACCTCCTCGGCGGTGAGCCCGATCGCGACGCCGAGGCTCCCGATCTCGATGTCGAATTGGCGCTTACCGGGAGCGAGCGAGGTGACGATCCCGTAGACGCCGTCCTGGTCTGCAAGCCACTGTTCGGCGTCCTTGGCCGCAAGCGCCAGGGTATCGGCGTCCGCGTGCGTCAGCACGAAGCCGACCTCGGGAGGAACCACCATCGAGCTCGTGTTGTAGGTCACGCTGTCAGCGCCCTGCAGCTCGCCGACATTGGTGCGCCACCTGTGCACGAGTTCGGTCGAGGGCAGCGTACGTGCCGGTTCGTCCTTGAGGACAGCCACAACGGTCGCGAGGTGGCTTGCATAGTCGCCGTCTTGGTGCCCCTGATCGAAGGCGTCGATCTCCGGCGCGAATTCGCCGCCGACGATCACCGCCACGGCGCCGAACGAGTCGCCTTCGGTTGCCTCGTCCGTGGCGTAGGCGGCGCGGACGACCTGGTCGACGGCACGTTGCGTGACATCGAACGGCGTGCCTATTGGGAACGTGAGCTGCACGCTCAGCCGGTCCACGTCCACGGGCGGGTCGTACAGCACGAAGCGCACCAACGCGGTGATCATCAGCAGCGCGGCCACGGCCAGGAACGCGAGCGATGCGGCGATGGTCAGCCACGGTCGCAAGAGCGCGGCGCCGATCGCCTTCACCACGAAGTAGTCGCGCAACTGGTCCAGCCAACGGCGGACGCCCGCTTGCACGTCGGCCAGCGGCGGGCGGCTCCATTGACGACCGTGCGCCAGGTGAGCCGGCAGGATCACGAACGCCTCGAGCAGCGACACCGCCAAAACCGCGACGACCACGTAGGGAACGGCCCCTACCATCTGCCCAATGGATCCGGGCATGAAGGCCAGGATCGCGAACGCGACCATGGTGGTTGCCACGCCTGTCACCACCGGGCCGGCAACGGCGCGCGCGCCGGCGATCGCGCCCGCAACGCCGGTGTTGCCCGACTCGTGCTGGACGGCGATGCTCTCGCCGACGACGATCGCATCGTCGACCACGATCCCTGTCGCCAGCACGAGCGCCAAGAGGGTCATCGTGTTAATCGTGAGGCCGAGCGGTTCGAACAGCAGCACGCCGCCCATGAACGCGATCGGGATTCCCGCCGCGATCCACACCGCAAAGCGCAGGTCGAAGACCAGGATCAGGAAGGCGAACACCAGCGTGATGCCGAGCACCGCATTGGCGACCATGCGATCGACCCGGATGCGGATCCGCTCGCTGCCGTCCTCCCAGGAGACGACGTCGATACCATGAGGGAGCTCGATTTCGGACGCAGCCTCGATGACGGCCTGCGCCGCCGAAGTCACCTGCGGATCGCCCGCATCCGATTCCCGCACGCGGAGGAACACGGCAGGCCGACCATCGATGCGGCTGATCAGCGCGTTCTCGGCGAAGCCGTCGTCGATTCTGGCCACGTCGCCCAGCCGGAGCATGCTGCCGTCGGGGCGGGTCAGTACCGCGATGTCTGCGAATCTCGCGGCTTCCTGCGCCTTCGCGCTGGTGCGGATCAGCACGCCCCCTGCGTCGGTGCGCAACTCGCCGGAGGTCCGGTTCACCGACGCGCTACGCAGCGCCGTCGCCACTTCCTCGACGGTGAGGTCGTTGCGCAGCAAGGCCTGTTCGCTGACCTCGATGGAGACCTCGTAGTCGCGCGCGCCGAAGATGTCCACCCGTGACACGGTCGGCCGAGCCAGCAGGCGCTCGCGCACCAATTCCGCCGCACGGCGCAAATCGGTCTCCGATGCGGTTTCAGACGCGACGGCAATGGTCGCGACGTTGCGCAGCATGGGCGGGCGCTCGACCCGCGGGCGTTCAGCGAAGCGCGGCGGGAACTCCTCGAGGCTTTCCACTGCGCTCTGGATGTCGGCGAGCACCACCTCGGCATCGGCGAAGGTCGCGAGATCGGCCATCACCGTCCCCACACCCTCCTGCGCGACCGAACGCACCTGGCGCACGCCGACGATGTCCCGCACGCGCTCTTCCACGCGCCGGGTCACGCCTTCCTCCACTTCTTCCGGCGTCGCGCCCGGATAGGGGACGGTGATCTGCACGACCCGCGGATCGAAGTCCGGAACGCTCTGCACGGGGAGCAGAAAGGCGGCGATGGTGCCGGTGCCGAGGAACAACAGCATCAGCATGTTCGCGGCAACCGGCGAACGGGCGAAGAACGCGATAGGGCCGGGGCGGACCGCCGGCGAGGTGGAATCTGGCATGGCCACCGTTATCAGCCGCCTGAGGTCCGCACGCGCATGCCATCGTGCGCGCCGAAGACGGAGCCGACCACCACGCCGTCGCCAGCGTCGAACGCTCGTACCAGCCAGCCCGGACTGCCGAACATGCCTGACGTCGAGCGGCGCAGCAGTTCCGGCGTGACGGACTCGAGCTCGTCGTTCCTCACGATCCACACATGACCACCGGACTGTTCGGCCGCACGCGGGAGGACGAAGGCGTCCTCGAAAGGCGGACCGTCGATCTGCACCGTGGCGAAACTACCCGGCAAGGGCAGCGAATCGAGCGGCGTGTCGTCGGCGAACTTGAGGAACACCTGCGCCAGGCGACTGGTCGGCGCGACCAGCGCCGACACCCGTACCACCTCGCCCGGGAACGCGCCGTTTTCGGCCAGTATCGTCGCTGCCCGGCCCGTCACGGGTTCGAGATAGGCCAGGTCCTCATTGCCGATCCCGGCACCGACCTCCAGCGCGTCCTTGGCGTAGGCATTGCCGAACGACAAGCCGGCGACGAGCACCTGGCCGACGCTCACCTGCGCTTGGCCGACACGTCCGTCGAACGGCAGCGAGTAGCTCGTCCGCGAGAGCGCCAACTGTCTTCGTTCCAAGACGGTTGCCGCCTTGTCGGCCAAGGCCTGCGCCCGCGCGATCCGCGCGCTGTCCCCCTCGCGTCGACGCTGTTCGAGCTTGGCCTGCGCGGCACGGAGGTCCGCTTGGGCTTCCGCGACGTCGAGTTCGTAGTCCTTGGCCTCGATCCTGAGCAGCGTCTCGTCGCGCGCGAAGGTCCCGCCAATGCGCATCGCCGGCGAGATCCACACCACCCGACCGCCATCGACCGACGGCATCATGGCGACGATGCCGTGCGGCCCCACCGTACCGGTCAAGACGACGCTGGCCGCATGGGCCCCGGCTTCGGGGACGACGACCGTGACTTCGGGCGGTTCCGCGGACTCGCCGAGAGTCGTCGCCGGGTCAACCACGATCCGATCAGGCGCTTGGCCGAAGTAGATTCCAGCCCCGAGAACCAGGACGACGACAGCCAACTGCACGTAGCCCGTTCGGCTTGAACCCGAAGTCGATTCGGCCATTTGCTGCCCCTCGAAATGCGGCCTAGTCGCAACCCATCATGGAGGATCGTCCACGGCTCAGCAAGTGTGCACGCCGTGTGTCTTTCGTGTGGCCACCGCGTGAACGCCGTACGCGATGCTGCCGGCTCCGGCAGCCCAAGTCGCCACAGTGGACATGGTATTGTCGCGACCGGTCCCTCACACATGCTGCACGGCTTGCTCAAACGACGCCTGATTCCGTTGCTGGTTCTGTTCGCCGGGGTCTTGGCGGGTGCCTTGATCATCGTCACCGGGCCGAGCCTCGAGCCGCAGTCCGTTCCGCCGCAGGTACCCGTGGTGAAGACCCTCGCGGCGACCCAGCAGACCGTGCGGCTCTCGGTTGCCGCCCACGGCACCGTCGTGCCGAAGAGCGAAAGCGACCTGGTGGCGGAGGTGTCCGGACGCGTCGTGCATGTCTCGGACGCCCTCGTCTCCGGCGGGTTCTTCGCCAGAGGCGATGTGCTCGTTGCCGTCGAACGCATCGACTACGAGGTCGCCGATGCCCAAGCCAAGGCCCAATTGGCCGCGGCCCGGAGCGACGTGATCGGCGCGCGAAGGGCGTACGCCCGATACGACAGTCTCGCCGATGCCAGGTCCGGCTCCGAGGCGGAGAAGGACGACGCGCTGAACCGTCTGCTGGTCGCCCAAGCGGCGCTCGAAGAGGCCACCGCCCGCAAGACGCGGGCCGAGCGCGATCTGGACCGTACCCGGCTAACCGCCCCCTACGATGGTCGCGTGCGCACGGAACGCGTGGACGTGGGCCAGTTCGTCAACCGCGGCGAAGCCATCGCCACCCTGTATTCCACGGACTACGCCGAAGTCCGCTTACCCGTGCTTGACCGGGACCTCGCGCATCTGCCGCTCACCTTGGCCCGCCCGCCCGATGCCGACAAACCGCCGGTGGCCGTGGTCCTCAAGGCCGAGTTCGCCGGTCGCCAGCACACGTGGGGCGCCGAGGTGGTGCGCACCGAGGGCGAACTCGACGGCCAGACCCGCATGGTCAACGTCATCGCCCAAGTGGCGGCCCCCTACGATCCGCCCAACGGGTCGCCGCTAACCGTGGGGATGTTCGTCGAAGCGGAGATTCTCGGCCGGGAGGTGGCGAACGTGGTCGTGCTGCCCCGCACCGCGTTGCAGGCGAACGACCAGGTCTATCTGATCGGGGCGGACAATCGGCTTGAGTTCCGCGATGTCGCCATCCTCCGTGCCACTAGCGATAAGGTCTACATCCAAGGCGGGATCGCCGAAGGCGAACTGGTCAGCACAAGCCGCCTCGACGCCGCGGTCGAAGGCCAACTCGTGCGACCTGTCGACGAAGTCCACGCCGATACGCTCCCTGCGGAGATCGGCGCATGACGTCCGCAGCGTGACTGTCTACCGCGCTCGTCGCTGACCGCCGGTCCCGGCGAGGACGTCCGCAACATGCCGGGCGGCAAGCTCGGCGGTGGCCGCGATGGCTTCCGGCAGCGCGTCGAAGTCGTCCACGCCGCCGATCACCGCCAACGTATTGCGCTGCTCCGCGGAAGCGGCAGAGGCATCGAAGGCGCCGACGCAGACCATGCTCAGGAAGCCGTCGATGTTCTGCCAGAGTGTTGCAGCACCGGCAAGTTGGGTGGCCGCATCGTCGCCGAGCAGGCCCTCTTCAGCGGCGGTCGCGAACGTGGCGGTGAGACTCGCCGCGAGCACTGCCGGCACACGGCTAGCGAGCGACAGCTTGATCACGTCGGCGGCCAGTTCGACGTCGTCGAGGCCGCCCGGCCGATGCCGCACATCCCAAGGACCGCTGTCGACCACGCGGTCGGCCGGTGCGACGCCGGGAAGGACACCTCTATCTGCGGCGTGAGAGAGCGCGGTCTGCCGCAGCGCCTCGAAGTCCTCGGCCAGACCGTCTTCTGCCACGATGACCCGAGCATCTGCCAGCATCCGCAAATCCGCGGGCACCGGGGCCATGGCAAGCGCCGCCAAGTCGGACAGCGCCCATGCCGCGCCGTGCTCGCCGCTTCCGGCGTAGGTTCCCACGCCCCCGAAAAGGATGCCCTCGGGAGACAGGCTGCGTACGGATCGCATCAGGCGTTGCAGCAACTGCGCATGCCAAGTCTGCGGATCGACGCCCAGACTGGCCGGTTGGCGCTCTTGGTCATAGAGAAAGAGCAGGCGCAAGGGCGCGCCCGTCGCGAACTCGCGGCGACCGAGCGGACCGAGGGCCAGCAATGCCACCCTGCTGCCCGGCATCGCGCCGTTCTTGTCTGCGAACTCTCTCTTGGCGGCTGGGAGCAGGACAGCAAGCACGGCGCCCAGGATGTCGGCGATTGGCCGAGCAGCGTCCAACGGCGCGATGGTGCCATTGAGCATGTGCACACCCACCTGGAAGGTCCGCTGCTCCGCCCAAGCGCGCGCCTCCTGGGCGAGGTCGTACACGGTCGGCGCCCTGGCCGCGATCGCGCCAAGCTGGGCGGCCATCTCCTCTCGGTCGAACTCGCGCTCGTAGTAGACCCGCACGAGGCCCCGGCGGGCGATCTCCGCGGTCTCCGGATCCAGTCCCAGATCCTCGTCGATCTGCAGATCGGTGAACTCCCGCGACTGCACGCTTTCCTGGATATAGGGATAGCGGGCCATCCACTGGGTGAGGCGCGGCGCGGATCCGAGCATGTCGCCGATGGCACCGGTGACCCGGTTGGCACCGCCCCGCAGGTCGTGCAGCACCAGCCACAGCGCGGGCACGGCGAAGAGTGCGGCCGGCATGGAGAACAGGACGCCGTAGGCCAGCGACACGGCCATCGGGATGATGGCAACCGCTTGGGCGTTCTTGCTGAGAATCAGCGGCAGAACGCCGAGGAAGGTCGTCGCGGTGGTGATCAGGATGGGACGCACCCGCAGGCAGGCGGCCCGGACGATGGCATCCTGGAGCGAATCGCCGTCCGCGCGGAAGCGGTTGACCGCGTGCATCAGCACGAGCGTGGCGTTGACGACCACGCCCGCAGCCGCGACGACGCCGAACGCCGAGGTCATCGACATGCCCGCGATGGCATGGAGCGGAAGCATGATCACGTGGCCGAACACCGCGCCCACGAACGCGAACGGCAGCACCGACATGATGACGAGTGGCTGCGTGTAGGACCGCAGCGGGATCGCCAGCAGGGCGAAGACCGCGAACATCGACAGCATGAAGAGCGGCACGAGGCTGTCCATGGCTTCCTGCTGCATCGCAAGGCCCTCGGCCTTGTAGCTGGTGCCCGGGTATCTGGCGGCGATCTCCTCGAGAACACCGCCCTGGGTCAGCGCGGTCTGAACGGCCGCCGAACTGGTCAGCGCTGGATCGACCTCGGCCGACACCAGGATCGAGCGCTTCCCGTCTACGCGCACGATGGACGAATAGCCGCGTCCGGCCTCGACGGTGGCGACGGTGGCGAACGGCACCGCATCGCCGCTTGGCGTGCGCACGCGGAACGCATCGAGCGCCGCCAGCGAGCGCCGGTGCTCGGCGGGATAGCGGAGCATGATGCGAATGTCCTCCGGCCCGCGCTGGACGCGCTGCACTTCCTCGCCGTAGAAGGCCTGGCGCACCTGACGCCCGAGGTCAACCAAGGTCAACCCGAGCCCCTCGCCCGCGGGTGTGATCGACAGCCGGAGTTCCGCTTTCCCCTCCCGGTACGAGTCGAACACCTCGCGCACGCCGGGGTAGGTCCACAACTGTTCGCCGACCTCGGCGGCGAAGCCGCGCAGGGTCTCGACATCATCGCCGAAGACACGGATCCCGACGTTGGTGTCGCCAGCGCCCAGGGCGGTCGTGTAGTGCAACTCGGCCCCCAAGATGGTGCCGGTGGCTACCCGCCAGCGCTCCGCGATTTCTCCCGTCGAAATGTCGCGCGTCTCGCTCGGCGAGAGCTGCAAGGCGACTTCGCCAAGGTGCGATCCCGTGGCGAGCGCGACACCGCTGAAGCTCTCCATGGCGGACGGCTGCGACCCCGTCGCCGCCAGGATGTGCTGAATCGGCGCCGCGCCGGGCTCCTCGGCGAGTTGGTCCCGCACCTGCCGCGCCGAAGCGGTTAGGCGGTCGATCGCCCGTAGCGTCTCGTCTTCGTTCACGCCGTACGGCATCGTCAATTTGGCCACCACCCGATCCGTCTCCGCGTCCATCGCAAAGGTGAACGGCAGATGACCCGACGACATGATCGCGCCCGCGAAAATCAGCGCGACGGCCGCCAGCGACAGCGTCAGGTGCCGGGCAGTCATCGCGGCTTCGACCGTGCGCCGGAAGCGTCCGTCGATGAACGCGGCGAGCCCCGATTCCAAACGCGTCTGGAACGTCGCGAAGGCGACGCCTAACCGGCTCAAACCGCCCATTCGGTGCGCCACCCACACCGCCGTGGCAGCGGCGACCGCGAGGCCGCAGCCCGTGCGGAAGTCCGGGGCGATGGCGAAGGCGGCGATGACCACGAGCAGCAGCAGTGCCGTGCCGAATTCGCCGAGCGGCATCCGTGCGCTGCGGTGCCCGAGATGGGCCGGCAGCACCGTTTGGCACTCCACCAGGGAAAACACGAGGCAGCAGATCACGGTCGCCGCGGTCACGGACATGAGCTGGCCGATGACGCCGGCGGCCAGCAGCAGCGGCACGAAAGCCGCCACCGTGGTCAGCACGCCGAACGTCACCGGCACCAGCACCTGCTGCGCGCCTTCGATCGCACCGGCGAGTTCCCCGCGGCCGCCCTGCTGGGAGACGTAGACGGACTCGCCCACGACGACAGCGTCGTCCACCAGCATGCCGAGCGCGATGATGAAGCCGACGACGGATACGGCGTCTATGGCGTAGCCGAACCAGAAAAGCAGGAAGACGGCGCCCAGGAAGGCGATGGGAATGCCGATGGCGACCCACAGGGCGAGATGGGGCCGCAGAAAGAGCGCAAGTACCACCAGCACCAGGAGCAGCCCCTGGATGCCGCTGTCAACCAAGGCCCCGAGCCGGTCGGTCAGCATGACGGACTCGTCCTTCCAGAGCGTCAACACAACGCCCGCCGGGTAGTTCGCGGCCGACTCGGCAAGGTAGCGGCGAACGGTCTCGCTGATCTCCTGGATGTTCTGATTGCCGACCTTGGAGACCTGCACCAATGCGGCCGGCTTGCCGTCGAAGCGGAGGCTCTGGCTCGTGTCCTCGAACCCGTCAACGACCTCCGCGACATCCCTGAGCAGTACGCGCGTGCCGCCGCTGTCGGCAGTAACGACCAGCCGCTCGAGCTCCTCGCCACGGTAGGCCTGGCCCCTGGTTCGCAGCGACACGTCCCCGGCGTCGGTCTTGACCGTGCCGCCGGGCAGGTCCGCGGAACCACGCCGCAGCGCCTCGGCCACATGGTCGAACGTCAGGTTGTTGCGCAGCAGCGAAGGCTCGGAGATCTCCACCGAAATCTCGTACGGACGGCTGTTCGTGAGCGCCACCTGCGTGATCCCCGGCAAGGCCTTGATGTCGTCGCGCACGCGACGGCCGATCTCCTTCAGCGTGCGTTCGTCCGTCGGGCCGGTCACCGCGACCTCCAGCACGACGCTCGTATAGGTTGGCAGCGAGATGATTGGCTTCTCGGTCTCCGCGGGGAAGGTATCGATGGCGTTGATCGCGGACTCGACCTCGTTGCGCACCGCGGCGGTGTCCGCCTCCAGGAACAACGTCAGCTCCACCGCGCAGATCCCCTCGTCGGATATGGCGACGACCTCCTTGATCCCGGAGATGCCTTGCAGCCGCTCCTCGATCCGGTTGCAGACCCCGGATGCGACCTCCTCGGGGGCCGCGCCGAGATAGGGAACCGTGATGCTGATGAACGGGAAATCGACGTCGGGGTAGATCTGGATCGGAATCCGCGTCATCGCCGCGAGGCCGGCGAGCACGGAGAATCCCATCACGAGATTGGCGGCCACGTGGTTGGTGGCGAACCAGGCGATCATGCGCTTCATGGGGAGATGGTTCCTCCGGGAGCGCTAGGCGCGTCGTCGGCGTGACGCGAAGCACGTTCGCACCGTTGCGGGTCACGCATCCCAAGTGTCAAACATGGCCCCAACGAAAAAACGGACATTGAAACGCTGTCTCTCCCTTGGGATTCGTTGTACCGCAAACCGCCATGTCGCGCACTTGACCGCCCGCAGGGTATGACCATACGCAAGGTACGGCTATGGTCACAGTTCGTTCAACGTATTCTCCGGACTTGGACACCGCGCGGCGACTCGATTCCTTGGACGCGCTCTGGACGACATCCAAGTCCGGCGCACTGCGGCGCGCAATCGAGGCCGCGGCCGAGCAGACGCACGATATCGGGTACGCGAAGCTCGAGGCCTGAAGCGGCCGAGGATTCGGCAAGCGTCTCGCGTCGAATCGGGTCCAGGCGCGCACGTGCCGATATACTGTGCACCGACCCATGCCCATGCATCCCATCCATCGACGCTACTACGCCGAGGATCTTGTGCGCCTGCGCCGTGCGGGCGAACGGCGGCGGCAAGTGGCGTCGCAGCGCAGCGGTCGCGTGGATCCGAACCCGCACCAGATCGACGCCGTGATGTTCGCCCTGCGGCGCATCCCGCAGGGCGGCTGCATCCTGGCCGACGAGGTGGGTCTCGGCAAAACCATAGAAGCGGGGCTGGTGATCGCCCAGTTGCTCGCCGAAGGAGCAACGCGAATCCTCATCGTCGTGCCGCGGCCGTTGCTCGGCCAGTGGCAGAACGAGCTCTACGACCTGTTTGGAATCGACGCCGTCGAGGCGGCCAAGCCGGACTCAAACGTCGCCGGCGACGGCGTCTTTCTTGCCGGGCGCGAATACGCCGGCGGCGACACCGGGTTCAAGCGGTTGACCGAGGCGCCGCCTTTCGACCTGTGCCTGATCGACGAAGCCCACGAAGTATTCGCCGCCATCCACCGGCGCTTCGAACGCGACGGCAGCTACGACGAACACAGCCGCCACGCACGCACGGCGCACCGCGTGCGGCAGATCATCGGTGCCTCGCCAGTGCTTCTGTTGACCGCGACGCCGATCCAGAACTCGCTCAACGAGCTCTGGGGGCTCGTCCAGTACGTGGACCCGACCGGTACCCTGCTCGGCGAGAAGCCCGTCTTCGAGGACGTGTTCTGCACCGACGACGGTCGCAGCGCCGCGCACGAGCAGACGGAAGAACTGAAACGCCGCCTGGACGCAGTGGTCAAGCGAACGTTGCGTCGACAGGCCCAGGAGTTCCTCGACAAGCCCTTCGTCGGACGCCGCGCACAGCTCTTCGAATACCTCATGAGCCCCGCCGAACGGGCGCTCTACGACGACGTGACCGAGTACCTCCTCGCGCCGCGGCTGTACGCCTTCCACGGCAGTGCCCGACAGTTGCTGCTGCTAGGTTTCCACCGCCGCATGGCCTCCTCGACCGCCGCGCTCGCCGAAAGCCTCGAACGCGTGGCCGGCCGCTTGCGCACGTTGCTCGACGGCAACGCTGCGGATGCGGCAGCGGCGGAAAGCGCCGACTCGTTCGCCGAAGATCTCGAAGAGGACGACCAGGTCGGTGCGGAGGCGAGGCTGCAAGAGCAGCCCGTCGATGCCGCTCCCGACTCGGACGGCGTTCGCGAGGAGCTTGCCCGGGTCGAGGATTTCGTCCAGCGCGCGCGGGCCTTGCCGCAGGACAGCAAGGCCGCAAGCCTCGTCACCGCCGTCCGCCTGGTCATGGACCGACCGCCGGACCGGCGCAAGGTGGTGATCTTCACCGAGTCGTTGACGACCCAGGACTACCTCCAGAGACTCCTGATCGAACAGACCGAGTTGCGCGACGACGACATTACGCTGTTCCGCGGCACCAACGACTCGCCCCGCGCCATGGCCGCCTTGCGCGCGTGGCGTGAGGACAACCAAGGCGACCGCTTGCCGAGCCCTTCGGTCGCCGTACGCTTGGCGCTGGTCCACGAGTTCCGCACCCGATCCACCGTCATGATCTCGTCGGAGGCTGGCGCCAAGGGACTCAACCTGCAGTTCTGCGATACCGTCGTGAACTACGACCTGCCGTGGAACCCGCAGCGCATCGAACAGCGCATCGGCCGCTGCCACCGCTACGGCCAGCAACGCGACGTGACCGTGATCAACTTCATCGCCAAGGACAACGAGGCCCAGCGGCTGACCTTCGACCTCCTGAGCACCAAGCTTGACCTGTTCGGCAACGTGCTGGACATGTCGGACGTGGTCCTGCAGACACCGCGCTCGAACGCCTCCGAGCAGCTGGTTTCCGCGCTCGGCCCGGACTTCGAGAACCAGCTGCGCCGGATCTGGGAACGCGCTCGTTCGGTTCGCGAGGTGGAGGACGAGCTACGTCGCTTGGGGGAGACGATGGAGGAGCGGCGCCGAGAACTCGAACGCGTCAAGAAGCGCACGGTGGGCCTGATCGAATCCGGGCTCGACGACTCGGTGCGCGACGTGTTCCGGCGCATCGAGGGCGATCTGCCAGACGCGCTTGCGACGCTCGATGAGGAGCTGCAACGCGTGCTGTGCGGGTACCTCGACGCATCGAGGGCGGCGTGGCGCGCTGACGAACGGAACGGCTTGCGGCTGTTGCACATCGGCGCATCGGCGCATTTGCCGAGTCCTTATTCGGACGGCGCATCGCTGGCCCTCGGCAGCGTTCCGCCGTCCGTTGGCATGGAAACGCTGCACCTCGCGCATCCGCTCATCAAGGCCGCCGTGGCCGAAGCCCGGCAGACGGCCAGCGGCGCGTTCCGCGTGCGCTTCGAGCTCGGCGCCGACGCGCCGGCGCTGTTGCAGGCGCGCCACGGAAGCCGGGGGCGCCTGGCGCTCAGCCGAATCGCCCATCGCGGATTCGAACGCGAAGACCGGCTGTGCGTCACCGCGGTGTTCGAAGATGCGGAAGTGCTGAAGCCGGCCGAGGCCGCGCTCCAACTCATCCGCCAGCCGTGCTCGGACATCCCGCCGTTGGACGTCCCACTCGACGTGACGGCCGAGCACCTCGACGAAGTCGTCGACGAGGAGATGTTCTTCGACCAGTCGAGCGCCGCGACTGCCGACCAGGCAAGTTTCGAGGCAACCATGGAGCAGCTCGACCAATACCTGGCCGACCGCACGCTCGTGCTGCATCGCAATCGCGAGCGGCAGTTGAAGCGTCTCGCCAACGCCGAACGTGCTCGCGACAGCGCTCTCGGGCCCGACAGCCGCGCTCGGGCAGAAAGCCGTGTGCGCCAGGCCGAGCAGGAAGTCGAACGCATCGATGGTCAAATCGCGAAACTGGCGTCCCGCAACGATCAGACCTATCGGCGCTGGAAGGCGCACGCCCACGACCGCCGGTACACCGCGCCGACAGTCGACCGGCTGTTGACCGCGGAGTTCGTGATCGCGTGAGCGTGCGCCAACAGCTTCGACGCGAGGAGGACGACATGGCGTTGACCGTGCTGCACACCGCCGACTGGCATCTGGGCAGGCGTTTCCCAGGCTTCGACCGTGATCAGGAGCTGCGCTTGACGCGCGCCCGCCTCGACGTGGTCGGGCGAATCCTGGACCTCGCCGAGAGCCGCAACGTGGACGCGGTGCTTTGCGCCGGCGACCTGTTCGACCAGCCGACCCCGCCCGAGGAATGGTGGGGCGGCGTGTTACGCGAGTTCGAGCGGCGGGATTGGCAACGTCCGGTTGTGCTGCTGCCCGGCAACCACGACCCGCTGACGCCCAACTCCCTTTACCACGCGGCCCACCCGTTCCGAGCGCGACTGCCGGGATACGTGCATGTCGTAGACGCGAAGGGCTGGGAGCTAAGTGTCGGGGAAAACGCGGTTGTCTTTGCAACCCCATGCACGTCCCATGCCGGCCAGACGGATCTCGCCGCGTCGCTGCCACAGCGCGAACACGGCGACGATCGCATTCGGGTCGGCCTGGTCCATGGTCAGACGTTCGACATCGAGGGCCACCAGACCAACTTCCCGATCGCACGCGGTACTGCGGCCGACCGCGGCCTAGACTACCTGGCGATCGGCGACACGCACACCTTCCGCGACGTGGAGCCGGGTGCGGCCGCTCCGACCGTCTATCCCGGTGCGCCGGAGGCGACCAACTTCGGCGAACGCGGCACCGGCAACGTCGCCCTGGTGTTCTTCCCGCTCGACCGCCGTCGGCGAGCCATCGTCCAGCCGGAGACCGTCGGCAGTTGGACCTGGCGGGAAGAGACGTGCACGTCCATCTCTGCGCTGCGGGCAGTGCGTGCGGACCCGGACCTGCGGCGCACCGTGCTACGTCTGACCTTGGACATGGAGGTGCCGATGTCCGAGTACGACGAGGCCGAGCGCATACTCGACGAGCTTGCGGGCTCCATGGCGGCCACGCCGCGCGTCGGCGTGCTGGACGTCCATCGCCAGGGGCTGCGCCTCGCCACGGGTGCGCCGATCGAGTTCGATACCGCGTTGCCGGACGTGCTGAAGGTCACCGTCGAACAGTTGCGGCTGCGCGCAGAAACCGAGCCCGAACTCGCAGGCCGCGCCCTGCACCACCTCTACCGTCTGGCCAGAGACACCGCCTGAGACCATGTGGATCCGACGCCTCGAAGTCACTCACTGCGCCGGCATCGCCGCGGCGGGCATCGACTTCTCACCCGGGTTGAACGTACTGCACGGTCCGAACGAACTGGGCAAGTCGAGCCTGGTGGCGGCGATCCGGGCGGCGCTCCTGTTGCAGACCTCGGCGACGGCGGCGGATACGCTGCGCGACTGGAACTCGGTCGAGTCGCCGACCGTCGGATTGACATTCGAGCAGCAGCCCGGCCGCATCTGGCGGGTGCGCAAGACGTTCGCCCGCAGCGGCAACGCCTATCTCGACTTCTCCAAGGACGGCGAGGTCTTCGCCACCGAGAGCAAGGGCCGCGAGGTCGACGGGACTTTGCAGACCATGCTCCGCTGGGGCATCGAGCCGCCAGGCGGGCGCGGCGGCAGGCGGGGCTTGCCGTCGTCGCTCATTTCGACGGCGCTGCTTGGCGAGCAAAGCGACGTGGTCGCCATTCTCGATCAGAGTCTAGCCAACGACGCGAGCACGTCCGGCCGGGACCAGCTAACCGAAGCGTTGCAGGCGCTCGCCGAGGATCCGCGTTTCAAACAGGTGGTCGATGCAGTACAGGAGAAGGTGGACGAGGCGTTCACCGCCACGGGCCGGAAGCGCACGGGACGCGGGTCGCCTTGGGCGAATCTACGCGAACAGCGGGAGAACGCCGCGGCGCGCGAGCGCGACATCCGCCAGCGGGTCGATGAGAGCGCTGGCGTGCGCAGCCACGTCGAGGCCTTGGGCGCGCAGTTGTTCGACGCCCGGGCGGAAGCTCTGAGGCTGACCACCACCCTCGCCCACCGGCGTCAGCGCGACGCCGCGGGTCAACGCCTCCGGGTGGCGGAAGGCGAATTGGAGGCGGTGGAGACCGCGTTGGCCCAACTCGCACAGAACCAGCAAGCCGTGGCCAAGGCCCGTGAGCGAGCGACCGAGCTCGAAGCGGCACACGCGACGCTTGCCGAGGCGCTGGAAACCACGACGCCGGAGGTGGCAGCGGCGCGCGATCAACTGCGCGAGCTAGAGTCCGGTGCCGACGAGCAGCAGCGGCGGCTGCGCGAGCAGGAGGCCGAGAACGGACGCCTGATCCTCACGCAGGAGCGGGCAACGCACGAACGAATGGTCGCCGATGCGAAAGGCGTCGCCTCGATCGAGGCCGGGATCCAGGCCGCCGTTCGGCAAGTTGAGACCCTCCTGGGTACGCTGGCCGAGAAACGCGAACTCCTCAAGCAGGGCCGGGCGGCAACCGAACAGGACCGAGACAAGCTCGCGGAGCTTGAACTCGAACGCGCGACAGCCCGCTACGTAGCCGCGCAGGACGCACTCGAAGCCGCCAAGGCGGATCGCGATGCCGCGCGCACGATGGCGGCGAAGGCGGACGACCTCGACCGCCAAGCAGCCGCCCTTCGCGACGAGGCCACGTCCCTGAATGCACCCGACGACATCGAATACGAGCGCCTGAGAAACGCCGAGACGGACTGGCGTCTCGCCGAGGCCAAACGGTCGGTCGGCTTCGTCACCGAAGTCACCTCGGCCAGTGCCGCAGACGCCTCCGCCGAGGTCGACGGCGAGGCGCAAGCGCTCCATCTGACGGCGGGCGAGCCGATGGAGTTGGAAGCAGACCAGGAACTCAAGCTCGATGTCGCCGACTTGGTCACCCTCCATGTTCGCGGCGGCGGACGTGACCTGTTGGCACAAGCGCGGGCAGCCCAGGAGCTTTGGCAGGCCGCCTCGCAACCGGTTTTCGGACGGACCGGCTGCACGACGCTCGACGAACTCGCGGCGCTCTGCAAGCGCGCAACCGCGCTCATCGAAGAAGCGGCCGAACTCGGCAGGCGGGCCGACGCGGCCCGTCAGCACGCCGATAACCTCGACCCACTCGAACAGCGCGTCGTCACCGAGACCGCCAACCGCAAGCGTATGCGGGACGCCCTAGCCGAATTCCTGGATGACGGCGAAGCCGTGGCCGAACTCATCGCCAGCGTGGAAGGACCGCGCAGCGACCAAGCTGCGATCGCGGACGAAATCAGCACGCTCGAACGGGGCGTCCGTGAGCGCGAGCGGCTCTGCGACCGCATGGACAACGACATCGAAGCGAGCGCACGGGAACTCGAAGGCCAACGCCGAGACCTGGCCACCGAACGCGCCCGTCTTGCGGACGAGGCCGAACGCGTGGGCGATTGGCGCCTCCTACTCGCCGGCGCCGACGCCGAAGGCGCGCGACTCGACCAGGAAATCCGTGCCGTCGAAGCCGACCTCAACGCGATCAGGACGCAGGCCACGGCGGAAGTCGAGGCTGCCCGCCAAGCCCTCGATAGCCTGATCAAACGCGAGGCGAGCGAACAGCAGGCCTTGCGGGACAAGGCCGACGCGCTGGCCCGGATACGCACGGAGCTGGCGCGTCTCGAGGGCGAGACAGGGCCGCTCGGCATCAACGCCGAGGGCAAGGACGTTGACGCTGCTCGCGCCGAACGCGACCAAGCCAGAGATGCCCTGGCGGCAATCCCGCTAGCCGACAACGTCAACGACGTCGACGCGCTTGCAGGAGATGCCGACCGGGCCGAGCGGCTAGTCGCCACCCTCGAGTCCGACCGTCGCAAGGCGGAGGGCGCACTCGAACAGATGGGCGGGCAGTACCTCGACGAGCAACGCCAACAGGTGGAGGACGCCGTCAAGGCACTCGAGACGCGGGAGCACGAACTGGAGATGGACTACGGGGCGTGGCGGCTGCTCCGCGACATCCTTGCCGACGCCGAGCAGACGGGAGCGGCACACCTCGGCAATGCGCTCGTCGAACCGGTCAGCCGTCGGATCGGCGCGCTCACGGGCGGGCGCTACGGCGACGTTTCCATCGGCTCACAGCTTGACGCCAACGGCATTCAGCTTGGCGGTGGCGAACGCGCGTTCGATCGCCTATCCGTCGGCACCCAGGAACAGATCGCGCTTCTGCTGCGAGTCGCCATCGCCGAAGCCCTGGGGACGTTCGTTGTCCTCGACGATCAGTTGACGCAGTCTGACGCGGGGCGCATGGCCTGGATTAGGGAACTGCTCGCCGAGACGGCGCAGAACATCCAGGTCGTCGTGCTCACCTGCCACCCCGATGACTATCGGATCGGCGACAACCGCCACGTCGTGGACCTAACGCAGTGCGTGACCCGCAGCGACGCGCCAACCGTGGCAGACGTGCCCGACCGATCCGACCGCCAGCCACGTCGACGGCAGCGGACGCTTCCGGAGAGTGACCACTCGGGCGACGACCCAGCCGCCGCGTTGAGAGAGTCGTTGGCCCGGCGCGAGAGTTAGGCGCGTCGAGGTGCGCGGGCGTCCTCGCCCGCAACGAGCTTGTGCCACCCGGAAAGGCGGACGTGGACGTCCGCGCACCGTCGTCAGGGCGGATCGGCCAGCCGGAACGCGACAACCTGGTCGCCCCGCCCGCCGCCTTCCGTCAGGCCACCGCCCGTCGCAACGACGACGTAGTCCATGCCGTCGTGCCGGTAGCCCATGGGTGTTGCGTGGGCACTGGCCGGGAGGAGCTGCGTCCACACCTCGCGACCATCGGAGGCGTCGTAGCCGCGCAGCAGGTGATCGGACGTCGTCGCGATGAACACCACGCCACCCGCCGTGACCATGGGGCCAGCGTTGAAGACAGACCCCCAGTTCGTGCCCTCGTCACCGGCCCCGGGCAGTATTCCGAGCGGCCGTTCCCACAGGACATCACCGCGATCCAGGTCCACCGCGACGAGCGTGGCCCAGGGGCCTTCAAGGCACGGCAGGCCGTTGTAGAGCAGGTCGAATCGTGACATCCCGTACGGGGTGCCATCCTGCTCCGTGTGCTGTGCCCGCGCCCCGTTCAGCGTGCCCCGGCGCGCGGCCGCTCGGTATTCCTTCCGCGGGATCAACCTGACGATCGTCGGCATCCGGGTGACCGTCAGGTAGCCGATGCGCGAGGCCCGGTCGTAGGCCATCGAGCCCCAGTTCGTGCCACCGATGTTGCCCGGATAGACCAGCGAGCCCTCGAGGCTCGGCGGCGTGAAGATGCCGTCGTAGCGGATGCCGTCCAAGCGCCTCTCGCAGCCAGCGCGGTGCTCCGCGTTGAAGTCCCATACGCCGAGCGGTCGGGCGTCGGTGTCGTGCAGCCGCAACTTCGGAAACGGCTGGGTTCGTGACGCCTGCTCGCCGGGCACATTGCTTTGCGGCACGGGGCGTTCCTCCACCGCATGCAGGGGCTCGCCGGTCTCCCGGTCCAGCACGAAAACGAACCCGGTCTTGCCGGCGTGGGCGACGGCGGGTCTCCGTACGCCGTCCTCAGACGTGTGTTCGAAGAGGAGCGGTTGGGCAGCGAGGTCGTAGTCCCACAGGTCGTGGCGGACGGTCTGGTAGCCCCAGACGAACGCACCTGTTGATGCGCGCAGCGCGACGACCGAGCTGGCGAAGGCGTTGTCGCCCGAGCGCAGGCCACCGTAGAAGTCCGGCGACGGCGACGTCGTGGGCAGGAAGACGAGATCGCGCTCCGCGTCGGCGGCCATCACGCTCCAGACGTTTGCCCCGCCGGTTAGGTTGCGCTCCGGGTCCGCCCAGCTAGCGGCAGCCGGATGGTCGTCGCCGCGCGGCAGGGGATCCCACGCCCAGACGAGAGATCCGTCGCGCACGTCATAGCCGCGGACCGTGCCCGGCTGAAGCTCGGCCGCCCCGTTGTCGCCGACGGCGGACCCGACCACGACGACGTCCCCCACCACCGTGGGTGGAGACGTGACGGAGTAGTCCCACTTGTAGTAGCAACGGATTCCCACCGACAGGTCAACTTCGCCCCCGTCGCCGAAGTCGTCGCACGGCGCGCCGGTGTCGGCGTCGATGGCGATAAGGCGCGCGTCGAGCGTGCCTAGGAATACGCGCGTTCGGCATGGGCCAGCGACCGATGCGGATCCTTCCCAAGCCGCTACGCCGCGCGAGACGAACATCTCGCTGTACGGCCTCGAGAAGTCGACCCTCGGATCGTACTTCCAGATCTCCTCGCCCGTGGCCGGATGCAGGGCGTACACGCGGTTGAACCCCGTCGAGGTGATCAACTTGCCCTGGACGAGGATCGGCGTCGCCCGCATCCTCGACGGATTCCCGTCGAAGCCGCGACCAGCGGTCGCGTCCCCGGTTCGGTACGTCCAAGCCAGCGCGAGGTCCTCGACGTTTCCGGGTGTGATCGCGGACGCCGCGGCATACCGGTCGCCTGCGAGCGAACCGCCGTAATGCGGCCACCCGTCCTCTCCCCTCGTCGCCGAGACGCACCCCACGACGAGCGCCAAAGCCAGGAAACCGGGGGCGACCCGCCTAGACAGGATCAACGACCCACTCCGGCGGTTCCCCCCGCGCGATCCGTTCCGCGTTCTCCACGGCGTTTCGAGTCACGCTCACAGTCGACTCCACGGCGCGCGAGCCGAGGTGGGGCGTCAGCACGACGTTGGGCATCGTCACGAGCGGGTTGTCCGCCGCGATCGGCTCGGTCTCCATGACATCGAGGCCCGCGGCGAAGATCTCGCCGGTCTGCAACGCGTGGATCAGCGCCGCTTCGTCAACCACCGGTCCTCGACAGGTGTTGATGAGCACGGCCGTGGGTTTCATCGCCCGGAACTCGGCCGTGGACACCATGGCGCGCGTCGAAGCATCGAGCGGCACGTGCAGCGAGACGATGTCGGACGTGGTGAAGAGTTCGTCCCGCCCGATGCGCCGCGCGCCGGCTTGGCGCTCGTAGTCGGCGTCGTAGGCGACGACATCGTGATAGACGATCTCGGCGCCCCAAGTCTGCAGACGGCGCGCGACACCGGAGCCGATGTTGCCGAGACCGACGATGCCGATGCGCTTGTCGGTCAGTGTCTGGAAGTCCGTCAACGGGCCGGTGACATCACGCGACCAGCGCCCCGCTCGCACGCTCGCCGCCTGCCGGTCGAGCTTGTGGTTGACCATGAGCAGAAGACCGATGGCGTGCTCCGCCACGCAGGCCGCGTTGCCGCCCCCGCAGTTGGCGACCTGGATGCCGAGGTTCAGGAGCCGTGCCTTGTCGAGACCCTCGGTTCCGGCGCTGAACGTCTGCACCAGCTTGAGGCCTTCGATGCCGGCGGCGATGTCGTTGGTGGCTGGACGGTTCGGCGCGACGAGCACCTCGGCGCCCGCGCAGGCCGCGTGGATCTCCGCCAGGTCCGCGCGCGGATCGACCCGCTCGAAGACGACGTCGCGCGCCAACGCGTTCATCTCCTCGACGCGTGTCTGGGCCGCCTCCGGGAGAAGGACAACGGCCTTGGCTCGCATCGGCTCTAGCCCGCTGCCGCCTGCATTGCGCCGGGCAGATCCAGTCTGTAGATCCGCCGCACGTTGTCGCCGAGGACCTTCGCGCGCGCCGAGTCGGGGAGCCGGTCCGCGAAGGCTTTCAGGTCGTCGACCCAGGTATGCGGATGATCGGGATGCGGGTAATCGGTCGCCCACATGAAGTTGTCGGCCCCGACGTGGTCGATGATGAACGGTGCCGCCGTCTCGTCCGGGTCGCCGGAGATGAAGCACTGGCGTTGGAAATATTCGGTTGCGGTCGCCCGTTTGCCGGCCAGGTTCATCGACCGCGTGAATGCGTCCAGCCGATCGAGCATGGCACCGATCCAGCCCGAACCGGACTCGAGGACGCCGACGCGCAAGTCGGGGAAACGGTCGAGCGTGCCGAGCGCAATGAACGAGATCAGCGCCTGCTGGACGATGGAGCGCAGCCAGATCATGCCGGCGAAGCCGCCACCCTCGGGTGGCCAGTCGAAGATACCGGCCGCAGGGCCGTGGGGATGGAACGTCGGATGGATGGCGATCGGCACGTCGAGTTCGACGCACTTCTTGTAAAGCACGTCGTGGTCCGGATGGCCGTGGATCACCCTGTTGTGGTTGAACGGGTTGACCCAGCCACCCTTGCAGCCGTCGCGCACCGCGCGCTCGAGTTCAGCGGCCGAGCCCTCGGGGTCGAGAAGCGTCAGCATGGCGATGGGCACCAGGCGACCGCCACTGTCGCGGCAGAAGTCCGCGATCCAACGGTTGTAGGCCCGCGCGTAGGCGAGACTGATCTCCGGGTCGGTCTCCTCCACTTCCCACAAGAGGCCAATGGTCGGATAGAGCAGCGAGCAGACCAGGTTCTCCTGGTCCATGAGCTTGAGACGGTCCGCGGCATCGCATGCGCCGAGAGGCATGCTGTCGGCATAGCGGCGGTCCGGGCTCGGCTTCAAGTCCTCCGAGCCCATCGCGCCCATGATCCCCAGCGAACCTTTGCGAGTGCGCTCCGATGCCTTGCCATTGATCTCGAGGTACTCGAGGCCGTCGTCGTCAACGCGGATTCGAAGCGCGCGATCCCGATACTTCTCCTCGAGATAGTTCTCCCAAAGATCGGGCGGCTCCAAGACGTGCCCGTCCGCGTCGATCGTGCCGTCATAGGGGAACCGCTTGATTTCGTATGCCATTGCCAACCCTCCCAAGCTCCGGCCATCGATCATGCAACCGAAGCGGGTTCGTCACAAGCTCCGCAGAATCCGTTGGGCGCGCAAGGACGAACTGCTCTAGAGTCCGTCCGTCCGCGTCCACCAAGTCTCATCATGGAACTGATTCGGCAAGAGAGCAACGAATGGGTCTTCGATGATTCGACCGTCACCCATGCGGTCGACGAGGAGTTCGATGCCGCGCTCGAAGCCGCCGACCAAGGTGACCTCAGGGTCGCCGAGCGAATCGCCCGTCGTGTCCTCGGCAAGTGTCCAAACCACATCGACGCGTTGCACCACATGGCACTCTGGTTCGGGGAGCGTGGCGATACACTCAATGCGTATGTCCACTGTCAGGCGGCGGTGGCGATCGGCCTGCAGGCCATCCCGCCAGCTTTCAACTGGAAGCGCAGTCGACTCCGCTGGGGTTACCTCGGAAACCGCCCCTTCATGCGCGCGTACCAGGCGCTGGCTCTACACCGGATGGACCAGCAAGCCTGGGACGACGCCATTCTGATCCTCGGTCGCCTCCTCGCGGTCAACCCGAACGACAACCAAGGCGTGAGGTACGAGCTTCCGCAATGCTGGTTCGAAACCGGCGACGTCGACGCCGTCGTCGATCACTGTCGCGCCCACCGAACTGACAGCAGTCCGTTCATCCGCTATACGAACGCTCTCGCGCTAGCCATGGCAGACCGGAGCCCGGAAGCACGCGAGGCGCTAGAGAGTGCGATTCGCAGTTCTCCGCTGGTCGCCCGGGAACTGCTCGCCAAGAGGCATCCCGAGCCCGACGACGGCTTCCCCGGCAGTTACGTCGTCGGCGGCCCTTCGGAAGCCTGGGTGTATTGGGACGCCTATGGAACGTTCTGGCGGCGGTCGAAGGACGCGATGAAGCTACTACGGGAGTTGGCGAGCGTCGCCTAGCAGGGCACCACCGCACTCGCCTTCACGGCAGCCGCGCCACGATTTCCGGCTCCGCCGGCTGCATATGCCACGGCGGCAGACCCTGCGCCATGGCTTCGAGGTCGTCCGCGACCATCCGCCCGATCAGGTTCGAGTCACCTTCGATGCTGCCGGCGCGATGGGCGGACAAGACCACGTTCGGCGCGCTGCGGATAGGGTGGTCGGCGGGCACCGGCTCCTCCGGGAAGACGTCGATCGCGGCGCGGAAACGACCGGCGTGCAGCAGTTCCGTCAACGCCCCAAAGCCGGGTCCGGCACCTCGCTTGCGCTCGGCGCCGGCTCCGCCTCCGGCCCAAGGCCACGCCGACCCCGCATGAAACAAGCGCCGCCGCTCGCTGCGCTCGCTCTGGCATTTGTTTCATCCGAGGGGTCGAAGTCGACCACGTGAGCTCGGCTCATCAGCACGAACACCGCGTCGGGGCGGATCAGTTCCAGCATCGCGCGATCGATCTCGGCCTTGTTTTCGACGGAAGGGATCGCGAGGACGAAGATGACCCGGGCCTGGGACAGCAATTCGAAGAGCGGCATCGGCTCGACGCCCTGGTCTTTGAGGTACGCCTCCGTGCGCCAGGGGTCGTAGGCCACCAGGCGACAACCGAAAGGCTCGATGAGCGGCTTCAAGCACTGGGCGAGGCCGCCGAAGCCGATGAACCCCACCGTTTCGCCGTACAGCGTGAACGTCCCCACGTTGCCGGGCCACAGGTACTTCTCCCCGCCGGCGCGGAACGCCTCGTGCCCGGCGGTGATCTCCCGGGCCGCGTCGATGGCGAGGCCCAACGCCATCTCGGCGACCATGGGTCCGAAGGCTGGCGCGCAACTCAAGACCCGGATGCCCTTTGCGCGGCAAGCGTCGTAGTCGACGGCGGCCGGGCTCGGATGGCGGCCGCCGACTTCCAAGATCGCGCGCAGCTTCGGACACTGGCTCACCTCGCCGTAGCGCCAACGCGTGGTGACCACCGCGAAGGCGTCGGCGCGGTGCTGCTCGAACATCCCCTCCGGCATCAGTTCGTCCCGCGAGATCGTCGGGGTGGAATATCTCCGCCATGCGGCGGAAGTTCGGGTCGAGGATGACCTTTTTGGCCATGGCGGTTCCGGCAGGAGGCTTCCCTGAGAGGCTATCAACCCACCCTCTGCGTTGCGATACTCGGTGGCAAACGAAACACCTTCTGGAGGAGTGGCATGCTCGATTTCGGCGGACTCAACTGGTGGGCCATCATCGTGGCCACGGCCGCGGCCTTCGCGTTGGGCGCCCTGTGGTACGGCCCGATGTTCGGCAAGGCCTGGGTCGCGGCGCTCGGCAAGACGGAGGACGAGATCCAGCCGTCGCCGGAACCGTTCATCGTGAGCGCTGTCGCGGCGCTGGTCACCTGCGTCGTGGTGGCGGCCTTGATGCACGGGCTGCAAATGACGGGGTTGATCACCGGCATCGTGTTCGGCTTGATCACCGGCGTCGGCTTCATCGCGACGTCGATGGCATCGGACAGCGCATTTTGCGGCTGGGGCTGGAAGCTCTGGGGCATCCAAGCGGGTTACCGCGTCACGTATTCGGCGCTGATGGGCGGCGTAATCGGGATCTGGCCCTAGCCCAGATTCCCGTACGGGAATGCATCAGGCCCAGCCCTGCTTTGTGCAGACCGAAGTTCCCGTACAGGAACTCGACGCTTGCCTATCGTTGACCCGATCCATATTATTCCCGTACAGGAACATCGGAGCGGAACCACCGAATGGTCGCCTCGCCTCGCCAGATCGGCAGCACAGTCAAGGCCGCCCGCAACGCGTTGGGCGCAACCCAGCGGCAATTGGCCCTCGCGGCCGGCACGGGGTTGCGCTTCGTCATCGATCTGGAGCGGGGCAAGGCCACCTGTGAAATCGGCAAGACGCTGGACGTTCTGAACGCACTTGGTGTCCGGGTGATCCTCGAGGCCCCTGTCGACGCGGCTTGATCCAATGCGGACGTTGGACGCCTACCTGCATGCCAACCTGGCTGGTCATCTGACCCTGCGTGGCAGCGGCCGGATGGTCTTCCAGTACGCTGAGTCGTGGCTGGACGACCCACAGGCGGTGGCACTCTCACACTCGCTGCCATTACGCCGTGAACCGTTCCCGCAGCGCCTTTGCGCGCCCTTCTTCGGCGGTGTGCTGCCGGAAGGCAACAGCCGCGCGACTCTCGCCCGGCTGATCGGAATCAGCCTAGAGAACGACTTCGCCCTTCTCGAGGCGATCGGCGGCGAATGCGCGGGCGCGGTCTGCCTGCTTCCGTCCGGCCGCCACCCCGACGAGTTGGTGCAGGAGCTGCGCCCGTTGCGACCCGCGGAAATCGGGAACCTGCTGGCCGAGTTGCCGCGGCGACCGCTGCTGGCCGGCACGGACGGCTACCGCATGTCGCTTGCCGGAGCCCAGCACAAGATCGCCTTGGCGGTCGACGGCGACGACTACTTCCTGCCGTTAGGCGCTGCGCCGAGCACGCACATCCTTAAGCCCGCGATGCCGGAATACGAAGGCGTCGTCTTCAACGAGGCCTTTTGCCTCGACCTGGCGGGGGCATGCGGGCTGACCGTGCCGACATGCGCGGTCAAGGAAAGCTCCGGCGTCGACTACCTTCTCGTTGAGCGCTTCGACCGCGAGTCCGTAGACGGTGAAACTCGCCGAGTCCACCAGGAGGACTTCTGCCAGGCCTTGGGCGTTCGCTCCGAGGTCAAGTACCAAAGCGAGGGCGGGCCGGGACTCCCCCAATGCTTCACGCTCGTGCGCAGCGTATCCGCCGCACCGGTGATCGACATCGGGCGGCTTCTGGATGCCGTGCTGTTCAATACGGTGATCGGCAACCACGACGCTCACGCCAAGAACTTCGCATGGCTGCGCCACTGCAACGGGCGCGTTCGCATGGCCCCGCTCTACGACATCGTCTGCACGGTCGCCTATGCCGCGCTGACCTCGCGCATGGCGATGCGCATCGGGCGCGCTCGCGAGTCGGATCGCGTCGGGCAGCCAGACCTTCAACGGCTCGCCAAGGACTGCGGCCTGAACCCGTCTCTCGTCGTGCAACGCGCGAGGGAACTTACCGAGACAGTCATCCACGCCGTCGACCGGGTCGCGGCGCCCCACGCCGCATCAAGGCAAGCCGCCGCGGCCGTCAAGCGCCGCGGCGAGCAACTCGCCCGGCGGCTCCACCGCGCCGCGTGAGCAAGGCACAGCCATGGGCCGCCCACCTCGCGGTCGCCGTCTTTCGCGCCTTCTGCTGGCTCCTGTACCCCCTGTCGATCGGCGCGCTGCGACGGATCGGCAGCGTGGCCGGACGGATCACGTTCCTGCTCAACGGCCGCGCGGTCCGCACGACGCGCATCAACCTCGCCATCGCCTATCCGGATCAGTCCGATGCCTGGCGCGAGCGGCTCGCCCGGGACAGCATCCGCCACACCGCCATGATCGTCCTCGAGGCGGTCGCGATGTGGACCTGGCCGCTTGAGCGCCTCGCGGCCTTGATCAAGCACGTCGAGGGCGAGCAGCTGCTGCGCGACCGTCCCTCTGACCGTGGCCTGATCGTGATGCCGCTGCACCTCGGCAACTGGGAATTCATCGGCTACTACCTGAACACCGTCGCGCCCTTGGCGCCGCTGTACGAAAAGCCGAAGTCCGCCATCGTCGACGCCGCGTTGCGCTCTGCGCGGGCCCGTCACGGGAACCGGTCGGCGCCAGATACGGTGAGCGGTCTCCGGCAGTTGCTGAAGGTGCTCCGCGACGGCGGCATGGTCGCGGTGTTGCCGGACCAGGTACCGATCGTCGGCAGTGGTGTGGCCGCATCGTTTTTCGGCCGCAAGGCGTTCACCATGACGCTCGTGGCCAAGCTGCTGCAGCGTGTTGATGCCGACATCGTCTTCGGCAACGCCATTCGCGTCGAGGGCGGCTTCGCGATCCACATCGAGACCATGGACGATGCGATCCGCGACGGGGACGCGTCCGTCAGCGTCGCCGCGATGAACGCCGCCATCGAAGCCCTGGTAAGGCGCCAGCCCGAACAGTATCAGTGGGAGTACAAGCGCTTCCGGTTCCCCCGCCAGCCGAACATCTACCGCTGAGCAAGCTCAGCCGACGAGCAACGCATGTGGTTTACTTCCTCACGCATGACGCTCGACCAACGACAGATCAGCGCCGCCCGCGAGCAACTGCTTGAGGACGGCTACTGCGTCGTCGACGGCTTGCTCCCCGCAGGCGCGCTTGAGCGCCTGCGCCGCTGGTCCGACGACTGGATCGCTCGTACGGATCACCCACCCCAATGGAAGTACCAGGGCTCCGACATCAAGCTCAGCGGCATCCGCACCACGTCGCCTCCGTCTCTGAAGCAGCCGAGGGACGAGATGGTGGACTTCCTGATCGAGCACCCGGCCGGAATCCTGCGCGCACTCAAGATCGACGACCACCGCTCCATCGGCACGTTCCAGATCATCTCGAAGCCGCCCTATGCGCCGGCGCTCTACTGGCACCAGGACTGGATGCGTTGGGACGACCCGATCAGCCTGTCGCCGTGGCCGCAGACGGTGTTCCTCAACTGGTACCTCACCGATACCAATGTGGCCAACGGCTGCCTGCGCGCGATTCCCGGTAGCCATCTCAGGCGTCTCGACCTGCACGAGAACCTCATCGCGCCCCACGAGGGCGGCGGCTACGAGGTCGAAGAAACCAACGAGTGGATGTTCTACGACCACCCCGACGCGGTCGACGTCCCCGTCAAGGCCGGCCAACTGATGATCGGCGACGCGCGCCTGCTGCACGGCACGCACCCGAACACCACCGCCGAACGGCGCACGGTGCTGCTCGGCTGGTACTACCGACGTGCGAACACGGTGCCCGAACACTGGGCTGGCAGAGTTCCGCCCGAGATCAAGAGCCGAGACCCCGACATGCCCTTGCGGCGCAACCGGGTGCCCGGGGGCTTTCTGCGCTCCTGAAGTCACCGCACGCTAGTCTTCGTCCTTCCGCTTCCCCTGCCATTCCTCCATACGCGCCATCACGGACTGCACAAGCTCCTCGTTCAGCCGTTTGAAGCGCTCGGTCGCTTCGTTCACTTTCGCCTTGCCTTCCTTGGCCACCTGCTCGGACTCCGCAACGGCGCGTTTGACTGCCAGAGCTTTGGGATGGTCCTCCGTTACCTCGTCCTCAGGTACCGCCATTAAGGCCTGCATGGCTTCGTCCAGGGCGCGCTGCGCTTCCTTCAACTCCCGAAGGACGGCTCTCGTCACGGCAGTGTGTTCGCCCTGCAGCCGCTCGACCTCGGCTTTCATCCGTTCAAGATCCCGTTTCGGGTCGTAGGCTTCCGATTCGGTCATGGTGCCTCCGTTGTCCGACTGCGCGCGCGGGCGCGCCTAGGTAGAACAATCACTCCCCGTCGCTTAGGCTCTGACCAACTTTGGTTCACGGGGTTCGACATGCAAGTCAAGAACGTGCGCTATACAGCCGGCGGCGGTGCCGAAATCGTCCACGTCGACGTCGACGAGCCGGGGCCCGGCCAGGTGCAGGTCGAAGTCGCCGCCTGCGGCATCTGTTCCTGGGACCTGCAGACCTTCCGTGCCGGCGGCGACTCGGCCTATGCGGCCCCGCCGGGCCACGAGGGCGTCGGCTACATCGCCAAGCTCGGCGCCGGCGTGAGCGGTTGGGAAGTCGGCGACCGCGTCGCGGGCGGCGGCTTTGCCAGGCTTCGCAACATGCCCGCCAACCGCGTCTACCGCATCCCCGACTCGGACCTCGCCGACCACCACTGGATCGTCGAGCCGGTGTCGTGCGTTGTGACCGGCATGGATCACTGCCAACTGAAGGCCGGCGAGCGACTGGCCATGGTCGGTTGCGGCTTCATGGGCCTGATGATGCTGCAGGGACTACGCGGCGTCGGCGCCGACCAGCTAATCGCCCTCGATGTCGACTACAGGCGGCTTGACCTGGCACTCGAGGCAGGCGCCACCGAAGCGCACAACGTCACCGCCGCGGGTTTCGACGACGTCAAGCGGGACCTCGCGGGACGCGGCATCGACACCGTGGTCGACACCAGCGGCGCCCAATCCGGCCTCGACCTCGCCACCGACATCGTGCGACGCGCCGGGCGGATCAACCTGTTCGGCTGGATCAAGGGCGACAAGGCGACGTTCAACCCGAGCACGTGGCACGGCAAGGCCATCAGCCTCGTCAACTCGTCGCCGGGCGCACAGATGCGCGACCCGTTCCCACCGGCGATCCGCCTCATCCACAAGGGTGTTATCGACCTCAAACCGCTGGTCACCCACGTGGTCGACATCGACGACTACCCGACGTTCATGCAGGGCGTGACGTCCGGCGAGATCGGCGGCTACATCAAGGGCGTTGTGAGGCACGGCACAGCCTGACAGCGGTTGTTACGCGGACGTCCCCGTCCGCATTTGCTCTAGCGCTTGCGGAGCAGGGCTTCGAGTTCGGCGACCCGCCGTTCGGCGGCCTCCGCTCGCCGCTCGTAGGCCTCCGCCGCATCCGCGCGATCCGCGTGCTCGTCGAATTCGCGCAGGTCCTCGCCCGACGCCGGATCGAACCAGCGCAGCCAGCCCCCGTCGGCGACGTAGCCGACGAGCCCCACGACGTCGCTCCGCACCCCCGGGCGGCCGTCCGGCAGCGTGCCGGGCGCGATCTCCCGGTAGACGCCGTCGCGCAGCCGCAGCCCCGCGAGCGCCGCCGGACGCCTCGGACCCGGCGGGTCGTAGAGGAAGTACTCGCGCACGCCAAGAGACGCGTAGATGTCGCGCTTCGCCCCGTGGTCGTGGGCGCGCGTGCTCCTCGAGGCGATCTCCAGCACGAAACGGATGTCGGCCTCCGGCTCGTCCCACAGCACGTAGGACCGCCGGTTCAACCGGTACGGCGTGCCGTACACGACGAACACGTCCGGCGCCACCGACCTCTTGACGGGCTCGCCCCGGTCGTCGCGGCCTATGTAATAGACGAACATGTCGCCGTAGACGGCGACCTGGTCGTCCAGGCGGCGCATGTGGCGGCGGATGGCGTAGCGCGAGTAGTTGAGGGGGCGTTCCTGCTCGTCGACGTCAGGCATCGGTTCGCGGTCCGTGGGCGGCAGGCTGTCCTCGTGGAGCGCGAGGATCGCGTCGAGCGCCGGACAGGGGCGCGGCGGGTAGGCGAGCGCGGGTTCGGCCATCTGTCTCTCCAGTCGTGCGCGGTCGGGCCGTTCGGGAACGTACCACAGGGGCGACGGAGGGCCCAATCGCGGGTGGTGCGGCGGTCGTCGACGATGCGCGGTGCATGGGCGGCGTCTTGGCAGGGACGGCCGGCCATGCTGGACCGCGTCATGACTGCGCGAAACGGCGAATCTCTCGAATCGGTGTAGGACATTCGCCCGAGCAACCGTCGACCGACCTTCAATCGGGCTCTCGTTGGCGAATCAGGACGGTAATGCGTCCCCGTCGGGACGCGCTCTCATCATCTCCGACGCGACGTCGACACATAGCGCGGGGTCGTATCGCGGATTCTCGGACGCCGTGTAGCCGCCGGGATTGGCGACGACGCGAGTGCCGCCGACCTGCTCGTCAATACTGTCGTGCATGTGGCCGTGGATCCACAACGGCGGCTCGTGCTTGGCGATCAGCGCATCGAGGCGCGAGGCGAAGGCCGGATTCAACGTGTTGCCTTCGTACCACGGCCGAATCGACCGCGGCGTCGGCGCATGGTGGGTGATGACCACGGCCGTCAGGTTGGAGTCCGCCGCCCCACGAAGCTCCTGTTCGATGAAATACCGGTCGGCATCGTGCCTCCGCACCGACTCTTCGGGAGAGAACGCCAAGCCGGCGCGACGGATCACCCGGAAGTCCGGCATCGCTTTTCGCGCCATCTGCTGGGCACCGACGACTGCCGCCCTGCCGTCGAGGGCGAAGTCTGTCCACAGGGTCGCACCGATGAAGCGCACGCCGTCAATCGTGAGCGCGCGACGGTCCAATAGTTCTATCCCGAGGGTCGCGCAATCACCCGCCATCGCCCCGCGTACGGCGTCGATGTCGCCGCCGTAGAACTCGTGGTTGCCGGGTACGTAGAGAACCCGGCGACCGGAGTATGTCTCGCCGACCATCTTGAGAACGTCGCGACGATAGGGTGCGATGTCACCGGCGAGCGCGATGACATCGGCCCCATGGGCTGGCGGCGGTAACCGGTTGCCGAACTCGACGTGGAGATCGGACAGGATCTGGACTTTCACCGCCGCACGGGCCTGGCGTTTCAGCGAGCCGCGGTGAGCGGGAGGTCGATCGACGACCCGTCGGCGTTGGTGATCGAGATCGTGAACGTGTCGCCGTCCCGCGTATAGCGCAGGGTCTCAAACATCCCCTCGCCCACCACTTCGAACGCCACGGTGTTGTCGCCCAACTCGGCGAGTTTCATCACCGTGGGGCCCTCGGTGCGCGGCTTCATCCCTGGATCCCATTGCTGGAGGCGCAAGACGAGGGTGTCGTCTTCCTCCTCGATCACGATGAGTTCGACCATGCTGGTCTTCCCGCCGCCGGTCATGCGCACCACGGACTGGATCGATCCGTCCCGCGGTACGGTCCAGTTCTCCTCCAGGACGCCGGGTCCAACCGAGCCCGAATACGTCCCCGTCATCCAGGCGAGGTTGGCAATAGACGCGGCGGACGCCATGGGGGCGAAAAGCAGGCCAAGCGACAAGGCAACGCAAGCGGGAATCCGTTTCTTCATGGTCAGCTCCAATTCAAGGTTCGGCAAGGTTCGCGTATTCGAGGACACGGTGGCAAGGGCGGCGCGAACGCACCGGTTTGCTATGCTTCGCGCTCCGCCGCTTGATCCCCGCGTCGTTTCGCGTCCTGCCCGGACGTGCCTCAACGGTTTGAGGCGGCGGCTACTGCGGGCGCGACGAGCCAGAACTTGAACTCGCCCATCTCCCGCATCGACCACGTCGTCCGCCCAAGCGGTCGTGTATTCCACGGCTGGTGGCTGGTCCTCGGTGCGGCTGGTATTCAACTGCTCTCGGGCGCGCTGATGATGCATTCGTTCGGCGCCTACACCGTGGCGTTACAGGCGCAGTTCGGCTGGAGCAAGACCGCGCTTTCCGGCGCATTCGCGTTGACCCGTGCCGAAAGCGGGTTGCTCGGTCCGCTGCAGGGCTGGCTCGTGGACCGTTTCGGGCCCCGGCCGGTACTCCGGTGGGGGTTGACCATCTTCGCTGTCGGCTTTGCGTTGTTCGCGCTGACCGACTCGCTGTTGGTGTTCTACATCGCGTGGGCACTGATCGCCCTTGGCTCGAGCCTAGGCGGTTTCGCAACGTTGACCGTCGCCATCGTCAACTGGTTCGACCAGCACCGCGCCAAGGCGGTGGCGGTCTCCCAGCTCGGCTTCTCGTTCGGTGGAATGGGTGTGACCCTAGTGATCCTGTCCATTGAACTCGTCGGCTGGCGCTGGACGGCGGCAGGCTCCGCGATTGTCGTGCTGCTGGTCGGCCTCCCGCTCGTCAATCTGGTCCACCACAGACCCGAGAACGTCGGCGAGATTCCGGACGGCACGGACGAACCGCACCCCGTCGTCGCCCGGCGCCGACCGCGCGACCGCGATCTGACACCTACCGAAGCCATGCGAACGCGGGCGTTCTGGTACATCTCAAGCGCCCATGCACTGGCGCTTCTGACCGTGTCCGCGGTCACCGCACACCTCATCCCCCACGTCACGGAGGGCTTGGGGTTCACTCCGATCCAGGCCGGCTTCGCCGTCATGTTGATGACGGCGACCCAGATCACCGGCCAACTCCTCGGCGGCTGGTTGGGCGACCACTTCGACAAGCGTCTGCTGTGCGTCGGCTGCATGCTCGGGCACGGGTCCGGCTTCGCGCTGCTGGCATTCGCCACCGACTGGGCGATGGTGATCGGCTTCGCCGTGCTCAACGGGCTGGCCTGGGGCGTCCGCGGCCCGCTCATGGTCGCCTTGCGGGCCGACTACTTCGGGGCCACGTCCTTCGGCACGATCATGGGCTTCTCGTCGCTCATCGCCATGTTCGGGATGGCGTTCGGAGCCCTGTTCGCCGGCGCCATGGCGGACATCTTCGGCGACTACGTCCTTGGTTTCGCCGTCCTCGCCGCAGGCTCCGGCCTTGGCGCTATCCTGTTCGCCCTCTGCGAGCGCCCAACCCGGTAGAGCCATGCGCATCGTGAGCTGGAACGTGAACGGCCTGCGGGCCTGTGTGAAGAAAGGCTTCATGCACTTCCTCGAGGCATCGGGCGCCGACGTGGTCGGGGTCCAGGAAGTCCGCGCGCTGCCGACCCAACTTCCCGCCGACGTCCGCTCGCCGCCGGGCTGGCACACCGTCTTTGCGCCCGCGCAACGGCTCGGCTACAGCGGCGTGGCCCTGTATTCGCGCGAACCCCCGACTCGCGTCGAGACGAGCTTGGGCGTCGACGCGTACGACATCGAGGGCCGGCTGGCGATCGCGCATTTCGGCCGCCTGGCCATCGCCAGCGTCTACTTCCCGAAAGGCAGCGGGACAGACCGCGACAACAGCCGCGTGCCGTACAAGCTCGGCTTCTACCGGGCGGTGTTCGACCGGTTGCAGGTCGTCCGCCGCCGCGGTCCGGTCTACGTGATGGGGGACTACAACACCGCGCACACCGAACTCGACCTAGCACGTCCCAAGACCAATGCCAGGACAAGCGGCTTCCTACCTGAGGAGCGCGCGGAAATGCAGCGTTGGATCGACGCGGGCTGGAGCGACACCTTCCGCCGCCGACACCGCGGCGAAGCCGGGCACTATACGTGGTGGCGACAGTGGGGCAATGCCCGCGCGGACAACGTCGGCTGGCGGATCGACTACGTGCTGGCCTCCCCGTCCGGCCAGCGCCGCGTCCTGGACGCCTTCATCTGGCCCGACGTGACGGGGTCGGACCACTGCCCCGTCGGCGTGGACATCGCCCGCTAGAGTCCGTCGAGGAAGTCGCGCAACACCGCGTTGAACGCGTCCGGCTTCTCGAAGTAGGTCGAGTGGCCTGCACCGTCGATGCGCTTGACCGGGGCGTCGATGTCGGCCGCCACCGACTCCAGAACCGCCGGCGGGAACAGCGGATCCAGGTCGCTCGACAAGACCAGGAACGGCAGCCCCGTCGCCTTGACCGCCTCCGGCGTGACGTAGACGGAGGCGTCGCGGATGTTCGGCCTCGCCTGCGTATTGAACGCCGAGATCTGGCGGTACAGCAGCGCACCGGCTGGGTTGCGCTCCGCGAATTCCGGACTGTATGCGCGGTTCACGAGCCCCCCGGCGGCCGCTAGGCGTTCCGCCATCTGGGCCATGTTGGCGATAGTGGTCTCGTTCTGGACGGCACCGGGCGTGTTGGCCAGCAGTACGGCGCGGACGCGGTCGGTGCGGTTGACCGCGGCCCGCACACCGGTCCAGCCGCCCATCGACTGACAGACGACCACGGCCTGATCCATCTCCGCCGCATCCATGACCGCCACCAGATCCGCCTCGAAGTGCGCCGCGCTCTGCTGCTCCGCCGGACAGATCGAGCGCGCGAACCCGCGGTGATCGAAGACGGCGATCCGGTGCGTATCCGCGAACGCTGGCACCTGCTGCCACCAGCTCGTGGCGTTGCCGCCGGCGCCGTGGGCGAAAACCAAGTTCTCGCCATCGGCGAGACCGTGGGTCTCGTAGTAGACATCGACGGCACCGCTTTCGGCGTAAGGCATCGTGAGCGCATTCCCGACCAACGTAACGCTCCCATCATAAGCGTTGGACGCCGTTGGCGTCCTCGGGCGCCGCGACGGGTCCGTTGTAAACGAGGCGCATCCGTAGCAGTCTATGCGTTGCTCTACATGCTGCTTGCCAAGCGTTAAGCCAAGGGGGATCCACCGTGCCCAGTTCGCAACCGAAAACCGACCGCCGGTCGTTTCTGCAGTTCCTCACCATGCTCGGCGTGGGTGGCCAGGTGCTGCTCCAGACCCGTAACGTCAGTGCCGCGGAGACAGCGGCCAAGGAGTCCGTCGACAAGGCCGCGTGGCCGGGCATGACCTACAGGACGCTCGGACGCACCGGGTTCCGGGCCAGCCGACTCGTCTACGGCTGCGGCGCAGCGCTCTCCCGGCGGCCGAACGACCGTCTGCTCAACGTCGCCATGCAGGCCGGCGTGAACGTCTACGACGTGGGCTACAGCGACTACTACGGCGATGCCGAGAAGAACCTGGCGGAGTTCGCCAAGCGTCACCGCGACGAGATCTTCCTGATCTCCAAGGCCCCGGTGAACGTCGACGCGGACGAAGAAGTCACCACGGAGGTCGCCAAGCGCGCCGCCGCCACCTGGACGGCCTACATGGACGGCAGCCTGAAGGAACTCGACACCGACCACGTCGACGCCTACTACCAGATGGCGGCCAACAACCCAGGGATCGTCCGCGCGGAAGAGATGTATCGTGCCTTCGAGGATGCCAAGGCCGCCGGCAAGGTCACCTATCTCGGGCTGTCCACCCACGAAAACGCCCAGGGGTGTCTCGAGGCGGCGACGGAGACCGGCTGGTACGACTTGGCCATGATCGCGATCACGCCCGCCGGTTGGTACGACTGGAACAGCCGCAAGATCCTCACCGGCACCGAGGACATGGTGCACCTGGCACCGGTTCTGAAACGCGCGCGCGATGCCGGGATTGCGCTGGTGGGTATGAAGGTCGGTCGTCTCCTGGCAGGTCGCCGCTGGGGTGGCGGTGCCGACGGCAAGATCTTCGACCGGTTCTACGACGATGCCTATCTCCAAGCAGACCTGTCGGACTTCCAGCGCAGCTACGCCTACGTGTTGGCGCACGGCCTCGACGTCGTGAACGCCGATATCCAGGACTACACCGTGCTGAAGGAGAACTTCGTCGCCGCGGCGACCTCGGAGAAGCTTTTCGCTTAAAGCCGGCGTCAGAGCCAGACGCGGGCGATGGCGATGCCGCTTTCGCCCGCGACGGCGTACAACAGGTAGATGGCGTCGCCCTCGACGTAGATCGCCGGATCGCGCAACTGGTTCACCTCGCCGTAGGCGACGCTCCGATAGGACGGTTCGAGCGGCGCATCGGCACCTTCCCAAGGCCGTTCCGGGCGCAGCACCTCGACAGGCTCGCTGGCCCGCCAGTTGATCCAGTCGCCTAGGAGGCTCACGGTTGAGACCAAGATGCGCTCCGGCGCGTGCCCGACCTGCGTCCAGAACACGTACAAGGTGTCGCCGCGCACGAGGACGGCCGCGTGGCGCATGTCCGGGTTGAACAGGAGCGGGCCTTCCTCGAAACCGTGCAGCGGGTTCCGGGACCGGTAGAACTGGCCCGGCATCGCGAGCGCGTAGGTGATGCGCCGGTAGTTGAAGACGCGCATGTAGGTCTGGCCGAGGATGTCCGTGTGGCTCTCGAAGTCGACGCCGTTGTGGGACACGGCGACCCGCGAGACCTGGCGACCCGCCGCCTCGAGCCCGTGGTAGTACATGACGATCTGGTGATCGCCATCGTGGATGTGGACGTCCGGGGAGGCGATGTGCGGCGTGCCCATCTCGTGCGCCACAGAGTGGGCGATGCGCACGCCGCGTTCCCGGTTGCGGGCTTCCGCCCGACGCACGGCTTCCGGCGAAACCGGCGGCGGCTCGTTGGGAAACGGCGTCTGCTCAAGGCGCAGACTGCCCGGGACATGGACGCGCCAAGGCCCCGTCAACGCATCCGCATAGGCCAGGCGGATGTACCGGCCCTTGTGGTCGGCGAAGTAGAGGTAGTAGCGCCCGAGCGGGTCGGCAAGCCAGTCCGGGACCCGGATCAGGGACGGACCCTGAATGTTGGCGCCGATGCTCGGATGCGCGTCGGGCCCGACAATGGGCCGGTCCACCAGCCGTTGCACACGAATGGGCTGATGCTCCGTTGCGTCAACCATTCGCCGATCATAGCGCGTGGTACATTGCGCTGCTGCCGGACAAGGGGACGCCATGGGTAAGGACATCAAGGCCGCTGTGCAGGAGATCTGCGCTCTCCCCGAAGTGGACGTGCGCCCGGGCCACGGCATGCCGGATTTCAAGGTGCGCGGCAAGACCTTCGCCACGTTTGCGGTCAACCACCACGGCGACGGCCGCATTGCACTGTGGGTGCATGCGCCGCAGGGCGCCCAGCAGATGCACGTCAGCGGCGAACCCGAGCACTACTTCGTTCCCCAGTACGTCGGGCCCAAGGGTTGGCTCGGCGTGCACCTCGATCAGGGCAACGACTGGTACAACATCGCCATGCGCGTCCGCGAGGCCTACGTCAACGTCGCACCGCCCGAACTGGTCGAAGCGCTCGGCCCGCCGCTCGACATCGAGCCGCCAACGGAGACCATCGACCCGGAGGAGTTCGACCCGTTATCCGCGCCGCACGCCCGCGAGAAGCTCGAACGGTTGCGCGAGATGTGCGCCGAGCTGCCCGAGACCAGCGAAGGGCGGCAATTCGGCACACCGGCGTTCAAGGCCGGCAAGAAGACCTTCGTAACGGTGCACCGCTATCGGCGGCGGATGACGATCGAGACCTGGGTCGGCGCGGCCCTGCAGGCCACGCTCACCGACGATCCGCGCTACACGATTCCGCGCTACATCGGCCACCGCGGCTGGATCGACCTGGACGTGGAGGACCGGATCGACTGGGACGAGGTACGAGAGTTGATCCTGGGCAGCTATCGCCACTTCGCATTGAAGCGGATGCAGAAGGCGCTGGGCGAGCTCTAGAAGCGGGATTTCGCTCGGTGGGCACTTGAGCGTGCCCGCCGATCTCGGCGCAGCACGGTGATTGCCCGCGACCGTTGCCGTCGACCGTGCCGCCAAGTACCCTCGGAACTGTCCCCGCGACCTTAAAGGCCTTCTCCATGGCACTGAAACTCAACGTCAACGGGCGCGACGTCGAAGCCGACGTGGCTCCCGACACGCCGCTGCTCTGGGTGCTGCGCGACCACTTGGGGCTGACCGGCACCAAGTTCGGTTGCGGCGGCGCCTACTGCGGCGCCTGCACGGTGCACGTCAACGGCAGCCCGGTGAGGTCTTGCCAACTGCCCGTGTCCGGCGCAACGGACGCGCCGATCACCACCATCGAAGCACTCGAAGCCGCGCACCCGGAACTACTCGATGTCTGGGTCAAGAACAACGTCGCTCAGTGCGGCTACTGCCAGTCGGGACAACTGATGTCCGCTGCGGCGCTGCTCGAGGGCAACGCATCGCCCACGGACGCCGACATCGACGCCGCCATGGCCGGCAACCTCTGCCGCTGCGGCACCTACGTCCGCATCCGGGCAGCGATCCATGAAGCGGCCGCGCAACGCACCGGGGGGAACGCATCATGAACGCCATCACCAACCTGTCACCGGACCTGTCGCGACGCAACTTCCTCGGCGTATCGGGCGTCTTCGTGCTCGGCGCCTGCCTGCCGAGTTGCGCGAGGACACCAGCGCCACCGGTCGCCACCGAGCCGTTCGTACCCAACCTTTTCCTCGCGCTCGAGCCCGACGGCACCGTTCACGTCACCGCGCACCGTTCTGAGATGGGCCAAGGCATCCGCACCGCACTCGCCCAAGTCGTCGCCGACGAGTTGGACGCCGATTGGTCGCGAGTGGTCGTGGACCAGGCGGACGGCGACGCCAAGTACGGCGACCAGAACACCGACGGGTCGCGCAGCATCCTCTTGAACTACGAGCGCCTGCGTACCGCTGGGGCCGCGGCACGGATGATGCTCCGCCAAGCGGCCGCGCAGCATTGGGGGGTGGGTGTCGACGAGGTCGAGGCCACGAACCACGAGGTGATTCACGCCGGCAGCGGTCAACGGCTCGGCTACGGCGACCTCGCCGGCATCGCAGCCACTTTGCCCGTGCCGGAGGATCCGCCGCGCAAGAGCGAGGCGGAGCACCGCTATATCGGCAAGCACGCCGTGCACGTCGACGCTGCGGACATCGTCCGCGGCAAGGGCACGTACGGCGCGGACTTCCTGATGCCGAACATGGCGACCGCCGTCGTGGTCCGTTGCCCGTGGCTTGGCGGCGGCGTGAAGAACATCCTCAACAAGCCGAACACGGCACCGGGCTTACTCGCGATCGAGATCCTCGACCCGTCCGCAAGCGCGGGACCGGTGTTCAACCCCGTCGGAGGCGTCGCGGTGGTCGCGGACGACACCTACACGGCGATGCGCATCGCCCGCGACCTCGAGATCGAGTGGGCCGACAGCCCCAACCAGACGTTCTCCAGCGACGCCTTGCAGGAGGAGTTGCGCAAGGCGCTGACCCAGCCGGGCACGCCGGTCCCCAATGCCGAGAAGGGCGACGTCGATGCGGTCTTCGCGGAGGGCATGACGGAACTCTCCGCCACCTACGAGACACCGTTCCTGGCGCATGCGCCGATGGAACCGCCGGTGGCCATCGCCGACGTGTCCGGCGGCATGTGCGTGGTCCACGGACCGTTCCAAGATCCGCAGTCCGCCCGCGGCCTTGTCGCCGCCTGGCTCGGCTACGAACCCGAGAACGTCACGGTCACACCGACGCTGCTCGGGGGTGCCTTCGGGCGCAAGTCGAAGCCGGACTTCGGGCTGGAGGCCGTGGAACTCTCGAAGCGCCTCGGCCGCCCGATCCGCGTCCAATGGTCGCGCGAGGACGACATCCGCCACGACTACTTCCATGCGTCCAGCGCCCAGTACCACCGCGCGGCGATCGACGAGCGCGGCCATCCCAAGGCCTGGCTGGAACGCACCGCGTTTCCCTCGATCACCACCGTATTCGACGGTGGCGCCACCATGCCGGCGGATTGGGAACTGGAGATGGGCTTCTCCAACCTGCCGTACACCGTCGAGAACCAGCGCATGGAGTTTGCAGGCCTCCGTCCCGGCGTTCGGATCGGATGGATGCGCTCGGTGTGCAACATCTTCCACGCATTCTCCGCCAACGTGTTCGCCGACGAGATGGCCGCTGCGGCAGGCCGCGACCCGATCGAGCACCGCCTGGAGATCCTGCCGGCAAGCGGCGTGCTCAAGGTTCCGGGCATGCAGCCCCCCGAGGGCCATGGCCAGGATGTCGGACGGCTGCGCCACGTCATTGAACGGGTGCGAGCGCTGTCGGAGTGGGATCGGCCGCGACCGGAAGGGACCGGGCTCGGGTTCGCCGTTCACCACAGCTTTCGTTCCTACGTGGCGGTAGTCCTGGAGGCGAGCGTGGCCAACGGGACGCCCACGGTCTCGAACGCCTACGTCGTGCTGGACTGCGGCACCTACGTCAACGCCGACACGTGCGTCGCGCAGATGGAAGGCGCGGTGGTGTTCGGGCTGTCCCTCGCCCTGCTCGGCAAGATCGACATGGCCGACGGTGTTGTGGCGCAAAGCAACTTCCACGACTACCCGCTTCTGCGCATATCGGAAGCACCGGCGACGTCGGTGGAACTGGTGCCTGCCCAGGGCCGGCTGCCCGCCGGGGTCGGCGAGCCCGGCGTCCCACCGGTAGCGCCAGCGCTCGTGAATGCGCTTTTCGCGGCGACTGGCACACGGCACCGCTCGCTGCCAATCAAGGTCGCGTAGACCGCACGGGCCGCACAGGGAGGTGTCGAAGCCGGCGAACGCCGCGCGGTTGGCGATCATTGCGATCGCTGCCGGCGGCGGTCTGGCCGGTTGTCAGGACGAGCCGGCACCACGGTTCGAGGCGCCGCTGGTCTCGGGCGTCGTCACCTTGCCGATGCCGAGCACGCAGCGTTTCGACACGCTGCTCTCCGACGCGGGTACGCTCGCCGCGCTCCGCGGCAGCGACCCGCGGCTCAATGTCGACATGGTCGACGACACGGTGCTGATCGCCCACGTGTCGCGCGCCGACTACGAACCGAGCATCCTCGGCATGGGCGTCAGTGCGATGGAGGCGATCCTCGAGCACGGCAATCGGCTGGTCGTCGGCAGCGGATTCGTGTCCGTGTTCAACCCGGTCTCACCCCTGGGGCTCCTCCAACTCGGCGGCAAGATCGAAAGCGAACTGACGCCACACGGCTATACGCGGATTCTCGGTGTGCGCACCGCCGGTCTTGCCGTGGTCGGGCGCAGCGACTATCACCCCGGCATGTTCGAGGCGGCGGTCCAGGTGGGCCCGGGGATCATCCAGTCCGGCAAGCTCGACATCCTTCAACGCGAGCGCAACCTGCCGCCCTACGTCCGTGCCTTCGTCGCCACCTGCGAGGACCGTTGGCTGGCGGGCATCGCCCAGCATCCCACACACCTCTACGATCTCGGCGAGATGCTCCTCACGTATTTCGAAGCCGAAACGCTCACTTGCGACGAGGTCGTCAACCTGTCGGGGGACCGCGAGGCGCTCCTCGCGATCATGAGCGGCGACGATCGGAGCGTCGCCTACTTCGGCAACCCCACGCTGCCAAAGGCCTCGTTCATCGCGTTCGGCGAGCTCCCGGACTAACGGCGTCGCGTCGGGCCTACGGCGCGCTTAGACTGTTCACTCCCGCCCGGACCAAGGACATCCATGGACATCGGCATCTGCGTGGCCTCGCACGTCCACGACATCGACTACGTGGTGCGGGCCGAGGAACTCGGCTACTCGCACGCGTGGCTGGCCGACAGCCAAATGCTGTGGTCGGATTGCTACGCCACGCTGGCGCTCGCAGCGACGCGGACGAGCACCATCCAGCTTGGCACCGGTGTCGCCGTCACGGGGACGCGGCCCGCACCGAACAACGCATCCGGCATCGCGACCATCAATGCGCTGGCACCCGGGCGGACCTTCTTCGGCGTTGGTGCCGGCAACACCGCCATGCGCGTGATGGGGTTGCCGCCGCAGCGAATCGCTGAGTTCGACGAATACCTCGCGACCATCGGACCCCTGCTGCGCGGCGAAGAGGCCGTCTACCGCCACGGTCCGGGCGAACGTCCGATCCGGCACATCATGCCCGACAAGGGTTTCGTCGACTTCGACCACCCCATCCCCATGTACGTCTCCGGGTTCGGTCCGAAGTCGCTGGCCCTGGCGGGAAAGCACGGCGACGGCGCCGTCCTCGCCATGCCGGCCAACCCCGCGGTCATGGCGCGCATCTGGAGCATGGTCGAGGCGGGCGCCCTTGATGCCGGCCGCCAGATCGACCGGGCGAGGTACTACACGACCGCGCTCACCACGATGGTCGTCCTGGACCCCGGCGAAGCCGTCGACTCGCCCCGCGTCAAGGCGGAATGCGGCGCCATGGCCATGGCCGCTGTGCACTTCAGCTACGACCAGTTCCGCAACTTCGGCCGCCGACCGCCCGGCTTCATGGCCCCGATCTGGGACGACTAACGCGCACTCCTCGAGTCCTACCCCGCAGACCGTCGCCATCAACGGATCCACGGCGGCCACAACTGCTGGGTGCTCCCGGAGGAGGAGAAGTTCCTGACACCCGACATCCTCCAAGCGTCGGCGATGATCGGCACGCGCGACGACCTGATCGAGCGGCTGGCCGTGCTCGCCACCGCGGACCTCGACCAGGTGATGATCCTGCCCAACTTCGACACCCGCTTCGACGTGCTCGAACGGGTCGCCGCAGACATCATCCCGAACGTCTGAACAGCCGTCTGCTTCAAGGAGGACTCCATGCTGACCGGAAGCTGCCTGTGTGGCGACATCGCCTTCGAGATCACCGGACCGGTCGAGCAGATCGGCCACTGCCACTGCTCCATGTGCCGCAAGTTCCACGGTGCCGCGTTCGCGACCTTCGCCGTCGCGGCACCCGGGGATTTCCACTGGCGTCACGGGGAGGAGAAGGCTGCGCACTACCGTTCGTCATCCCACGGCTGGCGGAACTTCTGTCCGCGCTGCGGGTCTGGCGTTCCTGCCTGCCCGCCAGGCGGACCGTTCGCGCTGATCCCGCTCGGCAACGTCGCCGAAGACCCGGGCACACGGCCGACGATGCACTTCTTCGTCGGCTCGATGGCGCCTTGGCATACGATCGCCGACGACCTCCCGCAGCACGACGAATATCCGCCGGAGTTCGGGCCTGACGCGAAGGCCGTCGAACAGCCGACGCGGACTGCGAAAACGGCCGGCGCGACGGGTGGCAGTTGCCTGTGCGGTGCCGTGGCGTTCGAGTACGACGGCGAACCGGTCGCCATGGTCAACTGCCACTGCTCGCGCTGTCGACGCGCCATGAGTGCGGCCCACGCCACCATGGTCATGGTCGGCCACGAGGCCTTCCGCTGGCTGTCGGGCGAGGACAACGTCGTCAACTACAAGATGCCGGAGGCGAAGGTGAAGGGCACGGCGTTCTGCCGCACCTGCGGTTCCCAGGTGCCGCGTCGTCGCGACCCCGAGAACATGCAGATCCCCGCGGGCTGCCTGGACGACGATCCGAAGGCGCGGGCCAGGGCCAACATCTTCACGGCCTCGAAGGCCGCGTGGTCCGTCGTCGATCCGAGCTTGCCGAGTTTCCCCGAAGCGCCCGGACCGTAAGGGGACCTGGCATTGGTCGCCACAAGCATGGACGCGGTCAGGATCGCCCAAGGCGCCCGTAGCGACGCGCGGATCGAGACGATCGACGGCCAGCGCTGCGTGACCAAACGCTTCAACGACTACCGCGGTCCGCCCAACGTCAAGCTGGCCCGCGAACTCGCCTTTTACCGCGCCTACGCCAACGTGCCGATCATTCCCAAGCTGGTAGCTCACGGTGAGCCGGACACGATCACGGTGAGTCACGTGGACGGCGAGCGATTGATCGACGTGATCGAATCCGGCGCGGGCACCGATGTCATCCGCGCCGTGAGTGCGAACTACGGGGCCGTACTCGCGCAGTTCTTCGAGTCCCGCGGCTCACCGGACGAGACTCAGGCGCGGTCGTACGTCGCCGAGACAGTGCACCGAATACAGGACGCCTGGGCGCGCCATCCACGTTGGCTCAAGCGTCCCGTTTGCTGCGCTCTCGACGGCCTCGCCGCTCTTGCCGACGCAACCCCGCCCATGATGTGCAAAACCGACTGGTCGGCAAGCAACATGCTGGTGCAGGGCGACGCGGTCACCTGCCTTTACGACTTCGACACCGCCTATCCCGGCAACCGACTGACGTTCCTCGGCGACATCCTGGGCAGCGCGTCCATCCGCCTCGACTGGCCGGCGGTTCGCGACGGGTTGACATCCGCGGGCGTCGCGATGCCGGCGCCCGAGCGCTTGGCGTCCGCCGCACATTTCAGTCGCTTTCAGGTCCAACTCGCCAGGGCATCGCATGAGGATTTGGGCTGGCCCGGCCCTGCACAGTTCGCCGCGCACCTCGAGGTACTCACGAGGCTCGCCGCGAACTGACGCGATGTCGCGGCCGGGCGACCGGCTACAATCGACCTCCTCGGAAAAGGGGAGCAAGCGCATGCCGCATCAACTCGTGATCCGCGGGGGCCAAGTGGTCGACGGCCTGGGCGGGGAGCCCACGCCCGCCGATGTCGCGGTCGACGACGGTACGATCACCGGCGTCGGCAAGGTGGACGCCAAGGGCCGGCGCGAAATCGCCGCCGAGGGGATGACCGTCACACCCGGCTTCATCGATCTGCACACCCACCTCGATGCGCAGATCTGCTGGGATCCGCACGTCTCTCCGGTCTCCTGCCACGGTGTCACGACGGCCCTGATCGGCAACTGCGGCGTCACCTTTGCGCCTTGCCGACCCGAGGATCGCGAACTGCTCGCCGGCATGATGGAGACCGTTGAGGACATCCCGCGCCAGTCGATCCTGACGGGCTTGCCTTGGGACTGGGTGGACTACGGCGGCTACCTGGACTCCGTCGAGCGGCTCCGGCCCGGCATCAACATCGCGGGCATGATCGGCCACGGCGCGCTGCGCTACTTCGTGATGGGCGAACGCGGCGTCGAAGAGGACGCGACGGACGACGAGAAGCGCGAGATGGCGCGTCTGGTGGGCGAGGCGATCGACCGTGGCGCCGTCGGCTTCTCGTCCAATCGCTACGGCGGCCATCGCATCCCCGACGGCCGTGCCGTGCCGGGCACGCTCGCCGAACTCGATGAACTGGTGCTGATCGGCAACGAGATCGCGAGCCGCGACGCGCTCTACCAGCACGTCGGCATGCGCTTCGACCACGTCGACCACGTCGCCGGTGCCACAGGCGCACGCATGCTCTTCAACTCCACGCTGCAGGGCTTCGACGACGACGCCGGGACCAAGCGCCTGAAGGCGATCCGCCAGATCGCGACCGGACGCGACATCTCCGGCGTGGCGCAGGTGCGTGGCAGCGGCGCGCTGATCGGCGTGCAGGCGCTGATCCCGGGGAGCAGCGAGGGATGGGCAAAGATCCGCGCCATGGACGTCGATGAGCGGCTTGCCGCGATCCGCGACCCGGGCCTGCGCGCAAAGCTCATCGAGGAAGCCCGGGGCTGGCAACAAGGCTGGATACGACCGAGCTGGATGTACTATCTCGGCGACGGCATCTCACCGGACCACACACTCGGCAGCTACAACAACCTCGCGTCCATGGCGGACGCTGCGGGCGAACACTGGTCGGAGACCTTCCTGCGGATCTCCGACGAGACCGGCGGCCGCGCGCTCTTCAACCACGTCGGCGAGAACCAGAACTTGGACGCGCTGCGCGACCTCTTCGCCGGCGGCGTGTTTTTCGGCGTCGGCGACGCGGGCGCGCACGTCGGCATGGTGATGGACGCCGGCTGGGCGACTTTCGTGCTGTCGCACTGGATCCGCGAGGACGGCCTGTTCACGATGGGCGAAGGGATCCGCCGGCTCACGAGCGGCGCGGCCCGCATCCTCGGCTTGCAGGATCGTGGCGCGCTGACGCCAGGCATGCGCGCCGATATCAACGTCTTCGATGCCGACACCGTCGCGGAGACGCACGCCTACCGCGTCACGGATTTCCCCGCAGGCGCATCGCGCCTCACGCAGGGCAGCATCGGCTACAAGGCGACCGTGGTAAACGGCGAAATCCACGTGATCGACGGCGAGTTGACGGACGCTAGGGCGGGGGAAGTGCTGCGGCACGGCCATTAGTTCGGGCCGCGGCGCGAACCAACGACAATGTGGGCGCGACGTTTCGGCGTCGCGATGCATCTCTTTTTTTAGTGTTAAGGGCAGGGAGAGAGCAAGCCATGCTGAGAATCGGTGGGGTCTCAAGGGCCACATGCGCGCTCGGTCTTTTGCTTTCCACGATGCCGGCTTGGGCCGAGGTCTACCGTTTCGGCGCCCAGGACGTCGTTGCCATCCTGCAAGCCAGCGTTCGGTCCTCGCATCCCAACGGCGCCGCAAAGCCGGATACCAAGCCGGGTACGGATGTCGCGCCGACCGATGCGGGCGGACCGTCCGTGCAAATCATCGCCACTCGCCTTGATCGCGCGGCACAGTTGCGCCCGGGGGCACCCGGCGTTGTGCAACTGGCGCCCGACGACATCCTGCGACAGCTACCCGCCGTGCTGGGCATCGTCCCGGACATGGGCGACGCGGGCGGCACCGCGGTGGACCCGGTCGCCGTTTTCGGCGTGAGTCCTGCGAGCGGCGACGGTTCGGACACCCTATCGGTCACGCTGGCGCCGACTGCCGACGAGGCGTTCCGTATCACGACGACCGACCACCACCGCTTGGCGGAGTGGCTCCGCGCCCGAAGTGCGGACTTCCTCGCTGGGAACATCGTGCTCGAACGGGTGGACGGTTTCGACGCACCGGTGCAGATCTTGTTCGGGACCAAGCCCGCGGTCGCCGACAAGCCGCCACTTGGGGCGGATTTCAATGAGGGTCTTCGCGACTTGGTCGGCCGGTCCCTGGCGGAGGTATCGTTCACCAGGCTCGATGGCGAAACACGGCGTCTCGCGGATGTGCCGGCCTCCGTGCTGCTGGTTCACGTCTGGGCGACCTGGTGCGCCCCATGCATCGCGGACATGCCCATTCTCGAGGCCTTGGAGAGCGCCCACGCGGGTTTGCGGGTCGTCAACTTGTCCGACGAACCCGCTGCCGTGATCAATGAATGGCTGGCCGAGAATCCGACCGGAATGCTGCACGGTCGTCGGGACGATTTCGCATTTCTTGCCGGCGACGGCACGGCATCACCCGATGGGTCGGTCGTGGCCGTACGTCCCGTCCATCTCGTCCTGGACCGAGAAGCGGTCGTGCTCGAGGTCGGCACCCGCGGCGCCACAGGATCGAGTGCGCCAAACCATCTCGCAGAATTGGTCGAGCCTTACCTGTAATCATCGGCGAGTTCTCCTCGAACAGGACGTGAGCGGCACTTCGGCCCACTCCCACCAGTCCTCACCGCGTAGGCCAGCGCCACGGTGGCACGTCCAGCGGATCAAGGTGCTGGACGAAGGTCTCCCCGAAGTCCTTGTCGAGTTCCAGGTGATTGCACGAGCCGTCCGCAGTCAGCGCCTCGATCAGGCTCGGCGCGTGGGTCGTCACCCACAGTTGGGTGTCTTCCGCGCACCGCTTCATCAGCCGCCCCAACGGGGGCAGCAGGTCCGGGTGCAGGCTGGTCTCGGGCTCGTTGAGCACCATCAGGCTCGGTGGCCGCGGCGTGAGTAACGCGGCGATCCAGAGCAGGTAGCGCAGCGTCCCATCGGACAATTCCGCCTGCGACAGCGGACGCAGCAAGCCATGCTGTGAAAAACGCAGGGCGAATCGGCCACCCGCGTTCTCAACATCCACCTCCGCCCCGGGGAACGCGTCGGCGATGGCCGCGTCCAAGGCTTCCCGGTCGCCGATCTCCATGATGGTGCGCCAGGCGGCGGCCAAGTCGTGGCCATCGTTGCTGAGCACCGGCGTGCGCGCACCGATTTGCGGGAGGCGCGCCGGCGAGGCGACGTCCGTGCGGAAGTGGTCGTAGAAGCGCCATGAACGGATCTGCTCGCGGAGCATCAGCACTTCGGGCGCGCGGACCGGGTCGGCAACGCTCGACAGCATGCTGTCGAAGGTCGGCAGGTGCTGGGCGACGACCTGCCAGGCGCCGCTGTCGTCGCGGCTGCGCACCACCCCGGCGCGCCGGTCGGCCACGGCGCGCCGATCGTGCCACATCTCGCCATGCCAGATGGCTTCCCGCTTGATCTCGGGATCCTTCCCGAACATGGTCTGCGGCACCGGCGTCGGCAGGCCGAAGTCGATGGCATAGCCGAAGTCGTCGCCGACGAAGCCGAAGCGGAGGTTGACGCGGTCCTTGCGCGGCCCGCCTTGCACCGGGTAGTGGCCCTTCTTGACGAGCCGCGAGAACTGCTCCGGCCCTGCCCAAAGCACGGATTCGACACCGCCTTCCGCGGCGATCGATTCCACCGCCGTCCCGAAGGCGGTCTCCGAGAGCAGTCTCAAGCCCCGGTAGAGGTTCGACTTGCCGCTGCCGTTGGCGCCCGTGACGACGTTCAACGACTTGAGCGGCAGGACGAGATCCCGGAGCGAACGATAATTCGCCACCGCGAGCGTGTGTAGCACGGCGCTGCCCAGCCCGGACGGTCCTAGAACGCCAACGCCGCCTCGTGCGCGTCGAGCTTGGCGTCGCGGAACCCCGTAAGCGGCTGCGGGTCGGAATCCAGTTCGAACGTGAGATCGTCGTCCCCGTAGACTGGCCACGTCGGGAGTCCGTCGCCGTTGGGGTCCGAGCTGCGCGCGAAGTTCACCCAGTAGGCCTGCATCGTCGCCGAGAGTTCCCGGTCCGCCTCGCCCCAAAGATCGCTGCCGTTGCCGAAGATGTAGGCGATCTCGGATCCGTGGAAAGCGCCGAGCGACCGACCGTACTCCTCGACCTCCGGCGCGTGGTTGAACACGTACAGCCAGGCGCTGCTACCCGCAGCAGTCGCCAAGCGCGCCCAGGTGCGCATCTCCCACGTGAACAGCGCGTCGCCCATCATGTTCTGCGTGGCCCTTACGGGCGAGTCGGCCGCGTCGTCCGCATAGGCCGCGAGGAACAACTCCGCGTGTTCGCCTTGGGCTTCGCGAATGCCCGCCTGCCAGTCTTCGAGCGACGACTCAGGCAGCCCCATGAACAACGCCGTGCCCTCGTCGGCGGTCGATCCGAGGATGTAGGCAACGCCCTTCTTGCCTTCCATGAGACGCCGCATCTGGTCAGGGAACATATGACCGTCGACGAAAATCGAGCGCCAAGGCGCCACGACCTCGGCTTCCTGCAGCGTGCCGATCATCTTCGCGGCGTCTTGCTCCCGCAACGCGGCGATGGCCTCGGCCCCCTCACCTTGCGCCCCGAGTGCCTCGGCGAGTTTGAGCCCGATCTCGTGGCCGGACCCCGTGAGCTGATTCGCTATCGCGGCGTCCACCACGACACCTTCCGTGCTGGTTAGCGAAGCATGTCTTGCGAAACAGCCGCCCGATTGCCCGATCGCCTTTTGGAACAGGCCGTCGGCGAGCGGCGTGGCGGCCAGGTAGCAGACGCTGATCGACCCGGCGGACTCGCCGAAGATGGTCACGTTAGAGGGATCACCGCCGAACGCGGCGATGTTGTCGCGCACCCATTGGAGCGCGGCCACCTGGTCGTACAGGCCCTGGTTGCCGGATGCGCCGTTCGGGGACTCGGCACTCAGCGCGGGATGGGCGAAGAAGCCGAGCAGCCCGAGACGGTAGTTGACGGTCACGACGACGACGCCCGCCCGTGCAAGCGCCTCGCCGTCGTAGCTGGGCAGGCTCCCGGCCCCGAAAATGAAACCGCCGCCGTGGATCCAGACCATCACCGGGTACCCCGCATCGACGTGGCCGGCCGGTGCCCAGATGTTCAGGAAGAGGCAGTCCTCGCTCTCGGTGAGCTCGGGCTGGCCGTAGAAACCCTCTTCCGCGGCTGGCGCCTGGTGGCATACGGCGCCGAACTCGGTGGCATCGCGCTCCCCTTCCCATGACGCCGGCGCCGCTGGCGGTTTCCAGCGCAAGTCGCCGACCGGCGGTGCCGCGAACGGGATTCCCTTGTACGCCAGCATGGCGCCGTCGTCCGTACCATCCGTAAACGCCCCACGGACCTTGCCGTAGGCGGTCTCGACGACCTCGCCGAGCGGCGGCGCGAGCGGGTCGAGGCGCACGAAGTACCGCGGCGGGAACCCGGTGAGGATGCGAAACACGATGCCCGTGGGGTTGTCTCGAGCGACCTGGTCGTGCTCATCACCATCGACGACCACCGCCGTGTATTCCCCGGTCTCGCCTTCACGCGTAACGCGCACCATCTGAAAGGTGCGCAGGCGACGGTACCAAGCGCGCGGCCAATGGTTCACCGCGACGTACATGCTGCCGCCGCTTTCGAGTTCCGAGACGACGCGATCATGCGCCGCGCCGTCGGCGTCGAACGTGGTGATGACCACCGTCCCCGGTGCCTGCGGCTGAAAGTAGCCGAGCAACGACTCGAAGAGCGCGACGATCACGACGTACGCCAGCAGCAGGATGACCAGGACCTTCAACGCTTTCATCCGAGAACCCTCAAAGGACGAACCACGGCCGCAAGACTATCGCACTTGGCAAGCGCGACCACCGCGTTGCGCTAAACTCGCGCGCTCAACCAATCTCAATCCACCGGAGGCCGCAATGGCATTCTCTCTCTACGACGCAACCGTCGGCACCTACCAACAGATCCTCCCTGCTGTCGAAGGCGTACTCGACAAGGGCCGCGCGCACTGCGAGGCCAACGGAATCGACCTCGACGACGTGGTCGAGATGCGCCTCATCGACGACATGCTGCCATTCCGGTTCCAGGTGATTTCCGTCGCACACCACTCGCTCGGCGCGCTCAAGGGCGTCGAGGCTGGCGTATTCGGACCGCCGACCATGAACGACTTCGACTATGCGGGCCTGCGCGGCATGGTGACCGAGGCGCGCGAGGGGCTCGCGGCCTACGATGCGGACACCGTCAACGGCTATGCGGGCAAGGCCATGGAGTTCCGCATGGGACAGATGGTGATGCCGTTCAACGCCGAGGACTTCCTGCTGACCTTCTCGCTGCCGAACTTCTATTTCCATGCCACCACGACCTACGACATGCTGCGCATGAAAGGCACGCAGATCGGCAAGGGCGACTTCCTGGGCCGGCCTCGAATGAGGCGGTGAATTTGCGGCGGCTGAGGGCGGTCGAACCGGGCACAGTCTTGAAGCGGTTCCGAAGATGATGCCTATCCGAGTCGCCGTCTCGACGATGCTGGCCGTGCTCACCGCCACGATCCCCGCGTCTGCTCAGGAGCTCAAAACAGCCGTCTTCGCCGGCGGCTGTTTCTGGTGCATGGAGCCGCCGTTCGACGAGCTTGACGGCGTCGTCGCCACCACGTCCGGCTACACCGGTGGCCACGCGGAGAACCCCACCTACAAGCAGGTCACCTACGGCGACACGGGGCACCTCGAAGCGGTCGAGGTCACCTACGACGCCGAGAGGATCGACTACGCCACCTTGCTCGACGTGTACTGGCGAAACATCGACCCGTTCGACAATTTGGGCCAGTTCTGCGACAAGGGCTCGAGCTACCGGGCGGCGATCTTTGTCGGCGACGACGAAGAGATGGCACTAGCCGAACGGACCAAGCGCAAACTCGAAGAGAAGCTCGGCGCCCGTTTCGTGACCCGCATCCTGCCTCGGTCCGAGTTCTACGACGCCGAGGACTACCACCAGGACTACTACCTGGAGAATCCCATCCGGTACAACTACTACCGGTTCCGGTGCCGCCGGGACGCCCGGCTCGACGAGGTGTGGGGCACAGGTACCGAGTAGCACCCTAGGGGATCAGGACGCCGTAGTCGCCGTCGACGATCAGCCGGATCGACACGTAGACCCCGAGCATCGACGCCAGGACCCACGGCGCGGTGGGCAGCCAGACGTAGGCGAACACCTCGCTGCGGCTGATCGACCTGTGGCCCCCGGAGCCGAAGAAGTTCAGCCAGTACACCGACCCCGAGTAAAGCCAGTGCCAGAACAGCATCGCGCCGAGGATTCCGGTGACCATGGCGGGCAGCCAGTGAATGGTCAGCGCGACATAAAGGAATAGGGAAGGCAGCGGCAGCAGAAGGCCGTTTGCGAAGTCGGCATTGAACCCGTACGAGCGTCGATCCAGGTACGACCCGTCGTAACTCGCATACGCTGCCCAGATATCGGCCCAACAGTCGAGCGACAGCATCTCCCGCCACGAGACTGTTGCCGTCAGGAACGCGAACGCCGGGGAGTGTCCGGTCTCGGCGCCGCGGCCGCGCCAATAGGCCGCCCGCCGGGCGATGAGATCCTGGCGCAACCCGAGGCTCAGTTCCCAATAGGAGACCAGCAGGTTTAGCGACAGGAACAGGCCAAGGGCGCCATACGCTACGCTGACGTCGCCACGCAGCCCGTAGCTCATGCCGATGCCCGCTCCCGTCAACACGGAGACGAACAACGCGGCAAACAACCAGACCGGCATTGGTCCGCCTCGACGCTAAGGACCTACCGGCCCGTGAAGTTCGGCTTCCTGCGCTCGAGGAACGCGCTGACGCCCTCGCGGAAGTCGTCGCTCTGGAACATGCCGTTCAAGTGCACCATCAAGTGGTCGACCGCGGTGTCGTAGGACTCCTCCAGGCCCATGCGCATCATGCGCTTGGTGGTCTGCACGGCCATCGGGGCATTGTCTGCGATCTCTTCCGCCCACTGCATGGCGGTCGGCATCAGTTCGTCGTTCGGCACAACGGTGTTGACGATGCCGATCTCAAGACACTCCTTGGCATCGATCGTGCGCGCCCGGTAGTAGAGTTCCGCCGCCTTGGCCCAGCCGATCAGCCTCGGCAACAGCCAGGTCCCGCCGCTTTCCGGAACGACATTGCGCTTGGCGGTCACCGCCGCCATCTTGGCCGACTCGCTGGCGATGCGGATGTCCGCGAGTAGCGTCAGGTCCATGCCGTACCCGGCCGCAGCACCGTTGACGGCGCAGATCACCGGCGTGTCGATGTTCCACATGACGTTGATCGGCGCATCGCGCAGATCGAAGAGCGCACGCGGACGGTTGTCGCCCTCGCGCTGTGCCCGGCTGCCGATGCCGCCCTCGTTGACGGCGACAAGGTCGAGGCCTGCGCAGAAGCCGCGGCCCGCGCCGGTGAGGACGATGCAACGGGTGTCGGGATCCCTGTTGGCCTCGACCAGCTTCGCGGACAACTCGCCAAGCATCGCGCCGCTGATCGCGTTCAGCCGCTCCGGGCGATTGAGGGTCAGGACGACGATGCGGTCTCGCTGTTCGACCAGCAGTTCTTCGGTACTCGATGGGCTGACGGCCACGGGGTCTCCCTTGACGATGCAAAGGCGCGGAGTATCCCGTTAGTTGACGGCCCCGGGCAAGGCGTACACGCTGTGCGGTTTTGGTTGCGTTGCTTGGGATGACCTGTGGAACTGATACTCGTTCGCCACGGCCTGCCGCTGCGGGTCGAACAGGAACAAGGCCGCGCCGATCCCGCTCTTTCCGAGTCGGGACACGGCCAGGCCAGACAGGTCGGCGACTGGCTGGCCGGCGAACCGATCGACGCGATCTACACGAGCCCCTTGCGTCGTGCCGTCGAGACGGCCGCGCCGCTGGCGCAGCGGCGAACGATGAAACCGATCATCCGCGACGACCTGGCCGAATACGACCGGGCGGCGTCGCACTACATCCCCATGGAGCAGCTCAAGGCCGAGGACTACCCCGCCTGGAAGGCCTTCGTCGACGGCGGCTACGGCGACGACTTCGACATCGAGGCGTTTCGCCGCCGGGTGGCCGCGGGCATGGAAGCGATCATTGATGCCCATCGGGGCGAACGCGTGGCGGTGTTCTGCCACGGCGGCGTGGTGAACGTCTGGGCATCGACCGTTCTCGGCATGCCGCCACGCCTCTTCATCGACGTGCGCTACGCCAGCATCAGCCGCTTCCTGTGCGCCTCCACGGGAGAACGCAACCTCAAGAGCTTGAACGAGACGCAGCACCTGACCGAAACCCGCGCCGGCGGAACATGACGGTGCACGGACATCCACGTCTCAATGAGGATCCGTGCGAGCGCCATCCTCAACGGCGTAGCAGCGATCCATGACGTCCAGCTTGGCCTTGCGCAGGCCCGCGACCTCGCCCGGGGTCGCCGAGATCTCCAGCGCGAGGTCCGTGTCCGTCGCGTACTGCGGCCACGGCGGCAGGCCCTCGCCGTTGGGATCGCCCGTTTTCGCGAAGTTGGTCCAGTAGCCGGTCATCAGGCGGGTCACCTCGAGATCGCTGGCGCGGGTCGACAACTCGTCCCCGCCGTCGCCGAAGCCCAGCGTCGGATTGCCGAATGCGTAGGGGATCTCGGCCGCGTGGAACGCGCCCATCGACGTTCCGTATTCGCCGCCGAGATCCGGCACGTGCGAGAAGTAGTACAGCCACGCCGGGTCGCCCTGCGCCGTCTGGGCACGCGCCCAGGTCCGCATCTGCCAGGCGAAGTACTGGTCGGACAGGATCCGCCGTTGCGCGGTGTCGGGGCTGACCGCCGCGTCTTCGGCGTAGGCGTCGAGAATCTCGCCGGCGAGATCGCCCCAGGCCTGCTCTACGCCGGCCCGATACGTCGCTTCGTCGACCTCGGCGATGCCGGCGAACAGCGTCGTCCCCTCGTGGGCGTTGGAGCCGACCATCACCGGGATCCGATTGTGCCGTCCGGCCTCGACCAAGGCCCGGGGCGCCGATGGCAACAGGTGACCGTCCACGAAAACCAGCCCGCTGGCGGCCCACTCGGCCTCGGCGATCCGGTCGTACAGCGCCGCCGCCTCGATGGCCCGCAGCCCCGCCAGATCCTCGACGGACAGAGCTTCGGCAAGCGATGCGCCAACCGCATGGCCGGACGGTCCGGCTGGCGTGTCGGCGGCAAGTTCAGGATACGGCGCGAAGCAGCCTCCGGATTGACCGATGGCACGATGGACGAGGCCGCCCGCGAGCGGCGACGCGTACAGCAAGCAGACGCTCCAGGAGCCCGCCGACTCGCCGAACACGGTGACGTTGCTGGGATCCCCGCCGAACGCCGCGATGTTGTCGCGGACCCAGGCGAGGGCCGCGATCTGATCGAGGATGCCGTAGTTCCCGGACACGCCTTCAGGGGATTCGGCGGACAGCTCCTCGTGGGCGAGGAAACCCATCACGCCGAGGCGGTAGTTGATGCTGACCAGCACGACGCCCTTTTCGGTGAGCGCCCCGCCGTCGTACATCGGCAGGTGACCGTGGCCGATCTGCAGGGCGCCGCCGTGAATCCACACCATCACCGGCAGCGCGTCGCCCGCAGCGGCCCGCGTCCAGACATTGAGGTATAGGCAATCCTCGGATCGGTCGATTGGGCCGCGGCTGTAGAAGCCCTCGACCGGCGGCTGCCAGCACGGCGTCCCGAAGTCGAGCGCGTCGCGCGGTTCCGTCCAGACCGACGGCACCGTCGGCGGCTTCCAGCGCAAGTCCCCGACCGGCGGCGACGCATAGGGGACGCCGCGGAAGACCCGTACCCCGTCGACGGTTTCACCGCGCACCGGACCGGACGTCGTAGCCACGACATTCGGATCCGTCGCCCCGGGCTGCACCTCGGGCTGGGCCTCCTCCGCCCGGCACGCGACCAGCAGCACAAGAAGCATCACAGGCACGACACGTCCCATCGGCTCGACTCCCCTTGGGTTCGCGACCATCATACACACCGTACTTTTCACGGACGGGCGGATGAACACACTGTTCGAAGGACTCAAAGTGGTCGACGCAGGAACCTGGATCGCCGGACCCGTGTCGTCCACGATCCTCGCCGACTACGGGGCCGACGTGACGAAAATCGAAATGCCCGGCGACGGCGACGCCTACCGGCGCCTCGCCCACGGCCCCGGGACGCCGAATGCGGACATCAACTATGCCTGGGCGCAGGACGCCCGCAACAAGCGCTCAATCACCATCAACCTCAAGACCGACGCGGGCAAAGCGATCCTGAAGAAGCTCGTCGCGCGGTGCGACGTCTACGTCACCAACTACCCTCTCCACATGCGCCGGCGGCTCGGTCTCACGTACGAAGACTTGAAGCCCCTCAATCCGCGCATGGTCTACGCGTGGCTGACGGCCTATGGCGAATACGGGCCGGAGAAGGACCGGGAAGGCTTCGACCTGGTCGCGTACTGGTCCCGCTCGGGCTTGATGGACGTGGTGCGCGCGCCGGGTGCGAAGCCGGCGCACTCCCTGCCCGGGATGGGCGACCATCCCACGGCGATCTCGATGTATGCGTCCATCGTCACCGCGCTGTTGCATCGGGAACGCACCGGGGAAGGCAGCATGGTTCACACGTCGCTGATCGCCAACGGTGTTTGGGCCGCGTCGTGCATCGCCGCCGCCAAGTTCGCGCACGGCAGCGACTTCTCCAACTATCCGAACCGCGCGCCGCGCTACTTTACGCGGGAGATGTACGAGACCGCGGACGGGCGATGGCTGCAGTTCACGTTCGTGCGGAGCGAGTCGGAAATACGTCACTTCTTCGAAATCCTGGGCGTCGCCGAACTGCTCGACGACCCGGCGTTCTCGACCCGCGAGGCGCGTATCCAGTCGGGTACAGCCCTTGCCGACCGCCTTCGCCCGGTGCTGGCGAGCAGAACAACCGCGGATTGGCTGGCCACCTTCGAGGCCGAGGGCGTCCCGGTGTCGCTGGTCGGGAGCGTCCACGACCTACCCGGGGATCACCAACTCAAGGCCAACGGCATCATCACCAAACCCGTGGATGACATCGGCGCCGACTACGTCATCAACCACCCGGTCAACGTCGACGCCATCCACCGCGTCGGCGTCAAGAAGGCGCCCGAAATCGGCGAGCACACCGACGCGGTGCTCGAGGAACTCGGCTACGACACGGCAGCGATCAACGCCCTTAGGGACAGCGGCGTCGTCTAAGGTGAGCGGCGAACGCAACCGAGAACGCGTTCACCGGTCCGCGAGGATCCGGCTCAGGGTCGGGGCGAAACGCTCTCCCATGCGCTCGTAGCCGGCCGGATTCGGGTGCAGGTCGTCCGGCAAGTCGTCGGCGTCGGCCTCGCCGAAGAGATCCAGCCCATCGACGTAGTGGAGGTTGGCATCGCCCGCGGCGCGCCGTGCGTCCACGGCGCCCTTAAGGATCTCGCGGATCCGTGCCAACGACAGGCAACCGACCCGGTAAGGTTCGAACCCGTCGATGGTGACGAACTTGCCGACCTCGTTGGGCACCGTCGGCCCCGGACGGGTCTCCGCACTGGGGCAGTAGATGGGCGAGATGGCGACGATGGGCACGTCGGGCCTAGCCTCGCGGATCGTGTCCAGGAAGCCGTGGAATGCAGGGCCGAATACGCGCTCGCGCATCGAGTCCATGTTCACCACGTTGATGCCCGTCTTGATGCTGACGATGTCGGCTGTGGCGTCGCGGATCGTTCGCGCCACGAACTGGTCCAGGTGGCATTGGCCGCCGAAGCCTAAGTTCTGCAGCGCCATGCCGGCGCGCCGGGCGGCGACCGCGGGCCAGGTCTTGGCGGGCTCAAGAGCCTCCATGCAGTGACTGATGGAGCTGCCGTAGTGGATCCACCGGGGCCGCGCCTCGGCGGGTGGCGCCGAGACCGTGGAACCGTCGTCGATCTCCAGGGCGCGCAGCTCGACGAAAGCGTTGTGCGGCAGCCAGATCTCGCAGACAGACGCCCCCGCGGGGACATCGAACACGACGGTGTCGGCTTCGCCCCGGACGAGTTCGAATCCGCCAGGGGCTTCGGGCTTGAAGACAATCGCATTGCCTTGGGTCGACGCGGCATCCTGCAGTCGGCCGGCCGCTTCGCAGTTGAAAACGACGGGACGCCGCGGTCGCGGCGGGTTGACCATGTTGGTCGCCAGGAAGTGCACGCCGACGCGGCGCGAATCCGTCGCGAAGCGCAAGCGCACGCCGGACGGCATCCGCACCATGGCATCCATCACCGCCGGCAACTGCAGACGCGTCCATGACGGTAGCCGCCGCGGCGCCAAACCGGATTCGCGATCATCGAAGTCCAGCGCGCCGCAGACGTCGATGATGTCCGGAACCAGATCTCCGATGGCGATGGTCTCCATGCTCTCTCCGCGCCCGTATGTTCAGAGCCTGCGCCATCTTAGCGCGCCGCCAGCATGGTCGTTCGGCCCTTGCCTCGGATGCCGCAAACAGCTTGTCCACCGAAACTCCACTATTCCTTGCACAGCTATTCACAATCCCGCCGTAAAGTACTGCCTTGCGACGAGTTCTCCATTGCTCTCCCCTTGAACCAGAGGGACGCGTCGCCCCCCTGGAATGCCCCGGCTTCGGCCGGGGCATCTTTTTGCCGGTTGCTGGCACGAACGCGTTGGACGTTGCGGGCAGACCTTCGCGCTCGTGGTTTCGGATCGGCTATTCTTGTCGGCCACATCCGCCTGATCGAATCGCCATGAAATACCTCCACACCATGGTTCGCGTCGCCGACCTCGACGCGTCTCTCGACTTCTACTGCAACAAGCTCGGCCTCGAGGAACTGCGACGCATCGACAACGAAGGCGGCCGGTTCTCGCTCGTCTTTCTTGCCGCACCAGGCGACAGCGAGGCGCAGGTCGAGTTGACCTACAACTGGGATCCGGAAACGCTCGGCGGCGGCCGCAATTTCGGACACCTGGCGTACCGCGTGGACGACATCTACGGGCTCTGCGAGCGCCTGATGGCAGGCGGCGTGACCATCAACCGACCGCCCCGCGACGGCTACATGGCGTTCGTCCGGTCGCCCGACAACATCTCGGTCGAGTTGCTGCAGGACGGCGCACCACTGCCGCAGAAGGAGCCTTGGGCCTCCATGCCCAACACCGGCGAGTGGTAGCGCATCGGTGACGCGGGCTGGCCGCTCTCGCGTGCGGCAGGCCTAATGTGTTACTTTCGGTAGCATTCCACTCCGCTGGACTTCCATGCGCGGCACTTACATTACCGCCCTCGTCATCACTGTTGCGGTCGCAATCTGGCTGCTGTCGGGTTTCCTGACCGCCGAAGAAGGTGTCTCGGAACACCCGTCACTGGCCGAAGCCAATACGCTGCTCGCCGGGAGCGCCGACGACAAGGCGCCGACGGCCGTGCGGGCAAGAGTCATTCACGCCCGCACGCTTCCTGAGCAGATCTCCGTGCGCGGTCGCACCGAGAACAAGCGCACGGTTGCCGTGCAGGCGGAAACGCGGGGCCGGGTGGTCGCCCGCCCGGTCGAGCGCGGCGACCGGGTTGAGGCAGGCGATCTCTTGTGCCAGATCGCCGTGGAAGACCGCCAGGCCCGTATTACCCAAGGCAAGGAGGGCGTCAACCAAGCGCGACTCGAGTACCTCGGCAGCCTGAAGCTCAAGGACCGGGGCTTTCAGTCGGCGACCGCAATCGCCCAGGCACGTGCACGGCTCGCCACCGCCCAGGCGCAGCTTGAAGCGGCGGCTCTCGACCTCGAGCGGACCTTCATCCGCGCACCCTTCGACGGCATCGTCGAGGACGTGGAGCTTGAAGTCGGCGACTATGCGCAATCCGGCACGGCCTGCGCGCGCATCGTCGATCTCGACCCGATGCTGCTGGTCGGCCAGATCGCCGAGCGGGACGTCTACCGGGTGTCGGTCGGATCACCCACCTCGGGGAGGCTCGCGACCGGCGCAGAAGTGACGGGGCCGATCTCCTTCGTCGGCCAACAGGCCGAGCCCGAGACACGGACGTACCGAATCGAGGTCACCGTACCCAACCCCGACTACACGTTGCGCAGTGGCGTCACGACGGAAATCGACATCCGCGTGGGCGAGTTGCTCGCGCACAAGATCACGCCGGCGCTGTTCGCCCTCGACGACGAGGGACGCCTGGGTGTGCGAACCGTTGACGCCGACCAACGCGTCCGCTTCCAGCATGTCGACGTGGTGGCCGACGACCACGACGGCGCCTGGGTCACCGGGCTGCCGTGGGAGACCACCCTGATCACCGTCGGCCAAGAGTACGTCGTTGCGGGGCAACGGGTCGCTGTGGAGATGCAGGCACCGGGCGCCGAAGGCAGTCCCGACGAGCTCCCCATACTCGCGCACGGAGAAGGCGCAGCCGCCGGTCCTTCATGACCAATCCCCTCATCGACGCCGCGGTTCAGCGCTCGCGGACCACCTTGCTGCTGATGATGATGGTGGTCTTCGCCGGGGTCGCCGCGCGGATCGCAATCCCCATCGAGTCGTCGCCGAACATCGAGGTGCCGGTGTTCATGGTCTCGGTGCCGCACGAAGGCATCTCGCCGGAGGATGCCGAACGCCTCCTCGTCAAACCCCTGGAAGTGGAGATGCGCACGGTCGAAGGCGTCGAGGAAGTGCGTGCCTACGCCTACCAGGGTATGGCGCGGATGTCGGTGGAGTTCGACGCCGACTACGACCTGGACGAAGCCCTGAACGACGTGCGCGCCGCCGTGGACCGCGCCAAGCCGTGGTTCCCGGCCAGCGCCGAAGAGCCCTTCATCCTCGAGATGAGCGCCTCCGGCTTCGCCATCATCCAAGTCAACCTCGTCGGCGACGGCGTCCGCGAACGCGTGATCTACAACCTGGCGCAAGAGCTCCGCGACGACATCAAGGCGCTACCCGACGTCTTGGAGGTCCAACTGCAGGGCGAGCGCGAGGAACTTCTCGAAGTGGTCATCGACCCCGCCGCGATGGAAACGTACGAGGTCGGCAGCGAGCAGCTCTTCAACACCGTGGTCCGCAACAACCGGTTGATCGCCGCCGGTTCGCTCGACACGGGCGCGGGCCGCATGGCTGTCAAGGTGCCGAGCGTCATCGAGGATGCGGCCGACATCGTCGACCTGCCGGTGAAGGCGAACGGCGACTCCGTGGTGACCTTGAGCGACATCGCCGATATCCGCCGGACATTCAAGGACCGCAACCGTTTCGCGCGGGTGAACGGCAAGGACACGATCTCCCTCGACGTCGCCAAGCGCGCGAACGCGAACCTCGTCGACACGGTTGCCCAGGTGCGCGCCGTCGTCGAGAGCTACCGCGACCGACTGCCGAGCCGCGTCGAGTTGTTCTACACCCAGGACCAGGCGCCCTTCGCACGCGACCAAGTGAACGAACTGCAGGGCAACATCGTCACCGCGCTCGCCATGGTGATGGTGCTGGTGGTGGCGGCGCTCGGCCTGCGCAGCGGCCTGATCGTGGGCGCGGCGATCCCCGTATCGTTCCTTTTCGCGCTGGTCTTCGTGTGGCTCCTCGGCTACACGTTCAACTTCATGGTCATGTTCGGCATGCTGCTCGGCCTCGGCATGCTCATCGACGGCGCGATCGTGATCACCGAGTATGCCGACCGCAAGATGGCCGAGGGCATGTCGCCGCGCGAGGCCTACGCCAACTCGGCCACAAGGATGTTCTGGCCGGTTGCGGCGTCGGTGGCGACCACGCTGGCGGCGTTCCTGCCACTGATGTTCTGGCCCGGCGTGTCCGGGAAGTTCATGCGCTACCTGCCCGTCACCGTGTTCTTCGTGTTGACAGGGTCGCTGCTCTACGCGTTGGTCTTCGGCCCGACCGTCGGCGCCACCTTCGGCAAACCAACCCCGCACAACGAACGCTCCCGACGCACGCTGCGGTTGCTCGAGGACGGCGACCCAACCGAGCTCCAGGGATTCACCGGGATCTACGCACGCGTGCTCAGAACGACTTGCCGGCACGCCGGGTTCACCGTGCTGGCCACGGTCGCCATCCTGGCCGTTTCCTTCGTTGCCTACGGCGAGTACGGGCGCGGCATGACCTTCTTCTCCGACACGGACCCGTCTTACGCCCGGGTGTCTGTTCGCGCCCGCGGCAACCTAGCGGCGATCGAGACATTTGCACTCGTCCGGGAGGTCGAGCAACGCATCCTCGAGATCCCCGGCATCAAGAGCGTCAACACGTGGGTGCAAGCCGGTGGCGGCTCCGGCGGCACCGGGATCGGTGGTTCCAGCGACGCCTCAGATACGGTGGGCACGATGTTCATCGAGCTGCACGAGCAGTTCGAGCGCGAGTTGACCGGCCGCGAGATCCTCGAGGAGGTGCGCGTGCGGACGGCGAGCCTCGTCGGCATTGGCGTCGACGTTCAGAAGCAGGAGGACGGGCCGCCCGTCGGCAAGCCGGTCCAGATCCAGTTCACGGCGGACGACAAGACCCTGATCGGCCCCGTGGTGAAACGCGTGCGCGACTACATGGACAGCGCGGTCGAGGGGTTGCGCGACATCGAGGATACGCGGTCGCTGCCGGGCGTCGAGTGGCAGATCAGCGTCGACCGGGCGCAAGCGGCCCTCTACAACGCCGACGTCTCCCTCGTGGGTCGCGCTGTCGAACTCGTGACCAATGGCGTCCTCGTCGGCCAGTACCGGCCGGACACGGCCGACGACGCCGTGGACATCCGCGTACGTTACCCGGCCAGTGCGCGGGGCTTGAGCGCCTTGGACGACTTGCGGATCACGACATCCAAGGGACTGGTGCCAATCTCCAACTTCGTTCGCCGCGAAGCGGTTCCCAACCTCGACAGCATCGAGCGCATCGACGGTCGCGTCGTCATGTTCGTTCGCGCCAACGTCGCCCCGGGTGTGCTCGCCGATGACAAGGTGAAGGAAATCCAGGCCTGGCTCGACGGGACGGACCTAGACTCGCGCGTCGATGTCGCGTTCCGGGGCGCCAACGAGGAGCAGGCCGAGTCCATCGCCTTCATCGTGGTCGCCATGACCATGTCCCTGCTGCTGATGTTCGTGCTGCTGGTGACCCAGTTCAACAGCCTCTACCAGAGCCTGTTGATCCTCATCGCGGTCGTCATGTCGACGGCCGGTGTGCTGATCGGCCTCCTGGTCACCCAGATGCCGTTCAGCGCGATCCTGACCGGTGTCGGCGTGGTCGCGTTGGCGGGCATCGTGGTGAACAACAACATCGTTCTGATCGACACCTACAACCACATCCGCAAACGCCACCCGGAGCTGGATCAGATCTCGCTCATCGTGCGCACCGGTGCCCAACGCTTCCGCCCCGTGCTGCTCACCACGGTGACCACCGTGTTCGGCCTGCTGCCGCTCGCCAGCCACCTGTCGATCGACTTCATAAACCGCACGATCATCTACGGTGGTCAGCTCTCCGGCTTCTGGGTACCGCTGGCCCAGGCCATCGTCTCCGGGCTGACCTTCGCGACACTCCTGACCCTGGTGGCGACGCCAGCCATGCTGGCACTGCCGCACCAGCCCTACATGCGCGCCCTCGCCCATGCACCTGCGACGGTGCGGGACGGCGTCAAGCGACTGCTCTCCAAACCCCGCCAACCCCTACCGCAATAGGATGCGGTACGCGGACGTCCTCGAACGGCTTGCTGTTCGCGTCCGCCATCCCTTCTATCCGCTCGGCAAAGGCCGAAAAGAGAGCCCCGGCGATAGGCATTGGGGAGGGAGGGGAGCGTTATCGCCGGGGCGGGATCGGTCTGTCAATTGGTTTGCTGCTCTCCAATTGTCCGCATCCTGCCCCATAGGACTACCCTGCCCGGACTAAGTTCAACCTGCGGTCTGCCACGCTTGGCGGCCTCCCGCAGTCTACGGGACCTTGGTCCAGCGAACGGCGTCGGCGATCACCATCTCTCCCGACGTTTGCGTCGTCACCTCCAACCGGGCGGCACGGTGCGGGCCGACCTCGAACTGGCCGAGCTTGTTCCAGCCTGGCTCCGCCGCGTCGGCGTCGAAGTCCACGCGGGTTTCGGTGTCACCGAGCACGAGGCGCATCGCCATCGGCCCGAGCGCGCCGAACACGCGCCAGGATCGGGCCGGGGCGCTTCCGAACGACATCGGAACTTCGGCCTCCGGTACGTGGAAGTCGAGGCGCCAGCGGCCGGCCTCGGGCAACTCGGCCTCGAAGACCGCGACGGCACCCTGGTCACCCGGCAGCGCACCGGCGGTCGTACGCCGGTACTTTCCCCAAGCGCCGGGTATGGCGGCGCGAATCCACGTTCCTGGGCGCACGGAATACGGTGGCAAGTCCTGATCAGACGTCCCCGGTCGCGCCCGTGACCTCTGTCCGCCGAGCCGCGGGACGTCGCCGAGTACGACCGAGAAGCCAGGATCGAGGTCGTCAACGACGATCCCATCGGGAACCGGCGGCACCCAGTCGCTCGGTCGCGCGCCGACCAAGGGGGCGACGTCGCGAGCGCTCTCGGCGTCGTCGTCCTGGCGTGCCACGGGGATGGGGAACCCGTTCAGCGACAGGTACGGCATCAGCCAGAAGTGCTCCGGCGCTTGGGCGACCACCAAGCCAAGCTCGGCGCTGGACCGCCCCGGGATGGGAACCGGATCCCCACGACCGCCGCTTGCACCCGAAAAGTGCGGCGCGAGCGCCACGAGGCCTGGATGCGGCTCGTCGTTGCGAACGTGAAGGCGAATCTGGTAGCGCGGCTGACCGTCGGCGTCATCTCTCAGGCGATAGACCGCCGCTGGTGAAACGAGGAAACCCGGCAGGCCGGCTTGGTTGAGCCAGTCTCCGAGCAGTGCGTCGAGATCGGCATCGGCGTCCTGGGCGGCTGCGGCGAAATCGGCCGCATCGTAACCGTCGCCATGCCGTTGTCGCAGGATGGACAACAACGCGCCTGTCCGTTCCCGGCCGATTCCGTCCCTGATCATCCTCGCCACCGCGTCGCCTTTCACGCCCAAAGCCCGCAGGGCCTGCAACGGGCTATCCGAATCGGCGAGGTTGGAGAGGGACTCGGTCCGCACAACTTGCCAAAACGGATCCGGATACCACAGCGACTGGAACGCGCTCCGCGGCGGCCCGGAGGGCGTGAGTCCGCGGATCATGCCGGACACCGTCGCGCCGAAGCCGGCGTCCAAGTCGTTGGTGTGCGCGGTCGCGATCGCGCCCTCTGTGTCGCCAAGTAGCTTCAGCGCAAGCGTCTCGACGACGAAGTCCAGCGCCGTGGCGCCCGGCCCACGGGCCGAGGCTTGAAACACCGACATGTTCCTCGCGATGCCGCGGACCACATTGTCCTCCCGGATCGACACGGAGAGCATCGCGATCAGATACATGGCCGCCCTCTGTTCCGCCCCATCCGCCGACAACGGCCGGTAATACACCGGCAGTCGGGCTTGGGGGATGCCGTGCTCCCTGACCAGTACCATGCCCGGCAGACCCATCACCGTATCGAGTGCCCAGCCGCCGCCGTATCCGCGCAGGTGACCCGGTACTTCGACGGCCGCCAACGTCCGGTACGGGTACGGCACGCCGAGATCCGCCGCCTGCGTCAAGGCCTCGGCGAGATGGTCCTTGAGAGCGCCCGCAACCGGCGCCAAGTCATCGATGTTGTCTGTGTGGCCAGGGTGCAGCAGCAGTTCCACCTCGACACCGGCGACGGTCGCCGCGCGGCGGACGAACGGAGCGGCGACCACCGCGACCTGCGCGACCGGTGCCACTGGCTGGAACCGGAACGTACCCGGGCTCAGTGTCTCGCGACGTCCCGGCACCGCGACCAGCCACGACGCCGGCGCGTGCACTTCGAGGTCCAGCATGAACGGATCCCGGCCCGCGTTGCCCTCGAGATTGGCGCCGGGCGCGGGAAGCCAGTGCTGGCCCGGCATGAGCGCCACATAGCGACGTTCGAAGATGCCCGCCTGCGTCCCCAACCACAGGATGCCGTTGCGGCTGGACCGGCGGCGCCAGTCGACGGCGCTGTCCAGGTAGGCGAAATCGGCGTCGGGCATTCCGACGGCGCGAATAGTCAGCACGCGCGCATCGCGTCGGGGAGGCGAATGCGGCATGGCAACGGTCAAAAGGCCATGCTCGAACGCGTAGGTCGCGGCAGCGCCGTCCACGGTTAGTTGCTCGATCGTGAAACCAGGATTCAGGCTGAACGTCATGTCCGCCGAACCTGCGTCAGCCCGGATATGCAGCGTTGCATCGAGTTGCAGGGACTCTCCCGGATCCAGCCGCAGCACCGCCCGCACGCGCTCCAAGTCGGACTCGCTGGTCCCGGCGGCGGCCTCGTGGGTCCGCAACCACTCCTCCCGCTCGGTCAGATTCGCGTGCGCGCGGTGGGCGATCATCGCGATTCCGGCGGCACCCAGGGCAACGGCGACGACACCCACACCCACCTGTCGGCCGCGCGGCGCACCGTCCTTGCGGCGCGACAAGCTAGCCGCGAAAAGCACAAAGCCGACAGCCACGAGCAATTCCGAGACGCGCTGCGCGTAGCCCTCGGCGGTCGGGAACCGCGGCGCCAAGTCGGAGGCCCAGATATCGTGAACGGTCATCGGCGACAGGGCCGGGAGCAGGTAGCTCGGGACGAGCGCAAACGCCCACATGTGCGCGCCCAAGAGCCCCAAGGCAAGCCCGGATACCGCAAGGCGGTTGCGGAGACCAGCGGCAAGGAACAGCACGAAGGCCGACCAGAGGATCAGCGCTGGCAGCGCGTCGACCACGACGAACGTGACCAGGGAGACGCCCTGGACGGGACCGAGCATGTCGAAGCCGGTCGCCTGGGCGACGGTGCCGACAGCCTGGATCAGGATCTGGCCCAGCAACAGCGGGACGACGGCGACCAACACGACCGCGCCGAGCCGTCCGGTCAGCAAGGACAGGTTGGAAACCGGCCGCGAATCGACAACCTCCGCAATGCCCTGCCGTTCGTCGCGGCCACGCCCGTCGAACGCCAAGAAGACCACCGCGGCCATGAAGAGCCAGAGCAGGTAGATCGTGAAATAGGCGGACGTATAGCGCGGGGACATGAAGCCTGCGTTCGGGTTGAACGCAACGGCGTCGCGCAGGTAGCTGTAGTAGCCGTAAGCCGTGAACGCGACGCCCATCCCAATGCCCAGGAAAACCCAGGTCCGGACGGCGCGCCGCAGCGACCGCAGTTCCGCCAGCGCCGCGGCGGCTAGCGGGGAGTACGGGAGCATCATCAACCGACCCATCCAGCGTCAACGGCAACTCTAAAACCTGCCGCGTCGGGACAGCAACCGGACCCTCTCAGAAGTGGTTTGACAACTGCGTATTCATGTGTATTATTTCATCATAATACACATGCAAGGACAGCGCGTGCTTGTACTCAACCCATCCTCGGGCGTGCCCATCTACCGGCAGATCGTGGATAAGACCAGGCGGCTGGTCGCCACGGGGGAGCTTGCCCCGGGCGACAAGCTGCCGTCCGTCCGCGCCATCGCGACGGAACTTGGCATCAACCCGATGACGGTCTCCAAGGCGTATTCCATGCTCGATCAAGCCGGCATCGTCGTGCGCCGAGCGGGGATCGGCATGGTCGTCGCCAAGGCCGGTGCGGACCGCGCCCTGGCGATGGAACCCGAAACGCGTGCGCTCGTCGCCAACGCCAAGCAACTCGGCGTATCACGCGCCGACCTGATCGCACAAATCGACAGAATCTGGGAGGAAACATGACCGCATCGCCCCTCAACTTGAGCGGCATACACCTGAAGTACGGCCGGGACACCGTCCTCGACGGCGTCGACCTCGGTCTCGAACCGGGGACCGTCACCGGTCTCCTCGGCCGTAACGGCAGCGGCAAGACGACACTCATGCGGGTCGCGATCGGGCTGATGCAGGCCGACGAGGGCACCGCGGAGGTGTTCGGCGTACCGTCGTGCGACTCGCCGGCCGGCATCCGCAAACGCATCGGTTACGTGCCGCAGCAATTCGGCAGCTTTGGCTGGATGAGCGTCCGCGGCTGCATCGACTTCGTGGCCGGTCACTACAAGGACACCTGGGACGGCGAACTGGTGTCCCACTTGCGCCGCGAGTGGCGGCTCAAGGACCGTAGGATCGCAACGCTCTCGCCCGGCGACCAGCAGAAGGTCGCGATCCTCCTCGCCATCGGCCACCGACCCGACCTGCTTGTTCTCGACGAACCCATGGCGAGCCTTGACCCGGCGGCACGCCGCGATTTCTTGAGGACGCTGATGGAGGTGAACGTCGACCAAGGGCAGACGATCCTGCTCTCGAGCCACATCACCAGCGACATCGAGCGTGTCTGCTCCCACATCGCGATCCTGCACGGCGGCCGTACCCTCTGCCACGCCGGCCTGGACGAGATCAAGGAGCGGGTCCGAGCGGTGTCGGTGCCGGCCCCGCCCTACCCACCCGCGAGACAGGTCATCGGCAAGCGCGGGGACTGCTTCTGGCTATGGGACCCCGAAACATGCGGGCTTGGGCCGACCAGTCGGGTTGACGACACGACCCTGGAGGATCTGTTCGTCGGGGTGACGTCATGATCGCGCCGCCGATATCCGTCCTGTTCCCGAGCCTACGCTTCTTGGGCATCTGGCTCGTGTCCGCCATCCTGCTCATCATCGTGCTCTTGCCCACGCCGTCCGGCTTCCCCGCCACCAACGGTGGCATCCTCTGCACGACGGCGGCGTCCGCCATCTGGGCCACCGATTGTCTGCGTCGTGTGCGCCAATGGGACGCCAGCACGCTGGTCCCCGGTTACGCAACGACGATTTGGGCGGTCGCAATTGGCATCGTCTGGTGCGCAACCGCCCTGGCGACCACGATCTCCAGCATGGCGGGCAATACGAACCCGGCGTTCGGGGTTGCGACGCTAGCCGGGACCGTTCTTGTCGTCTCCCTGACCTTCTTGCGCAAGGCGCGCGCTTGGCAGTTCGGTATCAACAGTGTGCCAATCCTCGCCCTCGCCGCGCTCATTGCCGACCACCGTCTTGTGATCCCGTGGGAACCTATGGCCATGCCCGCCTCGCAGGCGGCTGCATTGGTCCTGGCGATCCTAGCCGCCGCCGTGCTGAGAAGGCGCCTCGGCAGACCGACCCGACCGGAGACCGACCGTGCCTTGCCGTGGCGCTACTTCCACCCGCACGTGGCCGGGCCGAAGGTTCTGCTGGGCCTGGGGCAGCCGCCCATGCGGATCGTAGAGGTGGTCATGCTCGCGATCACCGTGAGCATAGCCATCCAGGCCTACAGACCTTTCGACTACCCAACCGGGCTCGGCGTGCCGGTCGTGGGCTTGATTTTATTCCTCGCTTCGCTGACGCCGCTCATGCTCCTCAAGGTCGCCTCAGCCTGGTTGCCCACCGCGTGGCAACTGGGCGTCGGGGATTCGAGACGGCATCTCGGCCGGTCTTTCGCATCCCGCGTCGTGGCCATGACATTGGCAGCGTTCGGACTGGCGACTGTCATCGTTGTCATCCAGGCCTTGCTCGGGGGCCAGATCCCTTCCCGTCCCGGGCTGGAGGACCAGTTCGATGAGGCCCTGCTGCTCTGCGCCATGTGCCTGGTCGTGTTTATCGTGGCCTGCGGCGCCCGCCCGACCCGAACCGCGAAGCAGCCATCGCAGTTCGGGTCGCTGGGACTTGCCTGTGCGGCATTCCTATTCGTCTCATTCAGCGCGCCATCGTTCGGCCCCGTGGGACGAATGGTCCTCCTGTCTGTCGTGGCTGCCAGTGCCGTGCTGGCTGTTTACGCCGGCGGTCGCTTGGTCGCCCGTTTCGACTTCCTACCGACGAACGAAGAGTGACACTGCGCGGTCATTCGAAGGTCGCGAGCTGGTCGAGCGTATAGCGTTTCAGGTCAGGCACCTGCGCGTCCGATGCAGGAAAACCGGCAACGACAAGAACATACGCGCGTTCGTCGCGTCCTCGCCCGAGGAGGTCGTTCAGGAACCCCATCGGGCTCGGCGTATGGGTCAACGTCGCCAACCCCGCGTTGTGCAACGCGGCGATGAGGAGTCCCGTGGCCATGCCCACCGACTCCGCGGTGTAGTAGTTCTTGAGGCGCTTCGCCGGTTCGCCCGCTGCTCCCGCGACGAAGGTGAACCGACGCAGAAAAACCGCGATCAGCACCGGCGCGGTGGTGAGGAACGGCTTGTCAGGATCCGTGCCGAGCGGTTCCAAGGCTTCCAGCCACTCCTTGGATGCCCGCTTGCCGTAGAAGGCGCGCTCCTCCTTCTCGGCCGCCGCGCGGATCGCGGCCTTTTTCGCCGGGTCGGCAACGACCACGAAGTGCCAGGGTTGCCGATGCGCGCCACTCGGGGCGCTGCCGGCGGTCAGCAAGGCGTTCTCGATCACGCCGTCCGGAACGGGCCGGTCGCTGAAGTCGCGCACGGTTCGCCGGCGGCGCATGAGGGCGTAGAACTCGGTCGCCCGGGTCGTCATCTCGTCCGGCGGCCGCTCGACGTAGTCAAGCGGCACGAATCGGTGGTTGATCTCGTCGCTCATTGTCATGGGTTGCCACGCCTTTCTTACTTTCTCGACGTTCGGCTAAGGTTAGCGCCTGTAGGGTTTCAAGGATTCGCACCCAATGACCGTTTCCCTAGGTGTTCACGTCGGCCAGCAGAACCTGCCCATGACCGAACTGCGCGGCCTGTGGCGCCGGCTGGACTCCGCGGGCGTCGACTGGATCTCCGTTTGGGACCACTTCTACGAGGCGCCTTTCCAGGGCGGCACGCAGCCCCACTACGAGGCGTTGGCCACGCTCGGCGCGCTGGCCGCGGACACGGAGCGCGCGCGCATCGGCTGCCTGGTGTTCTACGTCGGCTATCGCAATCCCGCCTTGCTCGCCAAGGCCGCGAGCACCTTGGACCACCTTTCCGGTGGGCGCTTCGAACTCGGCCTCGGTGCCGGCTGGCACGTGTGGGAGGCCTCGGCCTACGGCTACGCGTTCCCGGACATCGGCACCCGACTCGATATGCTCGACGAGGCCACGGAGATCATCCAGAGCCTGCTCAGCCAAGAGCGAACCACCTATTCAGGCCGCCACTTCCAGGTCGACGACGCGTCATGCTTTCCGAAACCCGTGCAGGAACGCCTTCCCCTTTGGATCGGCGGCCGTGGCGAGAGGCGCACGCTCGAGATCGTCGCCCGACGCGCCGATGGCTGGAACGCCGCCTACACGAGTGCCGTCGAGTTCGGTCGGCTGAACAGCGTTCTCGACCACTGGTGCGAGGTCGACGACCGCGACCCGGCGACCATCCGCCGGGGCGCTAATGTCGCGTTCCATCTGTGCCTCGATCCGGCCGGCGTCGAGCGGGAGCGCGCGAAGATCGCGGCCGATTGGGGGTCGCAGGCCGACCGGATCGCCGAAGGCTCGCTCCTGTGCACCCCCGCGGACGCGACCGAGCACATCATGGCCTACGTGGACAACGGTGCGGACGCGGTCAACGTCGCCTTGCGTGCGCCCTGGGACGCCGAGGCGCTGGATGCCTACCTCGACGACGTCATGCCGGCCGTACGGGCAGCAGCAGGCACGGTAGAGAATCGGCCGGGCGTTGGGCGGGAAGCGGATTAGGAAGCGGAGCTAGGGGGTTCGGAGGCTCGCAGGGCGTTCAGGAAGGGTTTGCGGTCTTCGAATTGGCGTCGACCGCGTTCGCATTCGGCGCTGGCCTTCATCCGACAACTGTACTCCGAGAGGACCGGGATCATCGCAAAGCCCGCGACTAGGAGTGTCAGCGCGGGAATCGCCTCGCCAGTGGCGAACCAGCCGGGTTCGAGGTCCCCGGCGAGGATGAAGAACTGGCCGAAGTACCAATACAGGGTCAAGGCCGTGCCGATGGCTAGCACCCGTACCATCCAGACACCGAGCCAGTGTTTGAACGCGATCGCTGCGAGCACGGCGCCGATCACGTACATCAACGCTTGAGCCGGCGCGTCCAGAGAGGCCGCGGCAAAAACAAGCAGCGCCCCCGCGATGACCGCGTTCACGTATTGCATAGTCCGCCCGGCCCCTCCGATTGCCGTCGCTAACCTTGCATGCGACCGATACTCCGCCATCCGGAAACGTTAATCAACACCTTTTTGGGGAGAAACAGCCCAGAATCACCCAAAACTGTTACGTGAGGTGACGTCGCACCCAGGAGACTCACCCGTCCCCAACAGACCCGATTCGCCCAAACGCCCGGTCAGTCTTCTGACTCCGTCTCGTCCAACGAAGTCGCGGGCAGTCTGGCGTAGGCGCGCGCCAGTTCCGGGTCCTTCACCGCCTGCGCCCGCAGCGCTGCCCACACCTGCGCATGCACCGTCGGGCCGCGCGGCCCGAGCATGTAGGTCGACCACTCCTCGGGCGCAGGTTCGCCGGCCACCGCGCGGCGAGCCACCTCGGCCAGCAAGTCCTGCTCGGCCTCGGTCAATGGCGGCGCCACCGGGTCACTGCGACCGCCGGCAAGTGCCGTGGCGATGAACGCCATCATCTCGGCGAAGCGCGGCCGCATGGACGCCCCGATGTGGTCCGCCCAGCGCACGAGGTGGTACTCGTGACGGACGTCGTGGTCCCACAGGACCCGGTGCACGAACTCCGTTCCGTCGTGCAGGTTGAGATAGTCCTCGTCCCCGACCTCGAGATATATGGCAAGGCCGCTGGCGCGAATCGCAGCGGCATTGTCATGCGCCAGCCGCGCCGGGTTGTCCGCAACGCTCAAGGACGGTGCGGGTCCGCGTGTCCACGTGTTGCGCTTATGGTTGGGCAGGCTGGTCAGCGTCGGCTCGACCGACGGCTCCATGGCGCCAACCGCGACGAACCGGTCGGGCGATCGGAACGCGCTTTTCAGTGCACCGTAGCCGCCCATGGAGATTCCGGCCACGGCCACTCCTTGCCGATCCGTCCGCGTCCCGTAGCGCTCGGCCATGGCACGCGGCAATTCGTCGGCGATGAATTCCTCCCAGGCGCCCAGGAACCCGCTGAACGCTGTTGTCGAGAACGATGCAAAGACCATAGGCGGGATCACGCCATGCTCGATCAACTCGTCCAGCCACGGGCGGTATTGAGGAAGCTGTTCGCGGTTCCCGCCGCCGCCGTGCAGCCAAATCACCAGGGGCGGCGCTACGCCACTCGTGCGGTCGTATCCCGGGGGCAGCAATGCCGACGTTGGAACGTCGCTGCCCACTGCGGTTGAAGGCACGTCGAACCGCGCCACCGTGTAACCCCCTGTCGCCTCCGACCCACCATCCTCGGCGGCCCAGACCACCAACCCGAATAGCAGCGCCGTGGTCAAGCCAAGCGAACGCATACCCCCCTCCTCTGTGTTCATGTCACCCTCGCCTTCGCCCCGCATGGAACAGGCGCCAGAGGGAGCGTACGCGACCGGCGGCGTTTGCTCCATGCGGGGTCGGCGTGGCCTTGGGCCGGAGTCGGCGCGCCGCAAGCGGCGCGCCGGTGCCGAGCGCGCGCGAGGTACCGGACACGGCTATGGGCGCTCGATGCCTTCCGCGACGACAAGCAAACACCGCTACCATACGCGCAAACTTGGAGCCTCGCGGAGTCACTGGTGCCCATCGAAACCGAGAAGCACGGCGATCTGCTCGTCATCACCATCAACCGCCCCGAAGTCCGCAACGCGATCGACTTCGAGACCGCGAACGCGCTCAAGGACGCGTTCCAGTCCTTCGACTCGGACAGGCAGCGCCTCGCGTGCGTGCTGACCGGTGCCGACGGCAACTTCTGTGCCGGCGCCGATCTCAAGGCCGTCGCGGCAGGTCGCGGAAACCGGGTCACCTTGGACGGCGACGGTCCCCTGGGGCCGACGCGGATGACGCTGTCCAAACCCGTGGTCGCCGCCGTCGAGGGCTACGCGGTGGCCGGTGGCCTCGAACTCGCCCTGTGGTGCGACCTACGGGTCGCGGCCCGCTCAGCGGTGTTCGGGGTCTACTGTAGGCGCTGGGGCGTACCCCTCGTCGATGGTGGCACCATCCGCCTGCCGCGCCTGATAGGCCAAAGCCACGCCATGGACATGATCCTGACCGGCCGCGGCGTGGCGGGAGACGAGGCCTTGAGCATGGGGCTCGCCAACCGCCTGGTCGACGACGGCGAGGCGCTGCACGGCGCAGTCGCCCTCGCCGAGTCTTTGACCAAGTTCCCGCAACGGTGCCTCAAAAGCGACCGCCGATCCGTGATCATGCAGTGGGGCAAGCCGCTCCACGAAGCGATGCAGCAGGAGACCATGCTCGGCCGCGAGGTCATCAAGTCCGGCGAGACCGTGCACGGCGCCACACGGTTCAACGAGGGCGCAGGCCGGCACGGCGACTTCTCGAACATCTAACGCAACCCGAAGGAGAACCCCTATGGCATTCCGCGGCTTAGAAAACGCCAAGTTCGGCGTGCACATGTTCCCGACCGACTACTCCATCGGCCCCGTCGAAGTCGCAAAGGCGGCCGAAGAGCGCGGCTTCGACAGCCTGTTCTTCCCCGAACACACCCACATCCCGGCCAGCCGCGCGACGCCATTCCCCGGCGGCGGCGACCTGCCCAGGGACTATTGGCATGCGCACGATCCGTTCGTCGCCCTCGCCGCCGCGGCGGCGGTGACCGAGCGGCTGCTGCTCGGCACCGGAATCTGCCTCGTGATCGAGCGCGATCCGATCACGCTGGCCAAGGAGATCGCGTCCCTCGACACTATCTCGAACGGTCGCACGATCATCGGCATCGGCGCGGGATGGAACCGCGAAGAGATGGAGAACCACGGCGCAAACTACACGCATCGCTGGGCCATCACGCGCGAAAAGATCCTCGCCATGCGCGAGATCTGGAACAACGAAGCGGCCGAATTCCATGGGCAATGGGTGGACTTCGACCCCATCTGGTCCTATCCGAAACCCGTGCAGGCCGGTGGCCCGCCGATCTGGATCGGCGCGAACTCGCCCTGGGTATTCGACCGCATCGCGGAATACGCCGACGGCTGGCTGCCAATCGGCGGCTTGGGCTCGGGGAACATGGCGCGGTTGAAGGCCGCTCTCGACGCCAAGGGACGCAAGGTGGAGGACCTCGATCTCGCCCTGTTCGGCGCGCCACCGGATGCCGCGCAGGTGCGTGGCCGCATCGGCCAGGGTTTCGACCATGTGACGTTCGGCTTGCCCGCCCGCACGGCCGACGAGGTACTACCGGCCCTTGACCGCTACGCTGCGGTTGTCGCCGAGGTGAAAGCGGGATGATGCGGATCGGCTATCAGCCGAGGCGCGCATCATAGCCGGCTGCGTGCAATGAACTGAGCACCTCGTCGACCTGCTCTTCGCCGCGCATCTGCAGCACCAACTCGACCAAGGTGGTGCGCACGGTGGACACCCCGAAGGCGCGCTGGTGCACGATGTCAACGATGTTGCTGTCCCCCTCGCTCAAGATCCGCGTGATGCCCGCCAGGGAGCCGGGCAGATCCGGCACCTCCACCGCCATGCGCACGAGGCGCCGCGTGCGCACTAGGCCCCGCTGGAGGACGGACGAGAGGATCATCATGTCGATGTTGCCGCCGGTCAGGACGAGCGCCGTCTTGCCCCGGGCCAGCGACGGATCCGCGCGCACGGCGGCAAGGCCCGCCGCCCCCGCGCCTTCGGTCACGGTCTTCTCTATCTCGAGGAGCGTGAACACGGCGTCTTCGATGGCCTCGTCGGACACGGTCACAAGACGATCAACCACCTCGTGGATGATCGGCATGGTGATCCGCCCCGGGTTCTCCACGGCAATCCCCTCGGCCACGGTCCCCGGCCGCGCGGGTTCCGGCTCGGTGTCGTTGAACAGCGCCGCCGCGGCGCCAAAACGGTCCGCTTGGACCCCCACCACGGTGAGCGACGGGCGCAGCGCCTTTGCGGCAAGGGCCGTACCGGCGATCAGCCCGCCGCCGCCGACCGGAATGACGAGCGTGTCGAGATCCGGAGCCTGTTCCAACATCTCCAGTCCCAGCGTCCCCTGCCCGGCGATTACCGCCTCGTCGTCGAAGGGATGGATCAGCACGAGGTCGCGGTCGGCGGCCAGGCGCTGCGTGAACTCGAAGGTCTCCGCCAATCCATTGCCGTGCAACAACACGTCCGCCTCGAAGACGCGCGTCTGCCTGACCTTGGCATTCGGCGTTGAGCGTGGCATCACGATGGTGACCGGCACGCCGAGCCGACGACCGTGATACGCCAAGGCCTGCGCGTGGTTGCCGGCCGACATGGCGACGACGCCGCGTTCGCGCGCGACATCCGGCAGCAGCAACAGCCGGTTCAGCGCACCGCGTTCCTTGAACGACGCTGTGAACTGCTGGTTCTCGAACTTGAGGTGGATGTCCGCTCCAAGCTGTGCCGAGAGCGTCTCGGACTTGGCGAGCGGCGTGCGCAACACGGCAGCACCGAGCCGTTCCCGGGCCGCGCGGATGTCGTCGAGCGTCACGGTCATGTCCACTCCAGTGACGCCATACTAGCGTCCCAACATGCGATGTCGGAAGCCGCCCACGAGGGCGCGTGACCATGGCCGCAGCCAAGCACCTCCTCATCGTCTACCACACCCAAACGGGCCACACGCGGGCGCTGGCCGAAGCGGCCTGCGAGGGCGCGACCGACGATTTGATCGACGGCGTCGAGACCCGCCTTGTCATGGCCAAGAAGGCCGGCGCAGACGACCTCCTCTGGGCGAACGGCCTGCTGCTCGGCACGCCGGAGAACTTCGGCTACATGTCCGGCGGGATGAAGGACTTCCTCGACCGCACGTTCTACGCCGTCGAAGGCAAGATCCAGCCCCTGCCCTACGCGATCTTCATCAGTGCCGGAAACGACGGCCGCGGCGCATTGCGAGCCATCCGCCGCATCGCCGGCGGCTACCCGTTCCAGGAAGTCCAGGAACCAATCATCGCCCGCGGCGAAGTGAGTGACACGCACCTCGAAGCCTGCCGCGAACTCGGCATGACCCTGGCCGCCGGCCTCGAAACGGGCATCTACTGAGAAACGACTACGCCGTCCCTTCCTCCGAGCCCAACGCGGCGAGCGCGGACTCGCGGTTGTCGTGGACGTTGAGGACGTCCGCGAACCCGGTGCCCTTGAGGAGACCGTGGATGTGTTCGGATGGCGAACAGACCGCGAATCCGCCCGACCGCCGCGTCAACGCCCGTGACGCCATGAGCATCACCCGCAAACCGCCGCTGCTGAGGTAGGTGACGTCGGCAATGTCCAAGATCAGCCCGCGGATTTCCGCCACGTTGAGAAACGGGCGTAACCGCGCCTCGAACTCGGCCGCGACCGTGAAGTCGATTCGTCCCGAAACAGCCACCACGACCACGCCGTTCTCCAGCGTGACGTCCGTTTCCATCACTTCTCCCAGTCCGAGTCGCGGCGAGATGGTCACGACCGCGACAACGGCCAGCGTGGCTCGGCGGGCAAAGTTGGCTTGCCAGCCAAGCAACATACACCCGCAAGAGTATCGCCGAAAAATGCCCGTTTGTTCTAAACGGGCGCGTTCTTATAGCGATTGGTTCCTTCGCAAGCATAGGGTGGCGGCGTTAGGTTCGCCTTAACCAAGCCACCAGTCGAGGAGCCAACCCATGAGTGCATTCGAGCGCGTCGTGGTCGGTCTGGACATGCATCAAGGTGCCGCCAACGCCGTCCTGGCAAGGGCCTGCGAACTCGCGGATCCGACACACATCGAGGCGGTGCATGCGTGCAGCGTTTTCCACCACGAGCACCACGACTACACCCTCGGCACGTTCGAGACGACGGAGGCCCTCGATGCCGCGGTGCGCCGCCAGGCCGACGAGTACCTGGAGAGCATGTGCAAGCCACGCGGGATCACCAAGTGCCGAGTCCTGGACGGGCGGGCAGCGGGTGCCCTGCATGACTACGCCCGCCAAAACGCGGATCTCGTCGTCGTCGGCAGCCATGGCCACCACGGTGCACGGGCGCTGTTCGCATCGACTTCCAATGCCATGATCCACGGCACGCCATGCGACGTGCTCGCCGTGCACATCGAGGATGAGGAATCCGACCTGCCACCGGCCTACGGCAAGGTCCTCGCCGCCGTCGATCTGAGCGACGAGTCCTTCCAGGTCATGGAAGAGGCCAATCGCGTTGCGCTCCACTGCGGTGCCGACCTCGCGGTCTGCAACGTCAGCCACAGTTCGTACGACCCGCTCCTGAACGAAGCGGCCGAACGGCTCGGCCGGCTGGCCGACAACTTTGGCATCGCCGAGGACGACGTCTTTGAACTCGCCGGTCACATCGGGCCGCGTGTGCACGATCTCGCCCGCGACATAGGCGCCGACCTGATCGTCGTCGGCACCCACGGCAAGCACGGTCTGCAGTTGCTCACCGGGTCGACGGCGAACGCGGTGCTCCACGGCTCGCTGTGCGACGTTCTGGCCGCCCGGGTCCATTGAATGCGCCTTCCAGCCGCGGCGGGCCTCGCGATGGCCCTTGCCGCGGCGACGAGCGCCTCGACCGCCGTGGTCTCGGACCCGGGCCAGACAATCCGTTTCGAGCGCCACTGCGCTGCCGAAGAGGCGTACCGGGTGCAGGCCTACGGACGATTCACGACGCGTGACGACGAGGCCGAGGTGCTCGGCTTGGTGATGGCCGGCCATGCCGGGGTTCCGGTCGAAAACCCGGTGATCGCCGTCGCCCTGCAGGCCATGCGCCTGCGCAACCTCCCGGATTGGGCGGGCGACCCGTTCAGCCTCGCACTGGCCGTGGCCGACGGCTCGCGGTCGGCGACGAGCGAAGCTGCGACCGGTTATCTCGCCAGCACGCCCGGCAACCCGCCCGGGCCGCACACATTCCGGGTCGACGAGAGCGGCGCTTACGACTGGCTGACCTTCGTGGAGCCCGGCGAGCCGCGACCCGACGCCGATGGGAAGCTCTACCGCATCCCACCCGACCTGGCCGTGTCGCACACGCACTTTCCGGACGCCGATTGGGGGACGGCGTTCAAGTTAACGGTCCTCGTACGCAACCACCGCAGCGGCGCGCAGTTCGCGCTGCGCGGGCCGATGGCCCTCGTGCCCGCAACGATCATGGACAGCGCCGCGCCGAAACCGCGCCGGCTTGGCCTCGTCCAGACCTTGAACCCCTTCCAGGAAGGCGGCCTCTTCCAGTCCGTCCGCAGGGCCGCGAAGTACCGCAACTGCATCGACGAACGACGCGCGGCGAAGCGCGCCTTCGTCGCCTCGTCGTAACGGTTTCTTCTACTCCCCGCGCAGCGCCACCGTGATCGGCAACCGCGCTGCCCGGATCGCCGGGAAAAGCCCGCCGACAGCACCGAGCACCACCGCCCAGGTCACCCCGTCCCGGATCAGCTCCGGCGTGACGGCGAAGTCGAATGCCACTTGCGAGAACGAGACGTTGTTCAGCGTCGAGGCCGTGAAGCCGTCGAAGACCAGGTAAGCCACCCCCGCGCCAAGCGCGCCGCCGAGCAGCGCGAGCGCTAGCGATTCGATCATCACGGAGATCACCACCGGCAGTCCTCCGAAGCCCAATGCGCGCAGCGTGGCAATCTCCACCGTGCGGGTGACCACGGCGGAGTACATGGTGTTGAGCGCCGCGAACACCGCCCCGATGGCCATGATGGTCGCCACCGCGGAGCCGAACGTCTCGATGGTGCTGGTGAGATCCGCTGACTGGGAGGCGAAGAACGCCTCCTCGGACTGCACCGTAAGGTCCAGGCGCGGGTCATCCTCCACCTGCTGCGCCAACTCCGGGATGCGCGCCGGGGAGTCCACGCGCAGACGCATGGAGCTGATAGCGCCTTCAGCCCGGAAGGATGATTGCGCGAAGATCAGGTCCATCCACAGTTCGGACTCGTACGCGGAACCGCCTGCCTCGAAGATGCCCACGACCGTCAGCTCGCTCTGGCGCAGGCGCACCGTGTTGCCTACGTCGATGCCGGCGAACTCGGTGTGCGCGCTGCGCCCGGCGATCAACTCGGCCTTGCCCGGTTCGAAGTTGCGGCCCTCCACGATCTCCACTTCGTCGCGCAAGTCGAAGGCGGCCTGTGCGACCCCGCGCAGGATCAGGTTGGCGTCGCTGCCCGTCGCACGCTTGGGCACGTCCGCCACGACGTAGAGTTCGGGGCTTGCGAGCACTACGCCTTCCATGCTGGCGATCACCCCCCGCTCCTCGACCGACACGCCGCTCGACAGTTCGCTGGTGGAGCCGCCGCGCAGCACCAGGGCGCGGTCCGGTTCGCCACCACGTTCAAGCGTGCTCTTGAAGCCTGCGGCCATCGCGAGGATGGCGATCAGCACGCCCACCACGCCACCGATCCCCACCACGATCACCGACGAACTGCCGATCCGGGACGGCAGGTTGCGCAGATTCATCAAGGCGATTTCGAGTATCTGTCCAAACACAGGTCAACTCCTCCGCAGAGCATCGGCGATCGAGAGCCGATTCGCCGACCAGGCCGGGCTCGTACCGACGGCGACGCCAAGCAGCACCGCGAGGCCGGCGGCGATAGCCGGGACTTCCCAGCGGATGATGAAGAGGCCCAGGCCAGTGCTTGCCATGGCCTGGTTGATCCCAGGCGCGGCCAGCACGGCGAGAGCGATCCCGAGAAACCCGCCGAGCGCGCACAACAGCACGGATTCGCCCAAGACGATCATGGCCACCTTCAGGTTGGAGAACCCGACCGTCTTCAACACGGCGAGTTCCGGGATGCGCTCGCGCAACGCCTGGCTCATCGTATTGGCGGTCAGCAGCAGGATGGTGAAGAACACCGCCGAGAGGATGCCGGTGGTGATGAGGCCGATGTCGCCGATCTGCGCCGCGAATTGGCGTCCGAATTCGTCCTCGGTGGCGGATTTGACGGGGTTGAGCGAGTTCTCGAACAGCGTATCGATGGTGCTCGATATTTCCGGCGCGCGCTCCGGGTCGCCGATGCGCACCGTCCACCAGCCGACCGAGCCTTGGCCGAACTGGCGGGCCTCGTCGAAGAAGTCGTAGTGGAAGAGGAAAACCGGTGGCGGGCCGCCCTCGGCCTCCGTCGTATAGGAGCCCACCAGATCGAACTCCCACAGCCGGCTGCCGTCGCTCATGGGATAGATGTCGGCCTCGATGGGAATCTTGTCGCCGACCTGCCAGCCGTATTGCTCGAGCATGCCGGCGGGCGCCACCGCGCCGGTGCGCGTATTGGCGAAAGCGTTGAGCTGGTCCGGATCGATGATGTACTCGGGGAACATCTCGAAGTAGCCGAGGGGTTCGACCGGGTACTTGGGAAAGAAATTGCGCGGATCCTGGTAGTTGCCCCCGAACCACGTCATGTGCGTGATGGCCTCGACGCCATCTACGGCCAGAATCTCTGCCCGCTGGCTGATGGGCAGGCTTTCGATGATGGAGTACTTCGCCGTCACGACCAGGCGGTCCGCGCCGCCCGTGTCGCCGATGCCCTGTTCGAACCACACGGCCACGGTGCGGAGCACCGTGAACAGCAGGAACGCGACGAGTAGAGAGAATACCGTCAGGTAGGTGCGAATCTTGCGGCGCTGCAGATTCGCCCAGATCAAACCGATTGCGCTCATGCCGCCACCTCCGTCACCAGTTGGCCCTTGTCCAGATGCAGCGTGCGGCGGGCGTGGTCGGCCGCCTTGGGGTCGTGCGTGACCATGATGATGGTCTTGCCGTGGTCGCGGTTCAGGATGCCCAGCAGGTCGAGAATCTCCTCGGCGGTCTCGCGGTCGAGGTCGCCGGTGGGCTCGTCGCACACGAGGATCGGCGGGTCCGCCACGATCGCACGGGCAATGGCAACCCGCTGTTGCTGTCCGCCGGAGAGTTCGCCGGGCTTGTGCTTTGCCCGGTCGGAAAGGCCCACGATCTCCAACGCTGTGTCCGCGTTCCGCCGCCGCTGCTTACCCGAAAGCTTGGTGAGAAGAAGCGGCAATTCCACGTTGCGGCGCGCATTCAATACCGGCAGCAGGTTGTAGAACTGGAAAACGAAGCCGATCGTCGACGAACGCCAACGCGCGAGGTCGCGGCCGCTCATCCGGTTGAGGTTCGCCTCCGCCACGGTGACGTCGCCTTGGCTTGCGCTGTCGATGCCGCCCACGATGTTGAGCAGCGTCGTCTTGCCGCTCCCGGACGGACCCATCAGGGCAAGAAAATCGCCCTCGTCGATCGCAAGGTCGATGCCGAGCAGGACTTCCACCCGCTCGCGCCCCTTGGTGAAGCTCTTGTGCACGTCCTTCAGGTCAACGATTGCCATGCGGCTGTCCCTTCTTCGTTCAGTTGATCAGGTTGATTTCGGCGCCGTCGCTCAGCGCGGGCTCCGCCGCCGCGGCAACGATTCGCTCGCCGTTCGAGAGTCCCTGGGTCACCTGGATGCGCGAACCCTCGCTGCGTCCCACGGTAACGTCCCGCCTTGCTACGACGGCCCGGCCGTCCCCGGAGTCGCTGACCACCCAAACGTAGCGGCTTCCTTCGGCGCTTGCCACGGCGGTTCTCGGGACCAGTATCGTCGCCATAGGCGCTTCCGCCGACGGCTCGCCCTCTTCCAGGAAGGCGACCCGGACGCCCATGTCCGGCAGGATTCGCGGATCGCGGTCGCGAAAGGCGATGCGCACCCGGACGGTCGCCTTGTTGCGGTCCGCCGCGGGGATCGTCGCGATCACCGCGGCGGCAATCGGGAAGTCGGGGTAGGCGTTCAACGTCACGGTCACCGGCTGGTCGGGATAGACGCGGTTGATGTACGCCTCGTTGACGTCGACTTCGACCTCCAGGGAGTCCATGTCCACGATCGTGCAGATGCCCGTGCGCGTAAACCCGCCGCCCGCGGAGATCGGCGAGATCATCTCGCCCGGTTGCGCCGCCTTGGCGATCACGACGCCGCCGAACGGCGCGCGGATGCGCATGTCGTCGACTTCGCGGCGCTGCACGGCCAATGACCGCCCGGCCACCTCGATGTCCCGCTCGGTACGCTTCAGCCGCGCCTGCAGACCTTGCAGCACCAGCCGGGCGCGGTCCAAGTCGGCCTGGCTCGCCAGGTCCCGTTCGGCGAGATCCTTGGTCCGGGAGTAATCGAGAGCGGCTTGGCGGATGTCCACGCGGATCTCGTCGACGAATGCGCGTGCGGACGCCAACTGCGACTCGGAGAGCGCAAGACGCGCTTCGGGGATGCTCGCATCCAGCACGGCGAGAAGCTGGCCCTCCTCGACGGTCATGCCTTCTTCGATCAGCACTTCCATCACCTTGCCGGTGGTCTTCGCGCTCACCGTGGCCTGGCGGCGTGCCACCACGTAGCCCGTTGCATCCAAAACGCTTCCGCCCGGCGTCGCCGCCGACGATGTCCGCACCAGCACCGTGCGCACTTCGGCCGCCGCCGCATCCGTGCCGGCGAGGTACGGCCTGCCGAAAGCCCAGCCGACGAAGGCAATGCCGCCGACCACGGCGATAGCAACCAGCCATTTCAAGGGCTTGCGGCCGCCGGACGCATCGTCGCGGTCGATTTTCAGTTCGTTGAGGAGTGCCTTCTTGTCCATCACCTAATCGTCGGACTGACTGCGGCGCACAATCCATGACCACCATCATGCCCATGGGCCGGTGCGCTGGTACCGGCAACCGTCACCGGTTGCCGTGACAGTTGTCAACCCGCCATGCTGTAACCCGGGTCCGCAAGCGCATTGAAGCCGGCGAGGATGCAAGCGCCGCCCTCGTGAGCCAGGATCTCCGCTTTGAGCACGTCGTGCTGGCGTTCGGCGGCGAGCCGCGGCTGCTTGACGGTGGCCCATTCCACGAGGCCCTTCCAGAACCGATCGATGATCTCGGCACCGGAAACGGTGCCACCATCGACGCACTTCAACGTCAACGAGCGCAGTTCGCCCAAGTAGAGGCGCAGCGACTCGACGTGGATCCGTTCGTCGGTACGGATGCGTTCGACGATCTCGGCCGCTTCGAGGGCCTCACTGGCCCGGTCCGCGAACAGCCCCGGCGTGCGGAACGTCTGCTGCGAGGTCGCGAAGCCGATCTCGGCGCGGAATTCGATCAGCAGCAGGTTCATCAGGAAGCGCAGCGACATCTCGTAGGGCACCTCGAGCTCGGGCATGTAGCGCTCCTCGCCTTCCGGGCGGGCGATCCCGCCGGGCGGTTCGAGGTCCGGGTGCGCATCTGGTCCAAACGCGAGATCGCGGGCCACGAACCACATGACGTCGTGTCCACCGATGCCTTTGTCCGGTTCACCGCCCTCGTCGATCCCGTGAGCCTTAAGGAGCCCTTTCTTGAGATGCCCGAGGGCCATGCCATCGATGTCCTCGACGACGATCCGCTGCATGTCCGGGAACGGTATCTCCGCGATCATGCGGCCGCGGCCCTCGATCTTGCCCGTGACCGTCAATCCGTTCCAGAACGGTCGCGTGATGCCCTGTTCGATCAGGTAGCGCTGCTGCGCTGGATTCGGGACACGCGGCCCGGTGAGCAGCGACGAGTCGGCGTCGAGCAGATCGCCGCCCCGTTCCCGGAGCGCCGCCGTCCAATTGTCGATGGCGACCCGCCGCCCTTTCGAGCGCGGCGGCACGTAGCTGCCGGACGCGTCGAAGCCGCCGTGCAGCCGTTGCCCGTCGATGACGTGCGCTGCCGCGTAGTCGTGGTCGGAGAGCAGCTCGGATTCCGTGAACGTCAACTGTCGCTCGGCCATCCTAAGGTTCTACCTCACTCTCAAGACGGCAATTGAACCAGAAAAGCGACTCGGTGTACGTTGTAAGCCGTACGTGCCGCCGATGAGGGGTGGTTGCCATGCGCAAGGTGTTCTTGGCCCTGGTCGTGGGAATGCTCTCTGCGACAACCGACGGCGCCGATCTCTCCTTGACCAACGCCCGCGTGCTCACCATGGACTCGGGTCCGACGTACGAGTCGCTCGACATCCTGGTCCGCGACGGAACGTTCACCACCGGTCCCGCGTCCCCCGACGCCCAAACCATCGATCTCGACGGCATGTACGTCATCCCCGGCCTCACGGAAATGCACGCGCACGTCCCCGTCCCACGCATGGACAGCCCGGGCTATCGCGAGGACGTGCTGTTCCTGTGGGTCGCCAACGGCGTCACGCGGGCGCGCGGGATGATGGGCCATCCAACCCATCTGGAACTGCGCGACGCCATCGCCGCTCACGACGTCCTCGGGCCCGCGCTGATGATTTCCGGACCGTCGTTCAGTGGCGGCAGCGTGCGCGACGTGGCCACCGCGGAACAGCGCGTACGCGACCAGCTTGCGGCGGGCTACGACTTCCTAAAGATCCATCCTGGTCTGTCCGAAGCCGCCTTCCACGCCGTCGCGCAGACCGCGAACGAGGCGGGCATCACCTTCGCCGGGCATGTCACCGGCGCCGTCGGTTTGATCGACAGCCTCGAGGCGAAGCAGCAGACCATCGATCACCTCGACGGCTTCGTCGAGACGCTCGTTGCACCGGCGCGCCTCGCCGACCGACAGGGATCCTGGTTCGGCGCCGACCTCGTGCCGGATGTCGAAGGTGGTCGGATACCGGCCCTGATCGCCGCGCTGACCGCTTCCGGCGCCGCCGTGGTGCCGACCGAGACGCTGCTCGAGAACGTCGCCGGGGACCTGGCCACGCAGCAAGCCCGCGAGGAATACGCCTACCTGCCCGGCAACTTGCGGCAGAGCTACTCGCGCGCCGTGGCCGGCTCGGCCCGCGGATTCACGCCGGAGTCGGCGGCTCGGTTCTTGAGCCTGCGCAAGCGCCTCATCGGGGCCGCGCACGACGCCGGTGTACCGATCCTGCTCGGCTCGGACTCGCCGCAGATCTTCAACACGCCCGGTTTCTCGATCCACCGCGAACTGGCCGCGATGGTGGCGTCGGGGATGAGCCCCTTCGAAGCCATCGCCTCCGGCTCGACCGTGCCCGCCGAGTTCTACGGGATGAGCGAAACGTGGGGCAGCATCCTGCCCGGACGCGATGCCGACCTGGTCGTGTTGCGCGACGACCCACTGGCGGACATCGACAACAGTCGCGCCATCGAGGCGGTGATGGTGCGCGGTCGGTACCTGGCAAGGGAGGAACTCGACGCGGGGCTTGCCGACATTCGCGGACGGTACGAATAGGGCACCGCCCCGGTGAAGCCAAGTCCCTGAAGACCAAAGGGCGATCTCCTACAAGCAGAATAGCGCCCCATAGCCGTGTCCGGTACCTCGCGTTCGCTCGGCACCGGCTCCGCCTCCGGCCCAAGGCCACGCCGACCTCCCATGCAACAACCACCAACGGTCGCTACGCTCCGCTTGGTGTTTGTTGCATGGCAGGCATCTGCCATCGCGCCCGTCCATCGTGGAGCAGCAGCATGGAGCGGTCATCGTCTCGTGAGCAGCTCCGATGCGCACCCGGCATCCCGACGCCGCCGCTGTGGTACGGTCGCCCCGTCACGCCACGGGCGAGCGGCTTGGCTCGCGGCGGAACACCACGGAGTATGGCCATGGCCGAACCCGCCATCCGCGACCTCCCGCGCCTCCCGCGCATCGACCCCGCGTGGCACCTTCCGACCGAGGCGGAACTGCCCTACGAGGACGACGAGCCGTTGGCTGAGAGCGACCACCAGCTCGAGCCGCTCGGCTACGCCTTCTACGGCCTGCGCGGCCACTACGGAGGCCGTGCGGACGTCGCCGTGCATGCCGACATGTTCGTGCACTACCTGCGAGTGGACGAGCACGGCGAGGTGCTGCTCGACGCGGACGGCAGACCGATCGTGGACAGGCTCGCACCGGACGTGTTCGTGATCTTCGGCGTGCCCAATCGCAAAAGGGACTCCTACGTGACATACGACGAAGGCAAGCCGCCGGATTTCATCCTGGAGGTGCTCTCGGGGTCGACTTGGCGCCGGGATATGGGCGCCAAGAAGACCATCTACGAACGCATGGGCGTCCAAGAGTATTGGATTCTGGATCCCGTGGATGCCTACATCGATCCGCCGCCACTCAAGGGCTTCAAGCTGACCGGCGATCACTACGAACCCATCGCTCTCATGCCGGGCGGCGGCATCGCCTATCCCAGCGAAGTGCTCGGCTTGGAACTGCGTGTGGCGGACGGCGTGTTCCGAATCCGCGACCCGGTGACCGGCGAGGACCTGCGCGGTCCGGTCGAGCTCGCCGAAGCGCTCGAAGCCGAAACCACAGCACGTGGTCGCGAGGAAGTCCTACGCAGGGAGAATCGAGGAGGCGTACCGGCGAGAGAAGGCGGCGGCGCAACAGGCCGCGGAACGCATTGCGGCGCTCGAAGCGCGGTTGCGACGACAGACCGGTGACCGCTGACCGACACCCACATCGACCCCGGCACGGGCACCGGCGTGCGACCGTCCTGTCCATCAACTGCATTCCTTGCGAGCGCCCCGTAGCCGTGTCCGGTACTTCGCATTCCCTCAGCACCGGCGCGGGCCGCCAGCCGCGCGCCGGCTCCTCCCCAAGGCCACGCGCTTCCCGGCTGAGGGCTCTTTCTTGCGAGGGGCGGGCCCCTCGCGCTCCCCGGCTGAGGGCTCTTGGCATGGCCGTCCTCCTACTCTGCATCCCCATTGCCGCCGACGTGCCGAGCCAACAGGTGTCGTACGACGCCTCCGGGCCCGGCTACCACCACGGCTTCTCGTTCTTCCGCGAGCTTCGCTATCCGCCCGACTACACGCACTTCGACTACGTCAACCCCAATGCGCCCATCGGCGGCGAACTGGTGTTGCCGGTCGTCGGCACGTACAACAGCTTCACCCCGTGGATCCAGAAAGGCATCAACCCCTCCGGCTACGGCTTCGTCGGTGCCGGCATCTACCTTTTCGACCGCATACTGGAACCCGGCGACGACGACCCCTCGGCGCAGTACGCTCGGCTCGGCGAACTCGAAGCCGCACCGGACTACAGTTGGTTCAAGGTGCGCATCCACCCGGATGCGCGCTGGCACGACGGCGTGCCCATCACGCCCGCCGACATCCTCTACACGGTGGACTTCGTCGTGAACTACGCCTCGGCACCCATTCGAACGGGGCTTGCCCACTTCGGCCGCGCCGAGCAGGTGGGCGAGCGCGAGGTCAAGATCTACATCACCGACCCGGCGTTTCGGAATCCGGCCGCGGGCTTGAGCGTCGGCCACCTGCCCATCCTGCCCGCCCACTACTGGGCGGACCGCGACATCACCAAGACCAGCGTCGAACCGCCGCTCGGCAGCGGACCGTACCGCATCGCCGAGTTCGAACTCGGGCGCCGGATCGTCTACGAGCGCGTCGACGACTACTGGGGCTGGGACGTGCCGAGCGTGCGCGGCAAATACAACTACGAACGCATCGTCTTCGAGTACTTCCGCGACAACACCGTGGCCCGCGAGGCGGCCAAGAAAGGCATCGTCACGTTCCGCGGCGAGGGCGTGGCCAAGGACTGGGCGACATCCTACGAGAGCTTCCCCGCCCGGGACGACGGCTACTTCATCCTCGAACTCGCCGAGCGGCGCAACATCACGGCCATGGCGGCGGCGATCGTGCTCAATACGCGCCGCGACAAGTTCAAGGACCGGCGCGTGCGCAAGGCGCTGCTCTATGCCTACGACTTCGAGTGGATCAACCGCGTCCAGCACTTCGGCTTCTACCGGCGCATCGATAGCTTCTTCGACAATTCCGACCTGGAAAGCTCAGGCGTTCCGCGCGGTCTCGAGCTCGAACTTCTGGCGGAGTTCCGCGACGAACTGCCGCCCGAGCTTTTCACCACGCCGCTTGAAATCCCCGCGTCGGATGGCCTCGGACTCAACCGCGCCAACATGCTGAAGGCCCAGGACCTCCTCGCCGAGGCGGGCTGGCACGTTGTCGACGAACGGCTCGTGAACGCAGCGGGGGAGCAGTTCACGTTCGAATTCCTTGCCCGAAACCCGTCCGAGGAACGCGCCGCGCTACCGTATATGGCCGCGCTGCGGCGGCTCGGCATCGATGCCTCGGTACGCACCGTTGACCCGACACAGTTCCGCAGCCGGCTGCGCGGCTTCGCCTTCGACGCCGCGATCAACACCTACTGGGCGACGCCCACCCTCGGCACCTATCTCAAGTCGTTCTTCCACTCGTCGGGCGCCGATGCGCCGTTCACCCTGAACTGGGCGGGCATTCGCAGCGCCGCCGTCGACTCGCTGGTCGCCCGTGCGCTGACCACCTATGACCGAGAAGAGCTGTACGCCACCGGGCGCGCCCTCGACCGCGTGCTGCTGCACGGCTACTACATGGTCCCCACCCAGATCGAGAGCGGCATGCGCTGGACGTACTGGGACCGTTTCGGCCGGCCCGCAAGATCGTCGCGCTACCGGCACCACTCCTTCCCCGAGACCTGGTGGATCGAGCCCGAAAAGGACGCCGCCGTGACCGCGTACCTCGAACGCGCGCAGGACCAGTAGGAAAGCGTGGGCCGCTACGTCCTGCGCCGGCTGGCGCTCATGGTGCCGACCTTGCTCGGCATCATGCTGATCAACTTCATGATCGTGCAACTCGCGCCCGGCGGGCCCATCGATCTGATCATCGAGCAGATGATGTCGGGTTCCAGTGGCGCGTTGAGCACGCGCGCCGCGGGCACCACCATGGAGATGGGCGGCAGCAACGTGATGGACGGCGGCGGCCGCAATCCCGCGGAGCGCGGCCTCGACCCGGACCTCCTGGCCGACCTCGAGAAGCAGTTCGGCTTCGACAAGCCATTCCATGAGCGCTTCTTCAAGATGATCGGCGGCTACATCACGCTCGATTTCGGCGTGAGCTTCTACCAGGACCGGCCTGTACTCGAACTCCTCTTCGAGCGGCTTCCGGTGTCGATCTCGCTCGGGCTGTGGTCCATGCTCCTGATCTACCTGATCTCGGTCCCGCTGGGCGTGCGCAAGGCGGTCAAGGACGGCACGCGGTTCGACGCCTGGACGAGCGCCGTGCTGTTCGTCGGCTATGCCGTGCCGGGGTTCCTGCTCGCCATCCTGCTGATCATCATCTTCGCCGGCGGCAGCTACTTCGACTGGTTCCCGCTGCGGGGCCTCGTGAGCGATGACTTCGCGGAACTCTCGCCGCTCGGCAAGATCAAGGACTACTTCTGGCACCTCGCGCTGCCGGTAGGCGCGCTGACCCTAGGCGGCTTCGCCACACTGACAATGCTCACCAAGAACTCCTTCCTCGAGGAGATCAGCAAGCAGTTCGTCCTGACCGCCCGCGCCAAGGGCTTGAGCGAGTCACGCGTGCTTTACGGCCACGTCTTCCGCAACGCGATGCTGATCGTCATCGCCGGATTCCCCGCAGCGCTGATCGGCATCCTGTTCACGGGCTCGATGCTGATCGAGGTCATCTTCAGCTTGGACGGCATCGGACTGCTCGGTTTCGAGGCGGTGATCTCGCGCGACTACCCGGTGATGTTCGGCACGCTGTTCCTGTTCACCATCATCGGACTCTTCTTGCAGTTGATCGGCGACATCACCTACACGCTGGTCGATCCCCGCATCGATTTCGAGGCCCGGAGGTGACCGTGGCATTTCGCAGAAGGCCACGGTTCGCCGCGCGCCGAGGTCGCACGGCCATCTCCACTCAGCCCATGACAACCTTGGCGATTTCGCCAACGTTATGGCGGAACATGTCGAGATAGGTCGGCGCCGGGCCATTGGGGCCGGATAGCGAGTCGGAGTAGAGCCGGCCGCCGATGACGGCGCCGGCTTCACGCGCGAGTTGCTCCACCAAACGCGGATCCGTGATGTTCTCGACGAACAGTGCGCGGATGCCCTCATCCTGCATCTGGCGAATCAGGGTGGCCAATTCGCCGGCCGACGGCTCGCTTTCAGTGCTAAGACCGACCGGGGCGCGAAAGTCGATGCCGTAGGCGTGCCCGAAATACCGGAACGCGTCGTGCGAGGTGATCACCTTGCGCCGATCCTGGGGGAAGGCGCCCAGTTGGCCGCGGATGTCCCGGTCGAGCGTCGCCAGTTCGCGATCATAGGCTTCAGCACGTCGACGGTATTCGTCCGCGTGAGCCGGATCCGCCGCAGCCAGTGCGCGAGCGATGTTGGCGACATCAAGGCGTCCGTTGGCGAGATCCTGCCATGCGTGCGGGTCGGGTTGGTTTCCTTCCACGGTCAGCGCAGCGACTCCCTCGCTCGCCACGACAACGGGCCCCTTGTAGCCGGACACCTTGACGAGCCGGTCGATCCAGCCTTCGAAGCCGAGGCCGTTGACCACAACGAGGTCCGCCCGGGCCAGCGTGCGGGCATCCGCCGGGGTCGGCTCATAGACGTGGGCATCGGCGTTGGGACCGACCAGCGTCGTGAGCGCGACGTGCTCCCCGCCAACGTTTCTCACCATATCTCCCAGAATGGTGAACGTGCCCACGACGTTGAGCCTGTCGGCTGACCGGGCTCGAGACGCCGAAGCAGCGAGCACGGCAAGTGCTCCAAGCCATGAGCGGCGAGAGAGACGGTACATGTGTCTCCTCCGCTGCCGTTCAAGCTTCAAGATGCTGGCGCGGCATGACCCGCGCCCACAAGCTGCCACGCGGCCCCGCGACCACCGAGACCATGTAGACGCCGCCGGCGACCAGGATGATGGCCGGTCCGGAGGGAAGGTCTGCGTGGTAGGAGAGCAGAAGCCCCGCATACCCCGAAGCGAAGGCGATCGCACTGCTCGCCGCGGCGAGTGTGGCGACCTCGCCCGCCCAGAATCTCGCCACCGCCGCCGGGAGCATCATCAAGCCGACTGCCATCAGCGTGCCGAGTGCATGGAAACCGGCGACAAGGTTCATGACGACCAGCGTCAGGAACACGAAATGAACGACCGCGCCGGGCCCGCCCACGGCGCGCAGGAAGCCGGGGTCGAAGCACTCGACAATCAGCCCCCGGCCGATAACGGCCAGTGTGAAGAGCGTCAGCGTCGCAATCGAGACGACGAGCAGCAACGACGCGTCGTCGACAGCGAGAATGGTCCCGAAGAGGACATGCATGAGATCGACGTTGCTGCCGCGCGTTGAGACAATGAGCACCCCAAGCGCCAGCGAAATCAGATAGAAGGCGGCAAAGCTCGCGTCCTCGCGCTGAGGCGTCACGCGCGCGACGACACCCGACAGGGTGGCCACGACGAGACCCGCGATGAATCCGCCCAGGCTCATGACCACGAGCGAGAGCCCGGCGATCATGAAACCAATGGCCGCGCCAGGCAGCACGGCGTGACTCAAGGCATCGCCGACGAGGCTCATCCGGCGCAAGACAAGCAGCACACCGACGGGGCCGCTGCCGACGCTGAGCGCCAGGCACGCCACCAGGGCCCTGCGCATGAACCCGAATTCGACGAAGGGCTGGATCAACGCGGCATGGGCATCCATCAGCCCCCGCCTCGGCGGCAGACCTCGGCACGGTCGTCCCACGCCTCCGCCATCTGTCGGGCCTTAAAGAGGTGCTCGGCCCGGAGCACCTCGGCAGTCGCCCCCCAGGCAACCGGCTCCCGGGCCATCACCAAGGTGTCCGGGAAGTTCTCCCGTACCTGTTCGAGATCATGCAGCACGGCGACAACGGTCCGTCCTTCGCCGTGCCAGCCCACCACCACCCGCATGAGGTCGGCCGCGGTCTTGGCGTCGATCGCGGTAAACGGCTCGTCGAGCAGAATCACCGGACAGTTCTGCAACAACATGCGGGCAAACAAGACCCTTTGAAACTGCCCCGCTGACAAAGAGGCAATCGGGCGTCGACCGAAGCCATCGAGGCCGACGGCCCGTAGCGCTCCCTCGGCTTTCCGCCACTGGGCACGCGTGACCGAGCGGAACATGCCGATCGTCCGCCAGTGACCCAGCAACACCGTGTCGATCACCGAAATCGGGAAACTGCGGTCGATCTCAGCCTGCTGGGGCAGGTAGGCGATATCGCTGTGGCGAAGTCCGTTGCGCTCCAAGCGGCCCTCAAGCGGCGGCAGGTGCCCGATCAGTCCCTTGAGCAACGTGCTCTTGCCGGACCCATTGGGGCCGACAACCGCCGTCAACGAGCCGGTTGCGAAGCTCCCGGTGAGGTGATGGACCGCCGGATGGCGGTCGTATCCCAGGGTGACGTCGTGCAGGGAAAAGACGACCGTCATGGCAGCCACCCCATCGCCCAGGCCGCGGCAACCCACAGGAAGATCGCGAGGGGAACCGCCCAGAGGAACTGCGCGAGCACGCCGCCGCCTAGCGGCGAGACGGCGCGCCCGAGCGGAGTCCCTGCGGCGCTGTCGTTGGTCCCCATCAGCCTACGCATCAGTCGGGAAGTTCCGGGTCGTCGGGTCCTGCAGGGCTCTCGATGGAACGCAGACCCGCTAGACGCCTGTAGCCATGGACGAGGGCGTTGTTGGTGCGCACGACGTCCTCCGAGAACCTAGAGTGCTCGGCCGTGACCCGTTCCAGGTTGCCGATGCCGGTGTGGGCGCCGATGCACTGCGTGGCGGGGACGTGGAAACCGGCGGGCAGGTCACACCCTTCGACCACGGCGCCGTGGCCCACGACGCAGCCTTCGCCCACTGCGCAGTCGAACAGAACGCTATTGAAACCGATGAACGCTCCATCGCCGACCGAGCAGGGGCCATGGACAATCGCACGGTGTGCAATCGAAGTCCGCTCGCCGATGGTGACTGCCGCTCCGGACTTGGCGTGCATGACCACACCGTCCTGGATGTTCGATTGGGCACCGATGACGATGGCCTTCATGTCGCCGTTCGCGTCGACCTCGTCGGCGCGGATCACGGCATAGGGTGCGATGAAGACGTCGGCGTGGACGACCACGCGACCGCACAGAATGGCCATTGGGTCGACATAGGCGCTGTCATGGACAACAGGGAGGTCGCCGCGCGGATTCCTGCGGATCATCGGGCCGGCGCTCCCTTTTCCACGACCGGCAGACAGTGCGATGGGACATCGAGAATCAGGCATTCCATGGGACCACTCGCGCCGTTCACGCCGCACCAGCCGGGATGCACTTCGGGCAGGCGCCCTCCACCTCGACCACACTTCGCGTCACGTGGTATCCCAGGGCCGCGGCATCCTCGGCGAGCACCTGCACGACCCGCGGATCCTCCAACTCGGTCGACGCGCCGCAGATGCGGCAGATGAAGAAGAGACACTCATGCTGCCGCTCCGGATGCGCGCAGGGGATGTACGCATTCCGGCTTTCGATCTTCGAGACGAGCCGTTCCGAGATGAGGAACTCCAGCGCGCGGTAGACCGTGGGCGGCCCGAACGGGCGCGAGTACCTGAGCTCCAGCGCTTCGATCAGGGCATAGGCGCCCGTCGGCCGCCCCCTCTCCCAGAGCAACTCCAGGACTTGCCGCCTAAGCGTCGTCAGCTTGCTTCCGCGCGCGGCGCAAAGGGAAACCGCCAACGCAACGCGTTCAGCCGGCGCGTGCTGCCCGCGGCAGTCGGGATCGGTACAGGGCTGAGGTTCGGTCGGTAGGGGTTCGATGGGACGGATCTCCGCGTTGCCACTGAGTAATGTTACGTTATAACGTTGCCTTCCTTTGTGGCAAGAGCCAACCAACCGACCGCGAACGAGGTCCGACACGACCAAAGGCATTTGAAGGAGAACCCGATGAACACGCAGCCCAAAGTACCCGTTTCCATCCTCACCGGCTTCCTCGGCTCCGGCAAGACGACCTTGCTCAACCGGATCTTGAGCGAGGAGCACGGCAAGCGCATTGCCGTGATCGAGAACGAGTTCGGGGAGGTCGGCATCGATCAGGCGCTCGTCATCGACGCCGACGAAGAGATCTTCGAGATGTCGAACGGCTGCATCTGCTGCACGGTGCGCGGAGACCTG
>JAPOYV010000047.1:136520-147509 GCA_026706385.1 Gammaproteobacteria bacterium
CTATGTGCTGGTGGAGACCACCGGGCTCGCCGATCCAGGTCCGGTTGCTCAGACCTTCTTCATGGATGACGAGATTCGCGCCGAGTTCTCGCTTGACGGGATCGTCACGCTGGTCGATGCAGCCCATATCGAGCAACAGCTCGGCCGAAGCGACGAGAGCACGGAGCAAATCGCCTTCGCAGACATCCTCGTCCTCAACAAGACGGACCTCGTCGACGACGAGGCGCTCGACAGGCTTGAGACGCGGCTCCGAGACATGAACCGAATGGCGCAGGTCGTACGGAGCGAGCGGGCGGACGTCGCGGTCGACACGGTACTCAACCTCGGTGCCTTCGACTTAGATCAGGTGCTCGAGCGTCGTCCAACCTTCCTGGAGCCGGAGTACCCGTTCGAGTGGACCGGTGTCTATTCGCTGGACAGCGGCCGTTACGAACTCAGTCTCGCCGACGGACCTGATCCGGCGATGTCGCTCGTCGTCGTGCCCGAGCAGAGCACGGATGACGCTGCGCTCCGTGACGGTGCCGAATGGTGTGTGCGGCGTTACGCCGAAACCGCGCTGCCCATTCACCCCGGGGAAAGCACCCCTTTCGGAAAGCACGTCAACCTGCAGCTCGATTCACTCGGGCGCAAGTCGTTCTTCCTAGAGGTCGACACGCCGACGCACCTTGGCCTCTACGCCCAGCACACCGCGGAGGAGTTCGATCTCCAACTGATAGACGCCCACGGAGCGCCGATCACCCCGGCGGGCGAGCGCACGTGGGTGGCACAGCACGAGCACGACGACGAAGTCGGCTCGATCGCGATCGAGACGGACGGCGACGTCGATTCCGAGATGCTCAACGCCTGGCTTGCCCAATTGCTCCGTGAGCACGGCGTGGACATCTTCCGAATGAAGGGCTTCATCAGCATCGCGGGCGATGCGCGTCGCTTCGTCTTCCAAGGGGTTCACATGATCTTCGACGGCCAGCCGGATCGCCTATGGGGGGACTCGCCCCGGCGCAATCAGCTCGTCTTCATCGGCCGCAACCTCGACGAAGAGAGCATGCGGCAGGGGTTCGAGGCGTGCTTGATTTGAGTGTCGACACCGCGACGGGCGTTCTTCGCCGCGGCTGGTCTGCGGCGGTCGACGACTACGCCATCGCCGGGGGCTGGACCCGCCGCGGCGCGGCGTTGGTCGTCGCAGACGCGGCAGGCGGCATCCACGCGTTCGACGGCAAGTCCGGCCGAAGCGCCTGGACGCGGCATGGGGCGCATGATGGCGGCGTGCTGGCGATGGCGATCCACCCGCGCGGAACAGCGTTCGCCACTGCTGGCCAGAACGGACGCGTCCTTGTTTGGGGTGTCTCCGAAGGGCAGCCAACGCAGGCCATCGACGTCGGCACCGGCTGGGTGGACAACGTCGCGTGGTCGCCTGACGGCCAATGGCTCGCGGCCTCCTGCTCCCGACAGGTTCACGTCTACGGTGCAGACGGCCGAGAAGCTTGGCGCTCTGACGACCACCCCAGCACCGTCAGCGCAATCGCTTGGTCCAGCGCCTTGGAACTGGCGACGGCCTGTTATGGTCGCGTGGCGTTCTTCGACGCGTCCACCGGGAGTCTTCGCCAGCAGCTCGCCTGGAAGGGTTCCCTAGTGTCGATGGCACTGAGCCCGGATGGTGATGTCGTGGCATGCGGCAGCCAGGACAACTCCGTGCACTTCTGGCGCCGCTCGACCGGTCAGGACTCCATGATGTCCGGATATCTCGGCAAACCGTCGGCCTTGGCCTTCGATGACGCGGGCATTCTCCTAGCCACCGGCGGAGGCGACACGGTGACGGTTTGGAGCTTCCAAGGAACCGGGCCCGAAGGCACGCGGCCCGGCGTTCTAGATTTTCATGTTGAACCGGTCACGACGCTGGCCTTCGCTCGACGCGCGCTGCGCCTGGCCTCGGGAGGCCGCGACGGCGCCGTGGTCGTGTGGTCGCTTCGCAGAGACGGCGAAGGTGGTCCGGTGGGGGCCGCAGTTGTGGCGGGCGTCGTCGCCGAACTCTACTGGCGGCCAGACGGGCGGGGGCTGGCCGCGCTCGACGCCCAGGGAGGTGTGACGGCGTGGCGGATTTCGTGAACATCATCGAGGGCTCGATGCACCCAGACGGCCGTGTGCTGACGGCGACCGTCCATCAGTCGGAGCACCGGCGTCCCCGCCATCATCTCCAGCCGGAATCCATCGACGACGGGATCCGCCGCTTCCCCCTCCAGCGGAACATCGCCCTTTTCAAGTTCGGTCTGGGGTTGCCCACCCTTTGCCCAGCCGCGCCAGGTGCCGCAGGACCGGCGCGATGGCCAAAGCGTGGACAACCCCTTCGGCGGCGTCGTCACTGTTCGGCCGGCAAGGCGCCGGGAGAGGGGTCCCCTCGGTCTTGTACGGTTCGGCCGTGCAGAGGCTGTCCACGCACGGCAGCGGAACATCGCCCGTTTCATGCAGCCCAGCCCGGCCGACGGCGTGCCGCGAATGCCCGGTTGGTGCGACCTCGCCATGGGGCCACCGGCCGCTTCGAAAAGGGCGATGTTCCGATCGTGGCCGATCCGTCCCGACTCGCAGTGAATAGGGCCATGATCCGATCGCGGCCGATCGATCCCGACTCCCGATGAATAGGGCGATGTTTCTTCCAGTGCGGGTACTGCGCCGCGTCGGTCCGCCCGACGACGTCAAGCGACGCCGGGGCGCAAGCAGATGCCGCCTCCTCCGAGACGTATGCTTGATCCGGACCGGCGTCCGCGCGTGGCACGGCGCGGGCGGGTTGTCCACGCCTTGTCCATGGCGCCGTTCCCCTTCGATCCAAGAGGCGCGGTGGGCAAGGAACAGGAGTCGGATCATGCGCCAACGGCTCTGCAGCCACAGTAGGCAGCTGGTGGATTGGTTCCCACCATCCGTGCGACCGACTCGACCGGAACAGGTTATAGGCGGAACGTGTAGGCGACGTGGAACGTCCGGGGCGTTCCCAGGTTCGCATAAGGGTACGAACTGCCGTCCACGTCCCTGAAGCTGCGGCCGAGCGAAGATGCGTATTCCTCGTCCAGGGCGTTCTCGAGCCGGATGCCGATGCGGTGCCGGTCGCCGTTGCCGAAACGGTAGGCGCCACCGAGATCGAGAACCGTGTAGCCGCCGTGCTCCACGCGGCCGATGCCGCCCGAGACCGAATCGTAGAGCTCTCCCACGTTCAGCAGGGTCAGGACAAGCTCGACCGGGGAGCTGGCCGCCCGATAACTCAAGCTGGCCTTGAGGGTACTCTCCGGCACGTCGGTGATCTGCTCGCTTCCGCCTTCGGCCTCTGCGCTCGTAGCGACGTAGTTGAAACCGGCCGTCCAGTCCGGGGCGAACTCGTACGCCAGGTTGAACTCCCAGCCGCCGAAGTCCACGGTCCGATCGGTGTTGACGCGCATCCCGTCGACGACGCCGATCAGGTCATCGACCGCCCGCTGAAAGCCGATGACCTCCCAGCGCAGACCGGATCCTCTCTTGGCGCCGATGGCGACGTTGACGTTGCGGCTCTTCTCGCCTTCCAGGTCCGGATTGCCCATGGTGCAGCAGGGGTCGTTGCCGTAGAGCTGCCAGGCGTCGGGCAGGCGGAAAGAGGTGCCGGCGCTGCCACGCAGATAGACCGAATCGGTGAAGTCGTGGCGCAGGCTGAAGTTGCCCACGGTGACTTTGCCGTCGCCGCTCGGACTGTTGTGCCGGAGTCCAAGCGCCATCCGCGTCCGCGCGAGGAGATCCTCGTTGGTCCTGATCTGACCGAAGAACGCATTCACCGATTCCGTCTGGTCCGCGATCAGGAGGACGTCGTCGCTGCCGGAAAAGCGTTGGTGTTCGTACCCTGCGGCAAAGTCGAAGCCACCCCCGGTTTCGATGCGTGCCATGGCGGTCAGCCCGTAGTCGTCGTAGCCCCAGTACGAGCCGTCGTTCACGGTCCGCCGGTTGCCCGTAACGGCCCCGTTGTCGTCCAGCACGTTGTAGATCCGGGTGTAGTTGGTGTCCCAGGTGTGCGAGTACGCCTTGACGAACAGACCGATGCTGTCAGTCGCCTGCAGGTCGTACTTGAGCGTCACGATGTCCTCGTCGCGCGCGTTGAACGTGTCGTAGTTGAGATAGGCACGCGCGAAATCAAGCTCCGCGTCCGTATGCTGGTATTGCAGCGACAGGCGCGCGCGTTCGCTGACCTCGTAGGCGTACTTCAGACCGAGCATGGTGACGTCGTAGCTGCGGTCCCGATCAGTGGTACTCGGCTGGATGTCGTCGTCCTTGTACGGCTGAATCCCGCCCGCCTCGTCGCTCGAGGCGTAGACCACGAACCGGTGGCCGCCAGACGATGCTCGGTAGTCGACGCTTGCGTGGCGGCCGTCGTTGCCGTCCACGCCAAGTCCGACCCGGCCCCCGGGGCTGTCCGAGAAGGACTTGGTCACGATGTTCACCACGCCGGCGACGGACTGTGTGCCGTAGAAGATTCCTTGGCCGCCGTAGAGCACTTCGATGCGCTCCACCATGTGGGCGGGCACCGTGTCCAAGGGGCTGGTGGAGTTGTACAGCCGATTGTTGATCCGGACGCCGTCGATCAGCCAGAGGATGTCCTGGCATCGCGAGCCCTGCAGCGAGCAGCCAACGTAGTCGAAAGCGCCGTTCTTGGGTGCCAGGTAGAGTCCGGGCACCTTCATCTGCAAGCTCTTCGCCACGTCGTTGAAGCCGCCGCGCTGCAGTTCGTCCGCCGTGATGACTTCCACGCGGTTGCCGAATTGCCGCAGGTCCAGCGGAATGGTCTCCTCGACGCGGTCGCCCCGAACGATGACCTCCTCGATGAATGCCCCCTCCTCCTCCGCCGGGGCTTGTCCGGCGAGCGCCGCTGCCGCCAGCCACGGCATCGCGGCCAGTGAAGCCAGTGTTCTATGTTTCATTGCCCGTCCCCAAGCGAAAGAGGTACTCCGCGCGCCAGTCGGCCGCGCGAGCTGCCTACGTTGCGTTGAGTGTAGTACCCCGCCGCACGATTCAAACGAAATGTTATAACATATCACCGAGCGCTGGAAGCCAAGTGCCACTCTAGCGCTTTAGCTCATTGCGCGGTTCCTGTACCGTCCCGGAGGACACGGGTCCACGCAACCTCATGTTCCACGCAACTCAAGGGGGTATTCACATTGGCCACGCTGACCTATCTGACCCACACGATCTTCGACCACGGTGCCAGTCAGAGGCTGGGGCGGGTGTTGGCGCAACACGGGATCGAGCACCCCCTGCTTTGCACCGACCGGGGACTCGTCGACCTGGGACTGGTCTCGGAACTGGCCGGCGCGCTGGGGAACGAGCGGGCACCGACGATCTTCGACGGAACGCCGGAGAACCCCACGCAGGAGGCCGTGGAAGAGGCGGCCGCGGTGTATCGGCAGGCGGGGTGCGACGGGGTCGTTGCCTTAGGCGGCGGCTCCTCGATGGACCTAGCGAAGGCGGTCGCGCTGGCGGTGACGCACGAAGGGGACTTGCTCGAGTACACGGCGGGTCTCGGTGGCACGGCGAAGATCGGTCCCGTCGCTCCGCTTGTCGCCATTCCCACCACGGCGGGCACGGGGAGCGAGGTCTCGAGTGGCGCCGTCATAATCATGGCCAATAGCGAGAAGCTGATCCTTGCAAGCCGCCACTTGGTCCCGCGCACCGCCGTGTGCGACCCCAGCCTGACGATTGGCTTGCCGCCCCGGCTGACGGCGGCAACCGGAATGGACGCGATGACGCATTGCATCGAGGCGCTGCTCTCACCCGAGGTGAACCCGCCCGCGGAAGCGGTGGCCTGCGATGGCATTGAGCGGGGAATCCGGGAAGGCAATCTCCTGCGAGCCGTTCAGGACGGCAGCGACAAGGACGCCCGATGGCACATGATGATGGCCGCCACGGAAGGCGCGATGGCTTTCAGCAAGGGGTTGGGCTCCGTCCACTCCATGAGCCACGCCTGCGGAGCCGATCAGAAGCTCCGGCTGCACCACGGGACCTTGAACGCAGTCCTGCTCCCTACGATTCTCGACTTCAATCGCGATCACGTGGGAGACAAATACACGCGGCTCAATGCGGCGATGGGCTGCCAAACCGAGACCGATCCGGCCGAGTTCATCCGAGAGCTCAATGCCAAGCTCGGATTGCCTGCGGGCCTACGCGAGATGGGTGTCGAGCCCGACGCGACGCCGAGCCTTGCCGCGCACGCCGCCAAGGACGTCTGCACGTTCACGAACCCCCGCCCATGTTCGGCAGAAGACTATCAGCGGCTGTTCGAGGTCGCGCTCTCTTGAGCCACGACGCGCCGGGACGACCATGGGCTCATTGACCCCGCTGACCCGCCGCCGTTTGGCGAACTTCCGCGCCAATCGCCGGGGCTACTACTCGCTCATGATCTTCCTGGCGCTATTCGGCATCTCGCTCGTCTCCGAAGTCATCGCCAACGACAAGCCGATCGTCATGCGCCACAACGGCGAACTGTGGTTTCCCGTCCTGTTCTCCTACACCGAACACGAACTGGGCGGCGAGTTCCTGACCGAAGCCAAGTACGAAGACCCGTACGTCCAGGGCCTCGTCCAAGACAGCGGCGGCTGGATGGTCTGGCCGCTGATCCGCTTCAGCTACGACACCATCGACTGGTTCACCGAGGAAGGCGCCCCTGCGCCGCCGTCGGCTCGGCACTGGCTCGGCACCGACGACGGCGCACGCGACGTGGCGGCGCGCTTGCTCTACGGCTTCCGCCTGTCGGTCAGCTTCGGCCTCGCGCTCACCCTCGTCGCATCGCTCATCGGCATCGCCGCCGGCGCGGTACAGGGCTATTTCGGCGGCAACGTGGACCTGATCGGCCAGCGCATGATCGAGATCTGGGCTGGCCTGCCCGTACTGTTCCTGCTCATCATCCTCTCGAGCATGGTCGAGCCGGGACCGCTGGTTCTGCTCGGGCTCCTGGTCCTGTTCAGTTGGATGACGCTGGTCTCGGTGGTGCGCGCCGAGTTCCTGCGCGCACGGAACTTCGATTTCGTGCGAGCGGCGCGCTCGCTCGGGGTCAGCAACGCAACGATCATGCGCCGCCACGTGCTGCCCAATGCGATGGTGGCGACCCTCACGTATCTGCCCTTCATCCTGAACGGTTCAATCACCACCCTGACGGCCTTGGACTTCCTCGGCTTCGGCCTCCCGGCCGGCTCGGCCTCCCTGGGCGAACTGCTGGCGCAGGGCAAGGCGAACATCCAGACGCCTTGGCTCGGGCTCACGGGATTCGCAACGCTTGCGGTGATGCTGACGCTGCTGATCTTCGTCGGCGAGGCCGTCAGGGACGCGTTTGATCCACGGCGGGGGGAAGGGGCTGTGTCGGGCTGAGCGGTCCAACCGGACATGCCGGGCCCAGCGGCACCCATGTCAGACCCTCGCGAGCCGCCTCGCAATCTTCGTCTCTTCGTGGTCGAAGGCACGCGCATAGCGCGTGGTCTCGGCGGCACTCAAGCCCGTTTCCCGGCACCGCTGACGCCAGCGTCCGGCAATGAGGTCGACCATGCTGCCGAGCATGGACCGGGCCTGGTCGTGGTCTATGTCGAAGAACGGCGCGGCCTCAAGAGCAGCCTCGATTGAGGCTTGGTGGCCACTTAGCTCGCTGATGCCCGTTTCAAGATGCCGCGTGCGCTCAGGCTGGGGGTTGATGTCGAAGGCGGGCGACAGCATCCAAAGGCCGCCGCCAACATGCAGCAACCCATGGTTGCGCAAGTGATCGTCGTTGTTCGAGACGAGTATCGAGAACAGGATGCGACGAAACAGCTCCGCCAGTTGCGTCTTTGGGCTAGCGGCGTGCGTCCGCAGCGCATCGGCGATGTCGGTATAGAAACCTCCGGTCGCCAAGGCCGCGCCAATGAACGACTGGGCGGAGAGGTAAGGGACCCGATCCGCTGGCCGTGACCGTGCAGCGCTACGACGATCAAACCGCTTGATGATCGCGACGGGGCGGTCTGTGTTGCCGAGTTCAAGACGCGCCGCCGCGGCATCGATGCCGACGTCGGCCGCAAGACGCAACGTCGCGACCTCCACGCGCTCGATCGGCGCGGTGTCTTGGTACGTTGTGAATTTCGCGATCGCCAAGGCGCCGTCGGCATCGACAACGCAACCCTTGGGCCGTGCCCCACCGACAGACGCTCCGCTGCCTATGAGGCGCGACCGCGACGCCGCGTCCAGATTCTCGATGGGTGTGCTCGCCAGTCGTCGCAGATCCTCGAGTTCCGTGATGCGCGGCACCGGCGGCCAGGAATGCGCCAGCGGCCGCCCTTCCGCGTCCAGGTAGCGCAGGGCGCCTTGGCGTGTCCTGTCATCGACGCCAACAAGGTAGTCGAACTCGGTCAACGACCGCCGCTCGCCCCGTCGCATGAGGCCGCGGCCCCACGAGTCCGGTGTCCCGTCGCCGACCGGCAGCGGTAGCGCGGCTCGACTGTTCTCCGCCGTCGCGGAAGTGAAAAAAGGGGTGGTGGACAACGGCATCGCTGGGGCGATTGCATATCCCGCTGGGTTATCCAGCCAAGCATCGGCGTAGCGGAACATGCTGGTCTGTCGGCGACCGTCGGCCTCGAAGACCAACTCGCCGACCGGCGCAAGGGCTTCGCCGATCACCACGGTCGCACGGAAGGTGGTCTTGGCCATGCTGGGCCAGCCTACAGCGCCGACCGGCGCCGAATGCGTTTCGGGAGACTGTCGACGTCGAGCAGCAACCCCGTGTCGTCCTTGGAGACGTCGATCAGTTCATCCAGGCGGCGCAGTTCTCCGAGCGCAAGCAAGGCCATGGCCAACGCGCCCACCGAAACGCCGGCGTCACCCTGTTCCAAGCGCGCGAGAGTGCCCGGCGAAACGTCCATACGGGCCGCGAAATCCGCCGTTGGCATGCGACGCTTCTTGCGGGCGATGCGGATGTCGCTGCCGAGGCTCCGTAGCGCTCGTTGCACGGACGGAGGATACGGTTTCGATCTCATATACCTTTATATAACGATGTCTAACAGAATTAAACATTACTATAGCAGGAGTAAGCAAGTCTGATCCTCTCAGTCGCCACGCTGCTTGTACAGCATGGTTCGCCTCCATCGGTTGCGGGTAAACTGAATCGCCATCGTCCTCACCACCTATCGGAGCTCGAACTTCATGGCGATCGAAGAAGGCAAGGCCGCGCCGGCGTTCACGTTGAACGACGCCGACGGCAATACGGTCTCTCTCAAGGACTTCAAGGGCAAGAACGTCGTCGTCTACTTCTACCCGCGCGACGACACGCCCGGCTGCACCAAGGAGGCCTGCGGCTTCCGCGACCATTGGCAGGACATCCAGGACGCCAACACCGTCGTTCTCGGCATCTCGCCGGACTCCGAGACCTCGCACCAGAAGTTCCGCGACAAGTACGAACTGCCGTTTACGCTCCTTGCCGACCCCGAGCGCGAGGTGATGACCGAGTACGATGCCTACGGAGAGAAGATGATGTACGGCAAGAAGCGGATGGGCGTCATCCGCTCGACGGTCTGGGTGGGACCCGACGGCAACGTGGTCAAGCATTGGCGCCGCGTCCCGAAGGCTGCGGACCACCCGCTCAAGGTCCTGGAAGCGATCAAGGGCTAGGTAGGACTCGCCATGGCAGCACGCGGAACGAGTCGGTCGTTCCGCGTCGCTGCTGCCGCCCTCGCAGCGGCTCCGGTGGGGTTCGCCGCGGGCGCGTTGCTCGCGGCCCGTCAACCGGCAGCGCCGACGGTCGTCGACGGGCTGACCATCCTCTCCCATGGGCTGACCGGCGCCATCGTCGCCGCGCTCCTGCTGACCTTGGCGGCGCTGACGTTGCCGCCGAAGCCCGTACGGATCGCCACGCTGGTCTTCGCCGCCGCGTCGTTCGCCATCCTCGTCTACATGGTCCAGGACTTCATCGTCGACCGGGTCGAACGCGCGCAGGCCCGGGACGAGGCGTACCAGACCATGCCGCACTACGAACTGACTCTCTGGGCCAAGAATCCGCAGCGCGAGGCGCTCTCCCGGCTGCAGTTCAACTCCGAGACCCGGCGCTACGTGGCCCATCGCCCAGGCGGCTGGCGGTGCGAGGGCAGGGGCAGCAGCAGCCAAGCGGTCGACATCTTCGAAGCCATGCGACTCGTGGAACTCGACGCGCGCCCGTCTTGCGACTTACGGGCGTCTTGGCGCACCATCGGCGAGGCAGCCGGAGACGATCGGCACGGCTGCGTCGGGGACGACTCTGCCTTGTTCGCCGCTGCGGACCACATGGTCGAAGCCACCGAGCGCAAGGCGTCCTGTCGGCGGGCGGACGCAGAGCGATAGAACCTTCAAGAGGGGCAAAGGCATGAAATTCGGCATCTTCTACGAGCACCAGCTACCACGCGACTGGGGCCCGGACAGCGAACACAAGCTCCTGAAGGACTCGCTCACGCAGATCGAGCTGGCCGATGCGCTTGGCTTCGATTATGCATGGGAGGTCGAGCATCACTTCCTCGAGGAGTATTCGCACTCCTCGGCACCCGAGGTCTTCCTTGCGGCCGCCAGCCAGCGCACCAAGAACATCCGCTTGGGCCACGGCATCGTGCAGATGACCACCAACCACCCGGCCCGGGTCGCCGAGAAGATCGCCACGCTCGATCTCGTCTCCGACGGCCGCGTGGAGCTGGGCTTGGGCGAAGGCGCATCGGTGACGGAACTGCACCCCTTCAACCTGCGCTTCCGCGACAAGCGCGACATCTGGGAGGACGCCGTCCGCTGCACCCTGCCCATGTTCTGGAACCACGGCTGGGAGTACGAGGGCGAGTTCTTCAAGTTCCCGTTGCGCGCCGTCGTGCCGAAGCCGCTGCAGAAGCCGCATCCGCCGCTGTGGGTGGCCTGCTCCCAGTTGGACACCATCAAGTACGCGGCGCATCGCGGCATGGGCTCGCTGTGCTTCAAGTTCGTGAGCCTGGACGCCGCGCGCGCCTGGGTGAACGCCTACTA
>JAPOYV010000094.1 GCA_026706385.1 Gammaproteobacteria bacterium
CAGGCCGCCGACACCCACTCGCGGCGCGAAACCGAGGTTGATCAGACCTTCCCTAGAGATGTGGGAAGGGATCACCGCCGGACTGACCACGGCGCTCGACCCGGGCAACCTCGCGTGGGTCGTCGCCGGCTGCCTTGCGGGCACGCTCATCGGCATGCTCCCCGGCCTCGGTCCCATCACCGCGATCGCGCTCATGATCCCGGTGAGCTACTCCTTGGACCCCGCCGCCGGCATGATCATGATGGCCGGCGTCTACTACGGCGCCGTCTTCGGCGGCTCGACGTCGTCGATCCTCATCAACGCGCCCGGGGTGGCATCGACGGTGGCGACATCGTTCGACGGCTATCCCATGGCCCGACAGGGTCAAGCCGGCCGGGCTCTGGCGCTCGCCGCCTACGCGTCGTTTGCGGGCGGCGTCGTGGGTGCCGTGGCGCTTCTGCTGTTCGCATCGACCCTCGCCGCGCTCGCCACCGCGTTCCAGTCCCCGGAGTACACGCTCATCCTGGTGTTCGCGCTGTCGAGCATCGCGGCTTTCGCCGACCGCGGACAGGTCCTGCGCTCGCTCGCCGCAGCGCTCGTCGGCCTCATGCTCGGCACGGTGGGTACCGACCAGTCGGCGGGTGTCCAGCGGTTTACGTTCGGGCGACTGGATCTGACGGATGGATTGAGCTTCGTTCTCGTCGCGATGGCGACGTTCGCCCTGGCGGAGGCGTTCCGCATGGTCCTCGCCGGCGATGACGACGCCGCGCCGACGCGGTTCGCCCATGCCCGTCTGCATCCCGGGGATGCCCGCGCCGTTGCGCCCGCCGTGGGTCGCAGTTCCGTCCTCGGATTCCTGGTGGGCGTCTTGCCCGGCGCCGGCGCGACGCTCGCCAGCTTTTTCGCCTACGACCTGCAAAGGCGCTTTCGCCGCGGCGAACCGACGGACGGGGCGCGCGGGATCGCCGCCCCGGAATCGGCCAACAACGCCGCGTGCACCGGATCGTTCGTCCCGCTCCTGACCCTCGGCATTCCCGGCTCCGGCACCACCGCCGTCCTCCTCGGCGTCATGCTGAGCTACGGCGTGCAACCCGGGCCGCGCCTGCTCGAAGCGGAGCCCACCATGTTCTGGGGCGTGATCGTGTCAATGTTCATCGGCAACGTCGTCCTCCTCGCCCTCAACCTGCCGTTGATTCCGTACATCTCGCGCATCGTCTACCTGCGCCGCCGGGTCCTCGTGCCGTTCGTGATCGTGTTCTCCTTGCTTGGCGTCTACCTGACGTCGCTCAACAGCTTCGACATCTTCCTGATGTTGGCCTTCGCGTTGGCAGGCTTGGCCCTGCGTCTGGCCGGGTTCCCCCTGGCGCCGCTGCTGCTCGGTTTCATCCTGAGCGGCATGCTGGAGGAGAACCTGCGGCGTACAGTGCTCCTCGCCGACGGGTCGTGGGCGTTCCTGCTCGATCGCCCGGTGTCGTTGGTCCTGCTTGTCCTCTGCGTGCTCGTCTGGGCTGGCCCAATGAAGCACTTGCTCGCACGGAGCCGCGCCGCGAGCGATTGACGTCGCGGCCTGGCGTTTCGGCCTTGGGCGTGGTTTCGCTCCGCTAGCACGCCCTTGACGGTTGCACTACACTCACCGTCCATTTCGACGCACGCCGCTGCTAACGGAGGGATTGGCGAATGCGCAAATCGAGAGCGCGCGGGGAAGGTCAGGAGAGCAAGATCAACCTGACGCCCATGCTGGACGTCGTGTTCATCATGCTCATCTTCTTCATCGTCACGGCGACGTTCGTCAAGGAGATCGGCCTCGACGTCAACCAGCCCGAGGATGACAAGCCGAAAACGGTTGATCCCGACAAGAAGAGCATCGTCGTGCGGATCACCAACCGGGACCGTGTCATCATCGCGCAGCGCGATGTGGACATCCGCTCCGTGCGCGCGAACATCGAGCGGCTGCATGCCGAGAACCCGGAGGCGCCGGTCATCATCCAGCCCCACCCGGACGCCACCACGAAGACCATCGTGCACATCATCGACTCGGCGCAGCAGACGGGTGCAGCCTGGTCCCTCGCTGCCGGGAACTGACGACGCGCCGCTGCGCGGCGGTGGACATTCATACACCGCACGCATGATCGCTCGATGGCGCGCAAGCCCATAGACCTGCGGTCGGACACCGTCACCCAGCCGTCCGCCGCGATGCGTTCGGCGATGGCCGAGGCTGTGGTCGGGGACGATGTCTACGGCGAGGATCCCACGGTCAACCGCCTCGAGGAAACCTGCGCCGAACGACTGGGTTTCGAAGCCGGGTTGCTGCTGGCGAGTGGTACGCAGTCCAATCTCGCCGCATTGCTCACGCACTGCGGCCGGGGCGACGAGTACATCGCCGGCCAGGATGCCCATACCTACCGTTACGAGGGTGGCGGGGCCGCGGTGTTCGGCGGGATCCAGCCGCAGCCCCTCGCCTTCGACGACGACGGCACGTTGCCACTCCACGCCGTGGAAGCCCTCGTCAAGCCGGACGACTTCCACTACGCCAAGACGCGCCTGCTGTGCCTGGAGAATACGCAGGCCGGGAGGGCCGTCGCGGCGCCCTACTTTGGCGAGGCGCGCGCTGTGGCCGACCGGCTCGGTCTCAAGCTCCACTTGGATGGCGCACGTCTTTTCAACGCATCCGTCGCGCTCGGCGTGGACGCCACGGAGATCACGAGCCATTGCGACTCCGTTTCCCTGTGCCTGTCCAAGGGCCTCGGTGCCCCGGTGGGTTCCGTGCTGTGCGGCACCTCGGCATTCGTCGACAGCGCGCGGCGCTGGCGCAAGGTCCTCGGCGGCGGCATGCGCCAGGCCGGCGTGATCGCGGCGGCTGGTCTGCATGCCTTGGAAAACAACGTCGACCGACTCGCCGAAGATCACCGCCGCGCTCGAACACTCGCATTTCGCCTGCGCGGTCTCGACCTGCATGCCGAGGAGCGCACGAACATGGTCTTCGTCGAGGCGACCGATGCGACGATGGCGGCCTACCTGGCCGCCGCCGGCATCCAGGTGTCGGGTCCCCGCTGGGTCATCCACCTGGACATCGACGACCAGGCGATCGACCACGTGGTGACCGCCGTCGAGGGCTGGGTCCGCTCCCTGAGGCGGCGACGCGCCTAGACGCGGGTCACCAAGCCTGCGATCGTACCCGTCAGGCACGCGACGAGCGTACCCGCCAAGACCGCCCTAGGCCCGAGCCGCAGCAACTCGTCGCGACGGTCCGGTATCAGCGCGCCCACGCCGCCGATCAGGATGCCCAGACTGCCGAAGTTCGCGAACCCGCAAAGCGCATAGGTGAGGATGATGCGCGTCGACGACGACAGGCTGTCGCCCGTTTCGGCGAACTGCAGATAGGCGATCAACTCGTTGAGAACGACCTTGGTGCCGAGAAAAGTGCCCGCAGTGCTGGCCTCGGTCCAAGGAACCCCCATCAACCACGCGACCGGTGCGAATAGCCAGCCCACGATGCGTTGCAGCGTCAGTGGCGCGTCGTCGATGGCGATCGCGCCCAGGACGTAGTTGACGAGGGCGACCAAGGAAACCAGGACGATGACCGTCGCGCCGACGTTCGCCACCAGGCGCAGCCCGTCCAGCGTGCCGCGGCTCACGGCATCCATCGTGCTGCCGTAGCTGAGCGCGTCGTCCGCCAGGTCGCCGGCAACGCCGACCGCGTCTTCCGGCACCATGATCCGCGCGACGACGACGGCCCCCATCACGTTGATGACCGACGCGATGAGAACGTGGCCGAGGGCGCCGTCGACAACGGGCGATAGCACCGTCGCGTAGATCACCATGATCGAACCGGCGACCGTGGACATGCCGCAGGTCATGACCACGAAGAACTCGGACCGCGACAGGCTTCTGAGGTAGGCCCGGATGACCAACGGCGACTCCACCATGCCGAGGAATACGCTGGTCGCTGCGGCGACGCCCACCGCGCCGCCAACGCCGAGCGTCTTGCGCAGCGCCCAAGCGAAGCCACGAATCACCCAGGGCAATACGCGCCAGTGCCACAGGAGCGCGACGATGACGCTGAATACGAGAATCTGCGGCAGAACTCGGAACGCGAAGATCTGCAACGTCGCGGCGGCGCCCTCCTCCAGGACGTATGGGGCCGGATCGCCGCCCAGGAAGCCGAACATCAGCGACGTGCCCGCCGTGGTCGCCGTCTCGATCGCCCTGACCAGGTGGTTGACCAGGAACAGCGCATCGCGAACCTGCGGCACGTTCAGAAGCAGGAACGCCAACGCGAACTGGATCGCCAGGCCAACGCCCACCTGCACGTAGCGAACCTCGCGCTTGCGCTCGCTCAAGAGCCACGCGAGGCCCAGGAGCGCGACGACGCCAACAAGTGCTTGCACGCGCCATTCCCGAACTGATAAACCGTCGTCAGTGTACTCGACGGGAGTCGGCCATCACGCCAGCCGTGCCCAAACGCATCCTGCTCACCGGCACCTTGGCCATCGACTACGTGGGCGAGTACCCGGGCACGTTCTCCCGGCTGCCGAAGCACGACGGCATCAACCTGTCCGTGCAACTGGCGAGGATCGAGCGGCGGTTCGGCGGCTGCGCGATGAACATCGCCTACACGCTGAAAGCGCTCGGCGAGGCGCCGACGCCGTTCGTGTTCGTGGGCCTCGACTTCGATCAGGACTATGCGCGACACCTTGACGCCCACCGCATCGACGTCTCCGGCGTGAATCTCGTCGAAGCCCCCTACTCGTCCCACGGGTTCATCTTCACGGACCGGGAGCAGAACCAGTTCACCGGCTTCTTCGGTGGGCCCGCCGCACACCACGACCTCGCGCCACCGCTGCGCCGCTTCGTGCGGGACCGACACGCCGGGTGCCGGCGCTTTGACTTCGCCCTTCTCGCCCCCGATATTCCGACGAACATGATCGCCGCGGCCAAGGCCATGCGCGAAGCCGGTATCCCGTTCTTGACCGACCCGGGCCAGAACCTCACGGACTTCGACGCATCAGGCGCTCGTGAACTCGTGACCCTGTCGCACGCGATCGTGGTCAACGAGTACGAACACGACACCCTCCGCGACCTAACCGGGGAAGCTGTCGACGAACTCGATCTGCTCATGGTCACCGAGGGCGAGCGCGGCGCCCGATGGGTCTCGCGGACCGGCGAGTCCGGCCGCGAGCGCGCGGCGCCCGCCAGCGTGGTCGACTCGACGGGATGCGGTGACGCCTTTCGCGCCGGATACCTGCACGCGTCTCTGCGCGGTGCCGACACCCGCAGCGCCGTGCGCGCCGGCGGCGTGACCGCCGCGCTGGCACTCGAGACCCGAGGCACACAGAACCACGACTGCCGCGACTTCGCCGCGCGATACCGCGCCGCGTGGGGTGACGACCCGCCGTGGCAGGAATCCGAATAATGGCTGGTTCGATCATCCTCTTGAACGGTTGTTCGAGCGCCGGCAAGACGACGCTCGCGCAGGCCATCCAGGAGGCCAGCCCGCAGCCGATCCAGTGCATCGCCCTCGACCATTTCCGCGACGGCATGCCCGGCAAGTACCGCGGCATGAACTCATCTCCCGGCGAACCCGGAGCCCGTGGCCTGAACGTCATCCCGCGCGATGGACGCACCGAGCTGCAGTTCGGAGACGTGGGAGTAGCCGTCCTGCGCGGCATGCGGCGTGCGATCGCTGCGTTTGCCGTCAGCGGCGTCGACGTCGTGGTGGACGACCTGCTCCTCGAACGTGCCTTCCTGCTGGACTACCTCGCGGCCCTGGCCGGGCTCGAGGTCGTGTTTGTCGGCGTCCGCTGCGACCTCGATACGGTGAACCTGCGCGAGCGTTCGCGGCCGGGCCGGTTCCCCGGAACAGCCGCCGCCCACTACGTGCGCGTGCATGAGCACTGCGAATACGACGTCGAGGTGGACACGGCTACCTGTTCGCCGCGCGAGGGCGCACGTCGAGTGATCGCCGTCCGCCAAGCGTTGCCGCGACCGACGGCCTTCGACCGACTGCGCATGCGCCTAGGTACACACATGGATGCACGTGCGGCCTTTCGTGATGCATGATCTAGCAACCGGCCTGAGGATTTCATTGGACCGATGAACGCCGAACGCATAGCCGACCTGGACGCCTTCCGGGACATGATCGACGCCGCCGAGCGGATCGTCGTCTTCACCGGCGCCGGGATCAGCACGGAGTCCGGGATTCCCGATTTCCGCAGTCCGGGCACCGGCCTGTGGAACAAGATCAAGCCGATCGAGTTCCAGGAGTTCGTGGGCTCCGATGACGTTCGCCAGGAGTCCTGGCGAAGGCGTTTCGAATCCAAGGACAGCAACTGGGCCGACGCCAAGCCCAACAAGGGCCACCTCGCTGTGGCCAAGCTGATCGCCCACGGCAAGGCCACGGCGGTCATCACCCAGAACGTCGACAACCTGCACCAGGACTCCGGCGTTCCTGATGCCCAGGTCATCGAACTGCACGGCAATACGCGCTACGCCAAGTGCCTGTCCTGCGAGGCCCGATACGAACTTGCGGAGTTGAAGGCGCAGTACCAAACCCTCGGCCGTGTCGAGCCCTGCAGCCGTTGCGGCGGCATCGTCAAGACGGCCACGATCTCGTTTGGTCAAGCCATGCCCGAACGGGCCATGGCCGAAGCCCAGGAGGCGACCAACGCTTGCGACATGTTCGTCGTCATCGGCTCGTCGCTGGTCGTCTATCCTGCCGCCGGCTTTCCGGAATACGCCAAGCGGCTGGGGGCTAAGCTGGTCATCGTCAATCGGGAACCCACCCCGCTCGATGGCATCGCGGACCTTGTCCTGCACGAAGAGATCGGCCCGACGATGAGCTACGTGGTCGGGGTGAACTGAGCGCCCCACGGCTGGCCCTGCGTCGCGCTCCGCTGTGCGCAGGCCCACCTTCGGCCCAAAGCCCCGCCGACCTCCTGTGCAACAACCAGCGCCGGTCGCTATGCTCCCTGTGGTGTCTGTTCCATGGACGGTTGAGTGTGGATTTGCATAAGGCGATGGTCCTTGCGGCGGTGATGCTCGCCGCATCCGGCTACACCGAAGAGGCCGATGAGCGGGAAGCGGACGTCACGGTCATCGCGGAGCGAATCCCACCGTCCGAGATGTCCTTCGATGACATGGAGTTCGTGGCGCTGGCGGTCGATTGCGGCAAACGCCTTTTCGTGGATGGACAGGAGGCCGCCGCGTGGCCCTATCTCCAGATGGGTGCCCGCTACGGCGATGTGGACAGCCAGTTCTGGGCGGCGAGCATGCTCGGACGCGGCGAGCACGTCCCGCAGAACTGGACAGAGGCGGTCGGCTGGCTCGGCGTCGCCGCCGACGGCCATCTCAAGCCCGACGCCACGAAGATGCTGCGTGAGACGAAGGAATCGCTTTGCGATGGGCGCGACGAGTGTGGCGAGCAGTTCGACACGGTGGTCGCCGAGTACGTGCGGCGTTTCGGTCGGGAGTCCGGCGGCATGGCCTGTCGCCGCGCCATGGGTCAACGCGGCGTCGGAGTTTCTTCGCTACGCATCAATCGCGGCTCCCGGCGGGTCGACTGCGTCTTTCCACGGCTGTTCCGGGCCCGGGGCGTGCTGGACGACGTGAACCTCGAGGCGGCGATCCGCCCAAGGATATCGGAGCCGGACGCCACCGAAGGCGGAACCGCCCGGCCCAATCTCGCTGCCGCCTACCCAGGCGTCAACGAGTTCGAGGTACAAGTCCCGGGCGGCCCGTCCACACGACGCGAGAACATCCGCTGCCCGGACCTCGGCACCGGGCAGGGCGGCGGTACTTAGCGTCGGCCGTCCCCGCTGTGGTGGTCACCGCGCCGCAACCAGCAGCCGATCCGCGAAGCGCTCGATGTCACGAATCTTGTTGCAGGTCTCCACGCGGAAGCAGTGCGGCGCGTAGCGGCGCATTTCCGAGTCGCCCTCTCGCCATTGATCGCGCGTTTCCGGGTTCAGCCAGAAGGTCTGCTTGGCGCGCCGCGACAGTTCCTTGAAGACGTCCGGTCGCGGGTCGTAGTAGTTGTTGCGGCCGTCGCCGAGCACGATCAGCGTCGAGCGCGCATTCAGTTCCATCGCGCAGAGTTCGCGGAAGTCCATGAAGGCGCGAGCGTAGTCCGTATTGCCCTTGCCCCAGGAGAACAGCGCCTCTTCGATCGCCGCCTCCGACGGCTTCGCGCGCATGATGTCGGTGATTTCGCCCAGCCGACTCGAGAACGCGAACGCCCGGATGCTCGGCAGCACGTCGGTGAGCTCGTAGAGAAACAACAGCAGGAAGCGGGCAACCCGAGCGACGGAACTGCTGACATCGCAGAGCACGAATACCGTCGCCCGTTCGCGCTTCTGCTGGCGCCACCGAAGGTCGAACACCGACCCGTCGTAGGCGACGTTGCTCCGCAACGTGCGCTTGAGGTCGAGAACGCCCCGGTCCGTTTGGCGGGCCCGGCGACGGTGCTCCTTGGCCAGCTTGTCGGCGAGCTTCTTGACGACCCGGCGAACCTCATCGTGGTAGGCCTGGGGGAGCTGGTTGAGATTGGACTTGAGCGCCGCCTCGAGGATCGCCCTTTTGCCCGATGCGTCGGCATGCAGCCGATACTGGGCATCGACGTAGGCTCGGATCTCTTCACGGAAATAGTGGCGCAGGTAGCGCAGCAAGCCCCGCAAATCGTCCGAGATCTCACCACCGCCGTCACCTCCACCAGCCACGGCGTCCCGTCCCTGGACGTACGCATCCAGTTCCGGAACGGCCAGCGCATCCGCAATCTGTCGCGAGAACACAGATTTCTCACGCAAACTGCTGATCTCGTGAATGTTGAGTGCGTCCGCAACTTGCTGAACGCGTACCGCCAGAGCGGTGCGATCATCGTTCAGCACGGCCCGTACGGCATCGACCAGTTCCGCTGAGATTTCGCCCCGGAGCGCTTCGAGCGCGGCCTGCCGATCGGCTTCGGCATCGAACTTGGCGAGGAAGGTGCGCTTCGCGGGTTCCTGGAATGCGAGTTGGAAGAAGAACCGCTCAAACGTTTCGTCGAAGCGCGACTTCTCGGCCTTCGATTTGGCGAGCGCCAAGGCCAGCGAGTCCTTCAGCAGGGCCTGATCGGCGATTCCGACGCGGCGAACGACGTCGAACGCCGTCAACGTCTCGGCTGGCGAGACGCGGACGTCGGCGTTGCGCAGCGCGGCAACGAAACGCGCAAACGTGACGTCCACGCCGCCGTTCGCTCAACCTCGCTCTGGCGTACGGGTCATGGAGTACGGGAGGCGCTTGACACGTCCAGCGGACGCTCCAGCGCCCGCCAGTCGATGTCGCCGTCGGTGGCCAGGTTCTCGAAGTCGAGCACGCCCATCTCCTCGAACTTGGGGCGCACGCGATCCGTCAGGAGGCCGATGCGCTTCAGGTTCGGGATGATCCGGGCATAGAGCATGTTGAGGAAGTCGGCGTTGAGACCGCGCTCGACCAGCGCGCCCCGAGCGTCCTCGACGTCCCAGCCGAAATAGCGGAAGACGTCGTTGCTGATCAGGCGGTCCCGGCTGACGATGCAGGCCTCGTAGGCGAACTCGGCGCGCGCCTCACGTTCCTCGTCCGACAAGGTTGCGATGAACTCCTCGAGATAGTTGACGCCGAATGTCACGTGGCGCGCCTCGTCGCGAATCACGAGGTAGAGCAGTTCGTCCAAGACCGGGTCGTCGGTGTCGTTGCGGGCGACGTGGAAGGCCGCCAACGCCAGACCTTCGAGGATGATCTGCATGCCAATGAACTTCAGGTCCCAACGCTGGTCGGTGAGGATCTTGTCGAGTAGGTCCTTCAGGCCTTGCGTGACCGGGTACGCGAAGCCGACCTTGGTTTGCAGGTAGCGGTTGAACACCTCCACGTGGCGCGCTTCGTCGAATGTCTGCGAGGCCGCGTAGAGCTTGGCGTTGAAGCTCGGCGCGCAGGACGCGAGTTGCGACGCCACCAGCAAGGCGCCCTGCTCGCCGTGCAGGAACTGCGACAGCGACCACGTGAAGTCGTGGCGGATGAACTTCAGCTTGTCCCGGGTGGCGAGTTCGTCGAAGGGCCGGTAGCCGGTCCAAGGGTAGCCCTCGATCAGTTCGTCGGCCGCATCCGGGGGCAGCGGCGGCTGGTCGCCGTGGTCGGGGTTCTGCCCCCAGTCGATCGCCGTGCTGGCGTTCCAGTTGAGCTCCTTGCCGAGCTCGTAGAGGCGCTTGATCCGGTTGTCGGCAACCCGGTAGTCCCAGTTGTAGGAGCCGTCGAGCGGGGTATGAAAGAGCTCGGCGAGATGCGCGATGTCGTCCGGTTCGAAATCCACCTCCGGATCGAAACTCGCGAGCTTGCGGGGGGCACTGTCGACGTAGCGAATGTCCATCCGTCGCCTCCGGTCCATGATTTCGGAACAATGCGGCGGGCATTGTACGCTTGAAGGCGATCCTGTTCGACGCGAAGGGTTTGGCAAGTGGATCATGATCGGGACAAGGTGCTGGCGGTGGCGCGCCAACTGTTGCCGGCCTGGCCCGCGCGCGCCGGCTGCCGCATCGAGTACCTGCCAGGTGGCTACAGCAATCGCAACTACCGGCTCGACATCGGCGGCACGCGCTACGCTCTGCGGATCGTCGATGGCGCCAAGCCTCGGGCCCGTGAGCGGCAATACCTTGCGATCGCCGGGGCTCCGGACGTCGTCGGCTACGACCCGCTGACCGGTCATATGCTGACCCGGTGGATCGACGGTGAGATCCTGGCCGCGAGCCCGCCAAGCCCGGCCGAAGGCGGTCGCTATCTCGCGGAACTGCACGCCGAGATTCCGTCGGGGATCCGGCGCTACGACTATCAAGCCGAGATCGAGACGCTCCTCGCCGACGCGGTGCGCCCAGACCCGGACGTCGTGTCCCGCTTCCGAGAGCTCGCCTGGTCCGCGTCCGAGCACCGCGGCTGCCACAACGACCTGAATCCGTGGAACGTGATCCGTGGTTCGCGTAACGCCGAGGCGGGGCGAACGCGCTTCAGGACGCTCGACTGGGAGTTCGCCGGCGACAACGACCGGCTCTTCGACCTCGTGGGCCTTGGCCACGGCCTGCAGTGGACACCTACCCAACTCGCCGCCTGCGCCGCCGCATACGCGGCGACACCGCCCGGCCAAACCCGCCCCTTGCACGCCACGCCAATGCGCTTGGAGGACACGGTCTGCGCGTACCGGATCCGCGAGTACGCTTGGGCCGCGGCACAGATCGGGGCCGGCAACGACCGGCCCGAGATCGTCGAGCAGGCTATGGCGATGCGCCGGGCGATCGTGTATCCGCGCTGAGAACCGGCGCGGCGGCCTGCACCGCAGCAGCCGTTCGCGCATCGCCCGTGCCGTGGATCTCGACGAACTGCAACCCCCGTTCGTTCAGCAGGTCGCGGTAGATGCCGAAGAGCCGGTCGAGGTCGTGGGGCGACTCGCGCAAGGGATCCGGGCGCCAGCCGATGTCCGGGCGGCACAGCAGGTAGAGGCGTGGCGCCTGCCCTGCCCAGGCTTGGTCGATCCACCGCGGCACCGGCCCGTACTTCTCCTGCCACCAGACGAAGAGCACCGCCAAGTCGGTGTCGAGGACCACGGGGCCCTCGGTCCTCTCCAGCAAGGCGCGCTCGCGCCGCCACTGCTCTCGGGCAATCGTGGCCACGGTCTCGCGGTCATAGCTCGTCGCGGCAGAGGCGTCCGCCCGGCCCGTGCATGCGGTCAGGTGTTCGCGCGCATACTCGGCGAGCCACGGGACGCCGAAGCGCCTCGCCAGCGCCCGGCACAACGTAGTCTTGCCCGTGGACTCGGGTCCTGTGGTGCACACTATGCGCACGGTTCCTCTGACACCTTGGGCCGCTGCAATGGCCGTCAGTCTAAGCGGCCCAGAGCCGAACGCGTTAGGCAAGCTAACGCGTTAGAATCGTCCGATGCCCAAGCTGATCGCCATTGTCGAGGACGATCCCGACCAGCGCGCCAACTACAGCGACGCGATCACGTCCAAGGGCTATGAAGTGGCGGCATACGCCAGTCGCCAGGAAGCCTTGGACGGATTCGACGCGCGCATGCCGGACCTGGCCGTGCTGGACATCATTCTCGGCGAAGAGGTCGATGCGGGGTTCGAGCTGTGCCGCGACCTGCTGACGCGTAACCCGAACCTGCCCGTCATTTTTCTGACCGAGCGTGTCAAGGAAGTCGACAAGATATCGGGCCTCAGACTCGGTGCGTGGGACTACCAGTCCAAGCCCATCACGCTGGACTACCTCGCCGAACGCATATCGTCGCTGCTACGCATCCACGAAGTGCGTGCCAACGTGGACAACCGCAGCGCGACGGCCAAGCAGGTCGGCGACCTCATGCTCGACCAGGATGCCCTCCTGGTTTCCTGGCGGGGCACGCGCATCGACCTGTCGGCCACCGAGTTCAGGATGCTCGCCAAGCTGGTGCGCGCTCCGGGGCATGCGGTGAGCTATCAGACCTTGATGAATGCCACCATGCAATCCCTGGTGACCAACAACACCATCAATACGCACATGCGCAACATCCGGAAGAAATTCGAGAAGGTTGACCCCGGATTCGCCTGCATCAAGAGCGAATACGGCTTCGGTTACCGCTGGTCGTCGTGATCACGCCGATCCGGCCGCGCCTCCCGATCCGGCGCTGGTTGCGCCTTCGCATTGCCGGTCGAGAGCGTCGGATTCGTGGCCTTCGCCTGGGTACCAAGCTGATGCTCCTGGCGCTCACCCTGACCTTGGTCCTGGTGCCGTGGCTGTCCTTCCTGGCCTTGGACGAGGTTGGCCGCGCACTGGCCCAGATGCAGTCCCACGACCAACTCCTGACCGCCAAGAACATCGCCACGGTTTTCAACGGTCGTGAAGATCTCATCGCCGACCTTCCGGACCGGGGTGATTATGAGTCGCTGGTCGCGCCGCCGATCGTGGGAACGGTTCGTCTCGACGGCCGGGTTGCGGACTGGGGCGCGCCGCCTTCCGAGCCGTCGGTGTTCGGACCTCCCGGCGAGGATGGTTCCTTCGCGCTGAGTCTCGGCAATCGCCGCGACATGCTCTTCATCTACGTCGAAGTCGTCGACGACAGCCGCGTCTACCGGGACACGGGATACCTGCGGCTCGACAATGCGGACCAACTGCGGCTCAGTTTCGTCCGCGGCGACGGTGAGGACGGCCGCATCGCGGTCATGCTGTCCGAATCCGGCCAGACGACGGCCTTCTGGATGGACGCGGATTGGCGGTTCGCCGAAGCCCTGGATCCCGACGCCGCGCTGGCCGGCCCGCCGGAAACACGCGTGCAGGGCTTCGTCCGGGAGACGGAGGCCGGTTACGCACTGGAGTTGCGCGCCCCGTTCGACATTTTCGGCACCAGCATCGACGACCAGGCCGGCCCGATCCGCGTCTTCCGCCTCGCCTTCGTCGACGTGGACGACCCCGACTCAAGGGCTATCCGTGCGGTGACCCATACGCTGCCCGCTTCCCGGAATAGTGAGACCTTCGGGCTGGTGTCCGTGCGCTCGCCCGAAACGGTGAAGATCCTCGAAGGCCTCGGGTATGCCGACCTCCTCATCCGGGTGATCGACGCCGAACGCGTCATCCGCGCCGAAGTTGGCAGCTACCGGATGACGGAAGCGGCGACCGAGCGATCCTGGGAGGCACGCGCCATGGGCTGGCTCGCGGCTGCTGGCGACGCGCTCGGCGGCCTGCTACGCGAGCAGCCGGAGCCGGCCGTGGACGGTGCCGAGACGCCGCTCAAGGCGGTTACGGACTCGGCGTTGGCCGGGGAGTCGACAGCGTTGCGCCGGCGCGTCGGGGAGATCGAGACGATCATCGCTGGTCACCCCATCATCTCCGGTGGCGCGGTCATCGGCCTGATCGCCGTGGAACGGAACATCGACGACATCCTGTTCTTCCAGCGCGAGTCCATCGACAAGATCGCGCTCGTGGCGGTATCGAGCTTCCTCGTGGTGTTGTTCTGCCTGATCGTGTTCGCGGGGCGTTTGACCTGGCGCATCCGGCGGCTGCGCCAGGAGACGGCTGCTGCGATCGACGACTTCGGGCGTCTCCGGGCCAATGCGGTGGCGAGCGGCATGACCAGTGCCGACGAGATCGGCGATTTGGCCCGGAGCGTCTCGGGCATGCTCGGCCGCCTCGCACAACACAACACGTTCCTGCAACGCATGCCGCGCACGCTCCGCCACGAAATCAACAACCCCCTGAACACCCTGCACACGTCACTCGAACACTTGGCGCAGGAGTCCGCGGCAGTGCGCGACAGCAAGTACCTCGAGAGCGCCAAGCGTGGCGTGCTGCGCATCGGCGCCATCGTCGAGAACCTCGCCGACGCGGCCAACCTGGAGGACTCGCTGGTCGCCGAGGATCCGGACGTGGTCGACGTCCAGCAGATCACCGAGAGCTACGTCGACAACTACAGCGCCATGCACGGCGAGAATGCGGTCGTCTACCAAGGCACTGGCGAGCCGACGTACGCCCGGATCGAGGACTACCGCATCGAACAGATTCTCGACAAGCTGATCGACAACGCCGTGGACTTCCATCGCGCCAACAGCCCGATCACGGTTCAACTCGATGTCCGGAGGGGCAGTCTTCGGCTCACCGTGGCCAACCGCGGGCCCATGCTGGCGCCCGAGATCGCGGCGTCCGTGTTCGAGTCCATGGTGTCGCGGCGCGGCGCGGAGAACCGGCTGCACTTCGGCCTCGGCCTGTACGTGGTGCGCGTCATCGCGGAGCAACATGGGGGATCCGTCCGCGCCATGAACCTCGTCGACGGTTCGGGCGTTGCGGTCACCGTTTCCTTGCCGATCGTGGATGCCGCAACCGAGATTGCGGACACCACCGCCACCCCCGTTGCCGCCGCGGTCTAGTCGGCGGGACGCTCAGCCCGGTCCGGCTGCCAGCAACAGTTCCTGGCGGTTGTGTTCCAGAAGTACCGCCCGGCTCACGCTGAGCGGCCACAGGACGCGGCCGATCACCTTGTTCGTGTGCCGATGGGGCGTTGGTCCGCGTTCCGACAAGACGCGTATGCGGCTTTCATCGCATAGCTCGAAGCGCAGACCCGTCAAGTCCGACACCGTTGTGAACGCCGCGAAGGCGTGCGCGCGCGAACCACTGTGCAGGTGCCTGCGCAGCGCCCGACCAAATTCGCGGAGGTCGGCGGCGCTCAGGTAGTTGAGGAAGTCCCAGAAAAGGCAGATGTCGTAGCGGACATCCCCCAAGTCTTCGAACAACCGCCCCGCGGCCGCCATTCCCGCCTCGCCTTCGCCGAGGTCGTCGAACAGGTCCGCGAATACGACGTGGCAGCGGAAGCCGCCGAAGAAACGCACGCTGCTGGCGCCGCCCGGCCCCACGTCCAGGACGGTCAGCCGGCGGCGGGGATCGACGTCGCGGAAAATCTGTGGCAGAAGCCGAGAAACAAGCTCTCTTCGCTGGTCAACGGCGACATCCGCCGCCAAGGTCAGGCCTGCCCGGCAACTTGCCTGGTCGATCCGTCCCCGGAGCTGCGTGCTTCAGTTTGCGCGGGCCGGGTTTGGGGGGCAGGTTTTTTCGTCTCGGCCGGTGGATCCATGTCGATACTGCCCTTGAACTTGGCGCCATCGACGAGGATGACGCGCGGTGCGACGATGGTGCCTTCCATTTGACCCGTGGCCGTGATGACGACCTTGTCGGCACAGTGAATGTCGCCCGCCACACGGCCCTCGATCTGCACCGCGTTGGCTGCGACGTCCGCCTCGACGTGGCCCCCCTTGGAGACCATGAGCGAGTTCTTCGGCAGCGAGATCTTGCCTTGGAATCGGCCCGCGACGACGACGTCCTCATCGCCGGACAACTCGCCGCTGACGAGCAAGGCGGTGCCGATGACCGCGGGCTCGGCTCGTGTCGCTTGCGCCGTCGTGCTCGGCGCCGACCCCGATGCCGGTCTGACCCCCGGCGGGGACGCTGTCTGCGTCGACCGGGCCTGATCCTTGCGCTTGTCGAACATGTGCGATTCCCCCATTGCGAGACCCTACATCATAGCGTGGCAGGGCCGGCTTGGGGCGCTGCCGGGAAGAGCCCGGGTTCCTTGCGTTCTAACGTGCCACTCGTGCCGGAAGAACTCGCGTGGCGGATTCTCGGGCGATCCGCGCAGCGGTCGCGTCGCTCAAGGGGCGTAGCCGCTGGCTTGTTCGCCGACCGCAGCCGTCGAGCCCGCGTACCGCCGGTCGTCGACTTCGCGGCGCAACAGGTTCAACTCGGCCTTCAGCGCCTCGCGACCGGCCTCGGCGGCAGGGTCCGTCGGATAGTAGGCCAGTTCCGTCGCCGGGTCCCCGGCGACCCGGGTGCCGATCAACACCCGGGCGTCGCCGTAGTCGTAGGGCTTGGCACGATGCAACAGGGCACGGTTGTCCCACAGCAACGTATCGCCGGGTCGCCACTTGTGGCTGTACACCCGCGCCGCGTCGGACACGACGAAGTCCACCAGTCCGCGCAGCAGCCCCCGGCTCTCCTCGCGAGGAAGGCCCGGGATTCCGAACGCATGGCGCCCCACGAACAGGTTCTTGACGCCGGTCTGTGGATGCACCTTGACCAGCGGTCGCAGGTATGCCTCGCCGTGGTAGATGCTGTTCTGGTCCTGGGGCGGGAAGTCGCCAACGTCGTTGGCCTGCGAATACTGCGTCGAGTGATAGGCGCTCAATGCGGCGATGCGGTCCTTCGTGGCCGCGTCGAGGGCGGCATACCCCGCACGCATGTCGGCAAGTTCCGTTTCGCCGCCGGTGGCGGGGACCTTGACCGCTGACAGCATCGCGCACTTGCTGCTGACGGGCTTGTACGTCGAGTCCGTGTGCCACGCTTCGTTGCCGACGTTGGTCCGCATCCGCTGGGTATTCAACCCGTAGATGCGTCCGTAGCGGCCGTCCGCACGTCGCTCCTGGTTGGACATGGGGCTGGCCGCGAACTCAAGCTCGCCGAACCGCGCCCCGAACGCGGCGCTCGTCTCGTCGGTCAGGTATTGGCCGGGGAACAGGAGGAATCCGTACTCCAGGAACGCTCCCTGGATCCGGTCGAACGCGTCATCCGTCAAGGAGTCCAAGGCGATCTCCGTGACGATTGCGCCGAAGACCTTTCCGGGTACTGGTGTGATGTGCATGCCTTGTGCTCGCCGGGAGTCGCCCGCTGCAAATATAGCGCGTCGCCGCGTCGCTGGGCGCGCCTAGTCGGCCAAGCGGAACTCGGCGCCGACGGCGAGTTCGCCCTCGCACACCACTTCGCCCCGTTCCACCATGTAGGCCATCGCCGCGAATACGCTTCGTGCAGCGGCCGGGTGCAGTTGCTTGGCTACGCCCGCGTACATCGTCGGGACCATCTCCGCGATTCGGCGAGTCCCCCGGGCAAGGCATTGGCGGATCTGTTCCTCGCGCTCCCGCCGATGGGCGATGAAGGCGCGCACATGCCGCTTCGGTTCGGTGATCGCTGGACCGTGCGTCGGCCAGTAGATGGCATCGTCCCGTTCGAGTAGAAGCTCGAGGCTCTCCATGTAGCTGGCCATGTCGCCGTCCGGCGGCGAGATCACGCTCGTCGACCAGCCCATCACGTGATCCCCGGAGAACAGTACGCGGCCTTCCTCGAGGGCATAGCAGACGTGGTTGGAGGTGTGGCCCGGGGTGTAGACGCATTCGACCGACCAACCGTCCCCTTCTATGGTCTCGCCCCCGGCTACCGTGACATCCGGGGTGAAGTCCATGTCGCCGCCCTCCTCGACCTGCACGCCGTCGGCAATCTTGCCAGCGCCATGCGGCCCGAAACCGAACGTCGGTGCGTCCGTATGCTCGGCCAGGAGACGGCAACCGGGCGAGTGGTCCATGTGGGTATGCGTCACCAGCATGTGGGTGATGGTCTCGCCATCCGTGGCGCGCGCGATCGCTTCGATGTGGGCGGGATCCGCAGGCCCCGGGTCGATCACGGCGACGTCGCCATGGCCCAGGATGTACGTGCCGGTACCGTAAAGGGTGAACGCGCTCGGATTGCGCGCGATGACGCGGCGAATCCCCGGTGCCAGCTCCGTCGCCTCGCCGTAGGCGAAGTCGAGCTCGCGCTTGAACGGAATGTCGGCCAACGTCTTACCTCGTGGGATGTGTGGCGCTTGGGACCGCCATTCTAGCGGACGAGAACCCCGCTACTCGGAACTTGGGCCCGGTGGCGTGATCTCGGCTTGCCACTGCTCGCGCTGCGCGCGCCACCGCCCGATGCCGGGGGTCACGGCGAGCGCCAGGTCCAGGTACTGAAGCGCCTCGTGGCGCAGACCGACGGTGTACGCCTCGCCCGCCACGTCGGCCAGGCGCGTCGCCGACACCGACAGGAGCCGAATGCCGTCGCTGCTGTCCGGGTCCAGCCGGAGCGCTTCACGCAAGAGCGCCACGGCGTTGTTGTCCGGGTCGGGACCGGTCACGTAGCCCTGCCTATAGAGTTCCTCCGCCCGGGCGATCAGGTCGAGGACGGTCGCGATGCGCAGCAGTTCCTGGTCGTAGCGCGTATCCATCTGCGCCAACAGGTCGTCGCCGATGTCCGCGGCGGCGGCCTGGTCCTTGAACTCCCGGGCCGCTTCCAGCGTTCCCCCGCGCAACAGGCCGTCGAACTGGGCGAGCACGGTCGCGGCGATCTCGGAAACGGCTTGCAGAGCGACCTCATTGTCCGGGTCGATCGCAAGGACGCCCCGATACACCTTCAAAGGATTCGCTTCGGCTGGCGTGATCAACGCGCCATCTTGCCGGAGGTCCGCCGCTAGCTGCAGTTCATCCTCGATCTTCTCTTGGACGTCTTCAGCCGCGCGGAGTGTTGCGCGCACGCCGTCGATGCCCGTGAACTGGTCATCGGCTGCGACGGCACGCTCCAGGCTGTCGCGAGCCGCGGCAAAGTCGGTTGCCGCCAGTCGCTCGGCGGCCGCGCCGTAGTGAATGGCGATCTCCGTCAGGCCCTGGGCGGCGCGTTCGTTGCCCGGATCCAGGCGGAGCACTCCCTTGTACGAGGCGATCGCGGCGTCCACGGCACGCACATCGCCCAACCCGCGCCGCGCGAGCTGCCGGCTGGTGCCAGCCAACAGTTCCTGGACCTGGCTGTGAACCTCGAAACGGCGCACTAGGCGAGCCAGCTCGGCATCTGCCCCAGGTACATCACCGCTACGCGCATCGCCCGGGAACACCGTCGCGAGTTCATCCAGCTTGCGGTCTGCCAGGCCCAGTTCGCCGGCGTCCAAGGCCCCGTCGATCTCGTTCCGCCAGCGCTCCGCGGCCATCTCGATCGCTTCGGCCGCAGCGACATGGTTGGCATCGATGGCCAGGACCCGCCGGTATGCCGACACCACCGCACTCAGGCTCTGGTTTCGATCCGATGCCAAGTCCTCCGCCTGTTCCCACGCCAATGCGGCATCCGGATGCGGAGCAAGCCCCAGGAAAGCCAGCGCGCGGCTCCAGCCGCTTTGGTCCGACACGTAGCCGACGCCCCCTGCCACCGCGATGATCGAGATCAGGATCGCGGCCAACACCGGCGGACGGAACAGCAGCGGCCGACGGGCTTCGCCCGGCGACGCAGGCTGTTGCCGCACGTGTGAGCTCTCTGCGGAGTCGATCTCCTGGGCGGTCACCGCTTCGGTGCGCACGACCGCGTCCGGCACGGCGTCACGGGCGCGCAGGTCGTCCAAGGCCGCCGCGAGTTGCAGGCCGTTCTCGAAACGGTCCTCTGGCGATCTCGCCAGAAGTCGGTCCACAACCGGGCGGAAGGCGGCGAACTGAAGTGGCAGCGGCGGCTCGTGCAGGCGCACCACGGTACCGCCTGCACCGCCCGACCGGGTCGCGTCGGGCAGCCGACCGGTGAGCATTTGGTAGAAGATCACGCCGAGACTGTAGAAGTCCGAGCGCGGGCTTGAAGGTCCAGCGCCAGCCTGTTCCGGACTGCAATAGGGCGAGAACCCTGCCGCTGTCGATGCGGGCATGGCGAAACCCGAAACGCGCACCGCGCCTTGCTCGTCGAACAGGATGTTGCCCGGGCGCAGGTCGCCATGGACCACGCCACGACCGTGGGCGTAGTCGAGCGCGGCCGCGACGTCCTTGGTCGCCATCAACAGGTTCTGCAGGTGCAAGCCATTGGCGAGGTTGTGATCCAAGTCGCCACCGCGCACGTATTCCATGACCCGGTAGTACGCGCCATCGAGCTTCCCGACATCCAGGACGCGCACGATGTTCGGGTGTTCGAGTTTGCGGGCGGCCTGTCCGGCCTCGAGGAAACGCGCGTCCAGTCCGGGATCATCAATCGGGACCTTGGTCACCTTGATGGCGAACGTCCCGCCGCGGGCGTGGTGCGATGCCGAATAGACTCGCGAACGCGCGCCGCGGCCGATTTCGGCGTGCAGCCTGTAGCCCGGGACGTCCACGTCAGCCATCTGCGGTCCCGTCCGCCGTTTCGAGTGCGATCGAGGTCAACTCGCCGGACACGAACTGACCGAGCACGAAGCGCCCGTCCTCGATGTAGGCGGAGCCGTCCAGACGCACCGCCGTGCCGCGCCCGTGTGCCAGGCCGTTGATGCATTGGTCGCCGTCGAACATCCACGGCGCGGTGTCGATGACCAGTTCGCATCGTTCCACCGCCATGACGTCGGTGGCGCCCACCAGTCGTCCGGCATCCCAGACTTCGAACGACAGCTCTCCGTTCGGCGTTTCCTTGACCCCGGGACCGTTCTGCCGGCCAAAGGCGAAATGCCCCTTGAACAGCGTTCCGTCCTGTGACCGGTAGTGCCCGAGGCCGTGGCGCTCGTCGTCGGCGAACCCGCCGCGGTAGCGCGTTCCGTCCTGCATGAGTTCGCCGAAGCCCGCCTTCGTGCCGTCCTCGAATTGGCCCTGATAGACCGTACCGTCCGCATACTCGTAGACGCCGTCGCCGTGCGGGACACCCGCCACCAAGGCGCCGCGGTACCGGGCGCCGTTGCGCCAGAAGTACGCGCCTTGGCCCGTGCGTTCGCCGTCTACGAAGTCCCCCTCGTAGACGTCCCCGTTGGTCCACTCGAGCCTGCCGCGGCCGGTCATTCCGTCGTGCTGGAACTCGCCGGTGTAGACGTCCCCGGTCGGCGACAACAAGGTACCCTGGCCGTGACGTACGCCGTCTTCGAACTGCCCTTCGTAACGGGAGCCATCGGCCCAGGTCAGCACGCCCTGTCCCGACCGCACCCCGTCGATGAGTTCGCCTTCGTAGACGACGTCACGATCGTCCTCTTGCGCCTGTGCCGGTGCAAGCACGCACGCTCCGGCGAGGCAGACCAATAGGATGGCCCGCAAAGCGCCACGTGGGTCCATGTCCACTCCGCAACTCTGGGCGGATTGCCAAGCGTGCAGTCTGTCGGATTTGCCAGCGGGTCGGCAAGGCGTGTCGCCTAAACGGAGACACGGCGTGTCGCCTAAACGGCGACACGATGGAGAACGCTTGCGCGTTCTCCCGGACGGTGCCGAATCTCCGGGGCCCAACCGTTCGTTCTCGAGTCCGCGTGTGTCGTCGTAGGCAACCGTGTACTGTAGTTGCATGCGCATCGTACCGAGCGACGCAACCCTGGGGGCAACGGTGACCGACGTCGACCTCGCCTCCCTTGACGAGGCGATGTTCGTCGCGATCGAGTCCGCATGGCATCACTACGCCGTCCTGGTGTTTCCGGACCAGGCGTTGACCGACGCGGAGCACATCGCCTTCACGCGTCGCTTCGGCCGCCTGGAGCGAGGCCTCAAGCGTGCGGCCACGGCCGGCTTGGGGCGGCTGTCGAACGTCGACCGCAACGGCACCGTGGTGCCCGCGGCAAACATCCAAGCCAGGTTCCAGCGCGGCAACCGCGAGTGGCACTCGGACAGCTCATACAAGCGCGTGGGTGCAAAAGCGTCGATCCTTGCCGCGCATGTGACCCCTTCCGAGGGCGGCGAGACGGAGTGGGCGGACATGCGGGCGGCCTGGACGGCCCTTGAGCCGTCGCGGCAGGAATGGCTCGCCGACAAGATCGCCGTGCATAGCTATCGGTTCAGCCACACCTGGCACGGCGGACTGGAAATACTCAACGACGACGATCTCGCCGGCCTGCCCCCCGTCGAGCATCCGCTGATGCGTATCCATCCCGATACGGGGCGCCCCAACCTCTTCGTTGGGCGGCACGCGAGTCATATCGTCGGCGAAGATGTCGACGACTCGCGCCGTCTTCTGCGCGACCTGACCCGCGAAGCCTGTCAGCCGCCGCGCGTCTGGCGACACGCCTGGCAACCCGGCGATATCGGCATCTGGGACAACCGCTGCGTCTTGCATCGCGGCCGGCCTTGGCCGGCGGACGAACCACGCGTCATGGCCCGCTCGACGGTGGCCGGGGAGGATCCGGACAACGAGTGGGCGGTGCCTTAGGCAGCATGTAACCGTCCCTTAGCGCCCCCGGAACTCGGGCTCGCGCTTGTCCACGAACGCCTGCGCGGCGAGTCGATGATCCTCGGTATCGAACGTCCGCGTCATGTGCTGCGCCTCGAGATCGAGCACGTCGGCGAGCGAACCCCGCTCGGCGGCGTTGAGGTTCCTCTTCATGTAGCCGAGCGCGATGGTGGGTAGCCGTGCGAGACGGTGCGCCCAGGCATCAACGTGCGCGGGAAACTCGGTCGCAGGATAGGTGTGGTTCACCAGGCCGAGGCGTCTCGCCTCCTCGGCATCGATCACATCCGCAGTGAAATAGAGTTCGCGGGCCTTGGCCGCGCCGATCAGATGCGGCAGGAAGTAGGAGCCGCCGTAGTCGCCGGCGAGTCCGATTCTCGCGAACGCGGTCGTGAACTTGGCGTGCTCCGACGCGATGCGGATGTCGCAGGCCAAGGCGAACGACAGTCCACCGCCCGCGGCGGGCCCCGGGATGGCCGCCAAGGTCGGTTTCGGCATCTCGTGGAGCAGGCGGCAGAACTCGGTGCTCGCCCGCAGACCGGCGACGCGCTGCTCGAAACCCGGCCGGGCCCGTCGATCGCCCGGACTTGGCGCGCGCGCGAAACCCTTGACATCGCCCCCCGCGCAGAACGCGCCGCCAGCGCCCGTCAGCACGACGACACGCACGGCGGGATCGCGCGCGAGGCGGGGAATCGCCTCCTCCAAACCAGCCGACATCTCGGCCGACAACGCGTTGCGGGCCTCCGGTCGGTTCATCGTCAGGGTGGCAATCCCGTCTTCGAAGGTCTCGATCAAATGTCCCGCGGGTTCGCTCATGGCCTGCGCCCGTTCATTCGAAGCGGCGTATGCTACACGGCGCCAATGAGGGTACGAATGGATGCGTTGAGGGACTTCCGCGCCGAGACGCGCGCTTGGCTAGCAGCGAACTGCCCATCGGGCGCACGCGGCCCAGGCCCCGTGCCTTGGGGCAGTCGCAAGGTTCCTGCCGACGGCGACTCGGCGCTGTGGCTTGCGCGCATGGCCGAGCGGGGCTGGACCGTACCGACGTGGCCGCGACGCTATGGCGGTGCGGAACTCGACCGTGACCAGTACGGCGTCCTGATCGACGAATTGAAGCGGATCGGTGCCCGGTCGCCGCTCACGGGCCGCGGCGTGAACTACATCGGCCCGACGATCCTGGAACTCGGCGACGATGATCAGAAAGCGCGCTGGCTGCCCGGGATCGCCCGCGGCGACGGCGGTTGGGCCATGGGCTACTCGGAGCCTGGTGCGGGTTCGGACCTGGCCAGCCTGTCCTTGCGCGCCGTGCGCGACGGCGACCGCTACGTGCTCAACGGCCGCAAGATCTGGACGTCTGACGCGATGGACGCCGACTACATCTTCGTGCTGGCAAGGACCTCGCCCGACAAGCCCAAGCATCTCGGCATCAGCCTGATCCTCGTGGACATGGACCAAGCAGGCGTGCAGGTCCGACCGATCCGCCTGCTCTCCGGCGCATCGCCTTTCAACGAGACGTTGTTCGAGGACGCGTTCGCGAGCGCGGCGGACGTGGTCGGCGGCGTCGACAACGGCTGGACCGTCGGCAAGCGCCTGCTGCAGTTCGAGCGTTCGACGCATGCGGGGATCAACATCTCGGGGTCGCAAGGCGGTCGCACCGTGGAGAGCGTGCTACCGGACGCGATCAAGGGCTACGACGGTGCTAATCCGTCTGTGCGCGCCAAACTGCTTCGCCACGAGATGAACGACCACGCCCAGCGCCTGACCCAGAGTCGCGTCATCGAGGAGACGCGGGCCCGGGCGCCGGGCTTCGCATCCTCCGCGGTCAAGCTCACCGGGGCGTTGAACGCCCAAGACGGCCACGAACTGCTGATCGAGGCGATGGGATCCCGTGGCCTCGGTGTCTCGGGCGAGGGCTTCGATGCGTCCGAAATCGAGGCCACCCGCAACTGGCTGCGCCAGAAGGCGCTGACGATTGCCGGTGGCACCAAGGAGATCCAGCTCAACATCATCGCCAAGCGGGTTCTCGGCTTACCGGACTAGCTTTCTTGACCGCGCCGGAACTGCTAGGTTAGCTCCCATGGCTACTTTGAACGACGCAATCGACCATCTGGACGCAGGCGACTGGGAGGCCGCGCACAAGATCGTGCAGAACGACTCGACGGCGAACGGCAGTTGGGCGCATGGCATCGTGCACATCATGGAGGGCGACCTCAGGAACGCCGGATACTGGTATCGGCGTGCCGGACGCGCGCTGCCTGGATCTGCGGACGCTGTTTCCGACGACGACGTGGCATCGGAGATCGCCGCCTTGAAGGCTGCCTGCCGCTAGCGATCGGGCGCCACGCCCCGATGAAGGTCACCAACGTCCAGCACCACATCGTCCATCCGGACAGTGGCAAGAACCTCTGTTTCGTGCGCATCGACACCGACGAAGGTCTTCATGGCTGGGGCGAGTGCTATACGCAGGCCGACCGGGATCTGCAGATCACCGCGCACATCGATGCGCTTTCACGCTACCTCGTCGGCCGCGACCCGGGCCGGATTCGCCAACTGACCCAAGGCGCATACGACGATTTCGCCGCGCGTCGGGGCGGCATGGACTACTACTGCGCCATCAGCGGCATCGAGCAGGCGCTCTGGGACATCGTCGGCAAGGCGGCCGGGATGCCCGTCCACCGCCTCCTCGGCGGGGCTTGCCGCGACGCGATTCGCGTCTACGCCAACGGATGGTCGGGCGGTGCCCGGTCGCCGGCGGAACTCGGCGAGAAGGCGAAGGCGATGGTCGAGCGCGGCTTCACCGCCATGAAGTTCGACCCCGTACCGGGGCCGTGGCGGACCTTCGTCGACAAGACCGTGGAGCGCCGGGCCATCGACAACGTCTTCGCCGTGCGCGAGGCCGTCGGCGACGACGTGGTCATACTTGTCGAGATGCACCGTCGCCTCGCGCCGATGCACGCGGTGCGGATCGTCCGGGCCATCGAGGATGCCGCGCCGTTCTGGTTCGAAGAACCGGTGCTCGCCGAGAACGTGCCGGCGCTCGCCCGCGCCAAGCGCGACATCCCCATTCCCGTGGTCACGGGCGAGGCGCTGTACACCAAGTTCGACTTTCGCGAAGTGTTCGAAAGCGCGGCCGCCGACATCATCAACCCGGACGTCTGCAACGTCGGCGGGATCCTCGAACTCAAGGAGATCGCCGCTATGGCCGAGGCGTACTTCGTCGCCGTCTCGCCGCACAACTACAACAGCACGACCGTCGGCCTCGCGGCGACCTTGCAGGCGTCCGCGGTGATGCCGAACTTCCTGATCACCGAGTACTTTGTCAATTTCGAGGCGCTTGGCGAGGAGATCGCGCGCGAGCCTTGGCAGGTGCGCGACGGGATGATCGAACTGACCGATACGCCGGGCCTCGGCATCGACCTCGACGAGGCGGCGCTCGCACGTTTCCCGTACAAGGCATTTCCGCGGCGACGGCTGGGGGACTGACCGGAGGTTGGTGGAGCCAGCCGGGATCGAACCGGCGACCTCTACAATGCCATTGTAGCGCTCTCCCAGCTGAGCTATGGCCCCACGTGTCTCCAGGAGAGACAGCCATACTAAGGTCGCCTCGCGTGCACATCAAGTCGGCGCACGTGTCGTTGCGGGTGTTGCGAACGGCGTAGTTAAATCGAACGGATTTGGCCTCACAGGCAAGACGGATGACGAGTCCGATGCGCCCGCTATTTCGGATCGCCTTGGCACTTTTCGCGACGGGGTTGGTTTGCGCCTGCGTGACCAGTCCGACCGGTCGGACGCAACTGCTCATCGTGCCGCCGGAGCTCGCAATCGTCGAGTCCGCCCGCGCGTACGCGGACACGGTTCGGGAACTCGGCGAGGACGACAAGCTCCTCGACGATCCGGTCCTGGCGGAGCGCGTCCAAGCGGTTGCGGGCCGAGTCGTTGCCGCGGCGGTGACAAGATACCCGCACACGGCCGATTGGCGGTGGAGTGTGGCCCTGATCGACGAGCCGACGGTGGTCAATGCATGGTGCATGGCCGGCGGGCGCATGGCGATCTACAGCGGCTTGGTGGAGCGGCTGGCGCTGTCCGATGACGAACTCGCCCACATCATGGGCCACGAGATCGCCCACGCCGTCGCCAACCACACGGCGGAACGGATGTCCGTGGCGTTGTTGACCCAGGCCGGATTGATCGCCGCCGCGAGGGCGGTGGACGAAGACAGCGGCGAAGTGCTCACGGCGGCGGCCGTGGCAGCGAAGTTATCGGTGACCCTGCCGAACAGCCGCGTGTCGGAGGCGGAAGCCGACCAGATGGGCATCGAATTCGCCATCCGGGCCGGCTACGAGCCGTATGCCGCCGTGTCGCTTTGGCAGAAGATGGAGGCCGAGGGAGGCGGCCGGGTACCGCAGTTCCTGAGTTCGCACCCGTCGCCCGCCAATCGGCGCGAAGCTCTGTCGGCCCTGGCCGGCGACTTGGGTCACCTGCGCCCCGAGACGCGGCCGACAACCCATGCCGTCGACGTCATCTCCGGGGGGTGAGATCAGTAGCCCGCGGGGCGCTGGGAACTGCTAGGGGAGCTCCCTGTAGCTCCGCTCCAGACGCTTCGCCTCCTTCTTGCTGACGCCGCCGAGCGCGTCGATGGCGCTGCGCAGCCGCGACCGGACGAGGTCGCGGCCGAGATAGGCAAGCGAGTCGAAGAGCGGCAAGGTCACTGCGCGCCCCGAAACCGCGATGAACAGCGGGCTCAGGAAATCGCGCATCTTGATGCCCATGGCATCGGCCAACGACTTGATGGCCGTGTAGAGGTCGTCGCGTTGCCAATGGTCCAAGGTCTCGAGCCGACGCACGGCATGGTCGAGGATCCGCCTGCACTCCTCGGTGCTAAGCGTCTTGTGTTCGAAGTCGGCTTCTGTGAGCGCTGTCCTTTCCCCGAGCAAATAGTCGACCTGCGGCAGGATGTCGATGAGACGCTCGGTGCGGGTCTGCACCAAGGGCGCAATCGACGCCAGGTTGTCCCGGTTCAACGCCCAGTCGGCGACGCGATCCATGAACTTCTCCAGGGTCAGCGCGCGGATGTACTGCCCGTTCATCCAGTCGAGCTTGGCGAGGTCGAAGACCGGACCGCCTGTCGACACCCGGCCTAGGTCGAAGGCGGCCGTCATCTCGTCGACGGTGAACAGTTCGCGCTCGTCGGGCATGGAATAGCCCATCAAGCCGAGATAGTTCAACAAGGCTTCGGGGAGATACCCGGAGCGGCGGTAGTAGTTGAGCCCGGTCGGGTTCTTGCGCTTGGACAGTTTGCTGGTGTCCGGGTTGCGCAACAGCGGCAGGTGGTAGTGCAACGGCATCGGCCAGCCGAAGGCGTCGTAGAGCAGTTGGTGCTTCGGGAACGAACTGATCCATTCCTCGCCGCGCAGGACATGGCTGATCTGCATGAGGTGGTCGTCGACGACCACCGCCAAGTGGTACGTCGGGAACCCATCCGACTTCACCAGCACCTGGCTGTCGACCTGGCGCCACGGGATCGCGATCTCGCCGCGCAGACCGTCCTCGAAGCGGCAATCGCCGTCCTCCGGAACGCGCAGTCGCACGACGTTCGGTTCGCCAACCTCGACGCGCGCCGCGACCTCGTCGGGGTCGAGTCCTAGGCAGTGGCCGTCGTAGCGCGGTGTTTCGCGGCGCGCCTGCTGTCCGCGGCGCAGCTCGTCGAGGCGGTCCTGGGTGCAGAAGCAGCGGAAAGCGGCACCCGACTCCAGCAGGCGATCGGCGTGGCTGCGATAGATCGCGAGCCGCTCGCTCTGGCGGTAGGGTCCGAAGTCGCCGCCGATGTCGGGGCCTTCGTCCCAGTCGAGGCCTGCCCAGCGCAAGGCGTCGTAGATGGCCTGCTCCGATGCCGCCGTGCTACGGGCCTGGTCCGTGTCTTCGATGCGCAGGATGAACCGACCACCCTGGCTTTTCGCGAAGACGCGGTTGAAAAGGGCCATGTAGGCGGTGCCGACATGGGGGTCGCCGGTGGGGCTCGGAGCAACGCGGGTTCGGACAGTCATCGAGCCTGGCGCTCCGAACCGAAGAGCCCCGTCGTTCGCGGTCGGGCGTTTCGCATCGGGGTTACGTTAGCACACCGGACTTCTATCCCCTGCTCTGCCGGGGGATGCGGACCTACTTGTCCGCGCGCACCGTCAATGGAAGTTTCGCGCAGCGAACTTCGGCGCCTCAGGGGCCCCGTCGTTGGCGAGTTCGCGGAGCTTGTGGCTCAAGTCCCGCGCGTGCCCCGCGATCACGTGAATCACGGCGCCCTCGCGTTCCACCACGCCCTTGATGGCGATGAGCTGGCTTTGCAGCAGCACGGCGCGGAAGCGCTCGAGGATCGACTTCCAGATGATCACGTTGCTGTTGCCTGTCTCGTCCTCCAAGGTCATGAACACGACCCCGGAAGGTCCGCTCGGGCGTTGACGGCAGGTGACGATGCCGGCGATCTGAATGAAGTTGCCTTGCACATAGCCTTCGAGGTCCCGAGCCGTGCGGCAATTCCTGAACTCCGGTTCGTTGCGCAGGAGGGCCAGGGGATGGGGGCCGAGGGAGAGACCGAGGTAGCGGTAGTCCGCCAGCATCTCCTTGGCCATGCCCGGTCCGTCAAGGGCGACCGCCGTGTGATAGGGCGCGGTCTCGCGCTGGATCGGCAGCGGGCGATCGACGCCGGCGGCATCCCAATGCGCCTGGTAGCGATGACCGGACAGCGTCTTCAAGGCGCCAGCACGCGCGAGGCAGGTGAGCGCGCGGTCGTCGAGGGCGGCCCGTGCGGTCAGGTCGTCGATGTCGACGTACGGCTGCGCCTCTTCGACCCGGCGTCCGGCCTCTTCGTGCAGACCCTTGACGCGCCGAAGTCCGATCCGTAGCGCCGGTTGAGGACGGCGATAGTCCGGAACCGGTTCCAGCGGTGTCTCCAGGCGGTGGTCCCAGCCGCTCACCTGGACGTCTGCGGGGCGCACGTCGATCCCGTGGGCGGCGGCGTCCTTGACCAACTGCGCGGGGCTGTAGAACCCCATCGGCAGGCTGTTCAGGATGCCGCAGTAGAAAGCCGCCGGTTCATGGCGCTTCAGCCACGCGGAGATGTAGACCAGGAGCGCGAAACTGGCGGAATGGGATTCCGGGAAGCCGTATTCGCCGAAGCCCTTGATCTGCTCGAACACCCGCTCGGCGAAGTCCCGGTCGTGGCCGCGTTCCAGCATGCCATCGATCAGCTTGCGCTCGAAGGGCTCGAGCCCCCCGTGCCGCTTCCACGCCGCCATGGCACGCCGGAGCGAATCTGCTTCTCCCGCCGAGAATCCCGCAGCCACCATCGCGAGTTCGATGACCTGCTCCTGGAAGATCGGTATGCCGAGGGTGCGTTCGAGGACCTGGCGCACCGCATCGCTGGGATAGGTCACCGCCTCCTCGCCTTTGCGGCGGCGAAGGTAGGGATGCACCATGTTCCCCTGGATCGGGCCCGGACGGACGATCGCCACCTCGATCACCAGGTCGTAGTAGTTGGCGGGCTTGAGGCGCGGCAGCATGGACATCTGCGCCCGGGACTCCACCTGGAAGACGCCCACGCTGTCGGCCTTCTGCAGCATGGCGTAGGTCTCCGGATCCTCCGGCGGAATCTCGCTCATGGTCGACGGGCGGCCATGGTGCTCCGCCACCAACGCGAGTGCCTTGCGGATCGCCGTCAGCATGCCGAGGCCGAGGACGTCCACCTTCAGGAGCCCAAGCGCCTCGAGATCGTCCTTGTCCCACTGGATGACGGTGCGTTCGTCCATCGCGGCGTTCTCGATCGGCACCAGTTCGGCAAGTGGGCCAGCGGAGATGACGAAACCACCGACATGCTGCGAAAGATGACGAGGAAAACCCAGTATCTCGTTGACTAAAAAGATGAACTGACGGACAAGGTGACCGTTGGGATCGATTCCCGCCGCGCGGAACCGCTTCTCGATCTCGGAACGGTTGTCCCACCAGGACATGGACTTCGCGAGGAGATCCACGAAGTCGACATCGAAGCCGAGCGCCTTGCCGACGTCGCGGATGGCGCTGCGCGGGCGATACGTGATGAGCGTCGCAGCAAGCGCCGCCCGGTCCCGGCCATAGCGCCGGTAGATGTACTGGATCACCTCCTCGCGCCGCTCGTGCTCGAAGTCGACGTCGATGTCCGGCGGCTCGTTGCGCTCCTTCGACACGAAACGCTCGAACAGGAGGTGCATCCGCGCGGGGTCCACCTCGGTGATACCGAGGCAATAGCACACCGCCGAATTGGCGGCAGAGCCGCGCCCCTGACAGAGAATGCTGTTCTCTCGGGCAAACCGGACGATGTCGTGGACGGTGAGGAAGAAGTACTCGTAGCGCAGATCCGCGATGAGCTTCAGTTCCCTCTCGACGAGTTCCGTCACCTCGTCGGGCGGCCCGGATGGCCAGCGGGCAAGCGCTCCGGCCTCGGTGAGTTGGCGCAGGTGGGCCGCCGGTGTCAGTCCCGGCGGCACCAGTTCTTTGGGGTATTCGTAGCGCAGTTCGTCCAGGCGAAACGTACAGCGGTCGGCCAGCTCGCAGGTTTCCGCGAGCATCTCCCGGGGGTAGATCGCCTTCAGCGCATCGAGCGGCTTCAGGTGGCGGTCGCGGTTCTGGTCGATCCTTCGGCCGAGATTGTGAACCGGACACTTCAGACGGACGGCGGTCAACACGTCCTGCAGCGGTTTGCGCGCGGACGTGTGCATGACGGCACCGTTGCTGGCGATCACCGGCAAGTCGAGGTGCATCGAAAGATCGAGGATCCGGGTGGTCTTCAGGATGTCGTCGCATTCTGAGAACAGTTCAAGGCAAAGCCAAAGATTCGGCAGCAACGAACTGATTTCTTGACCTTTTCTCAGGTTGACGACCATCGGCTCCCGACTGGGGATCCAGATGGCGAGGCAATCCTCAACGCGATTCAAGTCGGAGGTGTTGAGCGCGTACTCGCCCTTGGTCGCCCGTCGGCGTGCCACCGTGATGAGCGTCGATAGTTGTCCGTAGGCGGACCGGTCCGGGGCAAGCACCACAAGGTGGATTGGCTCTCCCCCTTCCTCGTCCCCTATGAGGAATTCCGAACCTACGATGAGCTTGATGTCGCGCTCGCGCGCCTCCTGGTGCGCCCGCACGACGCCGGCCACCGAGCACTCGTCGGTGATCGCGATGGCGCGGTAGCCGAGTTCGCTCGCCGTGCGCACCAGTTCCTCTGGATGCGACGCCCCGCGCAGAAAAGTGAAGTTCGAGATCGCGTGCAGTTCGGCAAAGTCCATGCTCATGCAATTGACGCTTGATTACTGTATATACATCCATGTAATCTGCACTACCCCCGATAGAAAAACAAGCGCTTGCGTAGAGTTATGTCCGTTAACACCGCACTCGAAGCGCCATGGCAGTCAGGCATCGACGGGCTTTGGCGCGCTCGGGAACTTCCCAGGCACCAGGCAGCCGACGCGGGCATCAGTACCGGTTTCCCAGCATTGGACGATGCCCTCGTCGACCACGGCTGGCCGCCGGGCGGTCTCGTGGAACTGCTCTCGGAGGACTACGGCATCGGCGAACTTCGCCTGCTGAGCCCGGCCTTGGCAACGTTGTCGAGCACCGACGACCGCTGCATCGCCTGGGTCAATCCGCCCCATCTCCCCTACGCACCTGCCCTGCAGGCGGTGGGCATCGATCCCGCACGCGTCCTCCTGGTCAACGCGAACGACCACGCCGAGGCGCTTTGGGCGCTCGAGCAGACCTGCAAATCCGGTGCGTGCTGCGCCGTGCTCGGCTGGCTTCCCGAACCCAAGCAGCGGTTCACCGAGATTCGTCGCCTGCAGTTCGCGGCCAAGCAAGGTCGCACGTGGGCGAACCTGTTTCGACCGATCGGCGCATCCGGTGAGGCGTCCGCCGCGGAATTGCGGCTGAGTCTTGGATACTTGTCCGAAGACCGGCTCAACGTCGACATCGTCAAGCGTCGCGGCGGCTGGCCCCTGAGGGGGATCGAATTGCCCTTGAGCGTCGGGCCAACACAGCGCCGTCAACGCTTGAGCGAAGCGCTTGGGCGATGGCGGCGCAAGCGCTTCTCAGCGCCCCCCGGCTGACAGGTGCGCCTTGTACTGGCTCGCGGCACATTTCCCGATGCTGGGCTTCGAGGTCCAGCGTAGCGACGAAGACGCGGACCGCCCCGTCGTCTTGATCCACGACAATCGCGTCTGCCAAGCCGACGAGCGTGCCCTGCAAGCCGGCATCGCCCTCGGCAGCACCTTGGCCACCGCGCACAGCATCGCGCCGAAACTGGTGCACTTCCCATACGACACCGAACTGCAGGCCAAGCAGCTCGAAGTCCTTGCCCAGGCGACCTATCGCTTCAGCTCCGAAGTCAGCCTGACACCCCCCGACGCCTTGCTGATCGAGAGCAGCAGAAGCCTGCGCCTCTTCGGCGGCCGCGAAGCCCTCCGAAGAGCGGTTTCACAACTCTATGCACGACTCGGACACGCACACCGCTTGGCGACCGCAGCCACTCCGATGGCCGCGCTGATCCTTTCCCGGGCCGGCTTGGGCGACCATCCCGGCGAGGCGATGGTGAACGTACGCGCCGCCCCGCTCGCGGCCATGGATCTCTCCGAGAAGGAACTCGAGCGGCTGGCCAACATGGGCATGACCAAGGTAGGACAACTACTGGACCTGCCGATGGGCGAACTCGGCAAGCGCTTCAATGTCGAGCTCGTGGACGCACTCGACCGCCTGACCGGCCGTCGCGCCGATCCGCGAGAGACCATCGCGCCCGCGGAGCGCTTCCACTCGCGTCTGCACCTCTTAGAGCCCATTCGCGGCAAGGATCCCCTACTCTTCCCGATGCGCCGTCTCGCCGACGAACTCTCGCGCTGGCTGAAGGCCCGTTGCCTGGGCACACGGACCCTGATCTGGTCCTACGCGCCATTTGCCGATCAAGCCGTCACCCTCGACGTGCGCTTCGCGCAACCACGTACGGACGCCAAGTCGTTTCTGAGCCTCACCCAGCTTCAACTCGACCGCGCCGAACTGCCCGAAGAGGTCATGACCGTGTCGCTGCAGGCTGGGCAGATCACGCCGCTCACACCGGCTTCACAAGACCTGCTCGCGCTCGCCGACGACCGCGGCAATACCTCGCAATCCGAACTCGTGGACCGTCTGGCCGCGAAGCTCGGCACCGGGGCGATCGCGGGACTCGGCATAGCGGACGACCATCGGCCCGAACTCGCCTGGCGTTGGCAGGCGCCTAGCGAACGTCGACGCACCGAGGCTCCCCCCGAATCTGCCACCGAGGCCAACCGACCGCTGTGGCTCCTCGATCCGCCACGTCCCGTCAACGTCAAGCGCTTCAGGCTCCTCGACGGCCCGGAGCGGATCGACGTCGGCTGGTGGGAAGACGATGCTCGCGCCCTTGAACGGGACTACTTCGTGGCGGTGGCCCAGTCCGGCACGCGCTGTTGGCTGTACCGCGACCGGGAGCGGCGATGGTATCTGCACGGGTATTTTTCGTAGATCGGCAGGTGCAGTCCTTGTAATATGTTTTCCTTGTTTACCTGAAGTAAGGAAAAACTGATGTTGGCAAAGCTGACTGCAAAGAACCAACTCACCCTACCAAAGGCCATCATCTCGCACTTTCCAGGTGTCGCGTACTTCGACGTCTCCGCCGAGTCTGGTCGAATCGTCCTCGCTCCGGTTCGAGTCAACCAAGCCGACGTCGTGCGCGACAAGCTCGCTGAACTGGGGATCGAGCAATCGGACGTCAGGGACGCCATCCGCTGGGCTCGCGAGAACCGGTGACAGCGCCACGCGTCGCACTTGACACCAACGTCTTGGTCTCCGCGTTGGTGTTCAGAACTGGCAACCTGGCTGCATTGCGCACTGCATGGCAAGCCGAGCGCATCCGGCCGATGGCCAGTCATGAGACCGTATCTGAGTTGATTCGCGTCTTGGCGTATCGGAAGTTCCAACTGACGGACATCGAACGCGAAGATCTGCTGGCGGAATACCTGCCCTGGTGCGAGTCAGTCGCCGTTCCGGCCGACATCGTCGTACCCGAAGTCCGCGACCCTGACGACCGCATGTTCCTCCGCCTCGCCCTCTCCGGCCGTGCGGATGCGCTTGTCACGGGCGACGACGACCTGCTTTCGCTCACGGCGTCGTTCCCGGTCGCCATCGTCACGCCTGCCGCCATCACGAGGCTCCTCAAGTCGGCCTAACCGATGTGGTCGTCCCTGTCAGCCATTTCCGGTCAACGCCCCGACGGCTGTCATCTTCAACGAGCCCATGGCGCGCCTCCTCGCGTGCAAACATCAACGACTGCACACGCGATCAAGCTGCCGCCTGTCCACCCCGAATGTTGGCACACGCAGGCGGACCTTGCGTAAACTGCCACCGGCGCCGACTGATCGACGGCGGCGTTTTGGGGAGAGTGAAATGATGCTCGTCGAGCAAATCTGGACCGGCAACGCCTATCGGAACTTCAACTACCTGATCGCCTGCTCGGAAACCGGCGAGGCGCTCGCCGTCGACCCGCTGGACTACAACAAGTGCCTCACCGGTGCCAAGGACAAGGGCTGGGAGATCACCCAAGTGCTCAACACCCACGAGCATGGCGATCACACCGGCGGCAACGGCCCGATGATCGAGGCGACCGGTGCCAAGCTGCTCGCCCATGCGGGAGCCGGCTCGCGGATCAGCGGGATCGACATCGGCCTCAACGCCGGCGACACGGTTGCCGTCGGGCGCACCGTCGAACTGCTTGCGATGGACACGCCCGGCCACACCATGAGCCACGTCTGCCTCCTCTCCAAGACCGACCAGCCGGCGCTCTTCAGCGGCGACACCCTGTTCAACGCAGGCGCCGGCAACTGTCACGGCGGTGGCCACCCGGCGGAACTCTACGAGACCTTCGTCAAGCAGCTTGCCGAACTGCCGGACGACACGCAGATCTACCCCGGTCACGACTACATCACCAACAACCTCGCCTTCACCTTGGACCGCGAACCCGACAACGCGACGGCCGCGGACCTCTTGGGCGATCTAGAGACGAGCCACGATCCCGGCCGGGCGATGGTGACGACGTTGGCTCAGGAGAAGGAGTTCAACACGTTCTTCCGCCTGACCAGCGCCACCGTGATCCGGAAGTTGCGCGAGTCCTTCTCCGACCTCCCGGACGATCCTTCGCCGAAGGAGGTGTTCCTCAAGCTGCGGGAACTGCGCAATAGCTGGTAACGGTTGCCCGAACCGAGGCCGCCCAATGAACCTCCCAGCCACACTGCGCCTCGCCCTCTACGCCGTCGTAATCCTCGCTGGCGCCAGCGTAGCGGCCGCAACGACGTCCGCTGCAGTCAGCGGCTACGTGCGTACGATCAGCGGCGATCCGGTCCCGGCGGCGCAGGTCGTGATCGTCCATACCCCCTCGGGCACCCATGCCACGGCGGCGGCGGCGGCGAACGGGGCATTCCACCAGTCGGGTCTGCGTGTTGGCGGCCCCTACGAGATCCGGTTCTCGGCCGAAGGCTTCCAGGACCGAACGCTCACCGAGGTCACGTTGACGCCCGGGCCCCAGCCGCCCATTGCCGCGGTGCTGCTCCCGGTCGGCGTCGAGGAGGTCGTTGCGACGGCGAGCGCGGTCACCTCGGCGCGCGATCTCAACAACGGTGTCGGCTCGGCGTACACCGCCGCCGACATCGCCGGCCAGCCGTCCATCACGCGGGATGTCATCCGCACCTTGCTGCGCGACCCGCTCGCGCAATCGGCGGGTGAAGGGAACCTTTCGGTCGGCGGGGTCAATCCACGCTTCAACGGCCTCGCCATCGACGGGTCCCTGCAGCAGGACGACTTCGGCCTCGGTACCGGCACGTACGCCACCAGCCGCTCGCCGATCAACCTCGACGCCGTGGAGTCGGCGTCGCTGGTGGCATCGGACTACTCCGTGAGCGCATCGGGCTTCACCGGGGGTCTGGTCAACATCACGACCAAATCCGGGACCAACGAGTGGGACGGCGTCGCGTTCTATGCCTTCCACGGCAACGACCAGGTCGGCGACACCTACGACGGCGACCGCAGCTTCACGCCGAGCGCCTTCGAGGAGAAGGAATACGGCCTCTCCGTCGGTGGCCCGCTCATCGCCAACAGGTTGTTCGTCTTCCTGTCGTACGACGAGTTCGAGGCCGTGCAGCCGGTGGACTTCGCCGCATTCGACGCCGTGAATGGGATCCAGCCGGGGTTCTTCGAGGCGTTGCGCGGCGTGGTCAGGGACGTCTACGGCTACGATCCCGGCGGGCGCCCCGCATCCGCCTCCACGCCCGAGGGATCCGAGCGGACGCTCATCAAGTTGGACTGGAACGCGGGTGACGCCCACCGGGCGTCGTTCACCTACCAGCGCAGCCTCGAGACGGGAACATCCGTCGGCGCGGACCGAATGGCTTCCGCGTGGATCGACATCCCGGTGGACTTGACGGCCTACACCGCGCAGCTTTTCTCCGACTGGAGCGACCGCGTCTCGACGACGCTGCGCGGCAACCTCAAGTCGTTCACTCGCGGTCAGAACTGCCGCGCGCCTGGTATCGGCGCGCTCGAGTTCGACAACCTCGATGCGGCGGACGTGGCCGGGACGCCGCTCGCCGGGTTGCTCACAGGAAGCGTCGACCTTGTGGCCGGCTGCGACCGGTTCCGGCACGCCAACGCCTACGACGACGAACGCCTGCAGCTTTTCGGTGCCCTCGACTATCTCGCGGGCGACCATATCCTGCGGTTCGGCGGCGAGCGCGAGTCCTTCGACCTCTTCAACCTGTTCGTGCCCGGCTCGAACGGCCGCTTCGTGTTCGCGGACTTCGCCGCCATCGTGGACCGCGAGGCGCGGGTCGACTACGTCAACGTGGCATCCAACAACGCAGCCGACGGGGCGGCCGCGTGGGGCTACGACCGGACGACGCTGTTCGTGCAGGACACGTGGCAGGCACGGCCCCACCTCGAACTCACGGCCGGTCTGCGCTACGAGCGGTACGCCCAAGACGAGCGGCCGGCAGCCAGCCCGACGATCGCCAGCGTCTACGGGGTCCGCACGGACAGGAATCTCGACGACTTGGACCTGCTGCTGCCGCGCCTGAGTTTCCGCTGGACCGGTTTGCCTCGCACCGCCGTGTCCGGCGGTATCGGCCGCTTCTCGGGCGGCGATCCCAAGGTGTGGACTTCCAATGCGTTCCAAGTGCCGACGGTCTTTTCGCGCGCTTTCGCCAAGGGGGTCTCACCGACCTCGGTGCCCGCCGAACTGCGGGCCATGGTGGCCGCTGGTCGCCCGGTCGCCATCGATGCCATGGCGCCCGGTTTCGAGATGCCGTCCGACTGGAAGGCGTCGCTGCGCATCGAACGCGATCTGGACCTGGCCCTAGGCGCGCTCGATCTCGGCACAGGCTATACCTTGACCGCGCAGGCCTTGCTGACGTGGACCGCGGACGGCTTTCTGTGGACCAACCTCGCGCAGACGATACTGCCCGGCGCGCAGCCGACCGGAGTGGCGCCGGACGGACGCACGATCTATGCCGACCTCGACGACCTTGGCATCCTGAACCTCGTCACCCTGGCCAACCATCGCGAGGGAAGCAGCCGGATCCTGACCGCCGCCCTGGCCAAGCGGTACGACATGGGCCTCGATTTCCAGGTGAGCTACGCCTGGCAGGATGTGGAGACGGTGACCGAGGGCCTGTCCTCGCGCGGCATCTCCAATTGGCGCGGCATCGCGGACGCGGATCGGAACCGCCCGTCGCCACGGACCTCGCCCCACCAGGTGACCCACGCGGTCAAGGTGAACGTCGGCTACGAGCGCGACTTCGGCGCCTTGCGCGCCCACGTCGACCTCTTCGCCCGTGCCTGGTCCGGCGACCGTTTCACCTACACGTTCGACGTGGACCGCAACAACGCGCTGTTCGGCCGTGCCGGCGCGGGCGAGAGCCCCTACGACAACAGTCCGCTCTACGTCCCTGCACGGCACAACGACGCCGCAGTCGTCTACGGGGGCGGCTTCGACCGAGAGGCCTTTTTTGCCTATCTCGATGCCAACGAGGTCGAGGCAGGCGTGCATCGCCCGTACGCGGCCGACGCCGGCATGAATCAGGTCTGGGATCTCCGGCTGCGCCTAGATCTTCCCCGCGTGGGCAGCATCGCCCGCTGGGTCGGCGACAGCCGGGCGAGCATCGTGCTCGACGTGGAGAACGTGCTCAACCTGCTGAACGACGAATGGGGCACCTACCAGGCGGGACCGCGCTTCGGCCAAGCCGCCGTTGTGCGCGCGGACCTGGTCTCGGCGGCCGACGTCGCGGCGTTCGGCGTCGATGGCGCGCCGGCGCTCACGGGCGACGCGTCGCGCACGACCTGTCGGCAACCACGGGACTGCGTCTTCCGCTACAACCGGTTTCGTGCGATCGCCTCCGAGTTCCCGTCCGCGGCCCGGTCGGTCTACCGAATCCGGCTGGGCTTTCGTTTCGAGCTCTAGAACGGCATCACTTAAGCGAGTTGGTGGATCCGCGCTTCCCGCGTCACGGTATCGAAGGTGGCGTAGGTGCCGGTGCGCGCCGGCGGACGGGGCTGCGAGCAGGAGCCGGGATTGATGACGGTGACGTTCCCCGCACGATGTACCAAAGGCACATGCGTATGGCCGAAACAGACCATGTCGTACGGCATCCGAGCGAAAGCGCCCAGACGCGGGCTGCCCGGTTGGATGTACTCGTCCTCGCCGAGTCCCGTATGGGTCAAGAGCACCCGCACGCCACCGAAGTCGAACTCGCGCATGGACGGCGCATCGGCGAGGAACGCCAAGGACTCGGCCGGAAACGTGCGACGGCACTTCTCCAGGTAGTCGGGATTCCGCCCGCCGAAGAGCACCGCCTCGTGGTTGCCTTGGATGCAATGAACGTCGTGATCGACCAGCAGCGCCACGGTATCCGGGCAGAACTCGTACTCGCTCACCGCATCGCCCGCGCAGAGGATCGCGTCCACCGACGACATCTCCGAGAGCACGCGGGCCAGCGCCTTGGCATCGGAATGGATGTCGGAAACGATGCCGATACGCACAGTCAACACCAAGGTCCGGATCGTAGGACTGGTGCTCAGGGAGGGAGTCGAACCCTCACGCCACTAAGGACACTGGAACCTAAATCCAGCCCGTCTACCGATTCCGGCACCTGAGCGAGGGTCCGAGAGCTTAACAGGACGCCGATAGGCGCGTCCTGGCGGGCTCCGCTCCGCCCCAATCCGTGAGACCCCTCGGCGTATACTCACCCGTCCGCCCGGGTGGTGAAACTGGTAGACACAGGGGACTTAAAATCCCCCGGGATTATCCCGTGCCGGTTCAAATCCGGCCCCGGGCACCAATAGGCGGCGCTGCTGCAACGGCTCTCAAGGGCCTCAATCAACGCAACAGCCAGGATCCGAACCGCTCGTTCATGTCCTCGCCGTTGTCGGCCCACCACGACCAGTCGCTGCGCAGCGCGAGCTTGGTGTTCTCGGACGCGTTGGGCATGTGGCTGGCCATGGGGACGCCCGTGGCAAGGTGGCTTGTGACCAACGCCTCGGCGGAGCGGCGCGACGGGCTGTAGGCGATGTAGCGGCTGACGGCAGCCATCGAAGCGGGTCGGGAGGCGTATTCAAGGAGTCGACGGGCCGCCGGTATGTTTGCGGACCCGGACACGACGGCGAGATTGCTGATCTCGAGCACCTGGCCATGCCAGACGATCGTGAACGGCTGGTCCTCGAGAATCTGGGCGTTGAATATCCTGCCGTTGTAGGCGGTGGTCATGACCACTTCGCCGTCGGCGAGCATCTGCGGGGGCTGCGCGCCCGCGTCCCACCACACGACCTGGTCCTTGATGGTGTCGAGCTTGGCGAAGGCTCGATCGACGCCGTCCCGCGTGTCGAGTGTCGCGTAGACATCCGTGGCTGGGACGCCGTCGGCCATGAGCGCGAACTCGAGATTCGCGAGCGGCGTGCGGCGCATGCCGCGCCGGCCGGGGAACCGCTCGAGGTCGAAGAAGTCCTGGATGGTGCGGGGAACGTCGCCTGTCGTCCGCTCGTGGTTGTAGGCGACGATGGTGGAAAAGAACAGCATCGCGATGCCGCATTCGCTGATCAAGCCGGAATGGAAGTCGTCCTCGGGTGTCGAACCATCCGCGCCTGGGGCCAGCAGCGAGACGTCGAGCGGCTCGAAGAGCCCTTCGTCGCAACCGCGGACGAGATCGGGAAACTGGATGTCGACGACGTCCCAGTAGACGTTGCCCGCTTCCACTTGCGAGCGGATCTGCGACAGGCCGCCGCTGTAGTCATCGAGGGTAACGTCGATGCCGGTGGCGGCGGCAAACGGCTTGAGATAGGCCTCCTCGCAGGCATCGGCGTACGAGCCGCCCCACGAGACCACCGTCACGGACTCGGCCGCCGAATAGGCTGCGCCGAGCCCCAGCAGAACGCCGGCGACTTGGTTGATCGAAGTGGCGCGCATGTTTCGTTCTCCCGTGTCGCGTGCCGTGACTTGACGACAGCATGTCCGCCCGGCATTTTGCCAGCACGGCAACTTCTTGGCTTGACGCCAATGCGGGATATCACCGAGGAGGAACTCCGACGCTACGAACGCGATGGGGTCGTGCATCTGCCGGGTCTTCTTGACGACGACTGGCTCCTGCGCCTCGAAGCGGCGGTCGCGCAAGCGATATCCGCGGATCCGGCCCAAGTCAATTTCGTGGACTTCAAGGCTCTCGCGCCGATGATCGAGGCGAGCGGCGCCGAGTTCGTCACCTCCGGCGTCGGGTCTGCAACGGGACGGTTCTGCATCAGCAGCTTCAACTGGCGCCAGTTTCCCGCACTGGGCGCCCTGTGCTGCGGTCCGCCGCTGCCGGGTGCGGTCGCCGGTCTGATGCGGTCGAATCGAATCAACTTCTACGGCGAGCAACTGTTCCTGAAGGAAGCCCATTCTCTGCACCGCACGGCGTTCCACCAGGACATCCCCTACTTCCACGTCACCGGAGACAAGTGCTGCACGGCCTGGGTACCGCTCGACGCCATTGATGAGGACAACGGCATGATGGGGTATGTGCGCGGCTCCCACCGCTGGCCGACGCACGCGGCGAACGGGTTTGTCACCCGGATGCCGTTGCCCGGATCATCGCTTCCGCAGCTCCCCGACATCGAAGGCGGCGCGAGCGAGTACGACATCGTCTACATTCCGGCACAGCCAGGCGACGTCATCGTCCACCACGCCAACACCGTCCACGGCGCCACCGGCAACTCCACCGGTCGGGACCGCCGGGCCGCGTCCCTCCACTACCTAGGCGACGACGTTCGCTACCGAGAGCGTGAAGGAACGGCCCTGGAGGCGGGTAAGTCCCCCACGTTGGCCACGGGCGACCTCATGGACAGTCCCGAGTTTCCACTGGTCTGGGTAGCTGGCGAGGGATCCGTGCCACCCGACGACCTCGCTTCTCGACCGTTGCATTCGAGCGAGGTGCACCGATGAGAGCTCTTGCGGCTCTCGTCTTTTCCGCGGCGCTCCATGGCCCGGCGTCGTCGCAGGAGCCGGGCATCTACCTGAGCATGAAGGGCGCCTCATGGAATCGGGCCTGCGGTTCAGTCCGGACGGCGAAGCCCGGTATCGGACCAGCGCCTACATGCAGCAGCTATGGATGGCCGCGACCGCTCAGACCTTGGCGGCCAAGGGCGAGGCGCAAGGTTGTTCTTCGATGGACTGGGCCGATGAAGAGGCGAGTTTCGAGTGCCCGTTGGGCCACGACGACTACATCTTCACGTTCACCTACGATCCTCGCGACGGCGCTTCGGTGTTGAGGGTCCACGATACAGGGAACAAGGGGCGTGTCGATCCCGATCAGATCGAGGACTTGGTCTGGGAACTGCCCGGTGCAGACGATCAGGAGGCGCTCGATCGCGCGGCGATCGACCACATCGCGATCGCGATGGAGGTGTTCACGGGCGGTACGTCTAAGGGACACCAAGCGGCCGGCACGAGGCACTCGGTTGACGACACGATCAACTATGCCGCTCGGACACTGGCCCGTCTGGTCCTGGGTTCCAACGCAGGGTTGGCTACCGCGCGCGTGGAAGCGCAACTGACCTATCGGGTCGAGCTGAAAGACGGGCAAGTCTTCGAACACCGCTACGTCTTGCCACCAACCGACATCGAAGGCCTGCTCACCGACCTGTGGCCAAGCCACGCATCCGAGGCCAGGTGGACCCTCGCAACCCAGTACGAGGCGAGGCAGCTCAAGGCGCTGCAGGCCGCAAGGCGACAGTCCGAACCAAGCAGCTAGACCAAGCCGGCGTCGCCGTCCTCGGCGCTCAACGCCGGGTCGCGCTGCTCCGGGCGGCCAATACCCCCGCCGCCCGGCGTCTCCATCACGAGCGTCGCGCCAGCCGGAACCACGTCCTGTCCCTTCCCACGCAGTTCCGGCCCATCCTTGATGTAGACCCGCCCGGCCGCTCCCGCACCGCCGTCGCGCCGCCCGCGTGCGGGGTGCCTGATCCGGTCGAACATCTTGGAAATCACGAACGGTGCGCCTTCGGCGTGCTCGATCTCGATGACCTGGCCCAGACCGCCGCGGTACTGCCCTGCCCCGCCCGAGCCCGGCAGGTATTCGCGCCGGCGGATGACGAGCGGTGCGGTGACTTCGTTGACCTCGGTCGGCGTGGTCCGAACCCCCGACGGGAATGCCGTGGTGGACAGGCCGTCCTTGGTGGCGCGCGCCCCGGTGCCGCCGTTGAAGATCGGGTTGATGACGAATGGTGTGCTCGAGAAGTTGCCCGTCGCCGTCGGCACGGAGCGCAGCACCGGGTTCCAGATGCAAGACGCTCCTTCGGCCGGCGCGACGCCGGGCATGACCTGGTCCAGGCAGCCGAGGACCACGTCCGGGAGCATCTGACCGAGGGCATGGCGAGCGGAAACCGCGGCGGGCGGTTGTGCGTTCAGGATGCAACCCGCCGGCGCCCGGACTGCCACGGGGCTCAAGGACCCCGCGTTGTTGGGGATGTCGTTGCCCACGACGACGCGTACGCCGAACGACGCGTAGGCCTCCGTGTAGTTCAGCGGCACGTTGATGCCGAACGCGGAGAGCCCCGACGTGCCCGCGAAGTCGACGTCGATCGTGTCACCGGCCACTGTCAAGGCGCAGGCGATGTGCACCGGCGTGTCGTAGCCGTCCACATCCATCGTGTAGCGATAGACGCCGTCGGCCAAGGCACGGATCTCCTCGGCCATCGCCTGGCGCGACGTCTCGACGATCCACCGCCCGACCCGTTCGATGTCGGGGAGGTCGAACTCGCGCATCATCGCCAGCAGTTGCTCGCCGCCGGCGCGGTTGCAGGCGGTGAGCGAGTAGAGGTCGCCCTCGGCAACGACTGGGTCGCGGACGTTGTCGGCGATGATCCGCATCAGGATTTCGTTGCGCACGCCGCCGTCGAAGAGTTTCATGATCGGGATGCGCAGGCCCTCCTCGTAGAGGTCGCCCGCATCCGGGCCGAAACCGCGACCGCCGACGTCGGCGATGTGGCTGGTCGCCGCGAAGAGCCCCACCGGGTCGTCGCCCTTGAACACCGGCGTCACGGCCGTGAAGTCGTTGAGGTGCCCTGTGCCATCCCACGGGTCGTTGGTGATCAGCACGTCTCCCGGCGCCAAGGTGGCGAGCGGATACGCGTTGAGGAACTTGCCGACGGCCGCCGCCATGGCATTGACATGACCGGGCGTCCCCGTGACCGCCTGTGCCAGCATCTCACCCCGCGTATCGAAGACGCCTGCGGACAAGTCGCCCGCTTCCCGGACCACGGTGGAGAACGCTGTTCGCATCAGCGTCTGCGCCTGCTCCTCGACGATGGCCAAGAGCCGGTTCCAGACCAGTTGGTCCCGGATGTCGCTCACGTCGTCCTCCCCAGCCAGATGTTGCCAGACTCGTCCACGCGCGCGGAAAAACCCTGCGGGACAACCGTGGACGTCTGGTCCTCGATGATGGTCGACGGGCCGTCGATCCGGTCCCCCGCGCGTAACACCGAACGCAGGAGGCGCCCGGTCATCGCGTCCTCGGTGACCGAGTCATCCAGCTTGATCGCCGGCACGTGCGGCTCCTCCCCGCGCAAGGTCAATGTCCAACTCAGCACTTCGACGTCCAGGCGCGGGATCAGCCGCCCGTAGAGTTGCTCGTAGGCGGCGTCGAAGGCCTCCCGCATAGTCTCCGCAGTCGCGTCGGCGGGGACGTCGACGGCGATTTCATAGCCTTGGCCGAGATAGCGCATGTAGGCGCGCCGCAGTTCCGTGAGCCGACCCGGCGTGATGGCATCGACGATGACGTGCGCTTCGGCGCGCATCTCGCCCATCACCGCATCGACCAGTTCCGGATCGAAGCCGGAGAGGCGTGCGTAGCGACTCCGGACCACCTCGAACGCGATAGGCGCAGCCAAGAAGCCCATGGCGGATCCGACGCCGGCGGAAGGCGGCACGAGCACGGCGTCGAGTTTGAGCTTCTCCGCGATCCGTGCCGCGTGGATGGGTGCGGCGCCGCCGAACGCGATCAGCGTTCGCCCGGCGGCGTCCTTGCCCCATTCGGCAGCGTGTGCCCGAGTTGCCGAGGCCATGTTCTCGTCGACGATCTCGGCCACCGCCGCCGCCGCGTCGGCGATCGGGCAGTCGCGCCCACGCCAGGGTTCCCCGACGCCGTGTTGCAGCGCCCGCGCGGCCGCTTGCGTATCGAGGGTCATCGTCCCGCCGGCGAAGCGGGCTGGATCGAGACGACCAAGGATCACGTCGGCGTCCGTGACCGTCGCGCCATCCCCGCCGCGTCCGTAGCACGCCGGTCCCGGCTCGGAGCCTGCGCTCTGCGGCCCGACGGCGATACGCCCAAGCTTGTCGACGCTGGCGATGGACCCCCCACCCGCGCCGATCTCCACCATCTCGATCACGGGGATGCGCACCGGCAAACCGCTGCCCTTCTTGAACCGATAACTGCGGTCCACCTCGAAGGCGCGGGAGTACTGCGGCGTGCCGTCGTCGATCAGGCAGATCTTTGCGGTCGTACCCCCCATGTCCAGCGAGACGACACGATCCAGGCTCAACTCCGTCGCCATCTGCGCGGCAAGGATGGCGCCGCCAGCCGGACCCGACTCCACTAGGCGAATCGGAAACTCCCGGGCCGCGTCCAGCGACGTCAGACCACCGCCGGAGGTCATCATCAGGAAAGGGCAATCGACCCCCATTCCCTCGAGCCGTTCATTGAGGTCCGCCAGGTAGCGGGACATCAGCGGTTTGACGTAGGCGTTGGCGCAAGCCGTCGAGAACCGCTCGAACTCGCGAATCTCGGGACACACCGCGCTTGCCAAGGTGACGGCAACATCCGGCAACTCGCGGCCAAGAACAGTTGCCACCGTCTCCTCGTGGGCCGGATTGGCGTAGCCGTGGAGGAAACCCACCGCGACGCTCTCGATGGCGTCGGCGGCGAGGCGGGGAACCAGGGCTTCGACGTCGCCGGCCTCGAGCGGCGTCAACACGTCACCCGCCGCGTCCATGCGCTCCGCTACTGTCAGCCGCCATCGGCGAGGCACCAACGGCCGAGGCCGGTCGATGTTCACATCGTACTGTTCGAACCGGTTCTCGAAGGCCATCTCGACCACGTCGCGGTGGCCTTCGGTGGTAATCAGGGCGGTTCGCGCACCGCGGCGCTCGATCAGGGCATTGGTGGCCAGGGTGGTACCGTGCAGGACGACGCCGACGTCCGTAGCCTTGGTCCCGGCGCGGGCAAGGACGTCCTGCAAGCCGTGCACCACGCCGGCCGCCGGTTCGGCGTGTGTGGTGAGTACCTTGGTCGTGACCGTACGACCGCCGGTCTCGAGCACCACGTCGGTGAACGTGCCGCCGATGTCTACCGCGACGCGGTCAGCCACTGGTTTCGAAATAGAGGTGATGGTGCAGCGCGCAGCCGGGATTGAACCCGGCACCGCAGTCCGGGCACGTGGATCCGCACGCCAGGTAGGCCGCTATCGTCAACTGGTAGCCGCAAACACCGCACAGGATGGCGCGTTCCTCTCGCTCGGACACGGGCCAGACATCCGGCGCATGATCCGCGACGGCGCGATGGCAATCAATGCACGGATACCACGCGTTGCAGCACTTGAACTTGAGCGCGATGACGTCGGTGGGGCCCGCGTAGTGTCTGCAACGGGTCTCGGCGTCAATGTCTACGCCGAGGACATCGACGCCGTGAACGCGTCTGCGCAACGCCCTATTCCGACTTTTCGGCGCCCGTCTGCGACTGCTCCTGGCTGGCCCCGTCGCTGCTCGCGAGCTTGCGTCCGTCGGCCATCTCGCCGAGGAACGCCGGCAGTTCGATCCCCGCCATCTTGGCGACTTCGTGGAACGGCGGCAGCGCCTGGGTCAGTCCCCCGAGGAAGTTGCCTACCGCGTCGCCCTTGCCGCCGTCGAAGACGACGACCTTCTCGAAATCGATGTTGCTGATGGCGCTCGCCTGCACCTCGGCGATCTGCTCGAGCTTGTCGACGATCATCAGTTGCGCCGCCTTGTCCGGGCTGCCCGCGGCGGCGAGGACGATGTCCCTGAAGCCCTCGGCCATCTTGGTGAGGATCTCCATGCGGCCTTGGGCCTCGCCCGCGAGCTTGGCGCGCATCGCATCGCCCTCCGCTTCACCCGCGAGGACTTCGCGCTGCTTCTCGCCCTCGGCCTCCGTGCGAACGCGGTCGCGTTCGATCTCCGCGGGGACGACGATGTCGGCGTATTCGCGCGCCCGGTCGCGCTCGGCGCGGGCCACCTCGGCCTCGCGCTCCGCGACATAGCCCTCCTGCTCGGCCACCGCCTCCTTCACGGATTCGGCGGCGTCGCCGCGGCGTTTGGCTTCGGCCTGCGCTTCGCGGAGGTCCGCCTGCGAGGACGCTTCGACCGCGCGCGCCTGGTTCTCGCCGGTCACGGCCTTGGCGTTGGCATCGGCGACGCGGACCCGTTGATCCTGTTCGGCTTCCGCCGAACCGACCGCACCGTCGCGTTCCTGCTGCGCCACCTGGACCTTGGCCTGGTTCACGGCCTCCGCCGCGGCGCGCTGGCCAAGCGCCTCGATGTACCCGGACTCGTCGGTGATGTCGGAGATGTTGACGTTGATCAGGTTGAGACCGACCTTGATGAGTTCCGACTCGATGTTCTCGAGCACGCGCGACTCGAACTTCTCGCGATCGCTGTTGATCTCCTCGATGTCCATCATGGCGAGCGTGGCGCGCAACTGGCCGTAGATGATGTCCTTCGCCGTCTCCTCGATCTGGCGCGTGTCGAGCGACAACAGCCGCTCGGCAGCGTTGTTCATCAGTTCCTGTTGCGTGCCGATGCCGAACGTGAAACGCGACGGCACGTTGACGCGGATGTTCTGCTTCGACAAGGCGCCGCGCAGGTCGATGTCCACCGTCATCGGGGTGAGATCGAGGTAGCGATAGCCCTGTATCACCGGCCACACGAACGTCGTGCCGCCGTGGATGGGCTTGGCCATGCGGTCGCCGCCGACCTGGCCGTACTTGACCAGGATCTTGTCCGAGGGACAGGTGCGGATGCGTCGGATGGCGGCGATCAGCGCCACCATGAAGATCACCGCCGCGATGACGATGACGATTATCGTGGGTGAGAACATTGTGGGACTCCTTGGGTTCTTCGACGTCAGGCGGGACGCGGCTTGGTTTCGGCCCGGTTGGCGACTAGCTGTGAGTCGGTCGCGGTCGTCGCATTGCCGACGACGAGCTGGCTGCCGGAAAAGCCCAGCACGGTCACCGCCGAATTGCGCTTCAAGCCCTCGCCGTCGGTGACGGCATGGTATTCCATGAGCCGCCCCTGGACCGATACGCTCACCTTGCCGACGCCGTGGCGGCCTTCCGGGACGGCCAATGTGACGGTGCCAGCCTGTCCGACGGTGTTCTCGATCCGGACATTGCCTTCATGCTTCAGCATGGCCAGCAGGGCGAGCAGGCCGATGTTGATGCCGGTGAACATCGCGCCCACCACCAGACCCACCAGGACCACGAAGACGATGTGGGTCAGCCCCCAGTCGTAGGCCATCAGTCCGCCCCAGGACAGGCCCATCAGGAACGACACGCCGTTACGGATCGTGAAGATGTTGCCGAAAGCAGTGTCGCCACCGACGTCGTCGCCGATGGCACCTTCGTCGAGGTTCGGGACCTCGCCGGCGTCGGCTTCGTCTACTTCGCCGATGCCGAGCAGGCTGAACACCACCTGGATGGCGAACACCGAAGTCGAGAACAGGGCGATGACGAACAGCGCTTGCTGCAGCGCAGACAGGCCGTCGAACCACTCGCTCATTCCGCAATCCCGCCGTCAGACACGCATTCAAGTATTAGCGAGACGGTGGATTGCACTCAAGTGAGGAAGCCGTGGAAGTTTCCCCGAGGGCGCCTCCACGGTTTCTGCACAGTGACGAGCCCTAGCGGGCTGCGCCCGATTCGAGGCGGACCGCAAGCGGTCCGCGTGCGCGGCCCTCCCGGGTCGCGCACCTCGCGGAACGTCAGACCGTGTAGCCTTCCTCGCTGATCGGCAGCGTGCGGATGCGGTGCCCCGTCGCCGAGTAGATCGCGTTGCACACCGCCGGCGCCAGCGGCGGCAGCGCCGGCTCGCCTAAGCCCGTGGGTGAGAAGTCGCTGTCCACGAAGTGCACATCCACCTTCGGCGTCGCCGCCATGCGCAGCAGCGGATACTTGTCGAAGTTCGACTGCTGCACGCGACCGTTCTCGAAGGTCACCGACAGCCCCATCATCGTCGATAGGCCGTCGACGACCGAGCCCTGCATCTGGTTCTCGGCCCCGCTCAAGTTCACGATCGGGCCGACGTCGGCCGCCACGGTCACCTTGTGGACCTTGATCTTCTTGTCGGCGTCCACGCTCACATCCGCGACTTCCGCGATGTGGCCCATGTGGCTGAAGTAGAACGCGAGTCCCAGGGCACGGCCGTCCGGCATGTTGCGACCCCACCCGGCCTTCTCCGCAGCCAGCTTCACGACGTTCGCCGCGCGCTCCGTATTGAGCGTCCCCGGATTGTCCGGCACGAGCCAACGTGGTTCGCCAAACACTTCCAGCAGGACTTCGAGGTGGTCGCGACCTGCTGCCGCGGCCAGCTCGTGCAGGAAGCTCTGCACGACGAAGCCGAATACGTTGGCACCCGGCGCCCGCCAAGCGGCGCAGCGGTTCTTCCAGTCGAGAGGCGTCTGCTCGAAACGCACGTTCTCTACCAGACCGTTCGGGAACACGCCTTGTCCCAAGGCACCGCCGCTCACCGGTCGCCCGTCGTTGGCGAAGGTGATGAAGTGGTCTCGCCAGCCCGTGACCTTGCCCTCGGCATCCACCGAGCCTTCAAGCTGGTGGAAGCCGCCGGCCCGGTACAGGTCGTAGGCCATGTCGTCTTCGCGCGTCCACTGCAGCTTCACGGGAACGCCCGCGCGCTGCGTAATCGCGGCCGCCTCGCACATGAAGTCGTTGTACAGCCGGCGCCCGAAGCCGCCGCCGCAACGCATCTGGTGGAGCGTGATCTTGGACTTGTCGATGCCGGTAGCCCGTGCCACCGCGTCCATTCCCCAGTCGGGCGTCTGCGTCGGGGCCCAAATCTCGAGCGCCCCGTCCGCGAACGACGCGGTCGTGTTCTGCGGTTCGAGCTGGGCGTGGCTCACGAAGTGATAGGTGTAGTAGCCGGATACGCGCTCGGCCGCCGACTCGAAAGCCGCGTCCACGTCGCCCTCGTCGACGACGCGTTCGCCGGCTTCGCCCCGCAAGCGCTCGGCTTCAGCTACTGCGGCGCTCCAGCTGTCCTTGGAAGCGTCGGTCTCGTCCCACTCGACCGTCAGCGCACGTTTGGCGCGGATCGCCGCCCAGGTCGAATCCGCAATGATCGCGACCCCGGGCAGGAGGTCCATCGCGTTGTCGTTGCCGTCCAGGATGAACGCATCGTGCACGCCCGGCATCGCCTTGATCTCGGCGAGGTTCGCGGACTTGGCCTTGCCGCCGATGGCGGGACACTTCTGGTAGACGGCGTACTTCATGCCGGGTACCGACACGTCGATGCCGAAGAGCGCTTCGCCGCGCACCAGCGCCTCGTTGTCGACGCCCGTGATGCGCTTGCCCAGCAGCCGGAAGTCGCCGGTGCTCTTGAGCGTGAGCGACGCGGCCTCGGGTACGGGCATCTCCGCGGCATCGGCCGCCAGGGCCGTGTAAGCGAGCTTGCGCCCGCTTCCCTTGTGGACGACGTGGCTGTCCATGGTGGAAAGCTCTTCGGCAGGCACGCCAAGCTGCTTGGCGGCGGCGCCGACGAGCATCGCCCGCGCGGTCGCGCCGGCTTGGCGCAAGGCGGCCCAGTTCATGGGTATGGACATCGACCCGCCGGCGAACTGCATGCCGTAGGTTGCCGAGTCGATGGGTGACTGCACCACCGTCACGTCGTCCCAAGCGGCGTCGAGTTCCTCGGCGACGATCATCGGTAGCGATGTCTTGACGCCTTGGCCGATCTCGGGATTCTTGGCGAGGAGCGTGATGCCGTCCGCGTCGATGCGCACGTAACCGTTCGGTTGAAGCGGCCCGCTCGCCGCGGCAGCGCGTGGCAGCGTGAACGACAGCATCAGACCACCGCCCACGAGCCCGGTGAGTTTCATGAACTGACGACGATCGAGCTTGGCGATGCGCAGCGGCCCGTCGACGACCCGTTGACGCTCGCCGGTCACGGCTGCGACGGTTTCGTTGATACCTCGGTAGCTGAGCGTGCTCATGTCCGGCCCTCCTTCATGCTGGCCGCCGCCGTCTTCACACCCTCCCGGATGCGCACGTACGTGCCGCAGCGGCACAGGTTGCCGGCCATCGCCGCATCGATCGCGGCGTCGTCCGGATCCGGGTTGGAGCGCAGCAGCGCCTCCGCCGCCATGATCTGACCTGATTGGCAGTAGCCGCACTGGGCCACGTCGAGGTCGACCCAGGCCTGCTGTACCGGGTTCAACTCGCCCGCCGACCCCGCAAGGCCCTCGATCGTTGTCACGGTGCTGTCGCCCACCCCGGAGACCGGGAACGAGCACGACTTGACCGGGTTCCCATCGAGCAGCACCGTGCAGGCACCGCATTGGCTGATACCGCACCCGAACTTCGTGCCGACCAGCCCCAACTCGTCGCGCAACACCCACAGCAGCGGTGTCGCCGGGTCGGACGCGTCGACTTCGCGCACCTCCCCGTTGACGTTCACGCGTAAACTCGCCATCCCTCGTTCTCCCTAGTAGCGAATGCGCCGATTGTAGCGCGCATCGGTAGGCGTTTTTTGACACCGGCGAGCGGGTCGGGTTAGTTTGGCTCGTTTCAGCCAATCGGCGAGGACGGCATGGCGGCACCGGCGATGATCACCACGCTCGACGACTTCGAGGCGGAGTACCGCAACGGCATCGGCTACGTCATGCCGGCACGGGGGAGCCGGGAAGCGAGCTTGGACAACATCCAACGCTTCGGGGACGGCGTCGGGGACTACAACCCGTTGTACCGGGACCCAACCTACGGAGCCCAGAGCCGTTACGGATCGGTCATCGCGCCGCCGATCTTCATCTACGGCGCGAGCCTAGGGATCGCGCTCGCCATCAACGGCAACATCGACGGCCGGCGGCTCTCGTCGAGCTACTTCCCCATGAACTACGCGGGCGGCACGATCGAGTTCTTAAAGACCATCTGGCCGGGCGATCGCATCTCCGCCTCGGAGGAGATCATCGACATCCACCGCAAGCACAGCGACCGGATCGGCGACTTCGTCCTCTGCGAAGCGGGCATCAAGTACCACAACCAGCGCAAGGAACTGGTCGCCACCAAGACCACACTCATGGCGCGCTACCAGAACCTCGGCGGCGGCCGGACCATTCAGTACGACCGCGAGAAGAAGACCCAGGTCATCGAGGAGTCGCCGGACCCGCTGGTCTACGAGCGCGAACGCTGCGGCGCCGACACGCGCTACTTCGAGGACGTCAACGTCGGCGACGAAATGCCACCCTTGCACAAGGGCACCTACACCGTCACCGAGTTGTTCCTGTTCACGCACGGCGTGGTCGGGACCCGTCGTAGCCCACGCGCCGCCCTCGAAGCCGAGGAGTCCAAGGACTTGGGCGGAGGCGGTCGTTACGACGCCGAGCATGCGCGCAACCGCCGCAACATGCCGGGGCAGTTCGACTGGGGGCCGCAGAGGGTCTGCTGGGTCGCCCAGATGGCGACCGACTGGATGGGCGACGACGGGCGGCTCCTGAAGATGGAAACGCGCGTCCGCCATCCCAACGTGGTCGGCGACACCAACACGCTGTTTGGCAAGGTGACCGCCAAGACCGCAGTTGGCGACGAACATCTGGTCGAACTCGATGTCTACAACGAGAACCAGGCGGGGCTTGCCACCGTGGAAGCGCGCGTCACGGTCGCCCTGTCGTCGCGGGCCGCCTGACCGCATCGAGCCGTTGCAGCAGGTCAAGCCGTTGCCGCGCCCTCTGTCGTTGAAGGTCGCCTTCGCGGCGTGCGTACTGCTGGTCGTTGCCCATGCGGCGGCGAGCGGCCATGCCCATGAAGGCGACCACGCCGACGAGGTGTGCCTGGTTTGCGTGGCGAGCGCCGAACTCGCCCCGGACACATCGGTTCCAGTGCATGCCTCCGGACTCGCGACTGCGGGGGGCGAGTCCGATGGACAGGCCGCTGCGTCCTTCCCCGTGCACCTTGGCGACTATTGGGCGAGAGCACCTCCATCCTCTTGAGTCACGACGCAACGCGCCCTCAAGGGCGCCCAGGTTTGTTGTTTTCTTAAGGAGAGATGTCCTTGCGCAACTTGATCCAACTTGCCCCTTTCGTCGTACTCGCGATCCTTCTCGCACCGACCGTAGCGGCCGACGAGGACGCGTCCACGGAGTCAGCCCCCGCTGACGATCCGTCTATCGAAATCCTGGAAGTCCAGGCCCACCCGTTGTCCGGCGAAGGGCTGTCCCAAGCCGCAATCGCCTTGGACGGCGCAGACCTTGAGCGTGAAGTCGCAGGGAACATCGGCGAGACGGTGGCCCGTCAGCCGGGCGTCCACTCCGCGGCTTTCGGCGAGGCCGTCGGCCGACCCGTGATCCATGGCATGAGCGGCGCGCGCGTGCGCATCATGGAGGACCGCATCGACACCATGGATGCATCGGTCACCAGTGCCGACCACGCGACAACGGTAGATCCGTTCATCGCCGATCGGGTGGAGGTCCTCAAGGGTTCCAGTACGCTGCTCTACGGACCCGGCGCCATCGGCGGCGTCGTGGACGTGCACACCGGCCGAGTACCGCATGAGTCGCGAGAGAGCATCACCGGGAAACTCGAAGTGCGCGGCGCCGACAACGGCGGCCGGCGCAACGCCACGTTCCGCCTCGACGGCGGTGGCGAGTCGGTGGCCTGGCACCTGGACGGCTTCACGCGGTCCGCCGACGAATACGACATACCCGGATTCGCGGAGTCGGCGCGGTTCCACGCCGCCGAGGAGCATGAGGAGGAACACGACCACGAAGGCGAAGGCCACGACGAGGACGAAGAGGAGCACCACGACGAGGAAGAAGAACACCACGACGAGGAGGAGGAGGCCTACGGCACGCTGCCCGGCAGCCAGGTCGATGGTCGGGGCGGTGCATTCGGCATCTCCGTGGTCGGCGACTGGGGCTTTGCCGGGGTCGCGGTGAGTACCTTGCGCTACGACTACGGCCTGCCCGGTGGCCACGGCCATCACGGCGAAGAGGAACACCACGACGAGGAAGAACACCACGATGAAGAGGGCCACGACGAGGAGGCCCACGAAGAGGAGGAGGAGGAGGAGCACGATCACGGACATGCCGACGAGGAAGGCAACGTCACCTTGGAACTCGAGCAGACCCGGGTGGACTTCGAAGCCGGCATCGCCGAGCCGTTCGCCGGCTTCTCCAGCCTGAACATCCGTATCGGCATGAACGACTACGAGCACGCCGAGATCGAGCCGGGCGGCGAGATCGGTACGCTTTTCGAGAACAACGCCTACGAGGCCCGGATCGAACTCGCGAATCAGGATCACGTCGGCCTCGATGGCGCGGTCGGCGTGCAGTTCGGCAATCGCGAGTTCTCCGCCGTCGGCCATGAGGCCTTCGTGCCACCGGTGGACACGGGATCTCTCGGCGTCTTCTGGGTCGCAGAGCGCTCGTTGGAGGGATTCGACCTGGAAACGGGCGTTCGTCTCGACCGGGTGAGTCATGATCCAACGGCATCGCCGAGCACGGATTTCACGACCTTTTCGGCATCGCTAGGATTCGTGATTCCCCGCGACGACACCGTCATCGGGTTGCACGCCGACTTTTCGTCGAGAGCCCCGATCGCCGAGGAGCTGTATTCCAACGGTCCGCACCCAGCCACCCAGAGTTTCGAGATCGGCGATCCCGGGCTCGATGCCGAGACGGCCCTCAATGCCGCCGCCACGGTGAACTTTGCGACCGGTCGCGTGGAATGGACGGCTACAGCCTACGCCACGACCTTCCGCGACCACATCTACCAGTTCGTGACGGGCGAGGTGGAGGACGGTTTCCTGGTGGCCCAGTACGGACAGGCGGATGCCACGTACCGCGGCTTGGACGTCTCCGCGGGTCTACGCCTTGCGACGTTCGATGGCGGCGACCTGTCCGGGCGCTTCCTGTTCGACACGGTCGCGGCGGAACTCGACATCGCGGGCAATGACCGCCTGCCGCGCCTACCGGCATCCCGTGCCGGCATTGGTCTCGACCTCGAGCGCGGTCGCCTGTCGGCGTCGGTGGACTTCCTGCGCGTCTTCGAACAGGACGATCCTGCCGCCATGGAACTCGGGACCGATGCCTATGACGACGTGAGGGTCTTCCTGGCCCTCGACCTCGGCGAGAATGCGCGGCTCTTCTTCCAGGGGCGCAACCTGACCGACGACGAGCAGCGTCAGCACACGTCCTACATCAAGGAGTTCGCGCCGCAGCCCGGACGGACCCTGGAGGCGGGCTTCCGGTTGGCTTTCTGAGCGCGCATTGGCGAACATCGTCGGGATCCCACCGAGGGTCCCGACGATGCCAGCCTCCGCTTCACTGGAACAACTCGAAGCGCAAGCCGAGGCGCTTGCTGAAGACCTCAAGACCGGAGTTTTGCGCGCGCGCTTGCGCGCCCGACGTGCCTTGCCCGATGCCGGCCATGAGTCGGCCAGCATCACGCCAGAAGAGGCTCGGCACGTGGTGGCCCGGGAAGCGGGTTTCGCGGATTGGTCCGCCGTACAACGTGCCCTCAATGCCGAGGCTTTGAGTGGCGCGGAGGCGGAAGGCGCGCTGATCGATGCCGCGCTCGCCGACGCCGACGGGCGCGTCCAGGCCTTGCTTAGCCGCTCGCCGGACCTCGCCGCCACCTCGGTGTCGTGCGCCTTGGTCCTTGGCGTGTCGGACGCGGTCGACAGACTGGACCGGCACACGGTGAACACCGTCGTCGGGCCGCGCGGCTGGCCGCCGTTGCTCTACCTCTGCCACTCGCGCTACGGCCACCGCGACCCTGAACGCCGGGCCGCTTGCGTCAAGCTGCTCCGGGCGTTGCTCGACCACGGCGCGGATCCGAACGCGGGAATCCGTGAGACCGCGTCGCTACGCGGCTTCCGCACGGCCTTGGGTGCGGCCATCGGCTGGGCTCGAAACCCCGCCTTCGTAGACGCGCTACTCGAAGCCGGCGCGGACATCGCCGACGGCCCGACGCTCTACGAAGGCTCGGCCATGTGGGAGGCCGTGCGGCACAAGGACGTCGCAAGCCTGGAGGCCCTCCTGGCGCACGATCCGCCGCAGTGGCACGTCTGTCATGCCCTGCCCCATGCGCTTCAATACGACGATGCGGCCTTGACCCGCCTGCTGCTGGAACGGGGCGGCGACCCGAACTGGACCATGGGCCGTTGGGGATTCGACGGCAACTGCCTGCACGAAGCCGTGGTCCTTGGCAATTCGCCAGCCGTACTGGCCGCATTGCTTGAACACGGCGCCGAGCCGGATTCGACCGACCGCGACGGACGCACGCCGCTGGCCTTGGCGACCTGCCTGAACCGGGATGCACTGGCGGGGTTGCTCCGCGACCACGGTGCCCGCGACGACGCGGTCCGCGACGTTGACCGCTGGGTTGGCGCCTGCTTCGCCGGCGACGTCGGCGCAGCCGGTCGGCTGGCGGACGCTGACCGGCCGTTCTTGCCCGCGGACCATCTTTGGCTGTGCCGCGCCATTCGCATAGGCAATGACGCCGCTGCGCGACTGCTGCTCGCAGGCGGCATCGATCCCAACGCCATGGACGACGACGGCGAGCGTCCACTGCACCTTGCCGCGCGTGGCGACAATGGCGCTGTCACCGACATCCTCATCGCCGAGGGAGCAGACCTCGGGCAAGAAAATTTCGCCGGGCAAACGCCACTCGATGTCGCCTTGGCGCACAGCGATCGCTCGACGGAGATCCTGGTAGGCGCGCAGGCGCCGTCGAGTCCATTGCCCGACGTCGACTACGAGGCACGGTTCGAAGCCGCGGCCGACGCCGTGATTCACGGCGACCTGGCGACCCTCAAGAGCTTGTTCGCCGCGCACCCGGAGCTAGCTTCAGCCCGTTCGGGGAGGCCGCATAGATGCACGTTGCTGCACTACCTCGGTGCCAACGGGTTCGAGGTCGAGCGCCAGCAGACGCCGCCCAACGCCGTTGCCGTGATCGACTTCCTGATCGATGCGGGAAGCGACCCGAACGCGGTTTGTTACACCTACCGCGGCGGGCCGGCGCAAACGACGCTTGGCCTCTTGACCAGCAGCAGCCATCCCAAGGCCGCCGGGTTGACCTTGGCCATGGTCAGCGCCCTCGCGCGTGACGGCGCTGAACTCGACGCCGCCTACCGCCTGCTCGCAGCGATCCACCGAGACGGCTCGCTCCCTGACGAGTTCGATCCGGCGGCCGAGTCTTCAGGCTATGCCGCGATCGAGGCGGCGACTCTCGCCGAGCGCGACATCCTCATGCGTCTTCTCGATGCCGGCGTCGACGTCAACGCAGAGCGTCCGGACGCGACTACGGCCCTGCACCACGCGGCGATCGACGGCAATGCCGCGCTGGTGGACGAACTGCTTTCGCGAGGCGCCGACCTCGGGCGCCGCGACAAGGTCTTCGACGGCACGGCTGCGGGATGGGCTCACGCGGGCGGACATGCCGCACTCGGCGAACATCTTGCGGCGCGCTTGAGGGCCATGGATAGCGACCAACCGTAGCGGTCATCGACCGGGCCGCTGGTCCGTGCGAACGCCGCGTGCCTCGCGCCGATCTTCAGTGATGCGATTGCCCCGCGTGAACCGCATTCGACTCGACGAAATACAACGCGTAAGCGAGCGAGACGCCGGTCAGCAGCGCGAGTAGAAGCTTGCCTCGGTCGTGGCGATGGAAATGGACCTCGGGCAGCAGATCGCCGAGCGCAATGCACAGGAACGCGCCCACGGCGAAGGCTAGCGCATAGCCGAGCCCCGGGCCTTCCGCCACGTCCCCGAGCATGCCTGCGCCGAAGTAGCTCAACGCTGCAGCCACGGGGCAGATCAGGGCATAGCCTAAGTTGGCAGCCAGCCGGGCGCGGCGTCTGTTGCCGTTGTGCTTCATCATCCCCGTGATCGAAAACGCGTCCAGCGGCTTGTGCAGCAGGATAGCGAGGCACACGCCGAGTCCGGGCAGCATGCCCTCTTCCATGAAGCCGATGCGCACGCTCGCCCCCAAGGCGATGCCCTCCGTCACAGCGTGGAGGCCCAGTCCCAATGCAATCCCAACCAGCCCGCCCGCCTTGGTGCGATCGCCCCGGTGATGAACACCGGCTTCCGCGCTGAAATCGTGCTGGTGGAACGGGAATGCCCGCAGCAGGACGATCATGGCGACCATGCCGAACACCACGCAAAGCACGGCGGTCTCCACCGCTTCGGGCCCCGGAATCCGCTCGATGCTGTGGGGCAGGAGGTGGAACAGGGCAACACCTGCGAGGAAGCCAGCCACGAAGCTCATCACCACCTGCGTGCGCATGTGGGTCATCGCGCCGTATTCGGACAGCCGCCCGCCAATCACAGACGCCGCGAACACGGCGACGGAATAGCCGGCCAGTAGCAACGGCGGGGAGGCACTCATCGACGTTGCCGCCGGACTGGCGTTTCACCACCGCACCGTCCTCTCGCCCGAATGTGTCCATTGGGAGGCGGGGTGTGTCGTGGATGTCCGCGCACCTTCCTGCGCTGTTGTCGGGCGGCATCGGCATCGGCGGAAGTTGGAGGCTGGAGTCGGAATCGAACCGGCGTACACGGAGTTGCAGTCCGCTGCATAACCACTCTGCCATCCAGCCGATGGGCCCGTCCGCAGCGCGGCAGGTGCCAAAAAGGCGGCGCAATATAGCACATCGACCGCAGCCGGAATGCGGCTGCCGTCCGCCCGCTTGGCATTCTTGACCGGCAACGGCAATATCGAGTCGCTCGCTTCTGCCAGACGCCGAGGACGCCGATGTCCGCCTTCGCCACCGACTACAAGATCAACTGGTACCGCTGCCCGATCGACAAGGCGTTGCTCGCCGAGCTGATGCAGCGCAACGATTTGCGAGGCTGGTTCCAGACATTGGCCCACCTCGGCTTGTTCTTCGCAACCGGTGCGCTCGCCTACCTGGCTTACCTCAATATCGATGCCGGCAACTGGCCGTGGTCGGTCCCGCTGCTCCTCGTAGCGCTCTTCGCCCACGGCACGATCGGGCCGTTCATGGGCTTGATCGCCGTCCATGAACTTCAACACCGCACGGTCTTCAAGAACCGCGCGCTGAACGCGTTCTTCGAAAAGTTCTACGCATTCTTAAGCTGGTCGGACTACATCTGGTACCAGGAGAGCCACACGATCCACCACCAGGCCACCTGCCATGCCGACTACGATGGCGAGGTGCCCCTGCCGATCCGCTTCAGCCTGCGCCGGTGGCGCGTCTGGCTCGGCCTCCTCGCCTGGGATCCGGCCAATACGTGGCAACGGTTGAAGTTGGTGTGGCGCCACGCCAACGGGCGCATCGTTGGTGACTGGTACAACCACGTCCTTCCGGAAGCGGACATCGCGCTGCGCCGCCGGCATCGCAACTGGGCGCGAACGCTGTTGATCGGCCACGGACTGCTGGCGATCGCGTTCATCGTCACAGGTCACTGGTTTCTGATCGTCGTTTTCACGATCGGCACGCAGTACTGCGGCTGGCTCGGGCTGCTCTGCGGGCGGCCGCAGCACTACGGACTGAATCCGGACATCCCGGACTTTCGGATGAACACGCGGACGTTCACGTGCTCCTGGCTGCCGGCGTTCTACTACTGGAACATGCAATACCACCTCGAGCACCACATGTTTCCGGCCGTGCCGTTCTACAACCTGCCGAAGCTGCGCAAGGCGATCGAGCACGATCTGCCACCCGCGACCCACGGCCTGGTGGCCACCTGGAAGGAGATGCTCGAACTGCGGCGGCGCGCCATTGCGGACCCGGCGTACCGCTACCTACCCCCTCTCCCGGGAGCGGCCCAGGCGACGTAGCAGCCGATCCGGCCGGAAGGCGGTGTCATGCGCTTGTGCTGGCGTGGAACCCGTCCTTCAATGTAGGCCAGGCCGCACGTAGGTAGATGACCATCGACCAGATGGTGATGACGGCCGCGGCGTAGAGCAGAACCAGGCCCACGATCACCCACGGCCTGCCCATTTCCGGCGCATTGGCGAAGAGGATCACGATCGCCACCATCTGCAGCGTCGTCTTCACGCGGGCGATCCACGACACCGTGACGACTCCCCGCCGGTTCATCTCGGCCATCCACTCGCGCAATGCCGAGATCACGATCTCTCGGCCGATGATGACCAGCCCCGGGATCGTCATCCACAAGCTCGCATGGCCGCCGATCAGGAGGACCAATGCCGTCACCACGATGAGCTTGTCGGCCACCGGGTCCAGAAACGCGCCGAACAGCGTCGTCTGGTCCAGGCGGCGCGCGAGGTAGCCGTCCAACCAGTCCGTGAACGCGGCTGCCGCGAACAGGAGCGCCGCGATCCAGTGGTAGTTCTCCGTGCTGAGGTATGCCAGCGCGAAGACCGGTACCAGGCCGATCCGCGCAATCGTCAGCACGTTGGGGAGGTTCATCTTCTGCGCATCGAGGAGGTCAAGCACCGTGCAGCGATCCGTGGATGTCCGCCGCTAGTTTAAGGCTCACGCCGGGAACTTTGGCGATTTCCTCGACGCTGGCGCCCTGGATCGACGAAACCGAGCCGAAGTGCGCGAGCAGTTCCCGCTTGCGGCGCGGTCCGACGCCCACGATGTCGTCGAGCGCCGATCGTCGGCGCTTCTTCTGACGCCGCCCCCGGTGGCCGGATATAGCGAACCGGTGCGCTTCGTCGCGGATGTGCTGCAGCAGGTGCATCGCCCCACCGCTTGCGGGCAGCACCAGTTCGCCGTGGCCCGCGAGCAGGATGGTCTCGAAACCGGCTTTGCGGGTCGGGCCCTTGGCGATGCCGAGCAACGCGATGTCCTTCACCTGCAGTTGGTCCAGGACCTCGGCAGCCCGACCCACCTGGCCGGCGCCACCGTCGATGATCACCGCGTCCGGCAGCGCCGCCTCCCCTTCCACGAGCCGCGTGTAGCGGCGCCGCATGACCTGTTCGATGGCGCCGTAGTCGTCGCCGCGCGGCACACCCTCGATGTTGTAGCGGCGATAGTCCGATTTCACCGGACCCTCGGTGTCGAACACTACGCAGGACGCGACCGTTGCCTCGCCTGCCGAGTGACTGATGTCGAAGCACTCCAGGCGCGACGGGATGTCTTCCCAGCCGAGCGCCGCCTGCAGTTCGACGAAGCGCCCCAGGACGTTTTGGCGATCCGCGACCAGGGCCGTCAGGGACATCTTGGCGTTCTCAGTTGCCATCTGCACCCAACGAGCGCGCTGCCCGCGGACATGGCAAGCCACTTCGACGCGACGCCCCGCCCGTTCCGTCAAAGCCTCGGCAAGCAGATCCGCATCGCTTTGCGGGACGGCGACCACCAACGTCTTCGGCATCTCGCGCTCGCGGCCGCCGAGGTAGTACTGCGAGACGAAGGCCAACAGCAACTCCTCCTCCGGCACACCGAGCTCGTTCTTCGGGAACCAGGTGCGGTTGCCGAGCAGGCGACCGTCGCGCACGAACAGGCCTTGTACGCAGGCCTGGCCGGCGTCGATGGCCACGCCGAAGATGTCCACGTTGCCGCCGGCACCGTGCACATACTGGTTCTCCTGAACGCGCCTGAGGTGTCCGATCTGGTCCCGGTAGCGCGCGGCGCGTTCGAACTCAAGGGCTGACGCGGCGGCCTCCATCTTGTCCTTGAAGGCCGACAGTACGTCGCTGCTCTTGCCCTCGAGGAACATGACCGCCAGACGCACGTCCTCGGCGTACTGTTCGCGGTCGATCAGGCCGACGCAAGGCGCACTGCAGCGGTCGATCTGGTGCTGCAGGCACGGTCGCGAGCGGTTCTTGAAGAAGCCGTCCTCGCAGGGGCGAATGCCGAAGAGTCTCTGCAGGATGTTCAGGCTGTCGCGCACGGCCGCGGCGCTCGGAAACGGGCCGAAGTACCGACCCCCCTTCTTGGCACCGCGGTGGAAGGCGAGTCGTGGAAAGGGATGGTCCGTCAATTCGATGAACGGGTAGGACTTGTCGTCGCGCAGGACGACGTTGAAGCGCGGCTGCTCGGCCTTGATCAGGCTCTGTTCGAGTAGCAGCGCCTCCGTCTCGCTGGTGGTGACCGTGATCCGGATGTCCCGGACCTTGGCCATCAGGGCCATGGTCTTGGTGGTCAGGCCAGAGGCACGGAAATAGGCCGTGACCCGGGGCTTGAGGCTGCGCGCCTTGCCGACGTAGAGCACCTCGTCCGCCTCGCCGACCATCTGATAGACGCCCGGCCGGGTCGGCAGCGTGGTCAGGAAGCGCTCGGCATCGAATGCCACGGGCTTAGAGGCCGCCTATTTGCGCACCCGGAGGGGGATGACGTTGCTCTCGCGCTTGACGTACACCTCGCGCGTGCGCCCTGGTCCGTCCAGTCCGATCTTGCCCTTGTCGAACAACCGCAGTTCGTAACTGGCCGGCGAGGTGACGGCGCCGTCCCCTTCCGTCGGCTCAAGGTAGAGCGTATGGCCCCTGAGCCGCCAGTTGCCGCGCTGAATGACATCGCCGTCGCGTGCGACGTAGGTTCCGCCCGCCAGTTCGCCGCTCAGGGTGAGCCCCCGACGTGGCGCCGGGCTGCCGTTGGTTGGCGCGGCGTCAAGTTCCCACTTGCCGAGAAGATTCAGGGCGCGCAGCCACTCATTACGCCTGCGTCGCGCGCCGCGCATCCAAAACACCGTCGCGGCGGCGACGGTGATGACGAACAGCCAGAAGGTCATGCCGCCAGCAATTCGCGGTCGACACCGACGATGGTCGCGTCCACCGACTCCGCCGCCCATCGCTCGACGTTCGCGAGCGACTGCTCGACCACGACGGCGTCCGCCGCCACCGCGATCACCGACCACCGTGCCCGCTGGCGCGAGTCCTGATGGTCGCTCTCACAGATCGCAAGGTTGGACACGCGACCGAACTTGTCACGCAGGCGAGCAAGCCGCCTGCGCTTCTCCTTGAGCGACGCGCAGCCGGGCAAGTGAAAGTCGAGGTCCAGAACGCCGATGTGCATGAGTCGGTCCGCGGCGAGAGGCGAAGGTCAGCCTGCGGCCGCTGCGGGCGGACGCAGTTCGTCGAAGCCGGTCCGGGCGACGTCCGGCACCAGCGGGTAGCGGATGCCCGCCCACTTCTGCGTCACCCGGATGACCTGACAGGCATAGCCGAACTCGTTGTCGTACCACGCGTAGAGCACGACGCGGTTGCCGTCGACAATCGTCGCGCCGCCGTCGATGCCGCAGGCGTGCCGGTTGCCGATGAAATCGCTCGACACCCGCTCGTTGGACGACGTGTAGTCGATCTGGCGCTGCAACGACGAATTGAGCGCCGTGTCGCGCAGGAAGGCATTCACCTCGTCACGATCCACGTCGCGATGCAGCGTGAGCTTGAGGATCGCCAACGAGACGTTCGGTGTCGGCACCCGGATCGCGTTGGCTGTGAGCTTCCCTTCGAGTTCGGGGAGCAGCTTGGCCACAGCCCTGGACGCCCCGGTCTCGGTGATCACCATGTTCAACGGCGCCGACCGGCCACGCCGGTTCTTCGCATGGTAGTTGTCGTGCAGGTTCTGGTCCGGCGTGTAGGCGTGCACCGTCTCGATGTGCCCGTGGACGATGCCCCACTGGTCGCTGACGGCCTTCAGGACCGGCACGATCGCATTGGTGGTGCAGGATGCGCACGACAGGATCCTGTCGTCATCGGCGATGAGATGCGAGTTGACGCCGGAGACGATGTTCTTGACGTCGCCCTTGCCTGGGGCCGTGACCATAACGCGCGATACGCCCTTGGACTTCAGGTGTTCCGAGAGGCCTTCCTCATCACGCCAGATGCCGCTGTTGTCGATCAGCAAGGCATCGTCGATGCCGTACTGGGTGTAGTCGATGGCGCTGCGATCATCGGCGTAGATCATGCGGATGACGTTGCCGTTGGCGATCAGGCACTGGTTCTCCTCATCGACGCGAATCGTGCCCTGGAACGCGCCGTGCACGGAGTCCCGGCGCAGCAGGGCGGCGCGTTTGACAATGTCGTCGGGCCGTCCCGGACGCAGCACCACGGCGCGCAGCACGAGTTGGTCGCCGCCGCCGGTCTTCTCGATCAAGAGCCGTGCGAGCAGCCGGCCGATGCGGCCAAAGCCGAACAACACGACGTCGACGGGTTTCTCGAGCGGCTGCACATGGCGACCGATGATGTTGGCGCACGCCTCGCGGGTGAAGACGCCCACGCTCAGCCGCTCGCCGCTGCTCGTGCGTTGCATGTACTCCACGGCCAGCTTCCCTACATCGACGTGCGAGGGTCCCAGGTCGAGCCGGGACATCGCCTCGAGGATCGGATAGCTCTCGAACTCCGACAGTTCGTTCTCCGCCACCTGGCGCACGAAGCGGTGGGTCTTCATGATGTCGGTGACGCTTTGGTTGTGCAGTGCGCGGCCGTAGCAGTAGACGACCACGTTCTTGCGGTACAACCGGCCGATGATGGGAATCATGGCCTCCGCAAGCGCCTCGCGTTGCTTCCAGTCCGGGAAGTAGTCCTCAAGGCTGTCCAGTGCCATCAGCGGACCCTCGGCGCGGGGGAGTTGGCGGGTATTATCGGCATTCGCCTAGGAATGTAAACCGAATCGTGGGTTTTCGGGAGAGGTGCCGGGATGCCCGGTACCGGGCTATCGCTCAAGCTCCGCGGACGTCACCTCAGGGATGCGTTAACTCGCTCCAATGCATCCGAGCCCGGGCACAGCACCGATTCGTCGAGCGCGTTGAGCGGCGTTGACGGGGTACCCAGGATCTCGTGGCAGTCGCTGGCGTCCGGATCCACATACAGGAGGCCGGTCACCACCTCGCCCTCTTCCGCGGCCCTTTGCACGTGGGACAGGGCTTGCACCCGGTCACGCGGATCGTACTGCTCGTCGAGCTTGCGCAGGCGCAAGGTCGAGCCGTCCGGCATCGCCACGTCCTCGATGGTGCCGGGCTCGTAGTCGGCGGTGATTTCGACGCCGGGCGTGACGAAATCGGCTTCGATGACGTTGCCGGTGTTGCCGCGCACGTAGTCGTAGCTCTTGGTCGATCCATTGTGGTTGTTGAACGCGACGCAAGGCGAGATGACGTCGATGAACGCGAAGCCTTCGTGCTTGAGGCCAGCCTGGATTAGCGGCACGAGTTGTCGCTTGTCGCCCGAGAAGCTGCGCGCCACGAACGTGGCGCCGATCTGCAGCGCCATCGACACCAGATCGATGGGCGCGTAGAGATTGGGCACGCCCTTCTTGCTGGTCGACCCCTTGTCGTTGGTCGCCGAGAACTGGCCCTTGGTCAGCCCGTAGGTGCCGTTGTTGTCGACGATGTAGAGCATGTTGATACGCCGACGCACGATGTGCGCGAACTGCCCGATGCCGATCGACGCGCTGTCGCCGTCGCCGCTGACGCCGATGCAGTACAGGTCCCTGTTCGCGAGATTGGAGCCCGTCGCGACCGAAGGCATGCGCCCGTGCACGGAGTTGAAGCCGTGCGAGTGGCTCAGGAAGTAACTCGGTGTCTTCGACGAACAGCCGATCCCGGACACCTTCGCGAACCGATGCGGCGGCAAAGACAGTTGGGCGCAGGCTTGCACGATCGCGGCCGACACGGAGTCGTGGCCGCAACCGGCGCACAAGGTCGACACCGAGCCCTCGTAGTCGCGGCGCGTCAGGCCGAGGTCGTTCAGAGGCAATTGCGGGTGATGGACCCTGGGTTTGGCAACGAATGTCATGAGCCGATCTCCCCGGCGGATGCGGCACCGTCACGGCGACCACTGACTGCGCGCAGCCGTGGCAGCTTGCGGGCCTCGAAATAGTCGCTCACCTGTTCGTAGATCGTATCGGCGGAGATGGAGAAGCCGCCGTAGTAGAGCACGGAGTCGATACGCGCCGGATCGACGGCTAAGTCGTTCACTAGGAGCGTCTTCATCTGCGCGTCACGGTTCTGCTCGGCGAGGAATACGATCTCGTGGCGGTCGATGAACGCGCGCACTTCCTCGTCGAACGGGAAGCCGCGGATGCGCATCGTGTCGAGCTCCACGCCGTCCTCGCGCAATCGATCCAAGGCCTCCGGAATCGGCAGCGCGGTGGTGCCGTAGTAGACGATCGCTGCGCGCCGACCTTCGTCGTGCACCTCCGGTGCGGGGACGAGGCTGCGTGCGGTCTCCCACTTGACCAGCAGCCGATCCATGTTGCGCGTATACGCCTCCGGCGCTTCGGTGTAGGCCGCGTATTCGTCCCTCGACGTGCCGCGCGTGAAGAAGGCACCTTTTTCCGGGTGGGTGCCCGGTAGCGTGCGGTAGCCGATCCCGTCGCCGTCGACGTCCACGTACCGGCCGAAGGCCTCGATGTCCTCCAATGCGTCGCGGTCGAGGACCTTGCCGCGGTCGTAGCGCCGGGTGTCGTCCCAGTCGAAGGGCTCGGACAGGTTGTCGTTCATGCCGAGCTCCAGGTCCGACAGCACGATCACCGGCGTCTGCAAGCGGTCCGCCAGGTCCAACGCGTCCGCCGCGAACTCGAAGCACTCCTTCGGCGTCGACGGGAACATCAGCGGGTGGCGCGTGTCGCCGTGCGATGCATAGGCCGCCGCCAGCAGATCGCCCTGCTGCGTGCGGGTCGGCATGCCGGTGGACGGCCCGGCGCGCTGGATGTCCCACAACACCGCTGGGATCTCCGCGAAATACGCGAGCCCCAGAAACTCGGTCATCAGGGACACGCCAGGGCCACTCGTGGCGGTGAACGCGCGGGCGCCGTTCCAGCCGGCGCCGATCACGATGCCCATCGCGGCCAGTTCGTCCTCGGCCTGGATGATGGCGAAGTTGCGCTCGCCGTCCTTGCCCGTGCGAAGCTGGTTGCAGTATTTCTCGAACGCTTCGGCAAGCGAGGTGGACGGCGTGATCGGGTACCAGGCGCACACCGTCGCGCCACCGTAGATCGCGCCCAAGCCCGCTGCGGCATTGCCGTCGACCATGATCCGGTCGCCGACGGCATCGGAGTAGCGCACCTGGATCGGCAGCGGGCAATCGAGGTAGTTCAGCGCGTAGTTGCGCCCGATTTCCAAGGCGTGGATGTTCGGCGCGATCAGGTCGTCCTTGCCCTTGAACTGGGCGGACACCATGCCGGTGATCACGTCGAAGTCGATGCTGATCAGCGCCGACAGGGCGCCGAGGTAGACGATGTTCTTGAACAGCGCCCGATGCTTCGGGTTGGGAAACTCCGGGAGCACGAGCTGGGAGATCGGCACGCCGATGCGGTTGATGTCCGCACGGCGTAGGCGCACGTCGAGTTCCTTGGAGTTGTCGTAGACCAGGAAGCCGCCCGGCACCAGCGACTCGATATCCTCGGCGAAGGTCTCGGCGTTCATCGCCACCATGATGTCGATGCCTTCGCGGCGACCGGCGTAGCCCTTCTCGGACACGCGCACCTCGAACCAGGTCGGCAAGCCCTCGATGTTCGACGGGAAGATGTTCCGGGCCGCCACCGGGATTCCCATCCGGAACAGCGCCTTGGCGAACATGCCGTTCGCGGATGCGGATCCGGATCCGTTGACGTTCGCGAAACGGATGACGAAGTCGTTGTACGTGGTCTCGGCCAACTCGGTGTCCTCGGCGGTCGCCCTTAGCCTTGCTCGGCGTAGGAACCAAGCTGTGGCGTGTGGATCACGGACTTCTGCATGTCCCAGGCGTTCGTCGGACAGCGCTCGGCGCACAAACCGCAGTGCAGGCAGACGTCCTCGTCCTTCACCATGACGCGACCCGTTGGCAGGTCCTCGGAGACGTACAGGTCCTGTTCCGCGTTGTCGGCGGGCGCCATCAGCATGGCCCGTAAATCGGGCTCCTCGGCGTTCTCCGTGAAGGTGATGCAGTCCATGGGACAGATGTCGACGCAGGCGTCGCACTCGATGCACAGGTTCTCGGTGAACACCGTCTGCACGTCGCAGTTGAGGCAGCGCTGCGCCTCCTTGAGGCCGAGGCGCGCGTCGAAGCCGAGTTCCACCTCGATCTTGATGTTGTCGAGCGCCTTGCGCTTGTTGGCGTGCGGCACGATGAAGCGCTGGGACGCGTCGTGCTCGGCGTCGTAGCTCCACTGGTGGACGCCCATCTTCTGGCTGATCAGGTTGACGCCGGCCGGCGGCCGGTCCTCCTTGAGGTCCTTGCCCTGGCAGAGCAGGTGGATGGAGATGGCCGCCTGGTGGGCGTGCGCGGACGCCCAGATGATGTTCTCGGGGCCGAAAGCGGAGTCCCCGCCGAAGAACACCTTGGGATGGGTCGACTGGAAGGTCACCTCGTCGAGCACCGGGCAGTCCCACTTGTCGAACTCTAGGCCGATGTCGCGCTCGATCCACGGGCAGTGGTTCTCCTGGCCGATGGCCATGAGCACGTGATCGCACTCCATGTAAACGTCGGGTTCGCCGGTCGGCACGTAGCGCAGGCGACCCGAGCCGTCGTCCACGGGCTTGACGCATTCGAAGACGATGCCCTTCAGCTTGCCGTTCTCGTGGATGAATTCCTTGGGCGGCCGGTTGTTGACGATGGGGATGCCTTCCGACATGGCATCCTCCTTCTCCCAGTCCGACGCCTTCATCACCTCGAACGCCGAGCGGACGACAACCGTGACGGACTCCGCACCGAGGCGCTTCGAGGTCCGGCAGCAGTCCATGGCCGTGTTGCCGCCGCCCATCACGATCACCTTGCCGGAGATCGAGTGCGTATGGCCGAAGGCGACGCTGCCCAGCCAGTCGATGCCGATGGAGATGTGTTCGTCCACCTCCTGGCGCCCGGGGAGATCGAGGTCACGCCCGCGCGGTGCGCCGGTGCCGACGAAGTAGGCGTCGTAGTCCATGGCGAGCATGTCCTTCATGCTCGTGATCTCGTAGCCGTAGGTGGCGTTGACGCCCATGTCGACGATGAGGTCGACTTCCTCCTCGAGGACGTCGGCGGGCAGCCGGAACGCCGGAATCTGGCTGCGCATCATGCCCCCGCCCGCCGGGTCCCGGTCGAACATGTCGATCTCGTAGCCGAAGGGCAGCAGGTCGCGCGCCACGGCCAGCGACGCGGGCCCCGCGCCCATCAGGCAGATCCGCTTGCCGTTCTTCTTCGTCGGCACGCGCGGCATGAAGGGCGAGATGTCGCCCTTATGGTCTGCGGCTACGCGCTTCAGGCGGCAGATGGCCACCGGCTTCTCTTCCGTGCGAACCCGCCGGCAGGCCGGTTCGCAGGGCCGGTCGCAGGTCCGCCCCAGGATCCCCGGGAACACGTTCGAGTCCCAGTTCAGCATGTACGCTTCGGTGTAGCGCTCCTCCGCGATCAGGCGGATGTAGTCGGGTACCGGCGTGTGGGCCGGACAGGCCCATTGGCAGTCGACCACCTTGTGGAAGTAGCTCGGGTCGGAAATGTTTGTGGCTTTCATACGAGGACGCGCCGCGGCGCTTAGGGAACGCCGCAGCGGCTAGGGCCTTTCTCCTCCATCGTTCGACTCTCGTCGCACCCCCGGTTCGCCTCAAGAATCCGTGGCTTGCGTTGGGGGACTTATCGGCTCGTTTGCCAGCAAAGATGTGATTCTAGGGTTCGACCGTTGGCGAAGCAAGCCGCGCTAAGTCACGGTGTCCGGCCAATCGAGGCCCGAAACCAGGTCGCCGACCTGCACGGCACGGCCTTCTCCGATCGACAGGTTGGCCGCGATCCCGGTCAGAATCGACCAGGCGCCGGCGCGGTAGTCCGCCCGGCGTTGTAGCGGATCCGACGCCCCGGAAGCGGCGCCGAGGAGGTCGTCGAGCATCACGCGGTCGCCGCCACCATGGCCGCCGCTGGCGCGCGCGGGCTCGAGCGCATACGGCTCCGCGAAGTGCGGGAAGACGCGAATCGATGCGCCGAGGGATGCACCGGGTGCGGAACCGTCGCCACTCGCGTACGACGACTCCCGCACCTCGTGTTCCAGTCGCCCCGCAGTGCCGTTGAAGGCGATCCGATAGCCTTCCCACGGCGCATACGCATAGAGCGAATAGGTCATCGTCGCGCCGTTCAGGTAGCGCACGCGCACGCTCATCGTGTCCTCGATGTCGATCGCGGCGCTGAACACGCATTGATCGCGCTGATAGCCGTCGTAGCGTTCCTGGTCGTAGTACATGGCCTTGAGGCCGTCGCGTGCGGTGATGTCGAAATGGAACGGACAGTCGCCGCGCGCCGCACAACCGTGGCAGCGCTCCCCGCGTGCTCCGAGGCCGAGCCGTTCCGCCTGTTCAGGGCGGTAGTAGCGGCGCTCTCCCGTCGCGTGAACCGTCTGCGGTACGCTCTCGAGCCACCAGTTCACGAGGTCGAAATGGTGCGTGGCCTTGTGCACGAGTAGGCCACCCGAGTTGGCCTTGTTGCGGTGCCAGCGGCGAAAGTAGTCCGCGCCGTGGCGCGTATCGAGGAGCCACTGGAAATCGACGGCGGTGATCTCGCCCACCACCCCGTCGAGCAACGCCCGTTTGACCTGGCTGCGCACCGGGGAGTATCGGTAGTTGAACGCGACCGTCAGCGTCGCACCCGTTCGGGCCTGGGTATCGACGATGCGCTTAAGCTTGGCCGCGGAAATGGTCAGCGGCTTCTCGGTAATCACGTCGCAGCCGGCCGCCATCGCCCGGCAGATGTACTCGTCATGGGTGCTGTCCATGCTCGTGACGATCACCGTCTGGGGCCGCCTCTCGGTAAGCAAGGCGTCGAACTGCTCCGCGGCGTAGCCTCCGATCGACTCGTTCGATCGGGCACGCGCGACGGCCAGCGACATGACCAGCCGTCCGGCGTTGGCATCGCAGAGCGCCACCAGCCGGGCCGTGTCGGCGAATCGCCCGAGCAGCGCATCGCGATACATCTGGTGGCGGCCACCGGTGCCGACGATGGCGTACGTGCGTCGCGCCATCGACGGACGGTCAGGTATTCGAGGCTGCGGCGATGCTGGCGATGGATTCGTCGAGCAGGCTGCCGAACGCGGCGGCGTCGAGGTCCACGCGCAGTCCCTCGGTCAGCGCCCGCGAGAAGCTCGCGATCATGCCGTTGTTGGCCGCGAGCCTCTCGTTCGCCACCTCTCTCGAGTAGCCGCCCGAGAGCGCCACGACCCGCAGCACCTTGGCATGGGCGCAGAGATCGGCATAGAAGTTCGCCTGCTCGGGCAGCGTCAGCTTGAACATCACCACGCCTTCGTCGAGTGCATCGGCGCCAGCGTGAAGACGGTCGCGCAGGATCTGCTCGCACGCGCCCTTGTCCGGTGCATGGATGTCGACCTCGGGCTCGATGATGGGCACCAGTCCGTGCCCGATCACTTCGCGCGCGATCTCGAACTGCTGATCCACGACCCGGGCGATGCCCGCTGCGTTCGCGCTCTGGATGACCGAACGCATCTTGGTGCCGAACACGTCCTTGTCCCGCGCCGCCGGCAGTCGGTCGCCGAGATCCGGAATCGCCTTCATGGTCTGCGCACCGTCCTCGACGTCGTTCATGCCGTAGTCGATCTTGAGAATCGGCAGGATGCGCTTCTCCCGCCACAGGTACTGGCTGGTCGGAACCCCGTTCACCTCCCGATCCAGGGTGTTCTGGAACAGGATCGTGCCGACAATGCGGTCGCCTTTGAACGCCGGGTCCGTGATGATCCGAGTGCGCATGGCGTGCACGATGTCGAACATCTCATCGTCGTTGGCATAGCCCGAGTCGTCGATGCCGTAGAGGGCAAGCGCCTTCGGCGTACTGCCGCCGCTCTGGTCGAGCGCGGCGATGAACCCCGGATCCGAACCCATGCGATTCGCCTGCTCCGCAGCGAGGCTCCCTGCTTGCGCAGCGAGTTGAAATCGATCCGGCATTCGGGCCACCCTGTGGTCAAGAGCCCCTAAGCGTAGCCCACGAGCATGACCAAACCCAACATCCTTTTCCTGATGACCGACCAGCAACGCTGGGACGCGATGGGCTGCAGCGGCGGCTGGGTGCAGACGCCTGCGCTTGACCGCATCGCCCGCGAGGGCGTGCGCTTCAGGCAATGCGTGACCACGACGCCGATCTGCATCCCGGCACGTGTCACCTTGGCCACGGGCCGCTATCCGCACAACAACGCCGTGTGGAACAACATGGACTACGTGATGCCGCCCGAGGCGCCGACCTGGATGCGCGCGCTGCGCGACCTCGGCTATCGAACGAGCCTCTTCGGCAAGACCCACCTGCACCCCCACCGCGACGACCTGCGCGAGCGCGAACATCTGCTCCACGCCTACGGGCTCGACGACGTGGACGAGATCGGCGGTCCACGGGCCAGCGCGCGCGTGATGAGCCATATGACGGCGATGTGGGAGGACAAGGGCCTGCTCGACGCCTACCGCGCCGACTTCGACGACCGGTTCGCGAACAAGCCCCACGTCGCGCGCCCTTCCGTCCTGCCGCTCGATGACTATGCGGATGTCTACGTGGGCCAGCAGGCGAAACGCTACCTGGCCGAATATGCCCGCGACGAGCCGTGGTTCTGCTGGGTCAGCTTCGGCGGTCCCCACGAGCCCTGGGACGCACCCGAACCGTTTGCCAGCATGTACGAACCCGAGGCTATGCCGCCGCCGCTCCCGCGCGGTGTCGACGACCAGCCCCGCCCGCGTGGCTGGCTCGACAATAGACTGGAAAACGCGCCCGTATTCGACGCCGGCGACGAGGCCGCGATGCGCGCCAACTACGCTGGCAACGTCACGCTCATCGACGACCAGATCGGCCAGATCATCGACGTCATCGAAGAACGCGGCGAGCTCGACAACACCGTGATCGGCTTCACCTCGGACCACGGCGAGATGAACGGCGACTGGGGGTTGATCTACAAGACCGTCTTCCTCGACGGCTCGGTGCGCGTGCCCATGCTCGTGCGCACGCCGGACACGGCGCGGGACGACGCGGCCCGCGTCAGCGATACGCTGGTCGAGAACTGCGACCTCGGGCCGACGCTGGTCGAACTCGCTGGCGGAGAACTCGAACACCGGCAGTTCGCGCGGTCCCTGGTTCGCACCCTGACCGACGCCGACGCCGACGCCGTGCACCGCGACCAGGCCATCTCCGAGATCAGCGGTGAATTCATGCTGATGACGCGGGACTGGAAGATGGCCCTTAACAGGGAGGGGCGCACCTACCTTCTCTTCGACCGCAACGCCGATCCCGACGAGAGCCGCAACCTGGCCGGGCTCCCGGAGTACCGTGCCGTCGAGAACGACCTGCGGCTACGGACCCTGGAGCACATCGCCACCAGTCAGCTCAGGGAGCCCTGACAGCCAGACCGCAGAAGTGAAACTGGAGGGTTGCGCTCGCAAGCGTGATGCGTATAGTCGCACACCGTGTTGGGCGGATATTAAGGAGGTGATCGGTGCAATCTTTCGTTGGGGGACACACACCCCATTAGGCTCTCACCTGAGACTTGACGAGGGTGTGAGTCCCTCACAAACACCGGGGCGGTCGTTGTCAGCAACGCCGCCCCGGTTTCGTTTCAGCTCCTACAATCGGCCAAGGGCATCGCTTCGCCGGCCCGAACAACATCTCTAGATTCCGTCAGCCAAGGGGGAACCGATGAAGCTTGCCGTTGAATTCCCGAGCGTGAGCTACCGCGAAGGGGGTGAAGCCGTGGTCCGCCTCGCGAAGGCGATCGAGGACATCGGCTTCGACCAGGTCGACGTCTTCGACCACGTCATCATGGGCTTCCCGACGGCGACCCGCGAGGCACCCATGTATCCGCCGAAGATGCCGATCATGGAAGCCCTCATGGCGCTCTCCTACGTGGCTGCAGTCACCGAGAGGATCGGCCTCGGCACTGAAGTGCTGGTACTGCCCCAGCGCCAGCCGGTGCTGGTCGCCAAGCAGGTCAGCACCTTGGACACGCTGTCAGGCGGCCGCGTGCGCCTTGGCGTCGGCGTCGGCTGGCAGGAGTCGGAATACGACGCCCTCGAAGAGAGCTTCCAGACCCGAGGCCGCCGCATGGACGAGGCGATCGCCTTGATGCGCGCCTACTGGTCGCACGACCAGGTTGACTTCCAAGGCCGGTTCTACACCTCCACCGCCATGGCGATGGAGCCCAAGCCGCCGCAAGGCGGCAAGCTCCCGGTCTGGATCGGCGGCGCGTCGGACCGCGCGCTGCGCCGCGTGGCGGAAGTCGGCGACGGCTGGCTGGCGACGGCAATCACCGATCCCGATGTCGCCACCCGTTGTAGAGCCAAGATAGCCGGCTACGCCGAACGGGCCGGGCGCGACCCGGCCGAGATCGGCTACCAAATGATGCTCGACGTGCCGCCGCGGGACGACGCCGGCAAGCGCTTCTACGCCGAGGTGGACCGCGTTGCCGCACGCGCCGCCGAGGTCAAGGCGATGGGATTCGAGTGGGGCGCGCTCAATGCAACCGCTATCTTCCAGGCCGGCGCCCGCAGCGTCGACGCGATCATCGAGGTGCTTGGCCGCGCACACGACGCGATCCGCGCCGAGGTGGGCCCGGCCTGAAACGCTGGATTTGGTGCGCGGCCGTCCACGTCCGGGTTTCGACGTTCGCGATACACTCGCGCCGGTGACCAAGATCAACTCCCACATCGCCAAGGCCGAGGCGTTGGCACCGTTGATTCGACAACACGCCGACGAGGCCGAGCGCCAGCGCCACTTGCCGCGACCGGTTGCCGAAGCGTTCGCCAGGAACGGACTCTACCGCCTCGCCGGCACGCCCGACATCCACGGCGCGGACGCCGACGCCATGACCCAGATCGGCGTCATCGAGGCCGCCTCCCGAGCGGACGGCAGTGCCGGGTGGAACCTCATGATCGGCATCGAGACGTTCGGCCTGATCGGACCCGGGTTCAAGGACCGTTGCCCAGAACTCATCGCCGATCCGCTGACCATCATGGCGAGTTCGACCGCGGCGGTGGGCCGCGCCCAGCGCGACGGCGACGGCTGGCGGGTCTCCGGGCAGTGGCAGTTCGTGAGCGGCATCCACAACGCCCAGATCTTCGGCGCCACCGTGCACCTCTACGACGGCGACGAGCAGGTGGTCGAAGGCAACCGTTACGCCGTCGTCCCCGAAGGCGAATACGAGATCGTCGATACCTGGCACGTCGGCGGCTTGCGCGGTTCCGGTTCCCACGACGTGCGCCTCGACGACGTCTTCGTGCCCGGGAACCGCATCATCGCGCCGATCGGTGGCAACGCGGCGACGACGCCGCAATTGCGCCTGCCCCTCGGCAACCGCCTGGCCTACAACAAGGCCGCCGTCGCCATCGGCATCGCGCAGGCCGCGATCGATGCCTTCGTGGACCTGGCGACGCGCAAGCAGCCGCGTTTCACGACCCGGACGTTGCGCGACCGGCCGTTCGCGCAACGCGCGGTGGCAAACGCCGAAGCGCGCTTGATCGGCGCGCGAGCGGCACTTCTGGACCGCACCGCAGCAAGTTGGGAGACCGTCGTCGCGGGCCACGAGGTCGCGCCTCGGGATCGCGCCCTGTTCCACATCATTGCCTCGGATGCCGCGCGCGCCGCCGTCGAGGTGGTCGAAATGCTGTGCGAAGCGGCCGGTACGACCGCCAACCGGATCGGCGAGCCCCTGGAACGGATCGCCAGGGACGTCCGGGTCGTGCGCCAGCATGCCACGGTCGCGCCCCACCTGATCGAGGACGCCGGGCGTACCCTGCTCGGCCTGGAGTCCGAGTCCTTCGTCGTCCGTTCCCGCTGAGGTTCAGCCGCCGACGAACGTGACGAGCGGCAGCAGCCGCGCCGCGATCGCCATCAACTGCTGGAACACGGGGATGCCTAGCAGGCTAACCACGATCAGCGCCAGGAGCGCCCAGACCCCGAACCGCGCGTTGTAGTAGCGGTACGCCTGCGCCGCCCGCTCGGGCAGCAGATGCGGGAGGATGTAGTGGCCGTCGAGCGGGCCGAGCGGGAGCAGGTTGAACAGCATGAGCAGCAGGTTCACCTGCACCAGCAGGACGAAGAACGTCTCCGGGCCGACCTGGTAGAAGAAGTCGTTGCCGGCGAGGCGCATGGACAGGAAGAAGTTCCAGGCCACGGCGGCGAGAACAAGGTTCATCGCGGGCCCGGCCGCCGCCACCCACAGATCGGCGCGCTTGAATCGGAAGTTGCGCGGATCCGTCGGCACGGGGCGCGCGTAGCCGAAACCGATAAGGACGACCATCGCCAAGCCCATGGGGTCGATGTGGCGCACGGGGTTGAGGGTCAGCCGTCCGGCCCGCTCGGCCGTGTCGTCGCCACACAGCTTCGCGACCCAGGCGTGACCGAACTCATGACAGGACAGCGAAAGCACCAGGGCCGTGATCAACAGCCCGAAGAGCAGGTACTGGCCCTGGAAGATGAGATAGATCACGCGTGCTCGCCGGCCCAGCACGCTACCAGTGCGGCGTCGGCAGCGTGGCCACTCAGGTGATCGCGTAGTTGTCCGCGCAAGTCCGCGAGGACATCGCCATGTCCGCCGGCGACGTCGACCTCGGCGAACGGGTCGGCGTGGAGGTCGTAGAGCTCGGCGTCCCCCGAAGCGCCCACGGGGGCAAAGCCCCAGCGCCCGTCCGTTACCCACGGCGTGACGCATTCCGCAGGACATCGGCCGTCCGCGCCCGGGTTGACGAAGCCGCCGGTCACGCTGAGCGTGCGGTGGTGTGGGCGGCTGTCGCGAACGGCCGCGGCGAACGACTGGCCTTGAAACGCATCCACCGGCGCCACGTCCGCACCCGCCAACTCGGCCACGCTCGGCAGGATGTCCACCGGCTGGGCCAGCATGTCGAGGCTCTTGCCCGCCGGTACGTCACCGCCCGCGACAAGGAACGGCACGTGGCTCACCTCGGGATAGATCGGCCAATAGCGGTCGTCGTGGTCGCAGATGTTGCTCTTGCCCGTACGATTGTGCTCGCCGAGGCTGGTGCCGTGGTCGCTGGTGATCACGACGATGGTGTCGTCCCACAGTTTGAGGTCGTCGAGTTTCTGCAGCACGCGGCCCAAGTGACGATCCACGATCTCGGACTCGGCCGCGTAGTGGGCCCACAGGTTGTTGAGTTCCCTGTCCGAGTAGTCCGTCGCGGGACCGTAGTTGCAGTGCAGCATAGGTTCCCCGTCGTAGTCCGGGTCGTACTTGGCGACCATGTACTCCGGCGGATCCCAGGGCTCGTGGGGGTCGAAGAAGTCCACCCACAGGAAGAACGGCGCGGCGCGGTGGTTCTCCTCGAGCCAGCGAACCGTCGTCGCCGCCGTGCGGGCGCAGAACGTTTCGTCCTCGCGGGTCGCGTAGCGGTTGATCCAGCGATGCATGTCGGCGAGCGTCTTGCCTTGGAAACTCGGCATCTGCCGGGTCTTCTCGTGGGGCATCACGCGCAGGATGTCGTCATTGAGGTGCAGGAGGTGCCGGTCGCCCTCCTGGCCGCGGTGCTGGTAGGCGGCCTGGAAGCCGTGCTGGAACCGCGCATTGAAGAGGTGCGGGCAGTCGCAGATGAGCTGGGTGGCATAGCCCTTCTGGCTAAGCATCGTGGCGATGTGGTTTCGACCGCTGCGCGAGATCGGCTGCCAGGGAAAATGCGGCCAACCGAGGCGCCCGGTGGCGACGTCGGTGCGGTGCGGGATGGTGGGAAAGCTGCCCGCGTGGAAGCCTTCGATCGCCGTCGCACGGCTCGCGGCAAACGCGTCGAGTTCCGGGGTGTGCACAAGACGCTTGGCCTTTCGACCAAGGTTGTCGTAGCGAAACGTGTCGGTGATCAGCAGGACGATGTTCTTCACGTCGGTCGGGCTCCACGGTCGTGGGTGGGATTATGCGGCAACGTCGTGTCGTTCGTTCGCGAACGCTCGCCCGGTCTCAGATGACGTCGGCAGGGACGCAGGCGGGGGCCGTGAGCGCACCGATCAACCACAAGACGTTCGATGTTCCCGTCGTGCTACGGTTGCGCTCCGCGCCCGCAATCGAGGCCAGCGATTGACCAGACTCTTTGCGCCAATGATGGGCGTGTGGGACGGCGCAGCGATCTCGGGAACCAACCACGTCGGCACATGGCGAGCTGCCGACAGGACCCTCACCTTGCAGACGCGCGGCGACGAGATCCGTTACGAAGCCTCGGGTTGCCTGCCACTCCCCGGACGTCTGACACCGTGTCGCACCGAGGTGCAATGGGTTAGCGGTCGATCGATCCCGGCCCTCGAGGGCTGCACCGCCCGCAATATCGTCGTGACCGGCGACTCCTGACGGGTAAGCTCGCAATTGGCGGTCCGCCGGTCGTTGCGGGATGGAGTTCACCTTTGGCAAACCAAGTCAAAATCGCAGACGAGGTCTGGCTCGCAGCCGCAATCCTCCACCGCAGACATCCGGATCGAGCCGACTTCGCCATTGACGAGATCATGGCCGAAGCCGAGTCTGCCGATGTGACCGGGATGCCGCTCCGACCGGGCGTCAAGGACCACGTGTACCAGCACTGTGTTGCCAACAAGGCACCCAGTGCGGGCCGCTATCGCATGCTCTACGAGACGTCCTCGGGCCGGCGGCGCCTCTTCCGACCCGGGGATACGTGCCATCCCGGTCGGGCAAACGGCAAGGACGTACCTGCGCGTGACGCGGTACCGATGGAATACCGTGACCTCATCGACTGGTATCACGTTGAGTTCTCGGGGGAGAGCGGCCGAGCGGACGATCCCGTTTTGGCTCTACGCGGTCTCGGCAACGAGGTCTGGGAGAACGAAGGCGCCGACGAGTACGTCCGCCGTCAGCGTGCCGATTAGCGATGAGCCGGATATTCTGGGACCGAACCTGTTCGTGTAGCTACTCGAGGACAAGGGCGAATTCACCGAACGAGTTGTCGCGTTGCGCAAGCGTATGGTCGAGCGAAGCGACCAACTCGTTACGTCAACGCTAGCCCTTTTCACGGCTCCCGTGAAGATCGCACGCCGAGAGACGCCCAACGGTTCCGTGCCGGCAACCTTAGCCGCCTCGATCAGCCCGCGTTGCTGCGGCGCCGAGGCTCCCAGGGCCAGCCGCCGGCCGGTGGACGAACCACGGCGGCGGGGAGGTACAGATACGCACCGATGCGGAACGACCCGTGGGCGACGCGCCCCTCGATTCCGGCCGCCGCCGCCCAACGTTTCACGATCAAGCTCAAGGCCCGCGTGCTCAGCCTTGCGTCAAGCACCCGGCCGCTCTTGCTCATCCCGCGAAACAGAGCGCCCTCATCGATACCGGCGGCCTTGAGCCAAATGCGCGCCATCTTTGCCGTAAGGCGGCTGCCATCGGGCACATCCGGGTCGCCCTCAGGGTCCCGTCTCGTTCGGACAACCAGCCGTACCCGCTTCTTTTTGACCTTCAGGTCCGCAACGTCCAGTGCCACCAACTCCTTTGGGCGCAGCATGCACTCCCACGAGAGGCTGATCACCAAGGCATCGCGCAGACCGAGCAGCGTTTCGGATGACAACGCCTCGTCCACCATGCTGTATACCTGGTCGGGCTTGAGCGCAACGGCGAGTTCGGGTCCGGGCCGAGCCGGACCGGGCTGCTCGGTACGGTCACGCGTGGTCATGGCTTTCTCCCAAGTGGTTGCCGGTAAGCAAGCGGTGGAGAGCTTCCAGGCTGTCGGGCGTGTAGCGCGAGGCGTCGTCGGCCAGGATTTCGGCGATGCCGACGAACCCGCCGCCTGCGACCTCCTCGGGTTGCAGCGTGAAGGGCCCGTCGTGCCGGCAGATGAAGACGCGGCACCAGTTTCGGACCGCTTGGCGACCGCCCTCCCCCGGATCGCAGAAGTAGCTGTCGAAGGCGGTCTCCATAGGTGTGTCGACGATGCCGAGTTCCTCCGCCGCTTCGCGCACCGCGCACTCTTCGTACGACTCGCCGGCGACCACCACGCCGCCGGCGCAAAGGTCGAGCATCCCCGGATAGACGTCCTTCGTTTCCGTCCGCCGCTGCACGAAAAGACGACCGTCCCGGTCGACGACGAAAATCCCCGTCACGCGGTGGCGCAGTCCCTTGGCGCGCATCACGCTGCGCGGCACGACGTCAACCGGCCGGTCGTCCGCGTCGACGATCACCACCCGCTCGTCGAGCGTCACTCGCTGCCGCGCGCCGGGACCGGCGCTTCACGCGCACGCCGCTGATCGATGGCGAAGAGGCCCCGGGCGACCACCGCGCCCGCGATCAAACCGAAAAGGTGGCCTTCCCAGGAAACGTGCCCACCCTGTGGCAAGACACCGAAAACCATGGTCCCGTAGGTCAGGAACACGACCAGAGCCACCAGCGCGGACCGGACGCTGCGCTCCGAGATCCCGCGCACGATCAGGAAGCCGAAGATGCCGAACACGAGGCCACTCGCACCGATGTGCGCGGCTTCGCGGCCGAGCAGCCACAGCGCGGTCCCGCCGAGCAACGCGATGGCAACGGATACGCGCAGGAAATAGGCGGCGCCTCGCGCGACCAACAGTCCGCCCATGATCAGCAACGGAACCGTATTCGCCAACAGGTGGTGCAGCGAACCGTGCACGAACGGCATGCCGAGAATGCCCACCAACCCGCCAACCTGGCGTGGATGCAGCGCGAGGTCGTAGAGGAGGCCGCGGTCCACGTAGAGCGCGGCGAGCGACACCACCCACATCAGGCACACGGCGCCGGTGAGCGCCGCGAGTCGCGGCTTCAGCGCCGAGAGGTCCATCACGCCGCCCGCGGGACCGTCAGGAAATCACCGCTTCGGCGCCGAGCCGTTCGGTCAACCAGGTCTTCAGCGGCACGTCCTCTTCGGCGGGCGACGTGTAGCCGAAGCCCCCGTTCGGACTGGCCCCGAGCAACTGGCGACGGATCGGATCGGCACCGTCCATGTAGTGCCCCACGGTCATGTCGTCGCGCGGGCGCAGCCAACGGTAGCTGTAGCCCATGAACAGGACCTTGCGGGTGACGTCGGACCGGTTGAAGCCCGCCGAGTGCCACAGTCGGCGGTCGAAGAAGACGGCGTCCCCGGCATCGACGCAGACCGGCATGGCGTCCGGATGATCCGCGGCGGGGTCGTCCGGCAGATCCAGCTTGTTCAGCTTGTGGCTGCCGGGCACGACGTGGAAGTTGCCCCGGTTGGGCTCGAGGGTGCTGGTTAAGAAGAAGCCGACCTTGAGCGAGACGCGCGATCGTGGCTCGCCTTCAAGCTCGATGTTGAGCCGGCCGCTGTCCTGGTGCCAGCCAAGCCGGGGACGCGGCGGCTCGAACCCCGACGGCAACGGCGGGGTCACGATCAGGTGCGAATGATAGAGCTGGATGTGCCAACCGAGGATATCGACCACCTTCATGAACGTATCGGGCAGGTCCAGCAGATCGAGGAACTCGTCGTCCATGCCGAAGGCGTCGAGGACGTTCAGCGGCTGATGCGCCTTGAGATCCCGCTTCTCCCGCCACTGCGCGTCGATCCGGTCGGCCGCCTCGGCCAACGCGGCCACCTTGCTGTCCGGGAGAACCCCGGGGACGATCATGAAGCCTTGGCTCTCGAACTGCCGTCTCTCCTCGTCAGTCAGGCGATGCTGGAGGCAGGCCTCTTCCATCGTTGATCCTCGCGTGACTTTACGCGACTCTACCACTTTGCTGTTCGCGGGCGGGCAGCCAGGGGCCGCGAGATTGGAGAGGGATGCATGAGATTCGGCCTGTTCGTGTACTGCACCGTCGGCCGGCGGCACGAGCTCGAAGCCGGCATGGCTGGCCGCGACCGCGCGCTCTACGGCCGCATGATCGATGAACTCGGCCGCACCGCGGCCTTCGCCGAGCAGCACGGCTACTTCGCGTTCGGCCATCCCGAGCACCACCTGCAAATCGAGGGGTTCGAAGCGTCGAACGACCCCGCGCTCATGGCCATGTGGCTCGGCCAGCACACGACCACGATGCGCATCGTCACCTGCGGGTTCGTGTCGACGGTCAACAATCCCCTCACTGTCGCCGAGAAGATCGCCACCATGGACCACATGCTCGGCGGCCGCTTCGGCGTCGGCCTGGTCCGCGGCTACCAGGCCCGCTGGGTGGAGAACTTCAAGATCCGGCCGGAGCTCAAGGCCGTTGGTCCGTGGAACAGGAACTCGGCGGACGACGATCTCAACCGCGAGTACTTTTCCGAGTTCGTGGACATCGTGGCGACGGCTCTGGCCCGCGAGACGTTCTCGTATCGGGGCAAGTACTGGACGTTCCCGCCCGAGCGATTCGTCAATCCCCACCACCACGAGGTCTACACACGCTTCGGGCAAGGCGTCGATGACGACATGGCGATCACGGAGGTCGGTATCGCACCGCGGCCGTTGCAGGACGAGATTCCGCTCTACGGCGGCTTCTCGGCGAGCTTGAGGACGGCCAAGTTCTGGGCCCGGTACAAGGGACGGCCCATCGTGCTGTCCGGGAACACGGAGTTTCTCGAGGTGCTGTGGCGCGAGTGGCGCAGCGAAGCCGAACGCCACGGCCACGACGTCGCGCCCGGTCGCGAGGCGTGCTGGGGCGGCATCATGATCTGCGCGGAAACGGACGCCCAGGCGCAAGCGCTGTTCGCGGACATGGAGTGGTTCTGGAATACCTGGGCTACCCCGTTCGGCCAAGGCATGCCGGAACTGCTGGTCGGATCCCCTGATACGATCAACGCACGCATCGACCGCGTAGCGCAAAGCGTTCCCGTCGAGGAAGCCTTCCTGTTGATTCCCGCCGGCCTGCACACGCCCGAGCAGCTCGAAGACTCCCTCGGCCTCTTCGCCGAGCGGGTCATGCCCAACTTCGCTTAAGGGACGCACCGTGGGTGACGAGATACAACGACGCCACTTCGACGCCGAGGATTTCCGGCGTTTCCGTCGCAACCTGGACAACGAGACGCACCTCGTCGAAGACCTCTTCGAGCGCGACGAACTGAGCGGCCGTGGCGACATGGTCGGTTTCGAGCTCGAGGCGTGGATCGTCAATGCCGACGGCCAACCCGATCCGGTCAACGAGCGCCTCCTGGAAATCGTCGCCAACCCCCTCGTGGTGCCGGAACTGGCCGCCTTCAACGTCGAATTGAACGGCAGTCCGAGTGCGCTGCAGGGCAACGTCTTCTCGCGCATTCACGACGAGTTGTCCGCTACCTGGGAGATCTGCCGCAGTGGCGCCGCCGAGCTCGGTTGCCGACTCGCGACCATCGGCATTCTGCCGACCATCCGGCCGGAGCTCCTCAATTCCGCGCACATGTCCGCCATGGTCCGCTACCAAGCGCTGAACGACCGCATCCTCGCGCTGCGCGACGGCGCCCCGCTGCACATCAACATCACCACGGGCGACGGCCTGGATATGCACCACGACGACGTCATGCTGGAGGCCGCGGCGACGTCCTTCCAGATCCACCTGCAGTGCAAGCCGGAACGCGCGGTGCGCGATTTCAACGCCGCGATCATCGCGTCCGCGCCGATGGTAGCGCTCGCGGCCAACTCGCCGTTCCTGTTCGGCCGCTCGCTGTGGGAGGAGACGCGGATTCCGCTGTTCGAACAGGCCGTGTCCGCCGGGCCCAGGGCACCCGCCAGGGTCACGTTCGGAACCGGTTACGCGAAGGACTCGCTCGCCGAGATCTTCGCCGAAAATCAGCGCGAGCACCCCATCCTGCTGCCTTTCGTACAACCCGACGAACCGCCGCACAAGTACGCCCACGTACGCTTCCAGAACGGCACCGTGTGGCGCTGGAACCGGCCACTCCTGGGCTTCGACTTCGATGGTGTTCCGCACCTGCGCATCGAGCACCGGGTGGTCCCCGCCGGACCGACGATCGTCGACTGCGTTGCCAACGCCGCCGCCTGGCTCGGCATGGTGCGCGGCCTGGTGGAAGCCGACGAGCCCGCCGAGAACCGCCTCGACTTCGCCGCCGCGAGCGACAACTTCTACGCCGCAGCGAAGTACGGCCTCGATGCAAAACTCACCTGGCTCGACGGCGAGCAGGTCAGCGCGGGCGCGCTCTTGCAGGACGAGCTGCTGCCGCTGGCCGCCGCTGCGCTGGAACGCCTCGATATTCCGCACCCGGAGGTGGAACGTTACATCGGCACGGCCTCGCAACGCGTCACCGCCAACCGGACGGGTGCGCGCTGGCAACGCGCCTGGGTAGCGAAGTACGGCAACGACTGGGCGGCACTGACCCGGGCCTACATCGATGCCCAGGAAAGTGGTGAAGCGGTCCACACATGGTCGCTGTGACCGCGCGCCAGCGAGGGTCGCTCAATGTCCTCGACGCCTTTCCGGCCTCGATTGCCCAACTGCCCGCAACGGAACTTGCGGATGCGCTTGGGGGACCGACCCTTTTCGATCTACGCGAGCCCGATACACCCCCGTTGTTCGTCTCCGTACTGCTGCACGGCAACGAGACATCGGGCTGGGACGCTGTCCGCCGCCTCGTCGGCGAGATCTCGGCGGCCTCGCTACTGCTTTTCGTCGGCAACGTCGAGGCTGCTCGGCGGGGCACCCGGAGCATCCCGGGTGGTCTTGATTTCAACCGCGTGTGGGAGGGCGGTGACACGCCTGAGGCCGCGATCGCCGACGAAGTCACCGCGTTCGCCGCCGCGGCTCGGCCCTACCTCGCCGTGGACGTGCACAACAACACCGGCGACAACCCGCCCTACGCGGTGGTGACGGACACCTGTCGGCGCACCCTCTCGGTTGCCCGTGCTTTTGCCCGCCGCGCCCTGCTCACCGCGCAACCGGAGGGATTCTTAAGTCGGCGATTCGCCGACTTCTGCACGGCCGTCACCGTCGAGGTAGGGATGCCCCAAGACGCCGGGAGCACCGAGCGCGCGGCATCGTTCCTCTCGCGCCTGCTGACCTCGCCAGCGGCCCCGGACGACGATCCGGCCGATCTCGCGCTTTTCGAGACCACGGCGCGGGTGCTGCTTACCCGTGGCGCCGTGATCGAGCCGAGCGCTCAGCGCTTCAACTTCCGAGCGGCGCCCGCGGGGACGGCGTTGACGCGATCCGGCCCGCTCGTCGCCGAGGACGCCAGCGGCGACGACGTCACCGATGCCTACCTCGCGCACGAGAATGGCGCTATGGTCCTCAAGCGCAACACACACGTCGCCATGTACACCGGCAGCGAGGAAAGCGCGCGCCTGGACTGCCTTTGCTACCTGCTCCAACCCTTCAGCGGGCAACGTCGTGGCTGACGCGCGTCGATACATCACCATCGACGGTCGTTTCTCGATGCTGCACGGGGCCATCGAGTCTCCGAGGATCGCCTACGAGACCTGGGGCGAACTGTCGCCGGCGGGCGACAATGCCGTGCTGCTCTTCACGGGCCTGTCTCCCTCGGCGCACGCCGCGTCCTCGCCGGACGACCCGTCGTCCGGCTGGTGGGAGGACATGGTCGGCGCCGACAAGCCGATCGACACCTCGCGGTACTTCGTCATCTGCGTCAATTCGCTGGGCAGTTGCTTCGGCTCCACCGGACCCGCAACCGCCAACCCAGCGACCGGGCAGTCCTATCGCCTGGACTTCCCGGTGCTGGCCTTGGAGGATGTCGCGCACGCCGGGCACGCCGTGGTCGAGTCTCTCGGCATCGACCGGCTGTTCGCCGTGGTCGGCGCCTCGATGGGCGGCATGACGGCACTCGCCTACGCCGTGGCGTACGGCGAGCGCACCGACGGCGTCCTGCTCATCTCTTCCGCGGCGCGTTGCCTGCCGTTCTCGATTGCCCTGCGATCCCTGCAGCGCGAACTCATCCGCACGGATCCCGCCTGGGCCGACGGGCAGTATCCGTTCGACGTGCCGCCCATCGTCGGCATGCGGCTCGCACGCAAGCTCGGCATGATCACCTACCGCTCGGCTGCCGAATGGGCGTTAAGATTCGGCCGCGAGCGCGCCACCGACGACGTGGCCGTGGCCGGCAGCGCCCGGTCGCCCACGGCCGACGGCGCCGGGGGGCGGTTCGGCATCGACTTCGAGGTGGAGTCGTATCTGGAAGCGCACGCCAACAAGTTCATCGGCGCATTCGACGCCAATTGCTACCTGTACCTGTCCCGGGCCATGGACCTCTTCGACGTGGCCGACCACGGCGGTTCCGTCGCCGCGGGACTGCAACGGGTACGAGCCAAGCGCGCGCTGGTCATCGGCGTCGAGTCCGACTTCCTGTTTCCGCCTCAGCAGCAGCGTGAGATCGCCGACGGATTGCGCGCCGGCGTGGCGGACGCGGATTTCAAGCTGCTGCCGTCGATCCAGGGCCACGACTCGTTCCTCGTGGACATGGATCGGTTCCGCCCCGCGATCGCTAGCTTCTTCTGATCTCGCTCAGGTCCTCGACGACCTCGCCGATGATGGTCGCCTGGGGGTAGCCCCGACGCCGCAGTTCGTCGACGCATGCGTCGGCGTCGGTCGCGACGGACGCCAGCAGGCCGCCCGCGGTTTGCGGGTCGGCCAGGATCCGGATCTCGGCCGCTCCGGGCAGGGCCCCGACGATGGTGAAGTCGCGCAGCGCCTGCTCGTTGTTGTCCTGCAGCGAACTCGTCGTACCTTCCGCGATCAGGTCCAACGCGCCGCGCAGTCTCGGCACACGGTCGAAGTGGACCCGCGCGCCGACCGTGCCCGCCGCCCGCGTCATCTCTGTGAGGTGTCCGGCGAGCCCGAAGCCGGTGACGTCCGTACAGGCGGTTGCGCCGTGCGCACGCAAGACGTCCACCGCGACCGCATTGGAGCAATCCATCGCATCGACGGCTGCGACCAAGTCCGCCGCCCGTGTCCGACCTTGCATGGCGCCCGCCAACAGGGCCCCGGTCCCAATCGGCTTGGTGAGGATCAGTGGCTCGCCGGCGCCTAAGCCGCCCTTGGTCAAGGGCTCGGCCTCGAGCGTTCCCGTGACGCTGAATGCGATGCCGAGCTCCGCGCCTTCCGCCGAGTGGCCGCCAACGAGGTCGACGCCGTGCTCGCGGAACACGGTGAGCGCTCCCGACATCATCTGGAACAGATCCTCCTCCATGAGCGCATCCGCCATCGCAGGCACCGTTGCCAGCGCCAGCGCGAACCTTGGCGTCGCACCCATGGCGAACAAGTCGTTCAGCGCGTGGTGGGCACCGATACGCCCGAACCGGTACGGGTCGTCGATCATGGCGCGGAACCCGTCGCAGCTCACGGCGATGTCGCCGGCCACCACGCGGATCAATGCCGCGTCGTCGCCGATCCCGCGCACGGTTGCCGGCGACGTCGCCACGGCCAGTCGGTCCAGCACGCGGCGCAGGATGTCCGCGCCAAGCTTGGCGCCGCAACCGCCACAGCGCATCGGATCGGGCAGTTCCCGGGCCAGCCCTTCCGCAACCTTCAGTTTTTCTTGAGGCATCTCTGGCAAAGCATTGAATTTACGAATGAAGCGTCGGTCGATCCACTGCTTCACGCCCCACACCCAACGCCCCGATACCGCCCAGCGACCCCGGCTGGCCACAGCGTCGCCAACACCGAGTCCAATGATGGCCAGCGCATGGCGCTGGGCACGGAATCGCCGCAATGGGCGTCCGATGGCATGACGGCGCACGTTCCGAGCCAACGTCGGACCTTGGCGAACGGCATAGACGCCGGATTTCGGACGCGGCTGGCCCACCGGGCCCGCGACATCTCCCGCGGCGAAGACCTCCGGGTGCGATACCGACTGCAGTGCGTCGTTGACCGCGATGAAGCCGTGCGCATCGGTGGCAAGCCCCGCGACGGCGGGCCAAAGCGGCGCCTCGACGCCGGTTACCCAGAGCACGTGATCCGTCGCCAGGCGACGCCCATCGGCAGCAACTACAGCGCCGCCCGAGGCGTCAGAAACCTCGAACTGGGTGAGCAACTCGATGCCACGGTCCTTAAGGGTCCTCGTGAGACGACGACGAGCGGCCGTGGCGAACCCGGCGAGCGGTTCGGCACCTGCGTCGAGGACCGTGCAGCCAATGCCCGTGCGATGCTGGATCGCCAGCGCCAATTCGACGCCGCCGGCTCCGGCGCCGACGACCGTCAGGTGGCCGGGCCTTCCCGTGCCGTCGACCAGGTCCCGCCACACCGGCAGGAAACGCCCGATCGGTTTGACCGGCGTGACGAAAGATGACGCGAAGTTCTCGCCGGGGACGCCACCCGTGTTGATCGCGAGCACGTCGTAGCGAAGCGGCGGTCGTTCTTCGAACGTGATCTGGCGGCGTTCCAGATCGAGGCCGGTGGCCTCGGCCGCGATGAACCGCGCGCCCGCGAAGGCCGCGAGTCGGGCGAGGTCGATGTGGATGTCATCCCACGCGTATGCGCCCGCGACCAGTCCCGGCAGCATGCCCGAGTACGGCGAATGCGGCTCTCGGGCCACGATGGTCAGCCGCACGCCCGGTTCCGGGCGCATGCCGAACCGCTTCAGGACCTGCACGTTGGCGTGCCCCCCGCCCAGAAGGACGATGTCCCGCAGTGCTGGGACGTCCATCGCCTTCATGGCCGATCCGTTCGCGACGGACGCACCCAAGCGAGCACGCCAAGCGCCAGCGCGATCATCGGTAGGGACGTCGCGAGCACGACATTCCAACCGAAGACCTGCATGACGGTGCCGGCCGAAAGCGACCCAAGCGCGGAGACGGTGAACACCGTGAAGTCGTTGGCCGCCTGGGCACGGAAACGCTCAGCCGCCCCGTGCGCACTGCCGAGCACCGTCGTGCCGCCGACGTAGAGGAAGTTCCAGCCGACACCAAGGGCCACCATCGAGACCCCGTAGTGCATCACCTCGCGCCCGGCGAAGCCGATGATCACCATGGCCAGCAGCACCGCGGCCCCGGCCAACATCACACGTTGACCCCCGAACCGCGCGATCAGCGGCCCGGACACCAGCGACGGCGCATACATCGCCAGCACGTGGGCCTGGATGACCGCCGCCGTGTGGGACAGCGAGTAGCCGTCGACGACGTGCATGGCTAGCGGTGTGGCCGTCATGACGAAAGACATCACGCCGTGGCCGACCGCCGCCCCTACGACGGCGACCACGAACGCCGGCTGGCGGGCAATCAGGGACAGCGGCCGCAAGCCGTCGGCGTCGGGCGTCGGCTCCGCAGTGCGGGGCGCGGGAGTGGAACGCAGGCCGAGCAGCAGCACCGCCGCCACGAGGTAGCAGCCGACGACGGCGACGAATGTCCCGGCAAAGCGCGCGCCGGTAATCCAGTCTTCGCCGCGAGCCGCCAACTCGGGGCCTGCCACGGCACCGATCATCGACCCGGCGAGCGTGATGGAGATCGCGTACCCCGCCGCGCGCGGACTGACGCTCTCGGCGGCGGCGAACCGGTACTGCTGGGAGAACGCATTGGCCACGCCGACGAGCATCGCGCCCGCGCAGAACACGGCGAAGCTCGCCTCCAGGACACCAACCACTGCCACGCCCGCGCCGAACGCGCCGAGCACCGCGCCGAGGGCGAAACCGTTGGCCCGGCCGATGCGGGACATCGTCCAGGCCGCGAAAACGGTCGCCGCGGCGGTACCGACCACCTGCAGCGAAATGGGCAGCGTCGAGAGGGTCGCGGTGGGCGCGAGGTCGCGCCCGACGATTCCTCCGAGCGTGACCAGGGCGACCGTCCCGGTGACCGCGGTCGCCTGCGCCAACACCAGGATCACGAGGTTCCGATTGAGCAACTCGGAACTCACGGCATCGTTCACCCGGGGATACGCTCGGCTGTTCTATGTGACCGCGGCTCGGCTTCGCCGTCAGGACCCATTTCTCTGGCCGTCAGGCGGCGGTGCCTCTTGCGGAGGCCGCTGCACCGCTAGGAAGTCCAGGTTCACCCCGTTGGCATTGACGCTACGTTGCCCGAGGTCACGGGCCCGCTGCACCACGTCGCGGCCGAACCGCTCGATCAGCCGGTCGATGGTGCGGTCGAGTTCGTGCCTGGCGTGGTCCTCGAACAGATCGAGTTGCCGCGGTGCCTTCCGCCAGGACAGGTCGAAGGCCGCCATGCCCACCAGTCGGAACGGGCCCGCATGGTCGAACTCGTCGAGCAGCCCTTTCGCGATGGCCAGGTATTCGCTGCCGAGGTCCGACGGCGTCGTCAGCAGCCGCTGACGGGTCAGCATCTCGAACCGGCTCGTCTTCAGGCGTACGCGAATGCCGCGCGCCAGGTAGCCCTTCGCCCTCACCCGCCGCGCGATCCGCTCGGCTGCCCGGCGCAAGTGCCGCTCGATCTCCGCGCGGTCGCTGATGTCCTCGCCGAGTGTCCGGTCTGAGCCGATGCTCTTTGCGGCGCGCGAGCCCCGGACGCGACGGGGATCGCGGGCGTGGGCGAGTTCGTAGAAATGCGCGCCCGCTGCACCGAGGTGCTCGACCAGGAAGCCGGCATCGGCGCGGGCGACGTCGCCGATGGTGGCGAGGCCAAGTTCGAGCAGGCGCGGCACCATCTTCTGCCCCGCGCCCCAAAGGCGCGAGACCGGCAACGGCGCGAGCCAGTCGACCGCGCCCTTGGGCGGAACGATGGTCAGGCCGTCCGGCTTGTCGTGGGCGCTCGCCACCTTGGCAACGTACTTCGTGCTCGCCACGCCGACCGAGACGTTGAGGCCGGTCGCGTTGCGAACCCGGTCCTTGATCTCGCGCCCGATGGCGAGCGGCGGACCGAAGAGACGCTCCGCTCCGGACATGTCGAGGAACGCCTCGTCCAACGAGATGGCTTCCACATGCGGAGAGAAGTCGGCGAAGATGTCCATGATCTGGCCGGACAAGGCCTCGTAGCGTTCGAAGCGCGGCGGCACCATGACGGCGTGCGGGCAGCGACGCCGGGCCACGGCCACCGGCATGGCACTGCCGACGCCATAGGGCCGGGCCTCGTAGCTCGCCGTCAACACCACGCCCCGATTGCTGTTCGGCCCGACGAGGATCGGCTTGCCGCGCAACTCGGGGTTGTCCAACTGCTCCACGGCCGCATAGAAGGCGTCCATGTCGGCGTGAACCACGATGCGCGGCCAGTCACCCATGACGCCGCTATAGTAGCTCGAACACCTGTCCACGGAGGCTGCGATGGCGCACAGGAGCCTGCTCGCCGGTACCCTGATCTGCCTGGCGATTCCTGCCGCAACGCAGGACAGCCCGTCCCCTGCGACCGCGATGAGCGAGGAAGCCTTGCTAGAAACGGCGCCGAAGAGCCTTCGGGCCGCCAACTACATCCTGTCCAAGACCTTCGACCGTGGCACCAAGGACATGGACGCCTACACGTACCTCGCCAAGCTCTTGCTGCAGCACACTCTGAACCTCGCGGAACAGCACCCGGCACAGGCACGCGACTACAAGCGCGCCGCGTTGCCCATCACCTACAACCTAGCCGCCAACACATGGCCCGGATGGGGCGACGGGCAGGTCGTTGTCCGCGACCACCATCGTCGCCTTGGCCTGGAAGCGGCCCGACTCGACGTGCGTCTCGCCGCCGAGGCGGCTCCCACGGCGCAACGTCGCTTCAACAGTCAGTGGATCCTCGGCGCGCATCTGATCGCCGACCGCGCCTACGCCGACGCCGTGGCCGCCTTCGACACGGGCCGGGCGCTCGCCGTCGAAGCCGACCTCGAGCTAAGCGCCACCGTGGCCCAGGGCTGGATCCACCTTGCTAACACTTTGGCCGGAGGGGACGAGACACAAGCCCTCGCCGTCATCGAGGCTAAGCTGATCGAGCAAGGCGGCGATGGCCCCTTCTTCGCCGCGCAATACGCCGCTGCCTACGCGGTATTCGGCGGTTCGTCACCGTAAGAGCGTTGCGGACGTCCTCGCGCCGCCTCCGTCTCAGTCGCCGCTACGCGTGCCGGTGACGATCCACAGCGGGTCCGCTTGGGGTGGCGAGCGGTCGACGAAGTTGACGTCGACGTAACCCGCGGCATGCAGGTAGACGCCGACGACCCGCACGCGTTCCTGCGGCGGCAAGGCGCGGAACGCGAGGATCGCCTTGGTCGGAAAACAGCGGTGCGACATCGCAATGGCAACCCGGCCGCCCGGTTCTAGCACGCGGGCGAGATCCGTGAACACCTCGACCGGCCGCGTCAGATACTGGATCGACACAGCGATCACCGCCCGGTCGAACGACCGATCCGGGAACGGCAGTCGCGGTTCGACATTCAGATCGTGGACAATGCGCTCATCCAGGCGAGGGTTGGCCGCCAACTCCTCGGCGTTCATGCCGAGGCCCGCCACCTGTCGATAGGCGGTGTCCGGGAGATGCGAAACCCATGAGGACATGAGGTCGAGGACGCGCATCCCGGCGGGCAGGAACTCGGCGTAGAACGCCGTCAGCGCCGCGATGGTTGCGTCGTCGATGTGCGTTACGAGGCGCGGGAACTGGTAGAACTGGGAATCGGGCGACTCGTCCACGCGCTCGAAGAACTGGTCCGGGAACGCGGTCGTGCCGTCGCTACCGGAGTCGCCCTGATGCGTAGAGGAACCGGACACGTTGTCACCCAAACCGCTTCTACGGCGCGCCGTCGGCATCGCGCAGGATGGGCCGGACGGCGCGAAGCAAGTCTCGCCCAGATCGTTGGCCGAGGCCAAGGCGTTGTTTCGTCTCGGCACGCCCATGGCCGCGACCCAGTTCTTCATCATGGCCATGGGCTTCCTCGACACCGCCATGGCCGGCCACTACGACTCCACGCACCTCGCGGGCGTGGCCTTGGGGAGCAACGTCCTGTGGCCAGTGTTCATGCTCTTGACGGGTTGCACGATGTCCGTCACGCCGATCGTCGCACAGCTCGTTGGCGGCGGGCGGACCCGACGTGTGGGGCTCGTTCTGCGCCAAGGCCTGCTGGTCGGAATCGTGGCGAGCGTGCTGGCCATCCTCATCGTGGTCAATGCCCAGCCGGTGTTCGACCTGTTCAACGTCGACGCCGCGGCTGCGGACATCGGCGAGCGCTACCTCAACGCGGCCGCATTCGGGATGCCAGCCGTGATGTGCTACATCGTGCTGCGCTACGGATCCGAGGGTCTCGGCCACACCGTCGGGCCGATGGTCATCGCCGGGATCGTGCTCGTTCTCAACGCGATCCTCAACTACGCCTTCATCTACGGACGGCTTGGTGCCCCGGAGCTCGGTGGCGAAGGGTGCGGCTGGGCCACGGCCATCGTCATGTGGTTCGAACTTCTGGCCATGATCGTCTTGGCGCGGTTCCGCTACTTCCGGATCACGGGCCTGTGGCGGCGCGTCGAGTGGCCCGATTTTCGGGAGATCAAGCAGATCCTGAAGATCGGCATTCCCATTGGCCTGTCGTCGTTCGTCGGCATGGCACTGTTTGCCATCGTCGGCTTCTTCGTCGGCAGTCTCGGCGTCATTCCGCTGGCGGCGCACAGCATCGCCGGGCACCTCAGTTGGGCGACCATCGTCATTCCCATGTCCCTCGGTTCGGCAGCAGGCATTCGCATCGGCTTCTACGTCGGGGCGGGCGAATTTTCGCGCGCCGCGCGTGTGGCACGTGTGGCCGTGGCGATTTCGCTGATCTACGCGGTCACCGTCAGCGTCGCCCTCGTACTCCTGCGGCACTACGCCGCAGGTGTCTACAGCAACGATGCCGACGTGGTTGGACTCGCCAGCTCGCTGATCCTGGTGATCGCCATCTACCAAGTGTTCGACGACACCCAGGCGACGATGGCCGGAGCGTTGCGCGGCTACAAGGACACGCGCGCGCCGATGGTGTACTCGCTGGTCGGCTATTGGTTGTTTGCGCTCCCGCTTGGGGCCGTGCTCGGATTCGGTTGGCAGGGCATCCCTAATCTCGGCGTCTTCGGCTTCTGGGTCGCGTTGTCCCTAGGGATCGCCGCCATCGCCGTCGCGATGGCCGTTCGGCTCTTTCGGACAGGCCGGGACCCCGCGCGGATCCTCAGGCTCGCGTCATAGGGAACCCAGTAACAATCACCCCTGCGGTTCCCGACCGCCCGCCGCTCGCAAGCGCAGTCCAACAGCCAACATCGCAGCCACCAGCAAGGCGTCCACGAATAGCCATGTGGAGAGGTTCACCGCTCCGCCTGTCAGCTTCCTGAACCACGCGTCGAACCACACCACGGCCACGAACGCGACGCCGACAAACTCGAACCTCGCGTGCGAATCTCCCACGCCGGCGAGGACTAGTCGACGAGTGCTAGCCGTTAGCGCCAGCAGCATCGCCAAAGCGATCGGCCAATCCAGGTATCCCCAGATCGCGTCCGCGCTGCCGAGATAGAACGAGTCGAATACCATTTGGAGGGCCACCAGGGCGGCCACGGCGAGCAAGTAGATGCTGATGATCGGTCGAAGAGACCCCATGACGCTCTCCTGCCCAAGGCGGGTCTCCACCGTACACGAATTCTGCGTGCGAGGCGCTCGGCGTTACGGACGAACCGGCACGTGAACCACTAGGCCGTCGAGTTCCTCGCGCACGACGATCTGGCAGGTCAAGCGGCTCGTCGTTCTCCGCTCCGGAACGAACTCCAGGATGTCTCGCTCATCGCCTACGGGGGCGCCAACCCGGGCGAACCATTCACTTGCGACAATGCCATGGCAGGTCGAGCACGTGCACCCGCCCCCGCACTGCGCGTGGATCCCTGCGACGCCGTTGTCCACGGCGCAATCCATCACCGTCGTGCCTACGGGTGTCGCGTGCCGTTCGCGGCGACCGTCGCTGTGTACGAACACGATCGTAGGCACGCCAAACCCAGACGCTTCGGCTCAAAGCGCGCCAATGTAGGCAATGGCACCGTGTGGCGCAAATGGCTAATATCGCCTGTTTGCGCGACCGCGTACTTGCAGGCAGCACGTTGATCGTCATCGGCCTCACGGGGGGCATCGCATCCGGGAAATCCACCGCCGCACGCTACCTGGGCGAGCGTGGCGCCACGGTGATCGACGCCGACAAGCTCGGGCACCGCGCCTACGACCCCGGCACGCCGGGCTTCGACAAGGTGGTCGCCGCCTTCGGCGACGGGGTGGTAAGCGATGGCCAGATCGACCGCCGCGCACTTGGCGGCAAGGTGTTCGGCGATCCTAAGCAACTCAAACGCCTGACCGACATCGTCTGGCCGGAGATTCTCGACCTCGCGAAGGCCGACATCGACGCGGCCAAGGCGCGTGGCGAGAGCATCGTCGTCCTGGAAGCCGCCGTGCTTCTCGAAGCGGGTTGGGAGGACGAGGTGGACGAAGTCTGGGTCGTCGCCGTCGACCCCGAGGTCGCCGTGGAACGTGCAAGCGCTCGAGATGGCGTGGACGCGGCGGCCGTCCAAGCGCGCATCGACGCGCAGCTATCCAATGCCGAGCGGATGGCCAAGGCCGACACCGTCATCGACAACTCCGGTACCGAGGCGACGTTGCTCGGGGCACTCGACCGCGAGTGGCAAAGGCTCAAGACCGAGGAGGCCACGTGATCCTGGATCTGCACACGCACTCCATCAAGTCCGACGACGGGCGGGCGAAGGTGCGCAACTACTGCCAGTGGGTTCGCACGCGCAATATCCCCATCGACGGCTTCGTGCTTACCGAACATCGGCAATTCGACTTCGAATCGGACTACAGCGGACTCGCGAGCGACTTCGACCTGGTGATCCTGAAGGGTGCGGAGGTCGAGACCGAATACGGACATGTGCTGGTCTACGGCGTCACCGAACCGCTCTACGAGACCTTCGATTTCGGGAGCATCGGTCTGCCGCTGGAGGAGGTCATCGAACACTGCAACGCGCACGACGCCGTCGCCGCGCCATGCCACCCCGGGCGACCGCGCGTGGGCATGTCCGCGCACCTCGCCGAACACGGCGTCCCCAAGGGCGTGAGGATCGTGGAGATCTACAACGGTGGCAGCCGCGGCGAAGAGGACGCGGTGGCCGCGGCAATGGCCGACGAACTCGGCTACATCGGCATCGGCGGCAGCGACTCGCATATCGTGAGCCACATCGGGCGCTGCGCCACCGAGTTCCCGGAGCCCGTCACCACCGAGGCGGAACTCGTGGCGGCGTTGAAGTCCGAACGGTTCCGCGCGATCACGACGCGATAAGCACACACGTACGGAGGAGAGTTTCGTGGCTGAGGAGACAGTCGACCAGGACATCCAAGACCTGCGGGATCAGTTCTTGAACCGCGAGTTCGACGAGGTGACCTTCGAGATCGATGGTACGCGGTTCGCCGAGTACGCGAAGGTCTGCGGCGAAACCGCAACCAAGTTCACCGACCCCGGCGACCCCGATTTCCAGGCGCCGCCGACGTTCGTATCCACGCTGGTCGGCGGTCGCAGCATGCCGCCGGACTTCCCCAACCTCGGCGGCATGGGCATGGACGCCGGCAAGCTGGTGGAGTGGAAGGCCCCGGTGCGCGACCAGGCAACCCTCACCGGCCGTAGCCACCTGCACGACATCTACACGAAGACCGGGCGCTCAGGCCGTATGGTGTTCCTGGTGACACGCATGGAGTTGTACGACTCCGACGGCACCCACGTCGCCAACGCCGACACCCGAACCGTGATCCGGGAGAGACCCCGTGGCTGAATCCATCCCCACCGTCAACGCCATCGCCGATGTCGAGTTCGGCGGCGAACTGCCGGCTTTTACCCCGGACACAAGCATTGATGCCACGCGCCGCTTCGGTCAGCACGTCGGCTGGAATACGCCGCGCTTCACCGACCATGACGGTGCGCGCAAGGAAGGCCTGCCTGGCGCGATCGTGCCCGGCGTGATGAGCCAGGGGTTCCTCGGTGCGATGATCCACCGCTGGGCCCCGACGGCTGAGATCGTCACCATCGATACCGTATTCCGCGCCCCCGTGCTGGTCGATCAGCCGCACAAGATCACCGGCGTCGTCACGGACATCGACGAGGACGAATTGACCGTCGAGATCGACCTGACGGTGACCAACGAAGCCGGCGAGACGCGCGTCTTCGGAACGGCGACGGCGAAATTGCCCTCCTGAAACCCGGAGCACCGTGGCATCGGTCTCGCAGGTGTTCCGGCACGTAGGCGCCCCACTGACGAACATCCGCTGGTCTTGGGGTGCTGTGTCCGAAAACGGCGATGTCTATCTCAAAGTGTGGGCCGACGAGTTCCACCGAGCAAACGGCAGGCTTTGGGCTCGCTTGACCCGCCACTCGGCCTTTGTACAGAACCCCGGCCATCCGGGATGGCTCGAGAGGAAAAGGCATGTGTCAATGGTGCGGCAGGGAGCCAAGTCGTTCGCCGTCCTGTGCAGGGCCAAAGACACGAGGGCGAACCCTGGACAATCGCAAGCATCGACGACAAGCGGTTGTTCATCGGCGGGGCTGTTTGCACGGATTCGGAGGGCGACAGCTGGCTGGAACTCGTCGAAACCAGGAAGCTGTAGGCTGACGAGGATCCACACGCCCTCGGAGTGTAGGCCGGCCGTCCCGATACCGCCGGCTGACTAGGCCTTCAGTCTCGCGGGGAGTTGTCGCGTCGCCCCTTTGGGTAACCTGGCCCTTTCGAGGTCAGAGTCCACGGCCAGCCGGGTGGTGATTTAGGGGTTCGTACTGTACCTTTCGCCGACCTTTTGCGAACGTGGAGACACCGTGCTCGATACCCGCATCGCGCAGTCCGTGATCGACCATGCCGTCGCCTTAGGAAGCGACTTCGCGGAGGTGTTCGTCGAACGCAACGAGGTGAGCAGCATCGCCACCCTCTCCGACCAGGTGCAGGACTTGAGCTCCGGCATCGACTTCGGCATCGGACTGCGCCTGGTATACGGGTCCAAAGTCCTCTACGGCTACACCAATCGCACCGAGGAGGACGAACTTAGGCGCATCGTGACCGAACTGGCGGCGAAGGACCGTCGCGACCCCGCCACCTCGGCCGGCGCCTTCGACTTCCGCGCCTTCGACGACGCCCATAGCGCAACACGGACGCTGTCCGGCGAGCCGACGCTGCGCGAGAAGGTGGACTACCTGTTCGCCGCCAATCGGGCGGCCCGAGCCGCCGGCAACCAGATCTCCCAGACCCGCGGCGCCTGCGCGCAGCGTCAACAGGCGGTGGAGATCTTCAACAGCGACGGGTTGCATACGCACGACACCCGTCACTACATCCGCGCGACGCTTCAAGCCGTGGCCGCGAGCGGCAACGAACAGGCCACCGGCTCGCAAACCGACGGCGGCCTGCTCGGATGGGAGATCGTCGAGACGCTCGACCCGGAGGTGTGCGGGACGGAGGCCGCCCGCCAGGCGTTGGTGAACCTGGCCGCGAAACCGTGTCCCTCCGGCCGCATGCCCGTGGTCATCGGCAACGGTTTCGGCGGCGTGATCTTCCACGAAGCCTGCGGCCACCTGCTCGAGACCACGTCCGTTGCGAAGCAGGCCTCCGTCTTCCACGACCGGCTCGGCGAGACGATCGCGAGTTCCGCGGTCAGCGCGGTGGACGACGGCACGCTGACGCACGAATGGGGCTCGATCAACATCGACGACGAGGGCATGCGCACCGAGCGCACCCAGCTCATCGAAAACGGCCGCCTCGTCAACTTCCTGGCGGACCGGCTCGGCGCCGAGAAGACCGGGCATCGGCGGACAGGCTCCGGACGCCGCCAGAGCTACCGTTTCGCGCCCGCCTCGCGCATGCGCAATACGTTCATCGAACCCGGCGAGGACAGCCTGGACGACATGATCGGCTCCATCGACCACGGCATCTATGCCGCGCGCATGGGCGGCGGGTCCGTGCAACCCGGCACCGGCGAGTTCAACTTCGCGGTCACGGAGGGCTACGTCATCGACGACGGGAAGATCGGACACCCCGTCAAGGCGGCAACGCTGATCAGCACGGGTCCCGATGTCCTGCGCCGCATCTCCATGGTCGGCTCGGACTTCGCGCTGGCGACGGGAATGTGCGGCTCCGTCTCCGGAATGGTCCCGACAACCGTTGGCCAAGCTACGCTCAAGGTCGACGACATCCTGGTCGGTGGCAACGCCTGATGGCCGATCCGCTTATCGAAGCCCACGCCCACCACGTACTCGACCAGGTGACCGGTGCCGGCGCCGCCGGCGACCTGATCGTCCAGCAGGACGCCTCCCTGTCGCTCAAGGCCCACGATGGCGACCTCGAGGAACACAAGGTCAACTCCACGCGCGTCTACGGCGTGCGGGTGATCAAGGACTGCCGCGCGGGGATCGCGTACAGCGAAGCGGCGGATGCGGCGGCTCTCGACTCCATGGTCGCGCAGGCCCTGCAGAACGCGGCTTTCGCCCGCGAGGACGACAAAGAGGCCATCGCCGACGGCAACGGCTCGTTGGCGACGGACGACGCGACTCTGTGTCGCCAGGACGACGTCACCGTGGAGACCAAGATCGCCGCCGCCCTGGCCATGGAGCGCGAACTCGCCGCCCGCGACAAGGTGCAGAACGTCCCCTACAACGGCGTGCAGGACGTCACCGCCGAGCGGTACGTCTTCACGACCGCCGGACACACCGCCCACAGCAAGGCCCGGCTGTGCAATGCCTACGCCTACGCTTTGCTCAAGGACGGCGACAAGGACGTGCTCGACGGCGTGGAGCGTACGGCGCGCCGGTTCGACGAGCTGGACACGTCGGAAATCGTCGAAGAGACCTATGCACGATGCATAGCGCTGCTCGATGGCGAAGCCGTCCCGAGTCGCCACTACGACGTGCTGTTCGACGTGGAGTGTCAAGCCGCGCTGTTCGGTGCCTTCGCCTCGGTGTTTTCCGGCAAGGCGGCGCGGGACGGCATCAGTCCGCTGCGCGAGCGAATCGGCGAGAAGATCGGCGTGGACAGTCTCGACATCCGCGACGCGCCGCGGCGAACAGAGGGCTTTGGCTACACCCTGTTCGACGGCGAAGGCATCGCGACCGCCTCGACGACCTTGGTGGCCGGCGGCCGACTAGCCACCCTGGCGCACAACAGCGCCACGGCGGGCCGCTTCGGCGTCGCCAATACGGGGCATGCCGCACGCTCGCCCAAGACCCCGCTCGGCGTCGCGCTGCACCAGCCCGAAATCGGGCCCGGTGAGATCCTTGAGTCCGACCTCACGAGCGGCGAATATCTCGAGATCGTGGACCTCGCGGGCTTGCACTCCGGCACCAACGCCGTCTCCGGAGACTTCAGCCTTGGTGCCGCCGGGTTCCTATGCGCCGACGGCGAGCGACTGCGGCCTGTGCGCAACATCACGGTGGCGGGGAACTTCCTCGACATGCTGACGAAGATCGTTGGCATCGGCAATGTCCAGCACTGGAATGCAGGCCGCTCGGCGCTGATGGCACGCATCCGCTTCGGCGACATGCCAATCTCGGGCTAGGGGCCGCCCGCGGTGAAGCGGAAACGGGAGCCCTCAGCCGGGGAGCGCGAGGGGGAACCCCTCGCAGTGGAGCCCTCAGCCGGGGAGCGCGAGGGGGAACCCCTCGCAGTAAAGAAGGAACGAGACATGAACGATGACGGCGACACGACGTTGGAGGGCCTTTTCGAGCCCAGAGGCCTGAACAAGCCCCGTGGGCGCGGAAACCGAACCGACGGGTGGATCGGCGGACGTGCGGACACCTGGTTCGGGCACTACCGGGAGAATCCGGCAAGCCGCGCCGGTGCGGACGCGCGCCGCATGGCGACCGACGAAGCCTACGCGGCCCGGGTGGCGGGCACGTTGCGCGAACGCGATGCCGCCGGCGTGGAGGACGAGGACGCCGAACTCTCGATCGAACCGCTCTCGCCGGGCATCGGGGCGATCATTCACGGCGTGGACTTGGCGAACCCCACGGCGCGCCACGTAAGACGCATTTGGAGCGCCTTGATGGAGCGGAAGGTCGTCTTTTTCCGCGATCAGGGCCACATCACGCGCGACGAGCACATCGCATTCGGCAAGCGCTTCGCCGACGTCGGCTTCGCCTACGGTCGCCAGCGCGCCCTGGCGGCGAACAACTCACCGCCCGACCATCCCGAGGTCCTCCGCTTGTACGCCGACGAGGCGCGCCCGTTCGCCGCCGCCAATTGGCACTCGGACGTCACGTGGTCGAACCGGCCTCCCCTCGGTTCGATCCTGTTGTCGCGCAAATCGCCGCCCGTCGGCGGTGACACGATCTTCGTCGACTGCTACGCCCTGTGGGACAGCCTGAGTCCGGTTCTCAAGACCTTTCTCGAGGGCCGAACTGCCGCCCATGGCCGCGCGGGTCACGACGAGGCCGAGCACCCGATCTGCCGCACCCATCCGGTGACCGGCAAATGCGCGCTCTACATCAATCCCACGTTCACCAACTCAATTCGCGGCATGGCACCGGCGGATTCCGCACGGCTGCTTTCACAACTCTACGCCAAGATGTACTCCACGCCGGAACACACATGCCGATTCCGCTGGCGGGACGGTTCGGTCGCCATGTGGGACAACCGCAGTTGCCAGCACTACGCGGTGTCCGACTTCTGGCCCCACGAGCGCCGCATGGAACGGGTCACGTTGGTCGACCCGTCCGCCGAGGACGAAGTGCCGTTCTGGGAGGACGCAAGCGGGAAGCGCCACTACAGCGTGCTGTTGACCTCCCAGGAAGCGATCGATACGCCGTTGGGGTATTCCTAGCGAGCACCCCACGGCTGGCACTGCGCTTCGCTACGCTGTGCGCAGGGCCGCCTTCGCCCCAGCCCCGCCGTCGATCGTGGCACATCCGCCGACGGTCGCTGCGCTCCCTCTGGCGGATGTCCCATGAAAGGACGTTAGCCTGGGCTTCTATCGAAACTCGGCAGTTCGCCTGATGTCTCCACCCAGGGCTGGCTGCTTGCCATCCAGATGTGCACCGCGGGCTTGAGCCAACCCGGGTCGTCCAGCGTGGCCGCCTTCAGGACGGTCATAGCGGCGTTGGCCGACAATTCGGACAAGATCGGCGAGCCGCAGGTCGGGCAGAACCGGCGCGTCACCTGGTTGCCGCTGTCCGTATCCACCGTGAAACCGCCCAGTTCGCCGGTCAAGGTCAACGCCTCGGTGGGCACCCCGACGATGGTCGAGTACGCGCCGCCCGAGGCGTATTGGCAGTCGCGGCAGTGGCAATGGCCGACGAACACCGGCTCCGCGCTGCATTGGTAGCGGATCTGTCCGCAACGACAGCCGCCCTCGAACTCCGCTGCCATTTCCACACTCCTTCGAGTCGTCGACCAAGCATAGCGCGAGTTCCGCCACCGCTGGGGGGACCCGCCGGGTCAGGTCCGTACGGGCCGCCACCTGCGCAGCATCAGCGAACTCGACACCACGCACACGCTCGACAGCGCCATCGCCGCCGCCGCCAGCGTGGGGCTCAGGTAGCCGAGCGCCGCCAATGGGATGCCGACGACGTTGTAGATGAAGGCCCAGAACAGGTTGTGCTTGATCTTGCGCAGGGTCGCCCGACTGACGTCGATCGCTGCCGGAATCAGCACAGGATCCGGGCGCATCAGCGTGACCGCAGCCGTTTCCATGGCGATGTCCGTACCTGTTCCCATGGCGATGCCCACGTCCGCGGCGGCCAACGCGGGGGCGTCGTTGATCCCGTCCCCGACCATGGCGACGCACGCACCTTGGGCCATGCGGGCGTTGACGGTCTCCGCCTTGTGTTCGGGTTGGACCCCGCCCAGCGCTTCATCGACGCCCACGGCCTCTCCCAGTTGGGCAACGACCGCCGGTGAGTCGCCGGAGAGCAGCACGGTCCGCATCCCCGCGCCCTTGAGTTCGTCGACGGCTTCCCATGCTTTCGGCCGAACCGGGTCGGCAAGCCGCACGGTCCCGCGAACGCCCGTCTCGTCGGCCACCCAGACCGTCGTCTCCCCGGCCAGCGACTCGTCGCCGTTCCCAGGCACGATGCCGACGAAATCGGCGTTGCCGATCCGTACGAGCGTACCCTCAACGTCGCCGCTCACGCCTTGGCCAACGTGGTTGCGAAAGTCGGTGACGGCGGGCGGCTCGATGCCCTCGCGTTGCGCGTAGTCCACGATGGCCTTCGCGAGCGGGTGTTCGCTCGCCTGCTGCACCGCGGCCGCCAGGCGGACGACGTCGCGCTCGTCACCACGATGCGCGTTCACCGCGGTGACCGCGGGACGGCCCGCGGTGAGTGTGCCCGTCTTGTCGAAGATCACGGTGTCGACGTGTGGTGCGCGCTCTAGCGTGTCGACGTCCTTGATGAGGATGCCCGCGCGGGCTGCGGCGCCCGTGCCGACCATGATGGCGGTCGGCGTGGCGAGGCCCAAGGCGCATGGACAGGCGATGACCAGCACCGAGACCGCAGCGATCAGGGACGTTTCAAAGTCGCCGCCTGCGACGAGCCAAACCGCTAGGGTTGCGGCGGCGAACGCAACGACCGCAGGCACGAACACCTGGCTGACCCGATCCACCAGCCGCTGCACGCCTGCCTTGCCACCTTGGGCGTCAGTCACCAACCGCACGATCCGCGCCAGCGTGCTCTCTGCGCCGACCGTGGTGGTCCGCACCTCGAGGTAGCCGGTGGTATTCACGGCACCGCCCGTGACACTGTCGCCGAGTCCCTTGGCAACGGGCAGGCTCTCGCCGGTCAGCAACGACTCGTCGACTTCGCTGGCGCCTCCGATCACCTCCCCGTCGACGGGGACACGTTCGCCCGGCCGGACCATGACCACATCCCCCGGCAGGACTTCGCCCGCCGCCACGTCCTCCCACCGGCCGTCCTCCCGCCGCACGCGGGCCGTTGCCGGCCGCAAGTCCATAAGCTGGCGTATGGCACTGGTCGTGGCGCGCTTGGCCCGCGACTCGAGGTACTTGCCGAGGAGCACCAACGTGATGATCACCGCCGAAGCCTCGAAATACAGCTCGCCGTCCGCCGCCTCGCCGAGCACGGTCAACAGGTACCAGCTATAGACGTATGCGGCCGTCGTACCCATGACCACCAGCACATCCATGTTGGCCCGGCCGCCACGCAGCGCGTTGAAGGCAGCGCGGTAGAAGCGCGCGCCCAGCACGAACTGTACCGGGGTCGCCAGCAGGACTTCCGCAGCCGGCATGAGGTGGATCTCGTCGTAGCCGAGCAACACGAACACCATGCCGACGACCATCGGCAGTGTGAGGATCGTGGCGGTCAGGACGACGCGCTTCTCGGCATCCAGGCGGCGCTGGTCTTCGGCCTCGGCGTCCGCTTCGTCCGCATCCTTGCCTTCGAGGATCAGTTGATAGCCGGCACGGTCCAGCCGCCTTTCCAGGCCCTCGGCCGAGACGTTGCCGGGGAGCAGCGTAACCGTGGCCTGCTCCAAGGCCAGGTTGACCTCTGCGGCGACGACGCCGGGGGCCTGGCCAAGCACGCTTTCGACCCGCGCCGAGCACGCGCTGCAGGTCATTCCGTGGACCGGGTAGGTGCGCACCTCGGTACGCACGCCGTAGCCCGCTCGCGCCACGACCTCGGTCAGCATCGCCGCATCCGTGGTGTCGTCGATCACGACGGCCGCCCGTTCAGTCGCCAGATTGACGGCTGCGCGGAGAACCCCCGGGGCCGCCTTTAGCGCCCCTTCGACATGGCCGACGCAGGCACTGCAGGTCATGCCGTCGATGGCAAGATCCAGGTGCGTCGCCTCGGCGCCCTGATGTTTGGACACGCTATTCAAAAGCGTCGACTCCCTTAGTTGGCCAAGGAAGCCTCACCCTTCCCGTCAGGTGTTGACGAACAGGGCCAGCATCCCCAGCCAGATCAGCAGCAGGAAGTGCCAGTACAGGGCGCAAAGGTCGACGCTGCGCCGTAACCGGACATTGACGTCCTCGGGATCCACGCCCTCGGCTTCGCTGGCCGCGAAACGTCGCGCGGCGCGGGCCCAGGCCACCAAACCACCGAGCAGGTGGATGCCGTGGACGCCGGTGATCAGGTAGAAGAACGAATTGGCCGGATTGGCGTAGGCGTAATAGCCTCGCGCGATCAACTGGTTCCAGACCACCAGTTGCAGGGCGAGGAATGCGAGCGTTATGCCCCCGGCGATCAGGAATGCCAGCTTCGCGGTGCCGTTCTGCCCGCGGTTGCAGGCCCTTCGCGCCCATTCGTAGGCGACGCTGGCGAGGCCAAGGACGATGGTGTTGAACCACAACAGCGGTGGCTCCGGCATCGGCACCCAGTCCGTCTGCTGACCGCCGAACTCCAGCGGCTCCAGACGCATGTGGTACGCCGCGAAGAACAAGAAGAACAAGACGCCCACGATCGCGAGGAACACCACCAACGCGACCTTCTGGTTGGAGGTGGCATACGAGGCCGTGCGCAGGTCAACGACCGTATCTGGTTGCGCCAGCCAAGGTTTCTCGGCCAAGCGTTTGAAAATGTTCATGGGGCTATCTTACTCCTGCCACGGCACTCCTGCCGCCGCGCTGCGCGGAAACGGCACGCGAGCGACGTCGCCGTCCTTGTATTCCGTGGCCCCCGTGGCGAATCCTGCCAGGCGCAACGTCACGGTGAGCGTCCCCGTGGTGCGGTTCTCCCAGAACCACCCGTGGATGCCGTCGTAAGGCGCAACGTACGTACCAGCATCCCCCGTGCCGCGCCCTTGGGCGAAGCTCTCGGCCGCTTCGGGATCGGCCCCGGCGGGTTCCGCGTGCAGGTCGAAGACGACCTCGCCGTCCGCCCGCCACGCGTAGACCAGGCCGTCGCCGCCGACGAGATCGTACTTGATCTCCACCGATTCGAACGGTGCGAGTTCGAAGACCCGCGTCTCCGACGCGAACGCTGTGTCGGTCCGGTGGGCGTCAACCGGGGGCGCGCCGGCCAAGCCGAGCAGCCCCAGGGCTCGCCCGACCCCGGTGGGATCCACGCCGAACTCCGCGGGAAGCACGAACGTGACGAACGCGGCGCTCGCCGCCAAGAGTGCCCCGACGATGGCGAGGACGATGCGCTTCATCCCTGCAGCCACCAGCCCGCCAATTGGTACTGCGTGAGCAGGAACCCGAGGGCCAGCAGCACGGTATTGAGCCCGAAGGCGGAGCGCTCGAAGGTGGGCTGGCGCCGCCACCAGGCGAGCACACCCACGACGCCCGCCAACGCGGTGAACTGGCCAAGCTCCACGCCGACGTTGAAGCTCACGAGATTGATGAGCAGCCCGTCGTCCGCGAGGTAGAGCTCTTGGACCTTCGTGGCGAGCCCCAGGCCATGGAACAGGCCAAACACCAGCACGGCCCAGCGGGTGTTGGGCGAGCGCCCGAATACCCTCTCGAACCCGCCCATGTTCTCGAACGCCTTGTAGGCCACCGACAAGCCGATGATCGCATCCACCAGGTAGGCGTCCACGGTGAGTTCGCCCAAGACGCCTGCCAGCAGCGTGATGCTGTGGCCCAGGGTGAACAGAGACACGTAGAGGACCACGTCCTTGAGGCGATGCAGGAAGAACACCACGCCGACGAGAAACAGCAGGTGGTCCACGCCGGTGACCATGTGCTTGGCGCCGAGGTACGTGAATGCCCCGACCGCCGGACCATCGAGGGCTTGGACATAACTCGCGTTGCCCTCGGAGATCGCGTGGGCGAGGGCCGGCAATCCGACCAGCAGCGCGATCGCAACTGCGCCGCCCAGCACTGCCCTGCTACCCACGGCGGTCAGCCCGTGCCGGCTTCGTCCGCAGGCATGCGCGCATAGACTTGGTGGCAGGCGACGCAGACGTTGTACAAGTTGCCGCCGATCTCGAACAGCGCTTCGCTGTCCCGATTGTCGACCGCCTCGATGGCCTGCTCCGCAATGCGGGTCATGCCGTGGGAGAACTCGATCCAAGGTGCCGGGCCGGGTTCTCCAACGGGCATCAGGTGTGGCATCAAGAGCAGATTGCCACTTTCGGCGACCACGGCGGCGCTGTGCCGGACGGCCGCCCATCCCTCTTCAGTGGTCGGGGTCAGGTCTTCCTCACCCTCGGCCGTGATCACATAGCCCGTCGCGCCCCAGATCGCGTCCGCAGCCGGGTCGAGCACCCAGGCCATCGTCTCGCGCATGTCGCCGACCGGCTGCACGGGCAACTCGGTCGTCGGGGGCTCGCCGCAACCGGCAAGCCACAAGGCCGCGAGCGCCAAGCCGTTTCTTGCAGCCACAGTGGTGTCAGTCCTTCGCACGGTGAGCGCGGTATTGTAATGGGGTCGAGGCGAATCGTACGGCGGATCGTGGCGAAACTCGCCAATTGACACGGGACGGTCGCGTCCCACCCCCTGCAAATCATTGGCTTACGCGCGTTCTGGACGCTGGCATACGCATTGCACGCCCAAGCTTCCAATGAGGCTTATCATTCATTGAACCGGGACGGGAGTGCTTTCGTATGGGTTTCTGGAGTTTTGTCGCATTTGCTGTGGCGTGCGGGTGTCTACTCGAGGCTTACCGGATCTACGCGAAGTCCAAATCCGGTCGGCGAAGCGATGCCGATCTCGAAGCGCGGGTCGTGGCCTTGGAGGACGAGAACGACTTGGAGGTACGCGTGCGCAACCTGGAAGCGATCATCACCGACCCGAAGTTCCAACTCGACCGCGAAATCAACAAGCTCTCGAACTGATCACGTGAGCGACGATCTCGCCTACGCGTCGGCGACAACGCTAGCCCGCGCCATACGAACCGGCGAACTGTCGCCGGTCGAGATCGTCGACGCCCTGCTCCGGAGGATCGAGGGCCACGAACCGCGGATCAACGCGTTTGCCATGCTGACGCCGGACTTGGCGCGCGACATGGCCAGGGCCGCTGAAGACGACCTGGCCAAAGGGCGACCAACCGGCCCACTGCATGGCGTGCCCGTCACCATCAAGGATCTATTCGATGTCGAGGGTCTGCCCACCGACCGCGGGTCGCTGGCTGGCCGGGGTCGCGTCGCGGTCGCCGACTCGCCGGTAACGGCCCGGCTGAGGGCGGCGGGCGCGGTCATTCTCGGCAAGACGACGACATCGGAGTTCGGCTGGACCGGGGTCAGCCGAAGCCCGTTGACGGGCATTACCCACAACCCCTGGCGCCACGGTTACAACGCCGGCGCCTCGTCGGCGGGCGCTGGCGCGGCAGCCGCCGCCGGCTTCGGCCCGCTCCACCAAGGATCCGATGGCGCCGGGTCCATCCGGATGCCTTCCCACTTCAGCGGCATCTTCGGGCTGAAGCCCACCTGGGGCCTCGTTCCCCAACTCCCCGTGCGCAACAGCGACCAGGTTTCCCACGTGGGGCCGATGACGCGCACCGTCGCGGACGCGGCCCTGTTCCTGAACGCGACCGCGGGCCCGCATCCGTTCGACCACACCAGCCTGACAAGCCGGGAAGTCGACTACGGCGCGGACTTGAAAAGGGATGTTGACGGACTCCGGGTCGCTTACAGCCCGGATCTTGGCCATGCCCGCGTGGATCCCGAGGTCGCCGCGGCCGTCCAGGACGCGGTGACGGTGTTCGAGTCCTGCGGCTGCCATGTCGAAGAAGCCACACCGGATTGGGGTCCCGAGGGTCCGGAGATCGGCCGGTTCTTCTGGTCCGTCCACGAGGTCCCCCTCGCTGGTTTGCTCGACGAGTGGCGGGATCGGATGGATCCCGGCCTCGTGGCCTGCATCGAGGCGGGCCAAGGCAAGAGCGCGGACGACTACCTCGCCATGCGTGCGCGAAAGCTCAACTACGTCGAACGCCAGCACCGGTTCATGGCTGACTGGGATCTCCTGGTGACGCCGGCGGTGAGCGTGGCCGCGTTCCCCGCCGAGCGCTTGCAGCCCGAGCACTGGCCCCAACACCCCTGGGACTGGCTGCAGTGGTCGGAGTTCTGCTATCCGTTCAACATGAGCGGCCTACCGGCCGCAAGCGTGCCGTGCGGGTTCACGCCGGACGGCCTACCGGTGGGCATGCAGATCGTCGGCCGTCGCGGCGCCGACCAAGCCGTGCTGCAAGCGGCGGCCACGTTCGAGCGTGCGCGGCCCTGGGCGCACGAACGACCACCGATGGATTGAGTCGTCAGTCTGCACTTGGCCCCAAAAATTCCCAAATAAAACAATTACAAGTGGCATTTATACTGTTATTATATACAGTATTAGATACATCACCATGAGTCGTCATAGCCATGTTCCAACCTTCCGACGAAACCGTGAGACAAGCTGGGTTCATTCCCGAAGGTGCTGACTATTTCGCCCTGGAAGACACCCCGGAACTCGATTTCATCCCCGACGACCCCGCCGAACTGCGTTGCGCCGTCACGGACATGGCCGCCCACATCAACGTCGCCGATTGGCGGTTCATCAAGCTCGTCGCGGCCATGGACTGCAGGCGCGGCTGGGACGAGCGCGGCTACTGCAACCTCGGCAACTGGCTGGACCATCGCTGCGGGCTCGGGCCCTGCGCCGCGCGTGAACGGATCCGCATCGGGCGGGCGCTCGCCCGTCTGCCGCGCGTCGATGCGGCGTTCCGTGACGGCATCCTGAGCTATTCCAAGGTTCGAGCCATCACCCGGGTGGCTACGCGCGAGACCGAGGCGATGCTGCTGTCCATCGCGCACCGCAGCAGCGCGGCGCAGCTGGAGAGCCTGGTCAGGACTTACCAGCGGGTCGAGCGGAGCGATGGGGAACGCCGCCCTAGCGAGGAGCGGCGGGGCCTAAGCTGGCACTACGAGGACGGCATGCTGGTTGTCACGGCCGCGGTGCCGGCCGAGCGCGGCGCGCTCCTGATCAACGCGCTGCAGAAGATCGTCGATGCGCGGGCGGACGAACGGGACACGCACTACCAGTCTCTTCTTGGGGCAGTTGGCGGTCCCGAAATCGTGGCGGCGGATGGCGACCTGCGGGTTGACGACCAGTCGGATGCCCAAATCGTGCCCGAACCGCGTGCGCCGGACCCCGTCTCGCACGAGGAACGCCCCATCGTGGCCGCCGACGCTCCCGGTGATGTTTCCGCGGGGACGGCACGCGATCTACCCGCCGGAGCGGACGATCTGCCGGCACCGTTGGCATTCGAGCTCGCAAGCCACGAACAACGCTTCGCCGACGCCCTCGTGGACATGGCGGAGCACTCCCTGGCGAACGGCGCCAGTCGGCGGGAACGGCGCACCGGCAGGCGCTACGAGGTCGTGCTCACCATCGGCCGCAACGAGCTCGCTGCGCAGTCCACAGCAGGCGGCGCCCGCTACCACGTCGACCCGGACTGGGGCATCGACGAGGAGGACGCCCGCCAGATCGCCTGCGATGCGGACCTTACGGAATTCATCCAGGATGCGCGGGGCAACCTGCTGAACTACGGACGCCGCCGGCGCATCGTCCCGGGGCGGCTGCTGCGGGCCTTGAAGCTGCGGGACCACAGCCGCTGCCGCTTCCCCGGCTGTCCGCATCAGCGCCATGTCGAGGCGCATCATGTCCGGCACTGGATCGACGGCGGGGAGACACGCCTGGACAACCTGGTGTTGCTGTGCAGCGCGCATCACCGGCTGCTGCACCACGGCGCCTTCCACATCACTGCAGATGACGATGAGGTCGTGTTCATCAGTCGGGATGGCGAGGTGATCGAACCGGCGCTCAGACCTCAGTTTCCGGAACTTGCTGGCGCGTTCCCGCTCCTGTTTCCGAGGGAACCCAACTGCTCGGCGGGGAGAGGTTCGTTCTCGACCCTTGTCACCCAGTAGTCGGCATCGAAGGACTCGTCCCCGAGCAGGAACCGCCAGAACCGGATGCGGTTGATGTACTCGATCCGGCCCGTGTCGTTCTCGAACCAGCGCTCGCCCCGGGTGAGGATCGAGTGGATGTGATCCGCGTCACGTCTGCTCTTCACATGGAAGATCGGGCGTTGCGCGCAATCCGCGTCGGACAGGTCGGAGGTGTCCCAAAGGCGCTCTTGCCGAACCGTTGGGTTGAGTCTGATCTTGAACATGAACCGAACGCGGTCGGAGCGGTTTCGGCCCCCGCCGTGCCAAAGACCGTGGTGCGCGAAGATCAACGTCCCTGCCGGACAGACGACGTGCTCTTGCCCGGCGATGTTCTGATAGCGGGCGACGGCCATTTCGCTCACGACTCGCAGGTGTGTACCCGGAACGTACCGGGTGCCGCCCATCTCAGGCGTGACCTCGTGCGGAAAGTACATGATCTGGACATCGAAAGTCAGTCGCGGGTCGATGGTGGAGTCCTGGTGGGTGTGCTGGGTTGTGGCCTGTTCGCCCGAGGGCATGAGCACATGCAGGAAGTGGTGATCGATCAATGAACCGGGACCGACGAGACTTTCGATTGCGCCACGAACCCACGGCAGACGCACCAGGCGACCCAGTGCCGTGTCATTCGCGTAGGCTTCCATCAGGCCGGTCCCCGCCGGCACTTCCGGAATGCGGCTATTCGCCATCAATTCGGCGTAGTTCGATGCGTTCCGACCGCCCGCCTCGTCCATGAACTGTTCGTTGACGTCCAACGGCACCCGGCCATCGAAGCGCAGGAACCCCCGGGCCGCGAACGACGCCATCTGTTTGGAGCTCAGCCGTTCAAGCATCGCCTGCCCCCTATTCCACCTCGATCAGCCTCTCGAAGAAGAACTCGTACTTGAGATACCCGGTCCGGAACTCGTCGCCGGCCCCGTGGTCCAGAAGCGGAGATGCTTGGATCAGTCGCCAACCATCCTCCAATGCTGCCAGGCCCGTTCCATAGGGCGGCTCGTCGGCATCCCCGGACATGTGCCGCTTTCGCCCGGTCCCATCGTACAACGCCCACGCGGCAACGCCGGAATCGAGCGCCGAATTCTTCAGATAGAGGACGAGAACCTGCTGTCGTCGCATGGTGGAGACGTCAAGGCGTCGTGCAACACGAGCGTGGGAGTTTATCCGTCGGATCGCGAGCGCGCTTGATCGTCGGGCACCCCGCGTCGTCTAATCAGTGCGGAAGCTTGAAGGAGACCTCGCTCGTGAAACGCCGTTCCCTCCTCGTCGCCGGCGCCACTCTACCGCTTGCGGCGACCTTGACCCGTGCCGCGGACCCGGTCCGCTATCCGCGCGCCGATGTCGTGACCCTAGACCCGTCCTTCCACGGCTTCATCGGCAATACGCCCGTGTCGCGCCTGTTCACCAGCCCCGACATGTACTGGGCCGAGGGGCCGGCCTGGAACGGCTGGGGCAACTACCTCGTGTGGAGCGACATCCCCAACAACCTGCAGTACCGGTGGCTCGACGAGGACGGCCACGTCTCGGTTTTCCGCCGACCGGCGAACAACAGCAACGGTAATACCTTCGACCGTGAGGGCCGGCAGATCTCGTTCGAGCATCTCACCCACCGCGTCGTACGCTACGAACGGGACGGCTCGGTCACCGTGCTGGCCGACAGCTTCGGGGGCAAGCCGCTGAACGCACCGAACGACGGCATCGTGCATCCCAACGGCGACCTGTGGTTCTCCGACCCGGGCTACGGCACGCTGGGCGACTACGAAGGCTACGACGCGGACACGGGCTCCGTGCAGCCGTACCAGAAGGAGGCGATCTACCGGTTGGACGGCCAGACCGGGGAGCTACACCAGGTCACCGACGAGATCTACAAGCCGAACGGTGTGTGCTTCTCTCCGGACTACAAGATCCTGTACGCGGCGGATACGGGCATGTCGCATTACCCGGAAGCGCCGTCGGTCATCAAGGCGTGGGACGTGGTCGACGAGGTCCGTCTCGCCAACGGACGCGACTTCGCCTCAATGGAACTCGATGTGGACGGCGAGTTGCGCCGCGGGGGTGCCGACGGCATCCGTTGCGACGCCGACGGCAACCTCTGGTCGAGTGCCGGCTGGGCGGGCCCCGGCTACGACGGCGTGCATGTCTTCAATCCGGACGGCGCGCGCGTCGGGCAGATCCTGTTGCCCGAGGTGTGCGCCAACCTCTGCTTCGGCGGAGCCAAGCGAAACCGGCTGTTCATGACAGCGAGCCAGTCCCTCTACGCGGTGTTCACGAATGCGCGCGGCGCGCACTTCTGCTAAGCAGCTCTAGCCAGAAAACCCGATCCAGCGGCCCGCCGCCGCGACGGTGAACCAGACCGCGAGGGAGACGAGCGCAACGACCTTGGCTACCCAGGCCGGCGCGTCGTTTCGCGCCGCCACGCGATTGCGTACCGCGAAGGTGAACACGATTCCGGTCGCAAGGGCGACCATCTTCACCTCGAAAGAGTCGTTGAAGCAGCACTTGACCGCCTCGGACAGGAACAACGGGACGCCGGTCAAGAACATCAGGATCAAGGCACCGATGAACCATGGCCGTGCGGTCATCAGCACTTGGCTCGTGGTCAAGCGCGTCAGGCCGACGCCGAGGAGGCGCAGGTCGACGACCAGGACCGAGCCGCCGATCATCGCGAGGCCCAGGAGGTGCACCGCTTCGATTCCCGGGAAGAGCCACAGCGACTCGCGAATCGCAACGCCAATCCAAGTCTGTTCGAGACGGTCGTAGGTCTCGAACCAGCCGAACTGCTCGCACCAAGTCATCAGCCGGCCTCCGCCTGCAGTTCGACCGCGCAGCCGGCCGCCCAAGTGACGAATGCGGACTGCGGGCGGTCGCAGTCGAACCAGTTGTAGGCGATCATGCGCCCGGCGATGATCACGCCGCTCCACGTTGCCAGCGACATCGCCGCGGTCAGCCGGACATTCAGCGGCGGCTTGGGCTGGCTGTCCCAGCGTTCGCGATCCCGCGACACCCGCCTGTGGAACCACCAAGCGTTGATCGCCGCCACGATCAAGAGGATCACCTTCACGCGGAACCAGATGCTGTGGGCGGTCCGCACGGGGATCGCGTAGAAGAGCAGGACCCCGGTCAACACCATGATCACGAACCCAGCCACTGACCACGGCAGGATTCGGCTCGTCATCTCCGACACCGGCGTATGCCGGAACGCGAGGCCCAGCATGCGCAGGTCGACCATCGCCAGCATGCCCACGAAGAGCATGAGCGTGAGGACATGGGTCGACTCCACCAGCGGGTAGACCCACAGGGACTCGTGCAGCGCCGTACTCCAGGCGTGGCTATCGATCCACAAGGCGAAGTCGTGGATCAGAGACGGGTTGTAGGGTCCGGTGTCGTTCAAAACGTCGCGGCAGGCTGTTGCGCCCGCAGCACCCGCACGCTAGCTGACTTGAGAGCCATCAACGTCAACTGACCCGTTCTGACGCCCGTGGGAGAACGCGAAGCGTTCTCCATCGCGTCCCAAGGACGCGCTTAGTCCCCGGCCTCTTCGTCTTCGTCAGCGGGCTTCGCCTCCGCTGGCCGCGAAGGCTCGGTCGGGTCCGCCCCGTCGCGCGGTGCGCCGGTGCCGCTCGACCCCATGAACAGGGTCTGCCCGTTAGCGAAGGTCATGTTGCGGCCGTTGCCGCGATTGGACAGGTCCTTGGACTGGTAGCCGTCGATCACCACTTCCGTGCCCACCGGCACGCTGTTGCGGTGAATACCGCGCCGCAGCAGCGTATTGGGCGTACCCGCCTCCATCATCCAGACCGTCTTGGAGCCGTCCTCGTTGGTGTGCTCGACGTGGAACCAGGCGTGCGGATTGGTCCACTCGATCTTCACCACCGGGCCCTTGATCAGTAGCGGCCGGTTCGGATCGAACTCGGCACCGAAGGCGTGGTGCGCAGACGCCTGCACGCCCATCAGGGTCAAAGCACCCAGTGCGGTTGCCCCAAAGATTCTCTTAACAGCCGTCATGGTCTCCCTCTCACTCGTCGCCGCTGCTCGCGGTCTGCGCGACGGCTTCACGCTCCAGGCGTCTCGCGCCACGCAGAATGTTGCCCATCGCGTAGTTGCCTTCGTGGCATGCGTATTCGTACACCGGTTCGTCGGTCTGTGGCCACACGTATTCGCCTGTCCACGGCGCTTCCCAGGTGTTCGGATCCTCCACCGTGAAGTTGTACAGCACGGTCTTCTCGTCGATGCGCGTGAACCGTTCGACCACGTGCAGATCCCGGGTGGCCTGACGCATCGACGGCGTATCGTTGAAGTTGATCGTGTCCACGACCAGCGTATCGCCCTCCCACCAACCGATCGAGTCGCCGAACCAACGGCGCATGTCCGGCGTCACGTGCTCGTCGTTGATCCGCACGATGCGGGCATCGTGGACCATCTCGGTGAGGATCATGACGTGGTCGGGTGTCTGCACGATGCGCTTGTGGTTGTTGTAGAGCGTCGACAGCATCGGCGGCCCGGCCGTGGAGCCGAAGCCGATCAGGCAGCGGTCCGGCAGCGGCCGGATCTCCGGGTCGTCGTACGGACCGCGGCCGTCGAACTCCAGCCACCAAGCGGTGCCGTCGTTCTGACGCCGCATGCCGCGGTATTGGCTCCTGAGGCGCTCCCGGGCGGCCTCGGTCATCGGCGGCCGGCGCCCATTCGGTGGATCGATCACGATGGATGCGCGGTACTGGCCGTCGATCTGGAAGTTGCGCTCGCCGGGATCGACCCAGAACGAGTCGTAGCCGCCCACGTTGCCAGCCGCGCCGCGCGATCCGTCGCCGCCCACGGGCGGTGCCTCGCGGTTCGGCTCATGGTCCGCCGAGCCCGCCGCCAGACCTGCCGCGGCACGCTCCGCGCGCGCCTCTGCGTCCTCCTCCGAAATGTACGCGTCCGCTTCCTCGGGGCGCTCAAGCGGCGTGATCGTGGCGGTGTCGAAGTACCCGGACAGGTCGGGTTTCCCGTCCGCCGTGCGCGGAATCTCGCCCCACGCCATCTGCGCGGCCACGACGACCAGCACGGCCGCCGCGATCCCGAAAGCGATTTGCACCCACGAGATCATCCGGCTGTTCCGGTCGCGCTCGCGCTTGGTCAGGTCCATAGCTCGCCTCCTCAAATGGAGATATTGGCCTCAGTTGGCCTCGGTCGTTCCTCCGGAAGTGTGAGCGGAGAAGATCTCGTCCCACTGCGGGAGCGGGTTGCGCCGCCATTGCCCGTACATCAGTTCCTCGACGAAGGCGACGCACTTGAAGTCGAGGATCATGGCGTTCGGCTCCATGCGGCGATACAGCGGCATGCTGATCGTCCACGGTCGGGTGAAGGTCTCGGGATCCTCGATGGTGGCCTCGTAGTGCAGGTGGTTCGGGCTCGTCGGGGTATAACGTTCAACCACGGTCATCTGATTGCTGTGGTGATTGCCAGACCGGTCAAGCCACGTGTTCTCGATCAAGCCGGTGACGGTGAGCACCAGCGTGTCGCCCTCCCAACTAGGAACCGACTGCCCCATCCACGAGTCGACGGGCGCAGGCCCCGGATCTTCGCTGTAGATGTTGCGGACTGCCCCGCCCCACTGGTAGACGATCTCCATCACGCGTTCGCCCTGCAGGATCTGGAACGGTTGCGGCATGTACGTCGCCCGTGGCACGCCCGGGAGGAAGCAGGTGATCTCCGGGTCGCGCTGTATCCAGTTGGCGCGGTTCTCCTCGCGCACGGCCAAGGCTTCGGGCGTATAGGGGATCTCGCCGCCTTCCACGACGCCGAGGCTGGGCGGAACAGACGCAACCGCGCCGAGCTTCACCGTGGCGAGATCTGGCAAAGGTCCGTAGGGTCCGTCGCGTACCGACATGGAAGGCCGGGCCAAGTGGCGTTCGAGGTCGTAGTTGGCCTCGTTGAGCGCCTGCCAGATGCCGTTCAAATCCGGGTGGTCGGTGCCCGGCAGCCGCGGTGCGACGTAGGTATCGTCGGCGGCTTCCGGCTCGGTCGCGGCAGGAGAACAGCCCGTGAAGAGGCCCGCGCAGCAGAACGCGAGACAGCCGGCGATCAGCGCCGATGGTCGTGACAAATGCATCCCGCCCCTCGATGACGTTTTGCCGGCCACCTTAACACAAAGCCGCCGCTCGTCTTGGGCGCCGTCCGTCCCCTCAATCCTCCTCCACCAACGTCTGCAGCGCCTGCCAAATAGGCCTGCGGTCGGGGTCGGCTTGTCGGCGGCGGCCAACGGTTAAGCCGCCGTCGACCACCAGCGCCTGTCCCGTCACGAACGTCGAATCGTCGCTCGCGAGAAACACGGCCATGTCCGCAATGTCCTTGCCGGTGCCAGCGCGGGGGACTGGCTGCATGGCGGCGAATGCCGGCTCGAGTACCTCCTCCAGGGTTACGTTTGCACCGGCCTTGAGCTCTCGGCCGCCGAGGAAGATCGGGGTCATGATGCCGCCGGGACAGATGGCGTTGACACGCACGCCACTAGCCGCGAGTTCAACGGCAACGCTCCTGGTCAGGCCGATGACGGCGGCCTTGAGTGCGCTGTAGACATGCGGCCCCATGCCGCCGCGCAGCCCGGCCACGCTGGCGGTGGAGATGATGCTGCCGCTGCCCTGCGCCTTCATGACCGGGGCGGCGTGCTTCATGCCGAGGACGGGCCCGGTCAACAACCCCGCGACCGTACGTGCGTACGGCTCGCCCATGTCGGTCTCGTCGATGTTGCCGGACACGCCGCCGAAGCCGGCGTTGTTGAACAGGCAGTCGAGGCGGCCGAAACGGTCCACGGCGCAGGCGATCATGGCGGCGACGTCGGCCTCGACGCCCACATCTGTCGCGATGAACGCAGTCGCCTTGCCGCACTCCTCCGCGATGGCTTCGCCCTTCTCCACCTGCAGGTCCGCGATGACGACGCACGCGCCTTCGCCGACGAAACGGCGTACCGTCGCGGCACCCATGCCGCTCGCGCCGCCCGTGATCACGGCGACCTTGCCGCCAAGCCGACCCATGGTGTACCCCTGCGACCTAGTTCGCGACGACGATCGCCTGGTTGGCCAGCACCTGCAGGTCGGGACGCAGCGGCCACGGCGAGCCCATAAGCTGGATCATCCCGATCACGACCATGTCCTGGACCGGGTCGATCCAGAACACCGTCCCGGCGGCCCCGCCCCAGGAATAGTCGCCGAGTGAACTGGGCACACCGGCCGCAACCGGATCCACGTTGACCCCCCAGCCAAGGCCGAAGCCGAACGCCCTGGCAGCGCCTGCACCGGCTTGCTCGCCGGTTCCACCGCCCGTGATGGTGGCCGGCAGGTGGTTGGCGACCATGAACTCCACGGTGCGCGGACTCAAGAGCCGAACGCCGTCCAACTCACCGCCGCGACGGACCATCTCGCAGAACCGCAGGTAGTCCATCGCGGTGGAAACCAGGCCGCCGCCACCCGAGAACATCTGGGTATTCTGGTAGCTGGACCGGGCGCCTTCGCCCAGGTCAACGAGTTCACCACCGCCACCCTCGTCCGTCGGCTGCCAGCGGTGGTTCGGCAGGAAACGGTTCATCTTCTCGTCAGGCACGTTGAAGAACGTGTCGCCCATCCCCAAGGGGTCGAAGATGCGCTGCTTGAGAAACACGTCGAACGATAAGCCGCTTAGGCGCTCGACGACCAGCCCCGTGACGTCCACGGCGACGCTGTAGTGCCAGCGCGCGCCGGGCTGAAAGGCGAGGGGCAGTTGCGCGAGGCGCTCGGCGAACTCGTCGAGGTTCGTGCCGGCGAGCGGTTGCACTTCGCGGTAGAGCTGGTCCACAGGGTCGTTCGGGTTGAACCCGTACGACAGCCCGGTGGTGTGCGTGAGGAGCTGGCGCATGGTCATCTCCTGCTCGATAGGCACGCGCTCGCCGTCCACGAGAACCTCGAGGCCTGCGAGTTCCGGCACATGCTCCGACACCGCATCGGACATGTGAAACTTGCCTTCCTCGTAGAGCATCATCGCGGCGACCGCCGTGATCGGCTTGCTCATCGAGTAGATTCGGAAGAGATCGTCCTTGCCAAGCGGAGTCGGGTCGTCGACGCCGCGCTGGCCGACGGCCTCGAAGTGCACGATCTTGCCGTCGCGTGCCACCAGCGTGACGACGCCGGCTAACTGGCCCGCATCGACATAGCGTTGCGACATGGCCGTGATGCGGTCCAGCCGCTCGGCCGACATCCCCGCCTCGGCGGGCGCGGCGACGATGAGATCCTCGACCGGCGCAGCCGGTTCCGCCGGCGCGCTCAGCGTCGCGTCACAGCCAAGCAGGGCGAAGACGAATACGAGGGAAACAACGGCCTTCATAGGGCCCCCAAAGCGAAAGAAACCGTCGAGTCTAACCGCTGTCGGAGAGCAACGCCCGGTACGTCTCGCGGAGCGTGGCCTTCTGCACCTTCCCCATCGCGTTGCGCGGCAGCTCGTCCACGCAAACCACCTGCTTGGGCTGCTTGTAGCGCGCTAGGCGTCCGGCGAGGTGGCGGTCCACCTGCGCCAGCGTCACCGCCTCGGCGCTGACCAGAACGGCGACCACGCCTTCCCCGAAGTCGGGGTGCGGCACGCCGATCACGGCCGACTCCACGACGCCGGGGATGTCGTCGAGCAAGGCCTCGACCTCCTTCGGATAGACGTTGTAGCCGCCGGAGATCACCAGGTCCTTGGACCGGCCGACGATGGCCACGCGACCGGCATCGTCCATGGTGCCGAGGTCGCCGGTGATGAAGTACCCGTCGTCGCGGAACTCCTCCGCCGTCTTGTCCGGCATCCGCCAATAGCCCTTGAAGACGTTGGGGCCACGCACTTCGATGCCGCCGACCTTCCCCGTCGGGACGGGCATTCCCGCGTCATCGGCGATGCGGGTCTCGATGCCGGGCAGCGAGAAGCCCACCGTGCCTGCCACCCGCTCACCGTCCAGGGGATTCGATGTGTTCATCAGCGTCTCGCTCATGCCGTAGCGCTCGAGGATGCGCATGCCCGTGCGGGTCTCGAACGTCCCGAAGGTCTGCTCGTTGAGCGGCGCCGAGCCCGATATGAACAAGCGCATGTTGCGGCAGGCCTCCGCGTCGAAGTCCGCGCGCGCGAGCAGGCGGGTGTAGAACGTCGGCACCCCCATCAGCACCGTGCAGCGCCCTAGCTCCCGGATGATCGTGTCGACGTCGAAGGTCGGCAGGAAGAGCACCGGCGTGCCCTTGAGGAAGGCGCAGTGCAAGGCGACGAACAGGCCGTGGACGTGGAAGATCGGCAAGGCATGCAAGAGCACGTCGTCGTCACGCCAGCCCCAGTAGGCGCATAAGGTTTCGGCATTGGTCCTGAGATTGGCGTGGGTGAGCATCGCGCCCTTGGACCGGCCCGTCGTTCCCGAGGTGTAGACGAGCGCGGCGATGTCGTCGTCCGCTCGGGCCGCGGTCTCCGCCAACGGCTGCGCGTCCGCGACTCGGCGGGGCCATGAACCGCCACCCGACGGAGTCAGGGTTTCCACGCGCACGGCGCGGTCCGCAGGCACCCGGTCGATGCTCCCGGCAACGAAGAGCCCAGGCTCCGCGTCGTCGAGGAAGTACGCGACCTCCGGTGCCGTGTACGCGGTGTTGATCGGCGTGTAGATCGCCCCGGTCTTGAGACACGCCAGGTACAAAACGACGGCGGCAGGCATCTTATCCACCTGCACGAGAACACGGTCGCCTGCGGCAACACCGGCGACTGCCAACGCGCCAGCCGCCTTGTCGACCGCGACGAGCAGATCCGCATAGCGCACGTCGGCCTCGCCTTCGGATACGGACATCAGCGCGGGGACCGGTCCCGCGGCCCGAAACACGGCCTCGAAATGCTCGTATAGGTTCATCCGCCCCCCGGTGGCAAACGTCCATCGTACGGTGGCGTTTTGCCCCCGCCAACCCAATAATCGGGCGTTTCCTGTGTACCGGAGCCTACAAGTGGAATTCATCGCCGAGACCCGGGCAGGCGCTGTCAAGGGTCGCGCCAAGGAAGGCGTCTTGCTGTTCGCCGGCATTCCGTACGCCGCCCCGCCGGTCGGAACCCGCCGCTTCCGTGCCGCGCAACCCCACGCTGGCTGGCCGGGCGTGCGCGACGCCCGCAAGTTCGGCCCCGCCGCACCGCAGATCGCAGGCGGCGGCATGACCGACCCGGTCCCGGTGCGCTGGGACGAAGACTGCCTAACGCTGAACGTGCAGACGCCAGGCATAGACGACGGCGGACGCCCGGTCCTCGTGTGGATCCACGGCGGCGGCTACCGCAACGGCCAGGGCGCCGTACCGTGGTACAACGGCGCGCGCTTCGCGGCCAACGGCGACATCGTCGCGGTGACCATCAACTACCGCCTCGGCGCACTTGGGTTCACGGACCTCTCACGCTTCGGCGCGGAGTTCGCGACGTCGGGCGTCAACGGCATCCTCGACCAGATCGTCGCGCTCGAGTGGGTGCGCGACAACATCGAGGGCTTCGGCGGCGACCCGGCCAAGGTCACCATCGCAGGCGAGTCGGCGGGCGGCTTCAGCGTCGCCACGCTGCTCGGCTCGCCACGGACGGATGGCTTGTTCCGCGGCGTGATCGCGCAGAGCGGCGCCGCACACCACGTACTCCCCGCCGAAGCGGGCCAACTCGTCGCCGACCGCTTGCTTTCCGCCGTCGGCACGGACGATGTCATCGGCGTCGAGGGGGCGAGCGTCGACGCCATCCTGGCCGCGCAAACGGAAGTCTCCGAAGCGCTCGAAGGCGGCCCAGGCCTCCCGGGTGAACTGGGTGTGCCGGTGTCGGCCTTCTACCCGGTCGTGGGGTCCGAAGTGCTGCCGCGACCGCCGCTGGACGCGATCCGGGACGGCCTGCATCGCGATGTCGGCGTTCTGGCCGGCTCGAACCACGACGAGACCACGCTGTGGGGATACGGCCGCGTCGACGAACCGCGACTGCGCCGGACGGCGGAAGCCTTCGGCGGGGGCGGTCTCCTCGATGTGTACCGTGAAACGCGGCCGGGGGCTTCGGTCGAAGACCTGATGATCGCACTGACCACCGATCACATGTTCCGCATCCCGGCCATCCGCTTGGCGGAGGCACGCACGGCGGGGACAACGTGGCTCTACCAGTTCAACTGGCGTTCGCGCAACGAACGCCTCGGGGCGACCCACGCCTTGGAGATCCCGTTCGCGTTCGACAACCTGCATCAGCCGGGCGTCGATGCCTTCATCGGCGCCGGAGAATCACCGCAGCATGTAGCCGACGCCTTGCACCGCACCTGGACACGGTTCATCCGCGACGCTGATCCGGGATTCCCCGCGTATTCGCTGGCACGTCGCGAGACGATGGTGTTCGATGACGTCTCCGCCGTCGTCGAGGATCCCCAAAGCGAGGAACGCGCGGCCTGGGACGGTCGACGGTGAGTGGGTCCGAGCCGCTCTGGCGGCCCAGCGAAGCGGCGATCCGGGCGTCCAACCTGACACGCTTCGCGGAGCACTTGGGATTCGCACCGCCGGACTACGGCCGCCTGCACCGCTTCTCGATCAATCATCGAGACGACTTCTGGGACGCGGTGTGGCGCGAACTGGGGGTTGTCGGCGATCGTGGCGACGGGCCCGCCCTAGTCAACGGCGACCGGTTCCCCGGCAGTCGTTGGTTCCCGGATGCGCGTCTAAACTACGCCGAGAATCTGCTGCGCTTCGCCGACGACGCCATAGCGATCGTCGCCGTCCTCGAGGACGAGCAGCGGCGGACGCTGACCTACCGCGAACTCGCAGCCGAGACAGCCGCATTCGCACAAGCTCTCACGCGCCTCGGCGTCGAGCCCGGCGACCGGGTGGCCGGTTGGCTGCCGAACGTCCCCGAAACGGTGGTCGCCATGCTGGCAACGGCGAGCATCGGCGCGACTTGGTCGTCGTGTTCCCCGGACTTCGGGGTCGAAGGCGCGCTCGACCGTTTCGGGCAGATCGCGCCAAAGGTCCTGATCGCCTGCGACGGCTATCGCTACGGCGGCAAGCGCTTCGACGTCCGCGACAGGGCACTCACCGTCCGGGACGCTGTTGACTCCATCGAGCACGTGCTCTGGGTGGCGACGCTCGGTCTCGAGGAGGACGCGTTCGCGCGGGCGCGACGCGAGTACGCCGACGCGCCACTCGTGTTCAACCGCCTGCCGTTCGACCACCCGCTGTACGTCATGTATTCATCCGGCACCACCGGCAAGCCGAAGTGCATCGTGCACGGCGCCGGCGGGACGCTGCTGCAGCACCTCAAGGAACACCGACTCCATGTCGACCTCACGCGCGAGGACAGGCTGTTCTTCTTCACGACGTGCGGATGGATGATGTGGAACTGGTTGGTGTCCGGCCTCGCCAGCGGTTGCCGCATCGTGCTCTACGACGGTTCGCCGTTCCATCCCAGCCCGCATCGTCTCTTCGACCTCGCCGAACGCGAGGCAATCAGTGTCTTCGGAGTGAGCGCCAAGTACCTGTCCGCCGTCGAAAAGGCGGGCGTCCGACCAGTTGTCAGCCACGATCTGCCCGCCCTGCGTGCAATCCTGTCCACGGGTTCGCCGCTCAACCACGAGGGGTTCCGCTACGTCTATCGCGACGTCAAGGCCGACCTCGCCCTGGCATCGATCTCGGGCGGCACGGATCTCATCTCGTGCTTGGCGCTCGGCTGCCCCTGGCTCCCTGTCCACGAAGGCGAACTGCAGTGCGCCGGCCTCGGCATGGCCGTCGATGTCTACGACGACGACGGAGCCCGCGTCCGGGGCGAGAAAGGCGAACTGGTGTGCACACGGTCGTTTCCCAGCGCGCCGATCGGATTCTGGGACGACCAGGGTAATGCCAAGTACCGGGAGGCGTACTTCGACCGCTACCCGAACGTCTGGGCGCATGGCGATTTCGCGGAGATCACCGCCCACGATGGCTTCATCGTCCACGGCCGCTCCGATGCCGTGCTCAACCCCGGCGGCGTGCGCATCGGCACCGCCGAGATCTACCGGCAGGTGGAGACCATCGACGAGGTGTTGGACTGCGTGGCGATCGGCCAGGATTGGGATGGCGATACGCGCATCGTGCTGTTCGTGGTGATGCGCGAGGGCACGGCCCTGAACGCGGATCTCGCGAATGCGATCAAGCGGCGAATCCGCGAACGCGCGAGCCCTCGCCACGTCCCCGCGGTGATCGTCGAGGTACCTGACATCCCTCGAACGCTGAGTGGCAAGATCGCCGAACTCGCGGTAAGGGACGCCGTACACGGGCGGGAGGTGGTCAATACGACGGCCATGGCCAACCCGGAGGCCTTGGCGGCGTTTCGGGAACGGCCGGAGTTGCGGGCTTAGGGCACCGCGGAATCTCGTCGGTACGCGCGGACCTGCAGGTCCGCCACGTCCACGTCCGCATGCGGCCTCGCGAGATGTTCATTTGCGGGCCGGGAGGCCCGCGTACCTCGACAGTACGCGCCTTCTCGGCGGGGCGGCCCCGGCATGGCTCGCCGCTTCAGTCCACCGACGTCGCCTTGATCCGGTTCTCGATCTCCCGAGCCCAGATCCGCGGGCCGGTCGCATGCACGGACTCGCCGCGGGCGTCGACCGAGACGGTGACTGGCATGTCGCGGACTTCGAACTCGTAGATCGCCTCCATGCCGAGATCCGCGAACGCCAGCAACGTCGACTTCGTGATGGCCTTGGCGATGAGGTACGCCGCACCGCCCACCGCGATGAGGGACACGGCCCGGTTGTCGCGAATCGCCTCGATCGCCGCCGGGCCGCGCTCCGCCTTGCCGATCATGCCGAGGAGTCCCGTCCTCTCGAGCAGCGTGCGGGTGAACTTGTCCATGCGCGTGGCCGTCGTCGGTCCGGCCGGGCCGATCACCTCGCCGGCCACCGGATCGACCGGACCGACGTAGTAGATGAACCGGTCCCCGAGGTCGACCGGCAACGCTTTACCGCGATCGATCAGGTCGACGAGGCGCTTGTGGGCGGCGTCCCGGCCGGTGAGCATTCGACCGGACAGCAGCAGCGTCTCGCCGGCCCGCCACCCGGCGACCTCGTCGCGGGTCACCGAGTCGAGATCGACGCGCCGCACGTCGTCGCCGAGCTCGAAGGCAATGTCGGGCCAGTCGGCAAGGTCCGGGGGCTCGAACGTCGCCGGACCGCTGCCGTCGAGTTCGAACTTCACGTGGCGCGTTGCCGTGCAGTTCGGGATCACCGCCACCGGCTTGTTCGCGGCGTGTGTGGGATATTCGAGCACCTTCACGTCCAGGACGGTCGTCAGCCCGCCGAGCCCTTGGGCCCCGATGCCAAGGGCGTTGATCTTGTCGAACAGTTCGAGCCTGAGTTCCTCGGCACCGTACTCGGGGCCTCGCGCGCGCAGTTCATGGATGTCGATCGGCGCCATCATCGCTTCCTTGGCGAGCAGCATCGCCTTTTCCGGCGTACCGCCGATGCCGACCCCGAGGATTCCCGGCGGGCACCAGCCGGCGCCCATCTTCGGCACGACCGACAGGATCCAGTCCGCCACCGAGTCCGAAGGATTCAGCATCGTGAACATGGCCTTGGCCTCGCTGCCACCGCCCTTGGCGGCGACCTCCGCGGTGATTTTGTCGCCCGGCACAAGACGGGTGTGGATCACGGCAGGCGTGTTGTCTCCCGTATTCACCCGCGCGCCGTTCGGGTCGACGAGCACGGAGCCGCGAAGGACGTTTTCGGGTGTCATGTAGCCGCGGCGGACGCCTTCGTTGACCATGTCTTCGACACTCATGCCCCCCTCCCACGCGACGTCCATGCCGACCTCGAGGAACACGATCACGATCCCGGTGTCCTGGCAGATGGGCCGCTTGCCGAGAGCGCACATCCGCGAGTTGACGAGCACCTGGGCGAGCGCTGCCTTGGCGGCCTGCGACTCCTCGCGCTCGTAGGCGTCGGCCATGGCGCGGATGAAATCAGGTGGGTGGTAGTACGAGATGTACTGCAGCGCGTCCGCGATGCTCTGGACCAGATCGGCTTGCCTGATGACAGTCATGGCGCGTTCAAGGGTGATTGAACCTCGGCCGATTCTACTCCTCACCCTTCATGGCGCTTTAGTCTTTGGTTACACTGGCTCCAAGTTTGAGGGAGGGCTTAAGTGGCTGAAACCGCGTCCTACGCTGAACGCGGCGTCGAACTCGCGACCGGCAAGATCAACGTGCTCGATGGCGGCGCAGGCACGCCGGTCGTGGTGCTGCACCACAGTTGGGGCGGGCCCGGCTGGCTGCCATTCCACGACGCACTGGTCGGCGCCGGCACCCGGGCCATCGTGCCCGACATGCCCGGCTGGGGTGCCTCCGAGCGCCCCGTTTGGGCACGCGAGCCGCGCGACATCGCGATCATCGTGAGCCGGCTCATCGCAGCGCTCGAACTTGACGACGTGAAGCTGGTGGGCCTCGGCTTCGGCGGCTACATCGCCGCCGAGTTGGCGACCATGAATCCGTCGCGGCTCCGCGGACTGGTGTTGGTCGGCGCGGCTGGGTTACAGCCCAGGAACGGCGAAATCCTGGACCAGATGATGCTCTCGCACCGCAAGTACATCGAGGAGAGCTTCCGCAACGCCGAGGCGTACACCGCATACGTTGGCGAGGAACCGCCGGACGACGTCCGCGACCTGTGGGACTTCTCCCGGGAGATGACCGCGCGGGTGACGTGGAAACCCTACATGTTCAACCGGCGCCTTGAACCTTTGCTCGGCGATATGCATCTGCCGACGCTGCTGGTCTGGGGCAAGGACGACAAGGTCGTTCCCTACGAATGCGCCGAGCAGTACCAGGACGCCCTGCCGAACGCGTCGATCAGCGTCGTCGAGGACGCGGGCCACGTCGTCGAACTTGAACAGCCGGAGCGCTTGGCCGCGCTCGTCGCGGGCTTCCCCAAGGATTGAAAACTCGAGGTCACCATGTTCATCGGACATTTCACTGAGCGCCCCTACCAGGACCCGAATTCGGGTTACTTCGGTGCCACCGGTCGCAACCTCATGGACCTCGCGATGTCCAACGACTCCTACGACCCGAGGCTCGGCGCCGATCTCTACAACCGCTACCTCGACGAGCGCGTCTTCGCCGAGGAAATGGGTTTCGACGGACTCATGCTCAACGAGCACCATTCCACGCCGTTCTGCATGGGCGGCGTCATGAACCTGGAGGCCGCGATCCTCGCCCGCATCACCAAGCGCGCCAAGATCGTCCTGCTCGGCAACATCCTCCCGATCTGGGACGACCCGCTGTTCCTCGCCGAGGAGTTGGCCGAGATCGACATGATCTCGCGCGGACGCCTGGTGACCGGATGGGTGCGCGGTACAGGCCGCGAAAGCGTCGCCCACAACGCCGTCCCGCCGTTCAACTGGGAGCGCTTCCAGGAAGCCCACGACTTCATCGTCGAGGCCTGGACCAAGCCGGGGCCGTTCCGCTGGGAGGGCGAGCACTACCACTACCGCTACGTGAATCCGTGGGCCCGCCCCTACCAGGATCCGCATCCGCCGATCTGGATCCCAGGCGTCATGAGCCGCAACACCGTGAAGTGGGCGGCAGAGCACCGCTACCCCTACGTCATGCTGGCCACCGAACTGCAGCCGACGGTGGAATCCTTCCAGTACTACGACGAGGTCGCGGCGGAGCAAGGCTACGAAGCCGGCACTCAGCACCGCGCCTACCTTTTCAAGGTGCACGTGGACGAAACCGAGGAGCTTGCCGAAGAGGCCGGCCGCAAGTACGTCCAAGGGCCCTCGAACCCGTTCCTCGAAGGCAACCAGGGCATCATCCGCCCGTTCATCCAGAACCTTCCCGGGCTTACGCAGCGCAACAACCTGCTGCCGACCATGCGCAGTTTCGCCGCCGCCGCGTCACGCGGCCGCGCCGCGCAGCACTCGAAGAACAAGGGCGAAGCGCAAGCCGCGCCGACACCGCCGAGGGACGTCTACAAGGACCAGACGGAGAAGCTCTCCATCATCTCCGGCACACCCGACACCGTGATTCCGAAGGTCCGCCACGTGCTGGAGACCATCCGCCCGGGGACGATCTTCTTCTGGGACGGCGACGGGGCCATGAGCCACGACGACCAGATGCGGAGCCTCAGGCTGATGGGCTCGGACGTGATCCCGGCCGTTCGCGAGATGAGCAAGGAACTGGACCTCAAGGGGCCTTTCGAAGTCGATCCGGCCAAGGATGCCGCAGACGACGCCACCCAGGAGGCCGCCGCGGACTAGCCCAAGGTCGCCAAGCGCTTCGTCCGAGTCAGCGTCCGGACGAGCAGCACGACGCTTGCAGCCGTCAGCAGGCCCGCCAACGCGAAGGCGGCCCCCGGGAAGTACACCGGCGCGGTCGGCCCCGAGAAGTAGGCGAAGAGCTGGGTCATCATCACCGGGCTGATCACGAACGTGCTGCTCGCGACGCTGCCGACGAGGCCCTGCAGTTCACCTTGCGCATTGGCGGGAATCTGCCGGGACATGATGCCGTTGACCGCCGGCATCACGAAACCGGACGCGGCGCCCAGTACGATCCAGACGTAGATCATCCATCCGGCGGGCGAGAACGCGTAGCCGAGAAAACTGACCGCGGACACCGCCAGTCCGAACACCGCTGTTCGTTCGGCGCCCCAAGCCGGGATCACACGGCGGATCAAGACGCCTTGGACCAGCAGCATGCAGATGCCGACGGCACCCAATGAGAAGCCAACTTCGCGCGGTCCCCAGCCGTAACGTTCCATGGTGTAGAACGCCCAGGTCGCGGGCAGCGAGTCGTGGGCCAGCATGTACAGGAAATACGCGCCCAGCATGCCAATCACCACGGGATAGCGCGCCATCTGCTCGAAGGCGCCCACCGGGTTCGCTCGAGCGAACTCGAAACGGCGCCGGTTTTCCGGGCGTAGCGTCTCGGGCAGCACCAGGGCGCCGAAGATGCAGTTCGCGAAGGCGATCCCTGCCGTGGCGAAGAACGGCGTGCGCGGGCCGAATTCGCCCAGGAAACCCCCGATCACGGGTCCGAGCAGGAAGCCGACGCCGAACGCCGCGCCCATCAGCGCGAAGTTCTGCGGCCGCTTTTCGGGCGGGAAGATGTCCGCGATGTAGGCGTTGGCGATACCGAAGCTAGTCGCCGACGTGCCAGCGATCAGGCGCCCGACAAAGAGCCAAGCCAGCGTCGGCGCCAAGCCCATGATGAGGTAGTCGACGCCGAACACCGCCAAGGAGACGAGCAACACGGGACGACGCCCGAACCGGTCGGACAGGTTGCCGGCGACCGGTGCGAAGAAGAACTGCATCAGCGCGTAGACGAACGCCAGCCAGCCGCCGTAGCGCGCGGCTTCGTGCAACGGTTCGCCGGTGACGTCGACGATCAGTTCCGGCAGTACCGGGAGGATGATGCCGAAGCCGATGGAGTTGAGGAGAACCGTGATGAAGATGAACACCACCGCGCGGGTGGGGTTGACCGTGCCGTCCTGGGCCATCGGGGATGCTTCAGACGAAAAGTCGAACCCTGCGCGAGGCCAACCGACCGCGTCAACCCTCCCCGGACCGCCAAGCGAACCGGTTAGACTGGGCTCATTTCGACCAGCAAGGGACCTTGAGCATGTGCGACCAAACTACGGAGCGCGACATCGACGCCGCGTTCGGCAACGCCTTGACACGGCGTCGGTTCACCGCGGTCACGGCGGCGGCCGCCGCCGCGGCCATCATGCCGCGGGCCAAAGGCGCGCCCGCCGTCACCGGCCAGGACGTCACCGTCGAGACGCCGGACGGGCAAGCGGACTGCTACTTCGCACACCCGGCAGCGGGTCGGCATGCCGGCGTGATCGTCTGGCCCGACATCCTTGGGTTGCGTCCCGCGTTCCGCACCATGGGCGACCGATTGGCCAGTTCCGGCTACGCCGTGCTGGTGGTCAACCCCTACTACCGCCAGGCACAAGCGCCCGTGGTCCCGGAAGGCGCGAGTTTCCGCGATGCAGCGACCCGGGAGACGGTTATGCCCCTCTACCAATCGCTCTCGGCCGACGGCAACGTCACGGATGCCAAGGCGTTCGTTACGTTCCTGGACGCTCAGCCTGCCGTCGACACGGCGCGCAAGATCGGTACCACCGGCTACTGCATGGGCGGCCCGATGACCATGCGCACGGCGGCGGCCGTGCCCGACCGGATCGGCGCAGGCGCCTCATTCCACGGTGGTGGCTTGGCGACTGGCGACGAGAGCAGTCCTCATCTCCTGGTGCCGAAAATGCGCGCGAGCTTCCTGTTCGCCATCGCCGAGAACGACGATGAAAACGACCCGGAGGCCAAGGTGAAACTGCGCGAAGCCTTCGACGCGGCGAACCTAGGCGCCGAGATCGAGGTGTACGCGGGTGCGCTGCACGGCTGGTGTCCGCCAGATTCCGCCGTCTACAACGAAGAGCAGGCTGAACGCGCCTGGGCGCGCTTGCTGGCCCTCTTCGAAGGCGCGTTGGGCTAGCGCGTCGCCAATCGGGACGCTAGCCCGAGCACTTGCCGCCCCCAAGCACGCAGAACCGCGAGCAATGGGGGTGGTTCAAGGCGACATCGCCGAGCGCCCCCGCGAGGGTGGAGCCCAGGTCGAACCCGTCCTCGAAGGGCAGTAGCGTGCAACTGACCACGCTTGGGTACCGCGCTCCCTTGTGCTTGACGACCATGCGCGACGAGGCGCACATCATGTCCTCTGGGCGCACGCCGAGCACTTCCCAGCAGTCCGTCGTGATCTCCGGGGTGTCGGCCTCCGCGTCCATTTCCGGAAACAACACCAGGCGCTGCCGGTCCCAGGCATCGAGGTCGATTCCGTACGCCTGCAGCAGTCGCTGGAATCCCAAGCGCATCGCGTGCTCGTCGTCGCCCCAGCGCAGTCGTCCGGCCACGCGCACGTTGAACCCGTTGCGGTGGAGCCACTGAAGGCCGACGATCGCCGGGCCCCAGGTCCGCGGGCCGCGCTCTTCTTCATGCAGTTCTTGGCGGAAGTGGTCCAGGGAGACCCGCAGCACCAAGCGGTCGGCATACCGTCGGCGTAGGCCCTTGAGGCCATCGGTGCACTTCATCATGGGGCGCATGGCGTTGGTGAGGACCAGCGCGGTGTAGCCGCGGTCGAGGGTCGAGTCCAGCATGTCGAGGATATCGGGGTTCATGAACGGTTCCCCGCCGGTGAAGCCGATCTCCTCCACGCCGAGGGCCAGGGCTTCAGCCTCGGCCACAAACGCCGCGACCTCCGCAGCCCGCAGGTAGACCAGCCGGTCGTTGCGCGGCGTGGACTCGATGTAGCAGTTCCCGCAGGCGAGGTTGCACAGCGTCCCGGTGTTGAACCAGAGCGTCCGCAAGCGGTTCAAGGCGATCCGTGCACGCGGCTTTCCCTCCAGGGTGTGCAGCGGATCAGAGAACTTCGCCGATGTCGGCGGTGCGTCGGCGAACGCGCGCGCGATGAGTTGGGTCATGTCGATCTCCGGCTAGCCACTTAGACTATGCGGGTCGGAATTCGTTGCCTCGACGTCGCTGGTCGTGGAATGAGTCCTTGGGCAAGGCCATAAATGCGCACTGTCGCATCGATTACCGCCGAAGTGCCGACCAAAACCCTTGTCGATGCAAGCGGTGCGCTATGTGCCCTAGGTTACGCGACACTCGCGTACTTGGCACGACAATCCGGGGAACCCGGGCTGCCGGCATTCTTCGGCGTCGTTGCCTGGACGGCGCTCCCCGCCTTCGCGTTGTACCTTTGCGCCGTTCGTCGCGACGAGCCGATCCCGGTGGCGAGGCTGCTCTTCTGGGCGGTGGCTTTTCGGCTCTGTGGCCTCTGGGGCGGCCCATTCTACGAGGACGACTTCTACCGCTATCTGTGGGACGGATTTCGGTTCGCGACGGCCGGCACGCCCTACGGCGTGACCCCTGAAGCGTTCTTCCTGGACGAGACGGTTCCGAGGGCGCTGCAGGCGGCGTTGGACCAGATCAACCATCCGGAACTGCCGACGATCTACGGACCAACCGCCCAAATGCTGTTCCTGCTCGGGTATTGGATCCAGCCGGGCAGCGTCACCGCGTTGCAGGGCCTGTTGATCGCCGTGGACCTCGCCACCATCGGTCTCCTGCTCCGACTCGCGCCGGCGCGCAACGTCCTGCTCTACGCATGGTGCCCCTTGGTCGTCAAGGAGATCGCCTTCACGGCGCATCCTGACGGTCTCGGGATGTGTCTGCTCCTGGCCGCCATCGTGCTCGCCACGAGGCGCCACCGGGCGCTGGCCGCCGTATGCCTGGGCCTTGCCGTCGGGGCCAAGGTCTTCGCGTTGGCGCTCGCACCGCTGGTGCTGATTCGCGCCAAAGTCCGCCACTGGGCCGGTTTCGCAGGCACCCTCCTGCTGCTCTACGTGCCATTCGCACTGACCGGGGGCACGGATATCGACTCGCTCATCGTGTTTGCGCGCGAATGGGAGTTCAACTCGGCGGCATTCGGCCTGCTCACGACGCTGCTGCCACCGACTCAAGCCAAGGTCGTTTTGGCCGCCGTCTGCGGCGTCCTTTGGCTTTGGTACTATCGCCGCGAGCGTCGCGACGGCACCGCGGTGCCGCGTGGCGACTGGGTTTACGGCGTCCTGCTCGTTGCCGCGCCGGTGATCAATGCCTGGTACCTGCTCTGGCTGTTGCCGTTCGCGACCGTGTATCCAAGCCGCTGGGCGTGGACCGCGTCCGTGGCGGTCCTCCTGTCCTATGTCACGGGGCTGAACTTGAACGACTACGATCTGCAAGCGTACGGCCAGCCCTGGTGGGTCCGGCCCATCGAGTTCGGCGCGATCGGTCTTGCCCTGCTCTGGGACTTGGAATCCCGGCGGCGTGCCGCGCGCGACGCCTTGAAAGCGTGACGGTCGACGGTCTCCGAGTCGGCGCCGTCATCCCCGCGCGCGACGAGCAGGACAACATCGCGGTGGTCGTTCACGACTTGCGTGCGCTGCGGAACGACAGCGGAGGCGCGCTGGTCGACGACATCGTCGTCTGCGACAACGGTTCGACGGATGTCACCGCGCAACGCGCCCGCGCGGCAGGCGCTCGCGTCGTCTGCGAGCCGACACCAGGCTACGGCATCGCCTGCCTGAGTGCGATCGCAGCGCTCGAGGACGTCGACCTGGTGCTGTTCATCGACGGCGATCAGGCCTTCGACGCGCGCCAGGCCACGCGCCTTCTCCGCCCGATCCGCGACGGAGCAGACCTCGTGATCGGGTCCCGCGTCCTGGGTCGGATGCAACCGGGCGCGCTTTCGCTGCCGCAGATCGTAGGCAACCGGGTGGCTGGGACGCTCATCTCGCTGCTCTGGCGGCAGCGCGTCACCGACCTCGGCCCGTTCCGCGTCATCCGGCGGACCGCGTTGGCCGACCTCGACATGCGCGATGAGACGTACGGCTGGACGGTCGAGATGCAAATCAAGGCGATTCAGCGGAAAATGCGCGTCGCCGAGGTTCCGGTGGACTCGCATAGGCGGCCGCACGGCAAGTCCAAGGTGGGCGGAACGGTCAAGGGCGTCGTCGGCGCCAGCATCGGCATCCTGGGCATGATCCTGAAACTCGTGCTGCGCCCGGCAAGCGCAACAACCAAGGAGTAACGAATGAACGCCCCAAAACCGGCGACCACGAAGCGGTCGCGTCCCGCACTCGCCCTGGCGGTGGTCTGCCTTTGCGCCGGCGCATTTGCCGACCAGGAGCCCGAGTTGATTCCGTTCTGGGACGCGAGTGACGAGACCAATAGCGCGATGATCGATCACGCTCCGTGGCAGGCGTTGCTGGCGACCTATCTGGCACCCCATCCATCCGGGGTCAACCGTTTCGACTACGCCGCGTTGAAGGCGGACGCGGACGACCTAGCCCGCCTGAACACCTATCTCGACGTCTTGCAGGCCTTGGATCCGCGAACCTATGCACGCGGCGAGCAGCGAGCGTACTGGATCAACTTCTACAACGCGCTCACCGTCAAGGTCGTCACCGACGCCTACCCGGTCGACACGATCAAAAGCATTCACGAGAGTTGGATCCCCTTGGTCGGCCCTTGGGGCGATGTGCATGCGCGGGTTGCCGGTCAGGATCTGACGCTCGACAACATCGAACACGGCATCCTGCGGCCTATCTGGCCGGACGGGCGCATTCACTACGCCGTCAACTGCGCGAGCATCGGCTGTCCCAACCTGGCAACCCAGGTGTACACCGCCGCGAACATGGAAAGGCTGCTCGAAGCCGGTGCCCGGGAGTACGTCAACCATCCGCGGGGCGTGGACATCGTCGACGAGGACTTCATGGTGATCTCGAGCATCTACGACTGGTGGATCCTCGACTTCGGCAACTCCGAGGAAGGCGTCCTCGAGCATCTGGTCCAGTACGCTGACGACGAGTTGGCGGCGAAGCTCAGGGACTTCGCCGGCGCGATCGACTACGACTACGACTGGGACCTCAACCAGCCCTAACGGATCAACCGTCGACTGCGCCCGCCGCAGCAATCTGCTGATCCCCTCGACCGCGCCCGCGGCGCAATCGATGGAAGCGCCCGACCCAGGCGAGCAGATCTTCCGGCGCATGTTTCTTGCGCCACGTGCTGGCCGCGAACTTGTTGGCTTCGGTCAGCGTAGGGTAGATGTGGATCGTGCCCATCAGGGCCTTCAAGCCCTTGCCCCATTTCATGGCCGAGATGAACTCGGCCAAGAGGTCGCCGGCGTGGTGGCCGACGATCGTCGCGCCGAGGATGCGATCCTTGCCCGGGGGCGTCAGGACCTTGATGAATCCACGTCCCTCCTCGTCCGCCAGCGCGCGGTCGAGCTCCTCGAGTTCGTAGTGCGTGACTTCGACATCGATGCCGCGTCGTGCCGCTTCCTGCTCGTTCAAGCCGACTCGACCGACTTCCGGGTCGGTGAACGTCGTCCAGGGAATGACCGAATAGTCCGCCTTGAACTTCTTGAAGGGGCTGAACAGCGGGTTTACTGACGCGTACCAGGCTTCGTGGGAGGCGGTGTGGGTGAACTGGTAGGGTCCGATGGCATCGCCGCAAGCGTAGATCGTGGGCACGCTCGTGCGCAGGTATTCGTCGACTTCGACGTCGCCCCTTTCACCGATGGCAACGCCGATGTCTTCGAGACCGAGGCCCTCCGTGTTCGGCCGCCGGCCGACGGCGACCAGAACGGCGTCGAATGGCACGCGGACCTCCGTACCGTCCTCTTTCGCGCACACCAGGACGCGCTCGCGACCGTCTGATTCGACGCGCTCGGCACGGTGATTCGTCAACAGGCGAATCCCCTCCGCGACGAACTGCTGCTGCATCAAGTCGATCACGTCCGCGTCTTCACGCATCAACAGATGGGGCGCCTGTTCCACCATGGTCACGTCGGCGCCGAATCGCCGGAACGCCTGGGCCAGTTCGCTGCCGATCGGCCCGCCGCCCAGCACCACGAACCGGGACGGCAACTCGCGGATCTCCCAGATGGTGTCCGACGTGTAGTAGCCGGCCTCCGCCAATCCCGGTATCGGCGGCACGAACGGCTCGCCGCCGGTGGCGATGACGATGTTCCGGGTCGTGATCTCGCGATCGTCGACGCGGACGCTGTACGGCGAGGTGATGCGCGCATCCCCCATGAGGCAGTTCACGCCGAGTTCGGTGTAGCGCTCCACGGAGTCGTGCGGCTCGATCTTCTTGATGATGCGCTGCACCCGTTCCATGACCTCGGCGAAGTCGAACTCCACGGTGGCGTTCTTGAAGCCGAACTCGCTGGCACGCGCGGCGTAGGACAGCATCTTGGCCGAGCGCAGGAGGGACTTGCTCGGCACGCAGCCGGTGTTCAGGCAGTCGCCGCCCATTCGATTGCGCTCGATCAGGGTCACCTTGGCCTTCACGGTGGCGGCGATCAGCGCCGCGACGAGGCCCCCCGAACCCGCCCCGATGACGACCAGGTTGTTGTCGAAGCGCCGCGGCTTCTTGAACTTGCGCAGGGCCTTGCGCGCCTTGATGGCGTCGAGGATCTTCTTGGCGATCAGGGGCGCCAAGCCGAGTAGCGCGAAGGAGATCCACAGTGCCGGCGAGAGAATGTCGCCGATCGACTCGATCTGTCCGAGCTCCGCACCAGCGTTCACATAGACCACCGTGCCGAAGAACATGCCAAGCTGGCTCACCCAATAGAATCGCCACACCGAAATCGGCGTCAGCGACATGCCTAGATTGATCACGAAGAACGGAATGGCCGGCACCAGTCGCAAGGCGAAGAGGTAGAACGCACCGTCCCTCTCGATGCCCCGGTCGATCGTCGCCAGGTATTGCCCGAATCGTGCGCGCACGGCGTCACGGAACAGATAGCGGGCGATCGAGAACGCCATGGTGGCGCCGAGCGTGCTAGCGAAAGACACCATGATCACACCTTGGACGAGGCCGAACACGGCCCCGGCGATCAGGGTCAGCAAAGCAGCCCCCGGGAGCGATGTGCCAGTCACGAGCACGTAGATGAGAAAGAACGCGATGGCCGTGGTCCACGGGTTCGCCGCCTGGTACGCAACGATGGCTTCCCGCTGCGCGGCAAAGAACTCGAGCGACAGGAACCGTTGCAGATCGAAGACGAAGAACAGCGCGATCAGCGCGGCCAATGCGATGAGCAGGATGATTCGGCTTGGTTTCATGTCGGCATGACTCCAGGCGTATCGGGGCGCAGCATCACCGGGAAGACAACGTCCGGCAAACCGGGCGGCTGCCTCTTGTCGAAGCTAGCCGGGTCGCCGAGCGGCGACGCCGCGCCTTATCCGCCGTGATCGCGGCGGTCTAACGCCCAAAGTTGTAGGTGAAGGTACCGCTCACCGCATCGAAGTCCGCCGTGTTGCGCCCATCCACGACGTCGAAGAAGCGCAAGCCCACGCTGAACCGGTCGAACGACAGCGTGCCGCCCAGGGAGATTCGGTTGACGTCTTCGCCGACGAAAGGAAGCACGAAACGGGTGAACCCGGGACCGTGGATGTCCTGGTCGCCGGCCGAATCCTGGATGTGGTAGTTCGCGCTCAGCACGAGATGCTGGCCTGCGATGAGGTGGGCATCGAAGTTCATGAAGGTTTCTTGGGGCACGTCGCTGGTCCGGTTGCGCGTGCCGACTTCCGCCGACAAGGCCAGCCGATCAGCGAACACTTTGCCGATGATTCCAGACAGCTCCACGCCGTCGGCGCCTTCGCCGATCGCCGTTGGCCAATAGGTTTCGTAGTCGCCCGCGAGAATCAGGCCGAAGCGCACCGCCATGCTCGGTCCTTCGCTCAGCACCTCGTCCGCGAAACGCCAGGTGATACCGAGGCCGAGGTCGGTTCGTCCATCGAGCGTCGGGTGGGGTGCGGGGTTGGCCTTGTTCGACGCCTCGGACATGCCCACTTGGGCGTCCACGGCCCACGCATCCGCCAGCCCGTAGGTCGCGCTGATGAACGTGGTCGTTTGCTCCAGTCCGGGCGGAAACGGCGTATGTGCCATCTGGCCGTCCACGATATGCCAGAAGTCGTCCGCGGACTGCGAGACGTAGGAAGCGGTCACGGACCCGGCACCGGGTGCCGGGAGCCAGACGGTGCCGTTCGCGTAGACACCCGTCGCCGAAGCTGCGAGCAGGGCGACCGCGAGCGAAGTGCAATGCCTCTTGCCGAATTTCATCGTTTTTCTCCCTGTGAGGTTTCTTAGAGCTTGTAGCGCCGCGTGAGGTAGTAGTGGACCACCTCCTGCTCGTCGCGTTCGAGCCGCTGGATGTGCTGATCGTCCGGCGTGCCCGGCTTGTTCGCCTCGTCGCGAGCCTCCAAGCTCATTTTCAGGCTGAGTGCCCGGTCGCGATTCAACGCACCCTTCTGGATCGGGCACGATGCGCAGACGAGCTTCTGGAACGTCAGCGCCTTGCCTTGCATATAGGCATCGCGTGGATTGATCGCGCCGCCGGCCTTGATCGAGCCGGAGGCCAGTGCGGACGTTTGCAGTAGCGCTCCCGCCAACACGGCGGCAGCCCACGGGCCGACTTGGAAGCTCATTTTTTCTCTCCCTTGCTGTTCGGAACTCGCTTGTCCTGCGACCACGCTCCCGCATCGGAGTTCCCTGTGCGAGCGGGGATTCGCAGCGTGGCGTAGCATAACAACCACGCCCGCTTTTGGTGCATCCCGTTTACCCCTTTCGAGCATGACCAGCCAAGAGGATTCGGAGCGCGACGTTGTCGTCATCGGCGGCGGACCGGCCGGCAGCACGGCAGCCACCTTGCTGGCCCGAGCCGGGTACGGCGTGACACTCTTCGAGCGAGCGCACTTTCCACGAGCCCACGTGGGCGAGTCCCTGCTCCCGGCGACCTTGGCGGTCCTGGACGACATCGGCGTCCTGCCCGCCATCGAGCGCGAGGGATTCGTCAAGAAGTGGGGCGCCACGATGTGCTGGGGGCGGGACTCGGAACCCTGGAGCTGGTACTTCAAGGAGACCAACCGACGGTTTCCCCACGCCTATCAAGTCTGGCGGCCCCGCTTCGACCAGATCCTGCTCGACCACAGCAAGAACAGCGGCGCGGACGTACGGGAAGGCGTTGCCGTAGCGGATGTCGAGTTCTCGGACGATCAACCGAACGTGGTGCTGGCGGACGGAACCCGGGTGGCGGCCAAGATGGTCGTCGACGCGAGCGGCCAGTCGTCGCTGCTCGCGCGCAAGCTTGGCCTCAAAGTCTGGGACGAGGCGTTCAGGAACCTCGCGGTATATGCCTACTTCGCGGATTGTCCCCACCTGCCACCGCCTGACGACGGCAACATACTGATCGAGTCGTGCCGCGACGGCTGGCTGTGGAAGATCCCGCTGGCCCAGGGGCTGTCGAGCATCGGCGCCGTGGTGGATCGCGACCACGGCGTCCGGGCGATTCGAAGGGCCGGCCGAAGCGGGCTCCTGGCGGAGCAGATTTCCGGCTCCAACCGCATCGCCGCCTTGGTGGGTGCGCGAGAGCCGAACACGGAACCGGTCGCCGTGCGCGATTGGTCCTACGCCGCGAGCCGGATGACCGGACCGGGGTACGTGCTACTCGGAGACGCCGCCTGCTTCGTGGATCCGCTGTTCTCCACGGGCGTGCACCTGGCGATCAGCGCCGCACACATCGGCGCGGCCTACGTGGTCTCGGCGCTTGCCGACCCAGCCATCGCTACCGATGCGGCTGACGCCTTCGAGCGGCTCTACCGCACGCAATACGAACACTTCCATGAGCTGGCCCGGCTGTTCTACGCTGGCAACCGCAGCGTCGACTCCTACTTCTGGGAGGCGCGGCGACTCACGGGCGCGAACACGCCACCCCGAGAAGCCTTCGTCCGAGCCGTCTCCGGCCAGGCGGCTGCCGGCTACGAACGATCCGTGCTCAGTCGGGGCGCATTGCCCAACGCGTTTGCCGAAATCGCCGAGGCCGTCAGGCCGATCGACGTCTCCGCCGATGTCGCAGACCTGCGGCCTGCGCTCGCCCCCGGACTCGAACTCGTGCAGACGGCCGTGCTCGGCGACGGCCGATTCGAACGCGGCTACGCGGTGCGCGGCGAGTACCGCGTGGACCTGCCGGTGAGCCCGCTGGTAGCCCATTTGGTCGACCGTGTGGGCAGCAGCGGCGGTCGGCGAAGCATCGGCGAGTTGTCCGAGGCCATCGTCGAGGCGCACGGCTTGCCGGGGCCCCAGGCAATCCTCGCCCTGCTGGAGGCTGCGCGACTGCTTGTTCGCGACCGCGTTTTCGTCGTCGCGCGGTAGTCTCCGGTTGCCGTCCGCCCGGCTGCCACAGCGGTGGTCTGCGAAGGTCAGCTACCCGGCACCTCGGCCGGATCCACCAGCCCGATGCGCCGCCAGCCCTTCGACAGCAGCCACGTCCGCGGCGCCGCAACCTCCGGCTCCCGGTCCGTGTCCGCGTACCGGCCCGGCGGCGGACCCCGCCCCCTCCAGCCGTCGAACCACAGCCCCGAACTCGCGCCGTCCAGGACCACCGGCGGAACCCGACGACGACGCTGACGGTAGTGCTTGCGCGCGTTCAGTCGCCCGGCGATCTGTCATGCGTCGTTCTGCACCCGCCTGCACTCGACGGTATCGAACTAAATAGCGTATTATGATGACGATAACGACGTATTCATGCGTGTAAGGCGGTGCCTTACAGTTTCATCCTGTGCCAACGGATGCCGGACATTTTTGTGGGACTTGTTGTAGTTGACTCGCGACTGGTGTAGCCTTGCGTCTACTCTCCCGGAACGGATGCCGCGCATGCCCAGGCTCAAGCGCAACGCCCTCTCCGCCCGCATGGTGCGCCATGCCCGACCCGGAAGCCACGTGGACGGCAACGGGCTCATGCTGCGCGTCCGCGCGGGCGGCGCGCGGTCCTGGGTCCAGCGCCTCATGGTCCACGGACGCCGCGTCGACATCGGGCTCGGCAGCGCCGACCTCGTGCCCCTCGCCGAGGCGCGTCGCGTCGCGGCCGACAACCGCGCCGTGGCGCGCACCGGCGGGGATCCGCGGCGGGCGCGCACGGTCACCTTCGCCGAGGCCGAGCAGCCGGCCAGGGCGGAGAAGGCGGAGACCTGGCGGGACGGGTCGAGGTCGCTGCGCGACTGGAACGCCTCCATGGCCGCCTACGTGCTCCCGAAGCTTGGACGCATGCACGTGGGCGCGGTCGCCAGCGCCGACGTCAAGCGCGTGCTGCGGCCGCTGGCGCTCGCCGGCAAGCACGCCACCGCGCGCATGGTGGCCGGGCGGATCGCCGCGGTGCTGGAGTGGGCGGAGGTTGAGAACCTGCGCGAGCCGGCGGGCAGCGGACGGGCGGCGGTCGAGACGGTGATGCGCTCCCTGCCGAAGGCCGCGGAGGTGCGCCACCACCGGGCCCTGCACTTCTCGGACGTGGCGTCGGCCCTGGACCGGGTTGACGGCCATCCGCGGATCGGGAGGATGGTGCAGTTGGCGATCCGCTTCGGCGTGCTGACGGCAGCGCGGCAGGCCGAAGTGCGCCGCGCGTCATGGGACGAGTTCGACCTCGATGCGGCCGTGTGGACCGTTCCTGCGGCGCACATGAAGCGCGGCCGCGCGCACCGCGTACCGCTGTCGACGGGGGCGCTGGCGGCGCTGGACGCGGCGCGGCGGCTGACGGACGGCAGCGGCCTGGCGTTCCCGGGCCCCGGCGGCGGCGAACTCGGGAAGTCGACGGTGGCGAAGGCGCTGGCGCGTGCGGAGGTGGGCGCGACGGCGCACGGCTTCCGTTCGAGCTTCAAGGACTGGGCGCGCCACGAGGGGGTGGACGAGCTGCTCTCGGAGTTCGCGCTGGCCCACGTCGAGGGCTCGAGGACGGTGGCCGCCTACGCGCGCGACGACCAGTTGGAGAGGCGACGTCCGGTGATGCAGGCGTGGTGCGAGTTCGTGTCGCGATGCCGTGATGGCAGGCGAGCATGAGTTGGCGGATGCACCGTCCGTCGCACCGCCGGTTCTTGGGTACGCCCGCTTTGTCGTGCATGCACGAACATGGCTGACTGGTCAGTCAACTCAAGCTGAGGTTGGGGTTAACGACTACCTCAGGCCTCCGCGAGAGCATGCCGGGCGGCCACCACACCCCGTTCCGGTGCGTAGCGGGCCCGGCAGGGGCCGAGGACGGCGGTCCTGGTGTCGCGAACGAGGCATCTGGCGACTTTCGCGGACGCGAGCGCGCGTGGTCTTGCGGCCTCGGGACCGGAGTGCGGCGACGAGCAACTGGGATGCGGCGTCGCCCAACAGCCGGGGGCTCTGGTCGACGGCTTCCGAGATGTTGGGGGTCGGCGAGCAAACCCCGCGAGCTTGGGCAAGCGGTCGGCCAGATGCGTTGGGATGCTCCTTCACCACGATGTAGACCGTCTCGCTTACGAAACGCGGCCCATTCGGAGAGCGGCGGCAATCTGGTCGTTGGGGTGGTCGTTGGGCACATGTGCCTGAACCGGAACATTGCGTTAGGATTGCACGACCTCCGTCAGGGAACGACTCAACCCATGGAAACAAAGGTGACGTGGCAGTCCGAGCAGGACTTTTTGCAGGCAGTTGCGCGGAAGAGAACCGAGCTAGTGGATGCCGAAGTTCGCCGGGAACAACGAGAGCGGAACGTGCGCATCGAAGTTGGCAAGCGCTTAAACTGGATTCGTGGGGACTACGGCAAAGAAGAGATTGACGAGTACACGATATGCGCTTTGCAACTCCTAGCGCAGGAAGCCGAGAACAAGGGGCAGGAACACGAAAGGGATGTTCTGGTCAGGGTCATTGCAGTGCTGGAGAGCGAATAGCTGCCGACACACCGCTTTCCGTGGACATGAAGGAATGGGCAGGCTGGGGCGCAGCAGCAATCGCTGTCGTGGGCGGTATCATGTATGTCGTCTACGAAGTCGGCCAGTTGAAGGGACGTCTGGACCTGCTGGACGTGGACGAACTGCGGCAACACGAGGCGCGCGTCCGCGAAATGCTTGCTACCTCGGAAAAGAGCTTGAAGAATGCACAGCGTCGGTGGTGCGACCTTACGTCCAAGCGGACTGAGGACGTGTGGTATCGGACGGATGCTTCGGAGATCGAGTTGTCGGTTCGTATTGCCGAGTCGTCCTACGGTCGCTGCCAAGTGGCAGTGGATATCGACACTGAAGTACCACCGGCTATTCTGGCGCAGAGCTGGACGGACGGGCGCAGATGCACTTTGCAGAGTGTGACCATTCCCGCCAACACTGGATATCGCGTCGACTACAGGGGGACGCTAGCCACGTGGTGGGAGCTTCGAGAGCAGTGCCCCGACTAGTCCCGTTGGGACGTGCGGGTGTAGACCCGTTTGGCAACGTGCCACGTTGCGAACATCAGTGCTGCTGCAAGGCTTAGGATGATGAAAGTCTCCATGGCTGTGGGCCTCGGCTTACGCCTTAATCCAGTTTAGCCGGTCCCAAGCTGTTGTTGTTCAGATAATTTTTCCGTACACTGCGTGGCATGAACTTCAGGTCGCAACGGGTTTAGGTGCCGCTTTCGCGGTTACCGAGCCACGTATATCCCCAATGAAGGCGCGGATGACGATTCTCCTCGTAGCGCTGGCCGGATGCGCCACCGTCCGGTACGAAGACGTGGCCGACTTCCGGCTCTACGAAAAGAACGATCCTGAAGGCTACGCGCTGCTTACGGCGTGTCTCGGAGAGGACGCGACGTTCGGCAAGATCACGCGGGGCGAAGCAGAAGCAATGGCCACGCTTGCCAGCAAGATAAACGCGGGGGAAGCGCTGAGCGAGTCCGACTTCGCGGAGCTGCCCTGCGCCGACTAGGGCACTTTGCGCACGATAGCCCCGCCGGTTTAGCTATTGATTTCAGCCGTGCGGTGAGCAGTCCTTTCGGTCGATGATCGCCGAAACTACACTCTGTCGAGGTTTCCATCGCTGGTGTCTCGGATAGGTGGTCCTTGATGAAGACCGCCGCCAAGAACCGCCGCGACCGGGTGCGCGCCATGCTGGCCGACCTGAAGTTGCCGGGATCCGTGGCCGCTGGGTTCGTTGGTGGAGACCTTCGCTAGGGTTGTCGATGTCTAGTCAGGCGAGGGAAGATGGGAGCGTAAAGCGGCGTCAACCGAG
>JAPOYV010000102.1 GCA_026706385.1 Gammaproteobacteria bacterium
TGCTGTGGCAGGAGTACAAGGCGACCCACCCGGAAGGGCTGCAGTACAGCCGCTTCTGCGAGCAGTACCGCGCCTGGGCGGGCAAGCTCGACGTCGTGATGCGCCAGGAGCATCGCGCCGGCGAGCGGATGTTCGTCGACTATGCCGGCCAGACCGGCCGGTCGTCGACCCGGAGACCGGCGAACTGCGTCAGGCGCAGGTCTTCGTGGCCGTGCTCGGCGCGTCGAGCTACACGTTCGCCGAGGCGACCTGGACGCAGACCCTGCCGGACTGGACCGCGTCGCACGTCCGCGCCTTCGCCTTCTTCGATGGCTGTCCGGAGCTGATCGTCCCCGATAATCTGCGTTCGGCCGTCCACCGCGCCCATCGCTACGAGCCCGACCTCAACCCGACCTACCACGACCTCGCCCGCCACTACGGCGTCGCCGTGCTGCCCGCGCGGGTGCGGCGCCCCCGGGACAAGGCGAAGACGGAGGTCGCCGTCCAGATCGTCGAGCGCTGGGTGCTCGCCGCGCTGCGGCATCGCTCCTTCTTCTCGCTCGCCGGCCTCAACGCCGCCATCGCCGAGCTCCTCGAGCGGCTCAACGCGAGGCCGTTTCGCAAGCTCCCCGGCTCGCGGCGGTCCCAGTTCGAGCAGCTCGACCGGCCCGCGCTGCGGCCCCTGCCCGACACCCCCTACGTCTTCGCCGAGTGGAAGACCGTCCGCGTCCACATCGACTACCACGTCGAGGTCGACCGGCACTACTACTCCGTCCCCCACGCGCTGGTCCGACGACAGCTCGACGTCCGCTTGACCGCCCGTACCGTCGAGTGCTTCCACCGCGGCCGGCGCGTCGCCAGCCACGTCCGGTCCTCGCGCCGGGGGCGCCACACCACCGTGGCTGAGCACATGCCGGAGAAGCACCGTCGGATGGGCGACTGGACCCCCGAGCGCTTCGTCCGCTGGGCCGAGAAGGTCGGGCCGGCCACCGCCGCCCTGATCGCCGTCGTGCTCGAACGGCGACGCCACCCCCAGCAGGCCTACCGCTCCTGCCTCGGGATCCTGCGCCTGGCCGAGTGCTACGGCGACACCCGCCTGGAGGCGGCCGCCGAGCGCGCCCTCGCCATCGGCAGCTCCAGCTACCGCAGCGTCGAGTCGATCCTCCGGCACCGCCTCGACGAGACCTGCGCCCGTCTCGCCGACGCCGCCGAGCCTGTCCGCCACGACAACATCCGCGGCTCCCTCTACTACCGGTGACGAAAGGAACCCGACGATGCTCACTCATCCGACCGTCGACAAGCTCCAGCAGCTACGATGCGCCGGGATGGCCAACGCCCTCGCCGAGCAGCTCGACTCGTCCGAGGTCGGCGCCCTGTCGTTCGAGGAACGGCTCGGGCTGCTCGTCGACCGCGAGATCACCGAGCGCCACTCCCGGCAGCTCACCAACCGTCTGCGCCGTGCCCGGCTCAAGCACGACGCCTGCATCGAGGACGTCGACTTCCGTCATCGCCGCGGCCTCGACAAGCCGCTCCTTCTCTCGCTCGCCGACGGGCGCTGGGTCCGCGACCACCTCAACGTCCTCATCTGCGGGCCCACCGGCGTCGGCAAGAGCTGGATCGCTTGCGCGCTCGCCCACAGCGCCTGCCGCCATGGCCACAGTGCGCTCTACCTGCGCTCGTCCCGGCTCTTCAGCTCGCTCGCCCTCGCTCGCGCCGACGGACGCTACCCGAAGCTGCTCGACTCGCTCGCCAAGACTCAGGTCCTCGTGCTCGACGACTGGGGGCTCTCTCCGCTCAGCGCCGAGCACCGGCACGACCTGCTCGAAGTCCTCGAGGACCGGCACGGCGTCCGCTCGACCATCGTCACCAGCCAGCTCCCGGTCGAGAAGTGGCACGACGTCATCGGCGACCCGACCTTCGCCGACGCCATCCTCGACCGCCTCGTGCACAACGCCTATCGCCTCGAACTGAAAGGAGACTCCATGCGAAAGCGGCGCCGACCGTCAGCCCGGCGCGACCCCTCGGAGCCGTGAAACAGGCCCGCGTCGCTCCGCTCCGACAGGTGATCGGTTTGCGTCGGAATCGCTGATCGGTTTCGCGTCGGAATGGGTGATCGATTTCACCGGAATGCGCAACTATTTCTGCCGCTCGTGTTTCCTCATTTGAGAATGCTACCGGCTTGCCTCAGAAAGATCGTACCCGCGTCTCCGGTCGAAGAGCCAGACTTCACGGTCATCGGCCGGGGCGTTCGACAGGATCACGTCCCGTGGAGACGCACCGGACCCGTCGCTGCGTCGTACAGGTCGACTCCGGCAACGTCCGAGTCGACCTCGCGCCCTGCGTCCTCCGCGATCGGCGACCCGATCGGTCGTTCTGGTCCGTCTTTGGTTCTTCAGGTTGAGAGTACCAACAACAAATTGGAGGCTGGTGGGCGCGTTCTTTGCGTCCACAGGAGCGGTGTCACCGCTCGCGTAGAAGTGCACGAATCTCGACACGGTCGCGTTTCGGTCCGTCGTCGTTCGTTCTGGGTACGTGAGTACCTCCAACAACAACAATGAGGCTGTGGGCGCTTGTGCAAGACCGCGTCTGCGCGGTCTTGCAAGCTCCGGTGGGCGCGTTCTTTGCGTCCACGGGAGCGGCAGCGTCCACAGCCGCGGCGCTGCCCGCCTGCCTCAGAAGGACCGTACCCGCGTCTCCGGTCGAAGAGCCAGACTTCAGGGCCATCGGCCAGGGCGTTCGACGGGATCACCTCCGTGGAGACCGACCGGGGGCGTCGCTGCGTCGCACGGGTCGACTTCGGCTACGTCCGAGTCGACCTTGCTCCCGGCGTCACCCGCGATCGGCGACCCGAAACGGTTCTGGGGTGATGCAGTCCGGTCGACGAAGAGGAGACGACGGGCGGCCATGCGCCGCCAGTCCCTGTGACACGGCGCTGCAGGGTGCGGAGCTGGCCCGGGGAGAACGCCCCGGGGTGTTCCCGGCGAAGGCGGTGGAAGAGCTCCTTCGCCGTCCGATGGGGCTCGGCCTCGAGCCACTGGACGATTCGGGGCCAGGTCGTCTCGAACGGATCCTGCCGGGTGCGCCAGTGTCGAGGTGGTCTCGTGCGAGCCCTATGTGTCGGCCGGACCTCGCCGGCACGCCATGCGAGCGCGAGGCTCCGCAGGAACCCGTCGAGGTCAGCATCGCGTTCCGGCATCGGATGGACCGTCGCCCCGCTGCGAGCGCGGCGAGATGATGCTGGACCGCACGGATCTCATCCAAGAGTGCGAGCGGGTCCAACGTCCCGAGCGCGGCCCGCAGCCGGTCCTTGGTCGCAGCGGCGACCGCGTCCGAGGCCAACAGGCGCGCAGCCGGCGTCTCCGGCGCGTGGTAGCGCTTCCGAACGCGGGCTCCCTGACGCGACTTCTCCGCCAGCTTGAACGACGGCTGGAACACGTTCACGAACAGGCGCGCCGCCGAGTAGAGCCGGGCCAGCGCCTCGGCTCCGGCCACGCCCTCCAGGCGGCCGTAACCGACCAGTCGGCGCACGACGGCACCGTTCTTCTGCTCGACCCAGGCCTGGTCGTTCTTCCGAAACGGCCTCGACCGCGTGAGTTCGATGTCCTGCTCACGGCAGAAACCCACCAACACCTCGTTGAGGAACTCGCTCCCGTTGTCCGTGTCGATCCCGCGGAGCGGGAACGGCAGCGCGCTGCGCAGCTGGTCCAGGGCGTCGACCACCAAGCGCGCCTCGCGCACCAGGAGCGGTACGCACTCCGTCCATCCGCTGGCGATGTCGGTCAGCACCAGCGTCCAGACGAAGCTGCCGGACAGGGTCCCCCCGCAGTGGGCGACGAGGTCGGCTTCGACGAATCCCGGAGCCGGGTCCTTCCAATCGCCGAAGGTGCGTACCGGCACCTTGCTCCGCAAGCTAGTCAGCCCAGAACGCCGGCGCCGGCGCTGACCGGCCGTCACGGCGCGCGCCGTCGCCAGCCGGCGGTCGATCGTCGCCGCACGCACCGTCAGAAGCCGCTCCCGCACCGCCGGGTCCAGGGACAGCTGGCCATGCTGCTCGAGCGCCGGAAGCAAGGTCGGCAGCACGGCCTTCAGCCGCTTGCCGCACATCCGGTCCGACGCCTCCCACAGAACGATCAACCCTTCGGTCACCGCCCCGTCGTACACGCACCGGCGCCCTCGTCGCGCCCGTGGGCTCGTTGCGGTGCCGTTCAGAAGCCGGACGGCATGCTTGCGGTGGTACCCGTGAGAGCGACGAACTCATCCAGGATCGACCTCTTCTCGGCCGACGTGCCCCGCCGATACCCCTCCGCCACCGCCGCGACCAGCTCCTGCCGCGCTCCCGAACTCATCGTCGACATCGGGCCTCCCTTCGGTAGCACGAATTGTGAGGCAACGATGCCGACCCGGCAACACTTCGGGTGAGTCAATGCGCCCCGCGCTCAAGACGTCGACCGTCGGCGGGCTCGGGGCAACAACGGTCCGGGAGTCCGGCCACGGG
>JAPOYV010000098.1 GCA_026706385.1 Gammaproteobacteria bacterium
CGATCATCACCGAATGGTGCGCCGGACATCCGCTTCACCCTCACTTCGCGTTGGAATCGGCTCTGTGCTTCACCCTCACCTCGCGTTGGACAGTACGGGCGCTGCCATCCCGGTACCATACGTGCCACACTGAATCGCCGCGACGCCTCGTGCCATCCTGGACCCACTCGGCCGAGACGTCCCGCAACGTGTCCAGGTCGAGCAGGGCGGCGACTTCGGGAAAGAAGCCGCGCAGCAAGTGCTCGACAACGATCGACACCGCGAAGAACTGCTTCCAAGCGGCGTCGTGCCGTGCGTTCGTGCGGCGATTTGCCACGGAGGGGATCCCGGAAGACGCGACTGCCGGCAACATAGGGCCGGCTTCGAGTGGGCGTAAGTGGACATCGGCCTGGATTCTTGTAGGAAATCGCCCCTTCGTGCTTCGTGCGACCGGAGGCCATTTTCAGGGGGTCTCGCGAGTGTCCCCGAACTCCTTGCCAGGCTAGCCAGAGCCCCGGTATAGCGGCAGCAGTTCGTCGATTCGTGTGGCCTGTCCGGCGAAGTCGGGTCGGTCCGCTAACTGTCTCGGGCAGTTCGTCATGTCGCCACACGCTGCGGCAGTTCCCCCCTTCGGTTAGAGTCGGCGCTCGCTCAAGCAACCGAAGGACGCCGTGACCAGCCCGTACCCTGACCACCCGCAGCTCACCGGCAACTTCGCGCCGATCCGCATGGAATGCGACATCGACGACGTGATCGTGCGCGGCGACCTACCGCGCGACCTCGACATCACCTACTACCGCAACGGCCCCGATCCGCAGTTCCCGCCGCGCGCCGATCATCACTGGTTCGCGGGCGACGGGATGGTCCACATGTTCAGGATCCACGACGGCCGCGTCCGCTACCGGAATCGCTGGGTGCGTACCAGCAAGTGGACCTTGGAGCGCGGCGAGGGCCGCAGCCTGTTCAACCCGTTCAACCCCTTGGACAACGATCCCCTCACGCAAAGCGTCGCCGACGAAGGTCTCGCGAACACCAACATCGTCTGGCACGGTAATCGGCTGCTGGCGCTGGAGGAGGGCCATGCGCCGGTCGAGGTCGACCCGGCGACGCTTGAGACCGTCGGTCCATGGCGATTCGACGACGAACTCGCGGGGCCGATGACGGCCCATCCGAAGCTCGACCCCAAGACCGGCGAGATGCTGTTCTTCGGGTACATGGCGGCCGGCATGTTCAGCCGCGAGGTGAGCTATCAGGCCGTGGATGCCCAAGGCCGGCTGACACGCTCGGAGCGCTTCGACGCACCGTTCGCGAGCATGATGCATGACTTCATCGCGACGGCCGAGCACGTGGTGTTCCCGGTCTTTCCGGTGACGGCGAGCATGGAACGGGCGATGGGGGGCGGTCCGCCGTTGGCGTGGGATCCCGACATGGGGACCCATGTCGGCGTCATGCACCGCGACGGCACCGTGGCCGAGATGCGCTGGTTCGAGACCGAGCCGTGCTACGTGTTCCACCCGGTGAACGCCTACTCCGAGAACAACCGCATCGTCGCTCACGTGATGCAGTTCGAGGAGGTCCCGCTCTTTCCCCGGGTGGATGGTCGCGCGACCGATCCGAAGAAGGCGCAGGCGCGTCTTTGCGAGTGGACCATCGACCTCGGCGCAAACGCCGGTGGCATCACCCGCCGGTACCTCGACGAACTGCCCGGCGAGTTCCCGCGCCTTGACGAGCGCTTCGCGCTGAACGGCTATCGGCACGCCTACTGCGCCGGCAACGTCGGCCAGTCCGGTTTGCACTTCAACGCGGTTGTGCACTATGACCTGGCCAGCGGGGCGCGCGAGGACTACGTGCTGCCGGACGGCGACACGGTCGGTGAACCCGTTTTCGTGCCGCGCAAGGCCGACTCCGCGGAAGGCGACGGCTACCTGCTCGGCGTCGTGCATCGTGGTCGTGACAACCGAAGCGACCTGGTGTTGCTGGACGCGACCAACGTGGCAGCCGGACCGGTGGCGTGCGCGGAACTCCCGCATCGCATTCCCTACGGCTTCCACGGCAACTGGGTGCCCAACGACTAGCCACGGGCGTGTTGGGATGGCTGGTTCTCGACAGACCGAGGCCCTCGAGGCCGCTGCCAAGGGCGAACACTCCCGGGTCAAAGGCCTGCTGCTGGCGGAACACGCGCAGTCGCGCGCCGGCGTTGGGCTCGGCTCAGACTCCGACCTCACGGCGCTGCAGCTTGCCTCGCTTCACGACGACGAGGTAGCGAGAGCCCTGCTCGCGGGTGGGGCGTCGTGCGACCTGCATAGCGCATGCGCCTTGGGGCTTGCCGACGAGATCGGTCGCATGGCCCCCGCTGGCGACCTCGGCGCGCTTGCCGAGAATCTGACACCGATGGGATTCGCCCTGGTGAAAAATCAGCTCGTTGCGGTCCGGGCGCTCCTACGTGCCGGTGACGATCCGAGCAGGCCCTTGCCACGCATCGGCTTCTTCGTCTGGGAAATAGAGGCACTCGCGGCCGGGTTCGGGAATTGGTCACCCCTGCAGGCGGCGTGCACCCACGGCTATGCCGGCGATGCCGCCGCGATCATCTCGGTCTTGCTGGAAGCCGGTGCGGACCGCGACGCGCCGTCACCGCTCGGTGATCGACCGATCCACCTGGCCGCCGTCTACGGCTGGATGCCCGTGCTCGAAACGCTCCTCGCCGCTGGCGCGGATGTGGATTCGCGGACCGTGTCCGTGGAAGACGTGATCTGGCGGATGTCTTCGCCGGCGCACGCGGAGCGCGTCACCGATTCGACGCCAACCATGGTCGCGGCGCGGGAGGGAGGGGTCGAGACGGTTCGCTGGCTGCTGGCCCGCGGCGCAGACGTCAACGCCCGCGACAGCGCGGGGGCAACGCCGTTGCATGCGGCGGCGCGACCCTGGTGGGGCGAGAAACCGGAAACGGTTTCGGTGCTGCTCGCGTCAGGTGCCGATCGCCGCACGCGTGACGCCACGGGGCGAACCCCGCAGGATGTCGCGGCGGTCGCGGGCTTTGCCGCGACGGCAAGGTTGCTGGGCGAGGGACACTAAGCCGCGAGGGGCCCGCGCAGGAGTCGTCCTGGTGCCGCACCGGTGTGCTCGTTGTCTTTGAGCAGCACCTCGCCGTTGACCACCGTCGCCTTGATGCCCGTGGCCGTTTGCTTGAAGCGCTTGGCGCCGGCCGGCAGGTCGTGGACGATCTCCGGCATGTTGGGTGCGACTGTCGCCGGGTCGAAGACCGCGATGTCCGCCGCGAGCCCCTCGCGCAGTAGGCCGCGGTCATGGAGGCCCCAGCGCGCTGCGGGCTCTGCGGTCACCATCCGGACTGCCTCCTCGAGGGTCAAAGCCTCGCGTTCGCGGACCCACTGGCTGAATACGTTGGTCTGCAGGGAACTGTCCATGATCTGTGAGACGTGGGCGCCGGAGTCCGAGAACGTCACCACCGAGTGCGGGTGCTTCATCATCTCGATCACGTCGGCGTCGTTCTCGTTGTTGATCGGCATGCGGAAGAGCGTTTTGAAGTCCTCTTCGCATGCGAGATCGATCATCATCTCGGCGGGAGGGATGCCCCGTGCGGCGGCGAGATCGGCGACGCTCTGGTCGTGGCCATCCGTGCCCGCCATGACGTACACCCAGTTCCAGTCCGGCGGGTTCACGGTGGTGCCGTAGCGCTTGTGGCGTTCGCTCGGGTTGCTCGCCACCGCCACCAGCTTTGCCTTCAAGGCCGGATCGGCGAACTTCGCGCGTTGCTCGGCCAAAGGCAGCTTGCGGATGTCACGCCACACTTCCCAAGTATCGAACGGGAGGTGCGACTCGAAGGTGTAGATGACGCAGAGCGAGCGCGAATGCACCTGCGCGAACATCCGGCCGCCGGCCTGCGCCACCTCGTCGAGCAGGGCGAGGTAGCTGCGCCAGACCTCGGGCGCGCGGCGGTTTGCGAACAGGCCCCACGTCACGGGCACGCCGGATTCGACGGCCAGGTCCTTCAGTCGCAGGTGGTACTCGCGGATCTTTTCCGGGTCCCGGCCGACGGCTTCGCCGGCGATCTCGAACATGCCTGCACCCGTGCGACCCATGGCGTTGACGATGGCTCGGACCTCGTTCCATGAGGCCACGCGGCTTGCAACAGGCTTGTGGTCCGACGTCTGGTGGTTGGGAGAGCGCGATGTGGTGAAGCCAATGGCGCCGGCGCGTACCGCCTCGACGGCGAGGGCGGCCATGCGTTTGACGTCGTCTTCGCTGGCCTCCTCCTCGAAGGCGCGCGGGCCCATGACGTAGGTGCGCAACGCCGAGTGGCCCATGTAGCCTGCGTAGTTGATGCCTTTCGGGAGGCTATCGAGCACGTCGAGGTAGTCGGGGTAGCTCTCCCAACGCCACGCGATGCCGGCAAGCATGGCTTCGCGAGCGATGTCCTCGGCGCGCTCCAGGTTGCGGAAGACGAGGTCGGCCTCGGACTCGCGGCACGGCGCGAGGGTGAAGCCGCAGTTGCCCATGACGACGCTGGTCACGCCGTGGTAGCACGAGCACGAGCCGATGGGGTCCCAGAACACCTGGGCATCCATGTGGGTGTGCCCGTCGACGAAACCGGGGGTGACCACGTGGCCTTCCGCGTCGATGGTCTTTCGGGCTCGCTCGGTGATGCGCCCGATGCTGGCGATGCGGCCGTCGCGGATTCCTACGTCGGCGGCGAAACCGGGCGCGCCGGTGCCGTCCACGACCGTGCCGTTCTCGATGACCAAGTCGTAAGCCATCGCCGTCCCTCCCTTGTTTGCTCGCAGCAACTCGCGTCAAACCGCTTACCATACATCACCCGCTTTCGTTTGGCTTTTGTCCCGCGTGAAACGCCACTATCCGGAGATCGGCCTGCATGTGCCGACGTTGTTGTTGCCGCGGGCCGATGTGCCCTTGGCGTCCTGGTCGGTGGTCGCTTGCGACCAGTACACATCCCAGCCCGAGTACTGGGAGGAGACCGGGCGGCTTGTGGGTGATCGACCGTCGACGCTCCGTCTCATCCTTCCGGAGGCGCAACTCGGCCGCGCAGATCGCGACGGAGCGACTGCCGCGATCAACGACCGTATGGCGGACTACCTCGCGAGCGGCGTCCTCGAGCCGCAACCGCCGGGCTTCATGCTCGTGGAACGCGGCGTCGGCCGGGCGGTGCCGCGGCGAGGGCTTGTCGTCGCCCTCGACCTCGACGCCTTCGACTACCGGCCCGGTGCGCGGGAACTGGTTCGCAGCACGGAAGGGACGGATCGCAACCGCTTGCCCGCCCGCATTGCGGTGCGCCGCGATGCGGTTCTGGAAACCCCGCACATCATGGTTCTGATCGACGATCCCAGGCGCACGGTCATCGAGCCGTTGTTCCAGCACGATCTGGCCTCGGCCTACGATTTCGAGTTGATGCAGGGCGGCGGTCGATTGCGCGGCTGGCGCGTGGACGACCCAGCGTTGATCGATGCGGTGGCCGGTCGGCTCGCCGCCCTTCGCGCTGGCGAGCCGCCTCTCATCTATGCCATGGGCGATGGCAACCACTCGTTTGCGGCCGCGAAGGCCGTTTGGGAGGAGATCCGGGCGACGGTGCCTGCGGATCATCCAGGGCGTTACGCGCTGGTCGAACTGGTCAACGTCCACGATGAAGCGCTCGATTTCGAGCCGATTCACCGCCTCGTTGACGGCGTTTCGCCCGGTGACGTGCTGGCGGCCATGGCGGCGCATGGATTCCGCTGCCGTGCGTTCGCGAGTCGCGAGGCTTGGGAACGGTCTCGTGAAGAGCCCCGTGCCGGGCATCGCATCCCTTACGTCGCAGGCCGGGAACTCGGCGTGGTCGAAATGGAGGCTCCGGGCCATCTCTTGCCGACCGCGACGCTCCACGACTTCCTCGACGCGTTCCTGGACCGCACCGACGCCGGGATCGACTACATCCACGGCGACGACGTGCTGCTTGAGTTGGCGACCGGGGAAGGCCGCGTCGGCTTCCTACTGCCCGCGATGGACAAGAACGACCTGTTCCGGACCGTCATCGAGGACGGCGCAACCCCGCGCAAGACGTTCTCACTCGGCGAACCGCACGAAAAGCGCTACTACTTGGAGTGCCGACGCATTCGTTGAGATCGAGGCACGATGGTGGTCTCGCGTCAGAGCACGCGCCACCAGGGAGCGGCGAGGATGCCGTCGGCGAGCCACTCGACTTGGTTGCCGGCATGCAGGAGCAAGCCACCGACGAAGCGGTACCCGTACTCCTGTCGAAAGAGCTGTAGACCGGTGATGTCGCGAACGCGGGGTCGCGTGGTGGCCTTGACTTCGATCGCTAGGAGCTGGTCGCCCGACTCGATCACGAAGTCGACTTCCCGGTCGGTTGTCGTCCGCCAATATGTGATTTCGGGCGTGGGGGCTTGGCCGTCGCGCCAGTTGAGTAGGTCGACAAGAACAAGTGACCGCCACGACGGGCGAGACGGCGAGCGCCCGCTCGAGCAGGTTGGAAGCAAAGCGTGGAAGACTCGCCGAATCGACCATAGCCTGGGCGAATACCGCTCACAGCGTGAGCGATTTGCATGGCCGTGCTACTGCCGATTGAAAACCCGTACGGTCCGCACGTCTTCGCCCTCGGTTTCCACGCGGACGGTGACGCGCAACCGCTCGCCGGCGTCCTCGAGGACGAGGATCTCGGTGCCCCTGGTGCCCCCTCGGGTGGAGCGGATGACGAGCGATCCGTCCTGCCACCCCGTGCGCACGGACCAGAAGTCCCGCTCGCGCTCGCCCCAGGATACGTCCCGGTAGGTGTCGTCGCCGTAGCGGATGCCCATCGAAGCGGAGTCCTGCTCGATGCGCATCTCGGTGGCGTTGAGCACGGGGAAGTCCTGCAGCACGAACGCGGCGGAACCACCGGGATTGGACTGCCGCCCACGGGCGACCTTGCGGTCCTCGCGCCGCCTGATCGCGTCGAGATCGAGCGGCGCATCGCTCGCCAGATCGTCAAGCACCCAGTGGCCGGTCAGGTCGAAACTGGCCGGCACGTTGGTGTTGAGGGGCATGCAGGCGCAGAGCGCGAGCGCGGCGGCGATGGCGAGCGAGGCGCGCATGGAATGACGTTGAAGCGAAAATGACGGACAATCTTAACGCCTTCAAGGGAGGAGCCCATGGACTACCGTGTCATTTCGGCGGACTGCCACATCGACCTGCCCTGGCTGCCCGAGGACTTGTTTGCGAGTGAAGCGCGTGCCGACCTGAAAGACCGCATGCCGTATGTCGCCGAGACCGAGAAGGGGCGCTACTGGGTGAGCAAGAGCGGTGCGCAGTTCGGTCTGCAGAACGGCATGGGGTCCGCGGGACGGCGCTACGTGCCGGGGCAGATTCACCGTTCCGACCGCATGGCGGAGCAGGGGCTCTACCGGGACGGCGAACGCGGAATCCGGCGCCTCACGGAGCCGGACCTCCGCATCAAGGACCAGGATCTCGACGGCGTTCAGGGTGAGGTGCTCTACGGCATCCTCGGGGCGGCGATGCGCTTGGGCGACAACGACGCGGCTGACGAAATGATGCGCATCTACAACGCCTGGCTCGCCGATTTCTGCGCCACCCATCCGGACCGATTCGCGGGCCTCGCCACGATTCCCAGCCACGACGTCGAGGCGGCCGTTCGGGAAGTGGCGCGCGTTGCCAAGCGGGGTGCGCTGAGCGGCATCGAGGTGGCCAATACGCACGATATGGCACCCCTCTTCGACCCGTCGTGGGAGCCGCTATGGTCTGCGGCGGAGGAGGCTGGGCTACCCGTCCACTACCACACCATCGGCCCGCGCATGGACTACGACTACGACACCATGGGCCACCTACAGCGTCGGCAAGCGTTCGCAGTGCACATCACGAGCTTCCAGCTTGCGATGTCGAAGATCATCATGGAGACGATCTACGGCGGCGTGCTGGAAGCCCACCCGGGGTTGAAGCTGGTGATCGGCGAAAGCGGCATCGGCTGGATCCCGTACATCCTCGAGCACATGGACCTGGAGTGGGAGGACCAGTTCAAGGACCTGACCCTCACCATGAAGCCGTCCGACTACTGGCACCGCCAGTGCTACGCGACCTACCAGAGCGACCCGATCGGCATTCGGCTGCTCGACATCCTCGGCGAGGACAATGTCATGTGGGGCAGCGACTTCCCGCACCCGGACGGCGTCTGGCCGGACTCGCAGGACTTCATCGCCCGCGAGCTCGACGGCGTTCCGGAGGCGATCCGTCGCAAGATCGTCTGCGAGAACGCGGCGAAGCTCTACGGCTTCGGCGCCTAAGGCGAGTCCGGGAGTCCTTCGAGCGCGACGACGAAGTCGAGCTCGACCTTGCCCTTGCGCAGTTCGATCGCCTCCTGGTAGCCGGGCGAGTTCCAGAACGCCGTGAAATCGTCCATGGACCGGAACGTCTCGATCGCGACGAATCCCTCGGCGTAGGGCCATTCGCCTTCCATCACGTGGACATTCGCGGTCTCGGCGCGTGCCACCACGTTGATGCCCGCCGCCTGCGCGAGCGGTCCCGCAGCCTGCCCGTAGGCATCCAAGCCGGTGTTGTCGATCACGCGACCGCTGACGAGCACATAGGCGAGGGGTTCTCCGGCCGCTGGCGGCGATTGCTCCTGCGCGACACTTGGCCAAAGCAGCCCGAGGGTCAGGCCGGTGGCGAGCATGAGCGCGGGGAGAACCGCCCTATGTCGGCGGTTTTCTGGATTATTGGCCATGGCGCGTCCCTCTTTGAATGCGGGTAAGGTGTTCGAGACTGACACAATCCTTGTAACGCTTCACCGCCCGCGGCGCATGCTGGCGCGCCAGATCGCCTGGTAGTACGCCGCCTTGTCGGGATCGGCGTCTGTCCGTTCGAAGTAGAAATAGAACTGGCGTGCAGCCTGCCCACGTGCTTCGACCGAGTCGATCGCCTGAAAGACCCGTTCGGCGGCCGCCACGTTGAAGGTGTCAAGCAAACCGGAGATCACCTGTGTGGCAACACGGTCCCGCGCAACGGGGTCGCGCTGCCGGAGCACTTCGCGGACGGCCGCGTCCGGGTCGGCCTTCGCCCAATTAGTGAAGATGTAGGACCTCAGCTTGTCCTGGACGTCGCCTTGGAAGGTCGCGGCCCAACGCAGAGCCTCGACTGGATCACCGTCTCCGTGCCCGAGGAACAGGGCGTGGGCTAGGTCGACGCGTAGCTCCGGATCGCCAATGCTCCGAAAAAGCTGTTCCGCGACGGTTGCGTCGTCCATTGAGATGAAAACCGAGCTGAGAAGCCTGTCGCGAATCTTCGGGTCGGCCGACATAGCCCAGTTGAATGCGCCACGCGGGTCGCGATTGGCGAACTCGTGTGCCACGGCGTAGCTGAGCGCTTGCTGGTCAGCCAAGGGCAAGGATCCGATCCACGCGACCGCCGCGTCCGGGTCGACCTCCATCCAACGGCGCAAGATCGCCTGCTGTGCATCCTGGCGCGCCCAGCCGGGAACCTCCTCCAGAGCTTCGAGCGCCTCTGTCAAGCCGATTTCCGCCAGCCCTCTGGCCATGGTCATCGTGAGAACCTGCGTGCGCCGGCTTGGATCCTGGCGCGACAGCCAGTTGAGGGCGGCGGGTCGATCTGCCTTGACCCACTCGGTCAGGACGCTGGCGCTCAGATAGAGGCTGCTGTCGCCACTGAGTTCGCTGGCGGCGCGAAGCGCGGCTTCCGGATCCTTCTCCGCCCATGCCCGGATGGCGATGCTGAGTTGTCGCTGTCGCTGCGGTCCCGGCGGACTCGCCAAGGCGTTCCCCCAGGCCTGCTCCGGGGTGCCCGACGCCAACTCCTCGCGGGCGAGGACTTGCGCAAGCGCCGTCGTGGCTTCGAGTTGCTCGGCGATGTCCTGCCGCTGCCAGGCCGGCATGTCCATGTCGAAGAACGTCGGTGCAACTGCGTGCTTGTCCGGTTCGTCGAGGGTCGCGGCACGACGCACCGCTTCGTCGAGGTCGGCATGCGCCCAGACGCGGAAGATCGCCGTCAGCGACGATCGCGGCTGTCGGTGGGAACCGAGCAGGTGCTCCAATGCAGCGGCGGAGTCGATGGATGCGAAGCGGATGTACAGCACGCGGACGATGTCGTTCCTGTGCAACGACGGCGGGAGGTCGAGCGTCTGGTCCAGGATATCCTCGATCTGGGCGCGGCCCGTGCCGGCGACGAGTTCGTACAGCGCGTGGTTGCGCTCGAAATCGTCGGCGAGCTCTGCGACTTCCACCAGGCTCGGCGGTGCCGGCGCTGCGCTCGGCTGGCTGCTCGGTGGGTCCGGGAGCGTCTGCGCGGGGGCGGTCGAGTCGGGCTCGCCTTCCGGGCCGAGTTCGGACGGCGTCAGCGCATACCAGGACGCCATGATCACGGCGCCGAGGATGCAACCACCGATCGCGAACGCAGCGCTTCTCACCCGCTCAACCCCTCCTCCGAGACAGGTGGGTGGGATTCGACGGATGGCGGTGCCATCAGCCGCCGCTGACGCGGAGTCGCTTCGGGGAAGTCGTCCGGATCGTAGAGGGCCTTGGCCCAGGTCGAGTGCGGCGGGCTGTACTTGTAGAGCAGCGTGCGGCGCTCCTGGTCGGCCGTCCACGCGGCGGTACCGTGGATCAGCGCCTCGGTGAAGATCAACACGTCGCCGGCCGACATGGCCGGCTGGACCACCCAGTCCTCGGTGCGCTCGAAGCGGGCCACGTCCCGCGGCATGTGCTGGAGGAAGTTCGACTTGTGGCTGCCCGGGACGCAGGCGAAGCCACCGGCGCCTGAGGGCGCGTCGGTCAGGTTCCAGGTGGCGACGGTGAGGCCGTTACGCATCACGCCGTCGTGGTAGCGGTACCAGTGGTCCGACTCGTAACGCCACGGGCCGCCGTGCAACGTGTGCCGCGCCGCATGTTCGCGCATGAAGATGCAGTAGTCGTGGTCGATGCGCAGCCGACTGCCGACCAACTCGACGAGGTAGGGCAGGAGCCGATCATCGTCCATCAGGTCAACGAATGGCTGACCCCAAGCCGAAATGCCGTTGAAGCGCCGGTACGGGCCGTCGTCGGGCTGGCGGGGCCAGGCGGCGTCGGCGAGGTGGATCAGTTCCTCGCATTCGTCGAGGTCGAGGACGTTCTTGACGACGAGGAAGCCGCGCAGGTCGAAGAGGAACTTATCCTCGTCCGTCAGAGCGCCCAACGGTCAACCCCATTTGGACTTGCACACGCCGATGGCATAGCCGTTCGGGTCGCGAACGGTGAACTCCGTCATGCCCGCCTGGGGGTTGTACTGCAGTTCGGCGAGGATCGGCACGTCGAGCGCCTTGACACGCTCGTAGGCCTCGTGCGCGTCCGGCACATGGATGTAGACGAGCACGCCCTGACCGACGGGCGCGGAGAGGCCCACGCCGTGGTCGTGGTCGGCATCGAGTTGGTGGAGCTGCAGGAGCAGCGTGTCGCCGTCCATGAGCATCTCGAACTCCGGGCCGCCATGGCCCGATTGCATGCCGAGCACATCCTGGTACCACTTGGACGTGGCCTCGACGTCTTTCACGAATAGCATCGTTTCCGCGCGCATGACTCCTCCTGACTGCGGTTGCCACCAACCGGCTTGGGTCATTGTAGCTCTCTGCCGGGGTAAGCTTGGCCGATCCGACGGTTGGGGTTCAGCAACGCATGCCCGAGCAGGTCAACGCCGGCGTGGATCTCCTGGATGGGGTTCGCGTGGTGGACTTCACGCACGTTCACGCCGGGCCACTGTGCGCCTATCAACTCGCCTTGATGGGGGCCGACATCATCAAGGTCGAGTCGCCTTCGTCCGGCGATCAGTTGCGCGCCGGACACCCCGAAGGCCTGCCGCCGGCCTTCCTCGGTCAGAACGCCAACAAGCGATCGCTGGCTGTCGATCTCAAGCAGCCGGAAGGCCTGGAGGCCGTCCATCGGCTGATCGGGACGGCTGACGTGGTGCTGCACAACATGCGCCCTGGGACGCCGGATCGGCTCGGCATCGGCTTCGATGCCGTCAAGGGCTTGAAGCAGGACATCGTCTACTGCGCGATCTCCGGCTATGGACAGAGCGGCCCCGACAGCGACCGGGCAGCCTACGACCATCTCATCCAGGGCGAGTCGGGGATGTTCATGGCGACGGGGACCGAGGAGCAGCCCGTTCGCGTGGGCTTTGCCATTGCGGACTCCGGGACGGCGGTCGTCGCCAGTTCGGCGATCCTCGCCGCGTTGCTGCGTCGTGAGCGTAGCGGCGATGGCGCGTTCATCGACGTCTCCATGCTCGAGTCGTCGATGGCGCTCATGGGCCTCAACTACTACAACTTCCTGGCAACCGGTCGCGTGGGCCGCCGGGTCGGCCCCAATCCGCTGGCCCAGGCGGGGTCCGCCGGGACTTTCGAAACCAAGGACGGCACGCTGCTCGTCAACGCCAACACGCACCGCTTGTTCGAGCGGCTCGCCAATGCACTCGGTCGCGGGGATCTGGTCGACGATCCGCGTTTCGCGACCGATGCGGCGGCGAGCGCCAACCGTGTCGAGTTGCGGCGGATCTTCGCGGCCCACTACCGGACGAATACGGCAGCGCACTGGGAAGCGACCATCCGCGCGGCCGGCGTGCCGTGCGGGCAACTGAAGGGTCCGGCACGGGCGCTCGAAAGCCCGCAGCTCGCGCATCGAGGCACCATCGCGGAGCTCGACGGCGTCCCGGGCGTCGAGGGCGGGCGTTTGCGGTTTCTCGGTGCCGGCTTCACCGTCGACGCTGAACCCGTGACACCGAGCCGACCCCCGCCGCGCCTGGGCGAGCACTCGGCCGATGTGCTCACCGAATTGGGCTACGACGGGCCAGAGATTGCGGCCCTGAAGGCGCGGGGTGTCGTGGGGTGACCCATGTCGTCGTTGTCGGCGGTGGCAACGCCGCCCTGACCGCCGCGATCGCGGCGCGCGAGGCCGGGGCCGACGTGACGCTGCTCGAACGGGCGCCGTTCGCGTTGCGCGGCGGCAACTCGCGGTTCACGGCGGGGGCCATGCGCACCGTCTACGCCGGCGTCGACGATCTCCGCCGCCTGATGCCGGACCTTACCGATGCCGAGATCGCGCGCACCGACTTCGGCGCGTACAGCCGCGAGCAGTTCTACGACGACATGGGCCGCGTCACCCAGTACCGCACCGATCCCGATCTCGCGGAGCGGCTGATCGACTCGAGCTTCGAGACCCTGTGCTGGATGCGCGACAAGGGCGTGCGCTTCCTGCCGCTGTACGGCCGGCAGTCGTTCGAGGTCGACGGCCAGGTGCGGTTCTGGGGTGGGCTGACCGTGGAGGCGTGGGGCGGCGGACCGGGACTCGTGGACGCGCTGACCGGGATCGCCACGGCGCTCGGTGTCGATGTGCGCTACGGCGTGCGCGCGACAGGACTCGCGACGACCGCCCGGGGGCTTGAGGTCACGGCCGGTTCCGAGGCGATTCGTGGCGATGCCGTCGTCCTCGCCTGCGGCGGCTTCGAATCCAATCCAGCGTGGCGTACGCGCTATCTCGGACCGGGTTGGGATGTCGCGAAAGTGCGCGGCACGCGTTTCAACACCGGCGACGGCATTCGCATGGCGGTGAATCTGGGGGCGGCAACCCGCGGGAACTACTCCGGCTGCCATGCGGTGGGCTGGGACATGAATGCACCTGAGTTCGGCGACCTCGACGTCGGCGACAACTTCCAGAAGCACTCCTATCCGTTCGGCATCATGGTCAACTCAAACGGTGAGCGCTTCGTCGACGAGGGCGAGGACTTCCGCAACTACACCTACGCCCGTTACGGTCGCGAGGTGCTGAACCAGCCGGGTCAATGCGCGTGGCAGGTCTTCGATGCCAAGGTGAGCCATCTGCTGCGCGACGAGTACCGGATTCGGCGCGTGACCAAGGTGACTGCGCCCACGCTGGAAGTGTTGGCCACCAAGATGGAAGGGGTCGACGGCGATAGCTTCGTCGCCGAGGTCGCGCGCTACAACGCAGCCGTGGACACCACGATGCCATTCGACCCGACGGTCAAGGACGGGCGTGGGACTCGCGGGCTAGCCGTGCCGAAATCGAACTGGGCCAATCGCTTGGACACGCCGCCGTTCGAAGCGTACGGCATCACCTGCGGGATCACGTTCACGTTCGGCGGACTCGCCGTCGACCAGGCGGCGCGTGTCATGAGCGAGGAGGGTGAACCGATCCCGGGTCTCTATGCTGCGGGTGAACTGGTTGGTGGGTTGTTCTATTTCAACTACCCGGGGGGTACCGGGCTCACGTCGGGCGCCGTGTTCGGACGCGAGGCGGGCCGCAATGCGGCTCTCGGTGGCGGATAGCCCCCTTCCATGAAACAAACACCAGAGGGAGCGTAGCGACCGTCGGTGGTTGTTCCATGGATGGTCGGCGTGGCCTTGGGCCGGAGTCGGCCCGCCGCAACCAGCACGCGCCGGTGCCGAGCGAACGCGAGGTAACCGGACACGGCTATGGGGCGCTTAGGGCCGCGGTCGTTTGTCGCCTGCGCTCGGTCGTTCGGGCAGGGCCAGGACGTTGGCGCGGGCCGGCAGGCGGAAGAGCTGCTGGGCGAGGTCGGCACCCTCGAGCAAGCCTTCGATGAAGGTCTTGATGGCATCGTAGTCGAAGGTGTCGCACGCCTTCTCGAGGTTGGCCAACGCGGGCTCCAACTCGTCCCATGGCAGGTGGGATTCCACGGCCCGCATGATCTTGCGGTGTTCGGTGCCGAGCGGCGTGTCCCCCACGAGCAGTTCTTCGTTGAGCTTTTCGCCGGCGCGCAGGCCCGTGACGGTGATGGCTATGTCGCCGTGCGGCGTCGTCTCGTCGCGTACCTTGTAGCCCTTGAGTCGGATCGTCTTCTTGGCGAGTTCCAGGATGCTCACGGGCTCGCCCATGTCGAGCACGAAGACATCGCCGCCGGTGGCCATGCTGGCGGCCTGCAGCACGAGCTCGGCGGCTTCGGAGAGGGTCATGAAGTACCGGGTGGCGTCGCGATGGGTCACGGTGACCGGGCCGCCCTTGTCGATCTGCTCCAGGAAGAGCGGTACCACGGACCCTGACGAGACCAGGACGTTGCCGAAGCGCACGGTCGAAAACCGGGTGCGACTGGTCCGCTCCTGGAACGCCTGTAGGACCATCTCCGCGAGCCGCTTGCTCGCGCCCATGACGTTGCGGGTCCGCACCGCCTTGTCCGTGGAGATCAGGATGAAGTCCGAAACCTCAGCCGCCAGCGCGGCCTCCGCAGCCCGGAGGGTGCCGAAGGTGTTGTTCTTGATGCCCTGGATCACGTTGTTCTCGACCAGGTTCACGTGCTTGTAGGCGGCGGCGTGGTAAACCGTGTCTACGCCGTAGCCGCGCATGGTGCGCTCCATTAATGGCCCGTCGAGGACGGACCCGAGCACGCCGACGACGTGCGCCGCATAGCCCTCGCGGTCGCGGACGCGCTTGAGTTCGTTCTCGACCCGGTAGAGGGCGTATTCGCTCTGGTCGAGGACGACGAGTGTTTGCGGATCCAGGGGCAGGATCTGCCGGCACAGCTCGGATCCAATCGAACCACCGGCACCGGTCACCAGCACCACCCGGTTGGTGACGGAGCCTCGCATCAGGTGCGGCAGTGGCGCGACCAGGTCCCGGCCGAGCAGGTCGCTGACGTCGACTTCGCGGATGCTGGTGGCCGGGCTCTCGCCGGCGACGATGGCATCGACATTGGGGATCAGGCGGACGTGGATTGGATACGGCTCGAGCGTCTGGATGATGCGCCGCCTTTCCTCGGGCGAGGCGGGGGCGACCACGAGCACCTGGTCGAGGACGTGCTCGTCGGCCAGACGCGGCAAGGCGGTGACCGGATAGACGCGGATTCCGTGAATGGCGCGGCCATGGTGGTGCGGGTCGTCGTCGATGAAGGCGACCGGGCGGTACTCCCGGTCACGGGCAAGCAGGTAGGCCAGGTAGGCACCGGCGTCGTCCGCGGGGTAGATTGCCACCGGCTTGCGCGCCTCGTCCTTACGGACCACGGTGTCGGCGTAGAAGCGCACCAGGAATCGCGTGCCGACGAGGTAGACGAAGGCGAGCAAGCCGAAGATGAAGGGAACGGTCCTTGGGAAGTCCTCGAGGCGGACCATGAACGCGACCGCGAGCAGCAGCACCGCAAGGATCGCGACGCCGTAGACGATGACCAAGACGGCTTGCGACCCCATGTAGCGAATGATGTGGCGATAAAGGCCGATCTTGGCGAACAGCGGCACGGCAACCAGGGCCACGGCGAACGCTGGCCAGAATTGAAACCAGTCCATGTGCCAATGGCCGTGGCGGATGACCAGTGATCCCGCCAAGAGCAGCGGCAGCATGATGGCGTCGATGACCATGGCGATGGCCTGTTTCTGCCGCCGGCTTAAGCGCTCGACGGCCTCAATCAGCATCGCCTGCTCCGGCCCTGAATACGATGCAGGCACACGCTGCGGGTACGCAGGCCGCGATGAGACACGCGGCCTGCCACCCTGGGAAGGACACCGAGAGCGCTGCCAGCGGCCCCAGCCAGACCACGGCGTGCGCGCCGAACAGGGCGGTGGTGCGACCGTGTCCCCAGCGGCGGGAGAGGATCTGGTAGAGGTGCGAACGATGCGCGTCGGCGAATGCTTGTCCGGTAACGATTCTCACGCCCAACGTGTAGCTCGCGTCGAACCAGAATCCTACCAGCAGGATCAGGCTGGCGACAGCGGGCAGTTCACCGCTCTGCCATAGCCAAAGGGCCAGCGAGCCGGTGACGACGCCGAGGAAACCGCTCCCGGTGTCGCCCATGAAGATCTTGGCCGGGGCCCAGTTGAAGCACAGGAACCCCACGCTTGCGGCGAGCAGCACCCAGGCCATGGCGGCCGATTGAGCCGCTTCGCCGATGGCGAGTACGCCCGCTGCGTAGATCACGCTTTGAGACGCGGCGATGCCGTCGATGCCGTCCATGAAGTTGTACAGGTTGATCCACCAGGCGAGCCCGAGGATCAGGACGGCTGTTGCGAGGAGGGGTTCGTCGGTGAGCAGCGCCACGCAGGCAGTGGCGATTGCCACGTGGGCGACGAGCCGGACGTCCCGGCGCAGGTCCTTGACGTCGTCGAGAAAGCCGACGAGCGCGATGGCGACTCCGGCCGTCGCGAGTAACAGCGCCGGTGGATAGTCGTCGATCGACAGGATGAGAAAGACGACGACCGGCACGATGAAGCCGAGCCCTCCCGCCGTCGGCGTGGGGGTTGCGTGCGAGCTGCGCCGATTCGGCTCGGCCAACAAGCCGAGCCGAACCGCAGCGAAGCGGGTGAGGGCGGTGGCCGCGACGGCGGCGAGCAAGGCGGACGTTGCGACCAGAACGTGGTGGTCCCATCCGGACACAAGGCCACTGGTCGCCAACGCCTAAGCTACTCGTGCCGCCCGGACTTGGCCGGCTTGCCGGGCGTATGGCCCTCGCCCTCGGTACTCACGACGATCTTGGCCTCGTTCCTTGTCACCGTGGCCTCGCCGATGCCCTTGACCTTGGCGAGGTCGGTTGCCGCGTCGAAGCGTCCGTGGTTCTCGCGATGCTCGACGATCGCCTGGGCTTTCTTGAGCCCGACGCCGCTGAGCACGCTGGCGATGGTCTCGGCATCGGCCGTGTTGATGTTGACCTGCATCGGCGGTCCGCCGGAGGCAGGGGCCTGTGCCAGGACGACGCTCGAAACAGCGATGGCTAGCAACGCTAGCAATGTGCGGATCTTTGGCATTGGAGGTCTCCGTTGGTGTGTGAGGAGACGACCTTAAAGGCAGGAAATCGGGAATTATGTAGGACAACCGCCCGATGAGTTGTAGGACAGCGGCGCTTCGTCGTGTAAGCCGGGCGCCACGTTCCGGGTGGGACATCAAACCTGCTGGGCCGCGTCCGCACCGTCGCGCAGGCGGTTCAACTCGCGACCTTGATCGCGCAGGGCCCGTTGCAACCGACGCTGCTCGAGTTTGCCGCGAACGAAGCCGAAGAAGCACAGAGCGAACCCGACGGATGCGCCGGTCGCGAACGCGGCGTAGAGCCAGATGAACACAGGCAGCGCCGGGCTCTCGCGGTCGAGCAGGCGCAGCGCAATCGGCGTGTGGTTGTCGACGTAAAGCACGCCGCCGAGAAACACGACGGCCAAGCCCACCGCAACGATGCAGAGACCTTTCAGAACACGCATCGGCCGATCACCAGCATCCCGGGACGAGCGGACGACCGCGGTGGTCCAAGCTAGCGGTCTTGCGAAGGCCCGGTGCGCTTGGCGCCCGCGTTGACACGTTCGCGGAGTTCCTTGCCGGCCTTGAACCGGGGCAGGTACTTGGCACCGAGGCGGACGGCCTCACCGGTCTTCGGGTTGCGGCCGATCCGGGGCGCCCGGTACTGCAACGCGAAGCTGCCGAAGCCGCGGATCTCGATGCGCTCGCCTTGGGCGAGCGCACTCGTCATCTCGTCGATGATGGTCTTGACGGCCAACTCAACGTCGGTCCCAGTCAGGTCGCGCTCGTTCCTGGCAATCCTGTCAATGAGTTCCGACTTCGTCATGGGCAAAAGCCGCCAAGCGGACGATCAAACTAACTTGCGCGGCGTCAAAGAACAAGCCCGTCGCGGTTCGAAGCACGAATGCCCCTCGATCCCTAAGAGTCCTCGGGATCGCTTGAGCGCCGCATCTGCGCCTTGATCAGATCGCCGAGTGTCGTCGGCCCGGGCCGGTCGTCTTCCTGCTGGCGATACTCTTTATGCGCTTGCCGCTCGTCGTCCTGGTCGCGCGCCTTGATGGACAGGTTGATCGTGCGGTTCTTGCGGTCGACGCCGATGATCTTGGCGCTGATCTCCTCGCCCACCGACAGTGCGGACCGAGCGTCTTCCACGCGGTCGATGTTGATCTCCGACGCCTTCAGGCGGCCCTCGACGTCCGGCGCCAAGGTAATGTAGGCCACTTTCGGCTCCACGGAGGCGACGACGCCGGTCACCACGCTGTTGCGGTCATGGACGGCGACGTAGTCGTTGAACGGCTCCTGGTCGAGTTGCTTGATGCCGAGCGAGATCCGTTCCCTTTCCGGGTCGATCGAGAGGATGACCGAGTCCACCTCTTCGCCCTTGCTGTAGCGGCGTACCGCGGTTTCGCCGGGCTCGTTCCAAGAGATGTCGGACAGGTAGACGAGACCGTCGATGCCGCCGGGCAGGCCGATGAAGATGCCGAAATCGGTGATGGACTTGATCCGGCCGCGGATGCGGTCGCCGATGGCGTGGGTCGCGGCGAACTCGTCCCACGGGTTGGCCCGGCACTGCTTGATGCCGAGCGAGATGCGTCGCCGGTCCTCGTCGATGTCGAGCACCATGACTTCGACCTCGTCGCCGACCGCGACGACCTTGGACGGATGGATGTTCTTGTTGGTCCAGTCCATCTCCGAGACGTGCACGAGCCCCTCGACCCCTTCTTCGATCTCCGCGAAGCAACCGTAGTCGGTGAGGTTGGTGACGCGGGCCAGGACGCGGGCGCGCTCGGGGTAGCGTTGCTTGATGTTGACCCAGGGGTCGTCGCCGAGCTGCTTCATACCGAGCGAAACCCGGTTCTTCTCCCGGTCGAAGCGCAGGATCTTCACCGGCACCTCGTCGCCGACGTTGACCATCTCGCTTGGATGGCGGACGCGGCGCCAGGCCATGTCGGTGATGTGCAGCAAGCCGTCCACGCCGCCCAAGTCCACGAAGGCGCCGTAGTCGGTGAGGTTCTTGACGATGCCCTTGATCTCCTGGCCCTCTTGGAGCGAGGCGAGCAGTTGTTCCCGTTCCGCGCTGTTCTCCTCTTCGAGAACCGCGCGTCGAGAGACGACGACGTTGTTGCGCCGTTGGTCGAGCTTGATGACCTTGAATTCGAGGTTGGCGCCCTCGAGATGGGCGGTTTCGCGCAGCGGGCGGATGTCGACGAGGGATCCGGGGAGGAAGGCCCGGATGTCGTTGATGTCGACGGTGAAACCGCCCTTGACCTTGCCGTTGAGAATGCCCTTGACCACCTTGGCGTTGTCGAAGGCGTCCTGGAGCATGTCCCACGACTCGGCCCGCCTAGCCTTCTCGCGCGACAGCCGGGTCTCGCCGAAGCCGTCGTCGACGGTCTCCATAGCGACCTTGACCTGATCGCCGATCTCCAGGGCGAATTCGCCGTCCTCGTTCAGGAACTGGCTGCGCGGAATGACGCCTTCAGACTTGAGCCCGGCATGGACGATCACGAAATCCTTGTCGATGTCGACGATGGTTCCGGTGACGATCGCCCCGGGGTCCATCTCGATGGTCCGCAGGCTGTTCTCGAACAACGCGGCGAAGTCCTCCACCGCGGGCTGTTGAATGCTTGCGAGGGGCATACCTCCCGCGCTCCCCGGCTGAGGGCTCTCGCTTGCGAGTGGCAGTGCCCCCGCTCGCTGCTCCGCGGCGGGTGCGCTCCCAGGCTGAGGGCTGGTGTCCACGTCCGTAGTGGCGTCCGAGACGACTTCTTCGGTGTTGTCCGTCATATCGCTAGTTGCTGTTCACCTTTTGCTGTCTGTTGCTGTTGCCCCGCGCCGATCGTCCTCATGCCGTCCTAGGGAACATGCTTCGCGACGTGGGCCATGACGGTGGATACGACCTCGTCAATGGTCATCGCGGTCGTATCGACCGTGTGCGCATCGGGGGCGGGCATCAACGGCGATACGGTTCGTTCCCGATCCCGGGCATCGCGTGCTTCGAGTTCCAGAAGCAGCGCGTCGAACTCGGGAACGACCGGCTGCGAGCGGCGCGACACCGTACCACCGGGCAAGGTTTCGTTCAACCGGTACATGTGGTGAAGCTGAAGTAGGCGGCGCTGTGCCCGGCTCTCGACGCTTGCTGTCAGGAAGATCTTCGCCACGGCGTCGGGAAACACGACGGTGCCCATGTCGCGACCGTCGGCGACCAGGCCGGGCGGTTCGCGGAACCGACGTTGCGTGGCGAGCAGCGCGGTTCGGACCTCCGGAATGGCGGCGATGGTCGACGCGGCGCCACCCACGGCGTCGTGGCGGATTGCCAGTGTCTCGTCCACACCGGCCACCATCACGCCGTGCGCCGAGAACGCGAGGTCCAAATCCGAGATCAGGTTCGCGAGCGCAGGACCGTCGCGCAGGTCTAAGCCCTCTCGGCGGGCAACCAGGGCGACAGCGCGATACAGCGCGCCGCTGTCCAGCAAGTGCCAGCCTAGACTGTCGGCGACGGCCACCGCGACGGTGCCCTTGCCGGCGCCGCTCGGACCGTCGATCGCGATGACCGGGATGTCCGTTGGCGTGGGCCGGGGCATATCCCGAGTCAATCGCGCGGTCGCGTCGCCGGCAGGCGACGCGCCTGGTCAAACGCGCGGCGAAGCCGACTTGCGCCTTCGATGCGGCGGCGGAGGGGCGGGCCGCCCTTGGCAGCGGCGTCCCCGAGGGAGCGCAGATCCTCGATCAGCTCGTCGAGATAACGCCGGACATGGCCGGCATTGCCGTGGAGGATGTCATGCCAGACTTCGGCATCTCCGGCGGCGATGCGCGTGAAGTCCCGGAAACCGCTCCCCGCGCCAGCGGACGATCCTGCCCGCCCGACAACGTCCATGAAGGCGACCGCAACCAAGTGGGGCAGGTGGCTGAGCAGGGCGAATCGCTCGTCGTGCTGGTCAGGTGTTTGTGTCTCGACATCAGCGCCGATGGCCTCCCAGATGCGACGCACCTCCGCCGCCGCCCACGCGGCCGTGGCGTCCGTTGGCGTCATCACGACAGTTCGGTTACGGAACAGCGCGCCATCGGCTGCGCCTGGCCCGTGCTGTTCGGAACCAGCGATCGGATGGCACGGGACGTAGTTCTCGGGCGGTGGCTCCAAGGCGTCGATGACCGGGCCCTTGACGCTCCCCACGTCGAAGACCACCGTCGCGCTTTTGCTGGCGTTCAGGACACAAGACGCGATCCCGGCGAGCGGCACAGCGACGCAGGCCGCGTCGAAGCGGCTCTCGGCCGCGTCACCGGCCCGGTCGTCGATGATCCCGAGCGCGAGGGCCTGATCGAGGGCCTCGGTCCTGCGGTCGATGCCGACGACGCGGCTGAACACGCCATGCGCCTTGGCGGCCAATGCGAACGACCCGCCGACGAGGCCGGTGCCGACAAGGAGCAATGTCGCGGGACGCGCTTTGCGGCCCGTGGTCACCGTGCGGTGCGTTCGAGCGCGCGTTCGAGCGCTGTCAGAAATCGCGAGTTCTCGGGCGGGAGTCCTGACGTCACGCGCAAGTGATTGGGCATGCCGTAGTTCGCCACCGGTCGAACGATGACCCCGTCGTCGAGCATGGCGTCGTAGACGGCGCCGGCACGCCGCCCGGCATCGAAGCTGATGAAGTTGCCGAGCGACGGAATCCAATCGAGGCCCAAGGCGTGCAAGCCGCGTTCGATCTGATCGAGTCCGTCGACATTGAGACGGCGGCTCTCGGCGACGTAGTCCACGTCCTGCAGCGCGGCTTCGGCGGCCAGGAGTCCGAGGCTGTTGGCATTGAACGGTTGGCGGACGCGGTTCATCAGGTCGGCGAAGTCGGGCGAGCTGATGCTGTAGCCGACGCGCAAGGCCGCGAGCCCGTAGATCTTGGAGAAGGTCCGGGTGACGATCAGGTTGGGGTGGCGGTCGACTAGAGCGATGGCATTCGGGTAGCGCGCTAGGTATTCGGCGTACGCCTCGTCGACCACGACCCAGACGTCTTGCGGCACCCGGGCGAGGAAGGACTCGATGGCCGAGTCGTCCACCCAGGTTCCGGTCGGATTGTTGGGGTTGGCGATGTAGACGATCCGCGTGGTCTCGTCCACCGCAGCGGCCAAGGCGTCGAGGTCGTGACCCCAGTCGACGGACGGTACGCGCACCACGCGGCCGTTCGCGCTGGCGATGGCCAATGGATAGACGACGAAGCAGTGTTCGTCCACGACGCCGGATGTCCCCGGCGAGACCGCGACGCGAGCCGCCAGGTCCAGGACATCGTTGGAACCGTTGCCGAGCGTGATCTGCTCCGCTGCGATGTCGTGATGTTCGGCCAAGGCGGCCTTCAGGCGGAAGCCGTTGCCGTCCGGGTACCGGGACAGGTCCACAACGCCGGCTTGAAGGGCTTGTCGAACGAGACTGCCGGGGCCGCGCGGATTCTCGTTGCTGGCGAGCTTCACGATGTCGGTGATGCCGCGTTCGCGCGCGAGTTCCTCGATCGGCTTGCCCGGCTGATAGGGATGCAGCCCCGCAATGGCGGGGTTGACGGCGTCGGTCATGACGCGACCGCTTCGCGGCGTCGCTGTGGACCGCAAGCGGCGTCGCTGTCGACCGCAAGCGGTCGCCGAGAATTCGCTGCGCGAATTCTCCCGGGAGCGAGGTGGCACCGACCGTCAGGCAACAAGAAACGGGTTTGTTCCATGGGCGTCTTATACGGCCCGCGGGTAGGATCCGAGGTTCTTGAGGTCCGTCGCCACGCTCGCCAACTCTTCGAGGACGGCCGCGATTTCCTTCTCGTTGGCGTGGCCCTCGAAGTCGATGAAGAACACGTAGCTCCAGTTGGACGACTTCGACGGTCGCGACTCGATTCTCGACAGGCTGATGCCGTGGCGATGGAACGGCTCGAGGACCTTGTAGAGCGCGCCGGGTTCGTTGCGCGTGGCGACCATGATCGAGGTGCGGTCCCGACCGGACGGCTCGACGTTCTGGTCGCCGATGACGAAGAAGCGCGTCTTGTTGTCCGCCTGGTCTTCGATGTTGGTATGCAGTATGTCGAGGCCGTAGCGGTCCGCCGCCATTTCGCCGGCAATGGCGGCGACGCCGTCCTGCTCGGCCGCGATGCGTGCGGCCTCCGCGTTGCTCGCGACGGGCCGCCGCGACAGCGTCGCGTAGTGCGTATCGAGCCAGTGGCGGCACTGGCCCAAGGACTGCTCATGGGCGCAGATCTCGCGGATGCTGTCGGCGCTGCCGCCGCGTTTGACGAGCAAGGCGTGGTGGATCGGCAGCTCGATCTCCGCGCACACCCTGAGCGGCGAGGTGATGAAGCAGTCGAGCGTGTGCTTGACCATGCCGTCGGCGCTGTTTTCCACCGCCACCACGCCGTAGTGCGCGGCTCCGGATTCCACTTCCCGGAAGACCTCGCCAACGGACGCCAACGCGCGCAGTTTCGCGAAATGGCCGAACTGCTTGATCGCGGCGGCCTCGGTGTAGGTTCCGGTCGGACCCAGGCAGGCGACGGTAAGCGGCTGCTCGAGGGACAGACAGCACGAGATGATCTCCCGGAACAGCCGCTCGATGTGGGCGTCGGGCAACGGCCCCTGGTTCTCGGCGCGCAGGCGCGCAAGGATTTGCGCCTCACGCTCGGGCCGGTAGTAGGCCGGCGTATCGCCCGTCTCGGACCGCGCCTTGATTTGGGCCACCTCCTGCGCGCACGCGGCGCGTTGATTCAGCAGCTCCCTCAGTTGACGGTCGATATCGTCGATCCGCTCGCGCACTTTGTCGAGGTTTTCCGGCATATGTCAGGCTTGCTCCTTCTCGAACACCTGCATGTAGTCGATGAGTGCGTCCACCGCCTGTTCGGATACCGCATTGTAGAGGCTGGCACGCATGCCGCCGACGCTGCGGTGGCCCTTGAGGTTGAGCAGCCGCCGCTCGTCGGCACCGGCCAGGAACTGGGCGTCCAGCGCCGGGTCGGCCAAGGTGAAAGGCACGCTCATGAGCGAGCGGTCCGGGTAGGCGACGGGAGAGAAATAGAAGTTGCTCGCGTCGATGGCCGCGTACAGCTTGGAGGCCTTGCGGCGGTTCACCGCGGCGATGGCGGTGACGCCGCCCAATTCGCGCAGCCACGCGAACACCAATCCCGCGAGATACCACGTGTAGGTCGGCGGCGTATTGAACATCGACTCGTGCTCGGCATGGACGGCGTAGTCCAGGATCCGCGGTGTGCCGGGCGGCGTGCGCCCGCACAGGTCCTTGCGCACGATCACCACGGCGAGTCCGGCGGGCCCGACGTTCTTTTGGGCACCGGCGTAGATCAAGCCGAACCGCCCGACGTCGATCGGCCGGGACAGGAAATCCGACGACATGTCGGCGACCAGGGGCGCTTCGGTTTGAGGAAAGTCGTGAAACTGGACGCCGCCGATCGTCTCGTTGCTGGTGATGTGGCAGTAGCGGGCCTCGGGCGATGGACGCCATGTCGACTCATCGGGGATGTGCGTGAAGCCGTCCGCCGAAGACGCAGCGATATGCACCTGCGTCACGCGCTCGGCCTCCGCGATGGCCTTCGAGCCCCAGGAACCAGTGTGGACGTAGTCGACCGTTGCGCCTTGGCCCGCGAGGTTGATGGGCACCATGGCGAACTGCATGGAAGCCCCGCCCTGCAGGAACAGCACGTGGTAGTCGTCGCCGACATCGAGCAGTGCCCGCAAATCGGCCTCGGCGCGCTCAGCGATGTCGAGATAAGCCTGGGAACGATGGCTCATCTCCATCACCGACAAGCCCATACCCTGGTAGTCCATGAACTCGGCCCTGGCGCGTTCGAGCACCGCATCCGGCAGCGCCGCTGGGCCGGGCGAGAAGTTGTACGCCCGCATGGTCAATGGGTCGTTTCGGGTTCCGCCGGGGTGTCGCCGTTCGGGGACTCGACGATCCGCTGCAGGCCGGAGAGCTTCGCCTCACCGGGCAACCGGATCAGGCGCACGCCCTTGGTGTTGCGACCGGAAAGCGAGATGTCGTCGGCGTGCGTGCGCACGAGGACGCCCTGGTCGCTGATCAGCATGATCTCGTCGCCTGAGAACACCTGGACCGCGCCGACCAAGTTACCGTTGCGTCCGCCTGTCTGCATGGCGATGACCCCTTGTCCGGCGCGCCCCTTGACGGGGAACTCCTCGACGGCTGTGCGCTTTCCGTAGCCGTTCTCGCTCGCCGTCAGCACGGTGCCGCCGCGTTCCGGCACGATCAGCGCGATGACACGGTGTCCATCGGCCAGCCGAATGCCTCGCACGCCACGTGCCGTGCGGCCCATGGCCCGCACCGCCTCCGTCCTGAAACGCACCGCCTTGCCGGTGCTGGCGACCAACATGACGTCGCTTAAGGCGTCCACGATGGCGACACCGACCAGCGTATTGCCCGGCTCGAGTGCCAACGCGATGAGGCCGCTGTTGCGCGGTCGCGAGAAACGTTCCACCGCGGTCTTCTTCACCGTGCCGTTGGCGGTCGCCATGAAGACGTAGGCTTGGCTCGCGTCGTCGGCGTCCTCGTCCTCGCGCGGCTCGTCGTCCGCGTCGTTGGTGGGCGGCGACAGATCCACGCCTTTCGGTAGTGGCAGGATCGCCGTGATGCGCTCGTCGGGCGCCAGCGGCAGGAGATTGACCAGCGGCCGCCCTTGGGCGTTACGTGTGCCTTGCGGGATGCGGAAGACGCGCAGCCAGTAGACCTTGCCGGTGTCGGAGAAGCACAGCAGCGTATCGTGGCTGTTCGCGACCAAGAGGTGCTCGACGAAGTCCTCGTCGCGCAGCCCGGTGGCCGAACGCCCCATCCCGCCGCGCCGCTGGGCCTGGTAGACCGTAATCGGCTGCGTCTTCGCGTAGCCGCGATGCGACACGGTGACCACGACGTCCTCTTCGGTGATGAGATCTTCGTCGGTCAGGTCGAGTTGCGAACTTAAGATCTCGGTGCGCCGGTCGTCGCCGTAGCGCTCGCGCACGTCCTCAAGCTCCTCGCGGATGGTGGCCTTCTGGCGTTCCTCGGACGCAAGGATCTCGAGCAGTTCCTGGATTTCGTCAAGGACCTCGCCGTACTCCTCGAGCAGCTTGTCCATCTCCAGCGCCGTGAGACGGGTAAGGCGGAGGTCCAGGATGGCCTGCGCTTGCTCTTCGGAGAGGTAGTAGCGGCCGTCGTCACGGCGACCGAACTCCGGACCCAAATCGTCCGGTCGGCATGCGTTGGCGTCGGTGCGTTCCAGGAGCGGGGCGATGGAGGTGGCCTGCCAGCCCCGTCCCATCAACGCCGCACGCGCATCCTGCGGCGTGCGCGATGCGCGGATCAGTTCGACAACAGTGTCGATGTTCTCGAGGGCGACCGCCTGTCCTTCGAGGATGTGGCCGCGTCGTCGGGCGCGTCCGAGCAGGTAGACCGAGCGTCGGACGACGACTTCGAGCCGGTGCTTGAGGAACGCATCGAGCATCCCATGCAGGTTGACGGTGCGCGGCTGACCGTCCACCAGGGCCACGCAGTTGATGCCGAACACAGTCTGCAACTGGGACTGCGCATAGAGGTTGTTGAGGACGACCTCGCCGTTCTCGCCGCGGCGCAGTTCGATCACGACGCGCAGCCCCTCCCTGTCGGACTCGTCGCGAATCTCCGTGATGCCCTCGATGCGCTTCTCTTTGACGAGGCCTGCGATCCTCTCGATCATCTGCGCCTTGTTGACCAGGTACGGAATCTCGGTGATCACGATGGATTCCTTGCCGGAGCCTACGCCTTCGACGCTGGCGCGGGCGCGGACGTAGATCCGGCCGCGACCGGTGCGGTAGGCGCGGGCGATCCCGGCGCGGCCGTTGATGATCGCTCCGGTGGGGAAGTCCGGCCCGCTGATGTAGCCCATGAGGTCATCTATGGAAAGACCCGGGTCGTCTAGCAGTGCTAGGCAGGCGTCGATGACCTCGGTGAGATTGTGCGGCGGGATGTTTGTCGCCATGCCGACCGCGATGCCCTGCGACCCGTTCACCAGAAGGTTCGGAATCCGCGTCGGCAGGACCGACGGCATGCTGATCGTCTCGTCGTAGTTGAGGACGGTGTCGACGGTTTCCTTGTCGAGATCGGCGAGCAGGTCCCCCGCGATCCGCGCCATCCGCGCCTCGGTATAGCGTTGGTGTGCGGCAGGGTCGCGATCGATCGAGCCGAAGTTGCCCTGGCCGTCCACCAACGGATAGCGCATCGCGAAGTCCTGCGCCATGCGCACGATCGTCTCGTAGACCGCGCTGTCGCCGTGCGGATGGTACTTCGCGATTACGTCTCCCACGACGAAGGCGGACTTGCGTGGCGGGCGGTTGAAGGTGATCCCGAGTTCGCTCATGGAGTAGAGCACACGCCGGTGTACCGGCTTCAGGCCGTCGCGTACGTCCGGCAGGGCGCGACGGACGATGACGCTCATGGCGTAGTCGAGGTAGGACTGCCTTAGTTCGTCTTCGATGCTGCGCGGCAGAATGCCGCGGTCGGAGCTTCCCGGCCCGTCGGCGCCGGTTTCAATGTCGGACATCGGGTGGGCTTTGGGCCATCGGCGGGGTAAACGAGCATTCTATCACGCGGGCTATACTCAAGCGATGTCTGGAGAGCTCTCGCGAGGCGTTGCCGACGTCCTGGTGGCGCCTCGTTTGCTGTTGCCCGTCGCACCCGAAAACACCCTCATCGAGGACGCGTGCGTGGCTGTACGCGAGGGCGCGATCGTCGAGATCGGGCCGCGTGCAGACGTCTTCGCGCACCATCCGGGGGTGCCGTGCGTTGAACTCGACCATCACGTCGTGATGCCGGGCCTGGTGAACGCCCACGGCCATTTGGCGATGAGCTTGCTCCGCGGTCTCGGCGAGTCGGAGCCGCTCGAGGCGTGGCTCGAGAACACCATCTGGCCGCTCGAACACGCCTGGATGAGCGTCGACTTCGTCCGTGACGGAACGCGCCTGGCTGTCGCCGAGATGCTCGCCTCGGGGACGACGACGGCGTCGGACATGTACTACTACCCCGATGTCGCGGCCGAGGTCTGCCGGGCCGCCGGCTTCCGCCTGCAGGCCGCGTTTCCGATCATCGAGATGCCGAACGTCTACGCCAAGGACGCCGGCGAGTGCTTCACGAAGGGCTTGGAACTGCACGACCGGTTTCGGCACGATCCGCTGATCACGACGTGCTTCGGGCCCCACGCGGCATACACGGTGAGTCGCGACAACTTGGAACGCGTCGCCATGCTCGCCGACGAGGTCGACATCAGTGTGCAGACCCACCTGCACGAGACGGCAGCGGAGGTGGCCCTGGCCAATCGCCGAGTGGGCACGACCTGGATTCGGCTGCTCGATGGTGTGGGCCTCTTCAACGAGAACCTCCAGGCGGTGCATATGACCGCGGTCACCGAGGCGGAAGTCGCGCTGGTGGCGGAGCGCGGCGTACGCGTGATCCACTGTCCGCACTCGAACATGAAGCTTGCGAGCGGCGTATGCCCGGTACCGCGGTTCGCCGCGGCCGGCGCGACGGTGGGCCTCGGCACCGACGGCGCGGCGTCGAACAACGGTCTTGACCTGTTTGCCGAAGCGCGGTTGGCGGCCCTTCTGGCGAAGAACGAGGCGGCGGATGCGACCGCGCTGCCGGCGGCGGACGTCGTCGCGTTGGCCACCTTGGGAGGCGCCCGCGCCCTCGGGCTCGATCAGCACATCGGCAGCATCGAAGTGGGCAAGCGCGCGGACATGATCGCCATCGACATCGAACACCCGTCCATGCAGCCGCTGCACGACGTTCACGCGCAAGTGGTGCACGGTGCCGCCGGCGCCCGCGTGACGCACGCCTTCGTCGACGGGCAACTGCTCTACGAGGACGGTGCGTACCACACCCTGGACATCGACGACGTGCTGGCAAAGGCGGCCTCCTGGCGCGGGAGGCTTGCGTCGTGATCAACGTCGACCCGGCGGAGGTCGCAAAGTTCGAAGCGCTCGCCGACCGCTGGTGGGACGCGGACGGCGAGTTCAAGGCGCTGCACGACATCAACGGACCGCGCGTGGACTACATCCGGGAGCGTTGCGCCGTACAAGGGAGCACGGTACTCGATGCCGGTTGCGGCGGCGGTTTGCTGACGGAAGCCCTGTGCGCCCTCGGTGCCAACGTCACGGGCATAGACCCGGGCCAGGCCCCCCTTGCGGTGGCGCGGCTGCATGCCGCCGATTCCGGTCTCGAGGAGCGCATCGCCTACCTTTCGGCGACGGCCGAGTCGTACTTGGCGGATCCGGACCGGGAACCGGCCCAGTTCGCGATCGTCACCTGCCTCGAGACGTTGGAGCATGTGCCCGACGTTGGCTCCACGGTGAATGCGTTAGCGGATCTCACGGCACCGGGTGGCGACGTCTTCCTCGCCACGATCAACCGCACGCCGAAGGCGTTCGCGTTGGCGATCGTGGGTGCCGAGTACGTGCTCGACCTCCTCCCCAAGGGCACGCACCAGTACGAGAAGCTGATTCGGCCGTCGGAACTCGCGAGGCATTGCCGGCTCGCTGGCCTGACGGTCGTGGACATCCGGGGGATGGCGTACAACCCGTTTACCCGGCGTTGCCGCGTCTCAAACGACGTCGGCGTGAATTACATCCTGCATGCAAAGCGTGGCGCGTGATGCGCGCGCAGGGAGGCGTCTACCGGCCGCGCCCCGATCTCCTCGACGGGCGTGTCGTGTTGGTTACGGGGGCAGGGGACGGCATCGGTCGAACGGCAGCCCTGGCCTATGCCGAGCACGGCGCGAACGTGGTGCTGCTCGGCCGCACGCGCACCAAGCTCGAGGCGGTCTTCGACGCCATCGAAGCCAACACGGATACGCGTCCCGTGGTCGTGCCGGCGGACCTCCTGCATGTCGGCGAAGAGGCTGCGGACTCGCTCACCGAAGCCATCCGCGGCGAATACGGTCGCCTGGACGGCGTACTCCACAACGCCGGGGCCTTGGGCCCGCGCAACCCCATCGCGCACTACCCGGTGCAGGCGTGGCTGGACGTGATGCAGGTCAACGTCAACGCCGCGTTCACGCTGACTCGAGCCGTGCTTCCGCTGCTCGACGCCGCCGACGATGCCTCCATCGTCTTCACGTCGTCTGGCGTGGGCCGTACCGGACGGGCTTACTGGGGCGCCTACGCGGCGTCGAAATTCGCCACGGAAGGCTTGGTCCAGGTTCTGGCCGACGAGGTCGCCGAGGCGGGACGGATTCGGGTCAATTCCCTCAACCCCGGCGGGACGCGCACCGCCATGCGGGCGGCAGCTTACCCGGGCGAAGACCCGGCGACCTTGCCGGAGCCGAGCGCGCACATGGGCCTGTACCTCTACCTCATGGGGCCCGACTCGCGGGGCGTCAACGGCCGTCAGTTCGATGCGGCGACCTGGCGGTTCGCGTGAAGCGCTAGGTCCTCACGGTCGAGGCGGCGCGACTTCGGTTGCCTCGAAGAACGTCACGGCGCTTGCGGTCGGCGGATGGGGCCGCATTGCTTGCTGGAAGACCGCCATGTGCGGACTCCTGAAGTGTGCGGCCAGCGCGTCCAGGTCTCGCCACCGCTCGGTGATCCGGATCACGCCCGGATCGTTGATCTCGGCGGAGAAGGTGTAGTCGTCGCAGCCGTCCTCGGCCCGGCTCGCGGCCTCCATGGCGCCGAGGGCGTCCTTCAAGGCTGCCACGTTCTCTGGAGTCGACTCGAGGCGACCGTTCACGATGATCATGCGGGATCTCCGGGTGCTCCTTTGGAGTGCCCATCTTGCCAGTTGAACTTGCGTTCCCGAAACTGGGGGGCGGTGCGCGGACGTCCCCTTCCGCACTCGCCCTAGCACAGTCCAACAGCGGGCCGGGAGGCCCGCACCCGGCGCCCGTCGTCTACGCGGCCCGAGCCACGCTCCCGGCGGCGTTTGCCGGTCGCTGGAACAGTTCCGGCAGGTAGCGCTGGCCACGGCCGACCAGTTCCTTTTCGCTCGTCCGCCGACCGGGCTGGCAGCGCACACGATGGGCAAGCCAGCGCCAAAGGCGGCTCAAGCCCGGGTCGTTGGCCTCAACGCGGGCGCGTCCTGTGAGACCAAGGTGGTCGTTGACCCAATCGGCGAGTTCCGCCGGGGTCCGCAGGTCGAGGACCGCGCGCCGGCGGCGGCAGCCTTGTCCATGAGCGTGCCGATGGCGTGCGCCGCCTGGTCGCGCTCTCGGAAGCCCCCTTCTTGGGCCTTGCGGAAGATCTCCGCCCAAACGGCGAGGTCGCGCACGCTGTTGTTGCGGCACGGGCACAGGGCTCGAATCGCGTCGCAACGGGACATGTAGCTGCCGCCGTTCATGGCCGCGAGCAGCTTGTCGATGTCGGTCTCGGTCATGGACGCGCAGCATACGCGCACCGTGAACGGCGTGCCATGCGCCATGGGCGCGTCAACCGAGCTTTGTCGCCAAGTTGCGGGCGCGCGCGAGATCCGCGACCGTATTGACGTTCAGGAAGTCGTCCTCGGGGAAGCCGACGTCGGGGACCGCATTGGCAGCCAGCCAACGGTGTATGGCGCGCCCGCCGTCCTCGTAGAACGCGGCGAGCGATCGGGCCTGTTCGGCATCAAGCAGCATGGCCAGGTTCTGGCGGTGGCCGCCCGCCGTCACCACCGCCGCACCGGCCCGGTCGCACACCACCGCGAGCGCCGCCACCAGGTTGTCTGGGAGAAACGGCGTGTCGGCGGGCGTCGTGAGCACCCAAGGCGTGCCCACGTGTGCCAAGGCCGAAACGAAACCGCCGAGCGGGCCCTGGCCGGGATCACGATCCTCGACGACCGGATGCCCGAATTCCTCGTAGGCGGACGTGGTTTTCGCGCAAGAGAGAACCAGCGCATCCACTTGCGGGCGTATGCGGTCGATCACGTGCCCGAGCAGGGCCTTGTCGCCGATCTCGAGCAACGGCTTGTCGACGCCCCCGAGGCGGGTCCCTCGACCACCGCAGAGGACGATCGCCGTGATCGCGGGCCGTCGCGCCACGACCGCCTACAGCGCTTTCAAAGCGGCATCCACGGCTTCCAGGGTGCGGTCGATGTCCGCCTCGGTGTGCGCCAGGGACAGGAACATGTTGTGCCAGGGGTGAAAGTACACGCCGCGCTCGATCAGGGCGCTGCAGAACGCGCTGCCCCGCTCGCCCTTGGGATCGTCCTCGAACATGATCGTCGGCATCTGCGGCGGACCGCTTTGGCGCACGCGTTGCTGGTGCAGTTCGGCGATCTCGTCGATGCCCCGGCGCAGCCGCTGGCCGAGCGCCTCCAGGCGCGTTGGCGCGTCTTCCTCCGTGAGGATGTCGAGCGTCTCCAGCGCGGCCGCCATCGGGGCCGCCTGGTACCAGTACGACCCGGTCGCGAATACCGACGCCATGGCGTCGCGGTAGCGGTCGCTGCCAAGCGTAGCGGCCAGGGCCTCGCCGTTCGCCAGCGCCTTGCCCCAGGCGGACAGGTCCGGCCGGATGCCGAGCAGCGACCACGAGGCGTCGAGGCTCAAGCGGAACCCAGCGCGCACGTCGTCGAGGATTAGGGCGGCATCCATTTCGTCGCACAGCCGCCGCGCGGTCGCCGCGAATTGCGGATCGGGCAGTTCCTGGTGATAGCCCGCGTCGTGGCGGAAGGCCGACACCATGATGCCGGCAAGATCGCCAGAACAAGCAGTCGCGGCTTGCTCGAGACTGGCGGCGTCGTTGTAGTCGTACGTCGGGAAGGCGTCATGCTCCCCGGCGGGCGCACCGGGCGCGCGACGGTTGGCCCACGGCTGCGAGCCGTGATACGCGCCGTTCGCGACGAGCACCTTGGACTTCCCGGCGTAGGCTCGGGCGGCCATGATGCATGTGGTCGTGGCATCGTTGCCGTTCTTCGAAAACACTGCCCAGTCGGCGTGCGAGACCATGCCGACGAGCTTTTCGGCGAGTTCGACGATGGTCTCGGTGGGCCCGTTGCCGATGTCCATCGCCGCGCGCTGTGCCGAGGTGCGGGCTTCGACGCGTGGGTTGGAATAGCCGACGATCATCGGCCCGTAGCTGCACATGTAGTCGATGTACTCCCGGCCGTCGACATCCCACAGGCGCGCACCCTGGGCGCGCGAGAAGAACTGCGGATAGCCGGCGGGCATGCGCGCCCCGATGGCCATGTGCCCGTACATCCCGTTGGGAATGACGTGGGCGGCGCGTCGGCGAAGCGCCGAGTCGTTGGCGTGTTCCATGGTCAGTTCCCTACCGTAAGGCGACGATCATGCGCCGTCGGTGCGCGGACGTCCACGTCCGCATTCGAATCAACGTGCCTTCAGATCCTCCCAGCGTTCACGGCCGGGGAGGACCACCAAACGGTCGCGATGCCGCGCGAGATAGGCTCCGGGGTCATCGAGTTTCTCGAGGTCGGCGGGACTCCAGATCGAGGCATACGCCCGGTCCGGCGTCGCGCGACACGGGCGCCTCGCCTGTCGCGTAGGTCCGCTACTTCATCCGATAGCGGATCGGCAGGCTCTTGAGGCCCCCCACGAAGGTCGCTTCCTTGAACCGCGGTTCGCCCGCGAGTTCGACGGTCTCGACCCGGCGCAGCAGTTCCCGGTAGAAGGCCGAGATCTCCATGCGCGCCAGGTGCTGGCCGAGGCAGACGTGTGCGCCGTAACCGAACGCCAGGTGCTTGGCGTCCTGGCGGTCGACGCGGAACTCGAACGGTGCGTCGAAAACGGCCTCGTCCCGGTTTGCCGACGGATACCACAATGCGCAGGACTCGCCGGCCGCGATGGCCTGGCCGCCGACCTCGCAATCGGCGGTGGCCGTGCGCATGAACTGGCGCACGGGCGTGACCCAGCGGATCATCTCGTCGACCGCGCATGCCATGTGGCGCTCCGGTTCGGCGCCGAGCTTGGCCCACTGGTCCGGGTTCTGGATGAGGGCCAGCAGCCCGCCGGCGGTCGTCGCGCTGGTCGTGTCATGGCCGGCGGTGGCGATCAGGATGTAGTAGGCGTTGGTCTCGTGGACAGGCAACGGTTCTCCGTCGATCGTGGCGTTGGCGATGACGCTGGCGATGTCGTCGGTGGGCCGCGCGCGACGCTCGGCGGTCAACGCCTCGAAGTAGGCGTCGAAATCGGCGACCACCTCCATGAGAGCCGTGTCCGCGAACGACCTTGCGACATCGGGATCCGTGCTGCCGAAGAGCTCTTGGGTGAGTTTCATCATGCGCGGCTCGTCGGCCTCGGGGATGCCGAGGATCGACATGATGACGCGTAGCGGGTACCAGGTGCCGACGTCCTTGACGAAGTCGCACTCGCCGCCGAAGTCCGCCAACCGGTCGACGTAGTCCTTCGCCAGTTCGTCGATGCGCCCGGCGAGCCTGCGCAGGTTCGAGCCGAGGAACCAGGGCTGCGCGAGGGCGCGGTACGCCTTGTGGTCCGGGTCGTCCATCTCCACGAGCGACCTGACCAGGTGGGGTCGACCGGTCATGTGCTGAACCAGCGCATCGAAGAGCTTCGGGCCCAGGATGGGGCGCGGGTCGTTGATGAACAGCCGCTTGTCGCCTTCGACGGCGAGGATGTCGGCGTGCCGCGTGATCGACCAGAACGGTTCGAAGCCGTCCGGGGCCATGCGCCGCACGGGGTCGTTCGCGCGCAGCCAAGCGAACTGCGCGTGCAACCACTCCTCGTCGGCCCACTGCCGGGCCTTGACGATGGCCTGGTCGATCTCGGGCGACGTCGTCGCGACCTCGTAGGTCATCGTCCGCTACCGACTGTAGTCGGCGTCGCCCGGCTTCGACTGGCCTTCGGTCCCGGCGATCGGCCGGTCCTTCGGTGCCGAGGCGTACGCGCCGCGGAAGTCCTCGAACGGACCGTCGCGCCACTCGAGTGCCGCTTTGAGGCCGAACTCGCGCACCCGGCGGCCGAACTCGCCGGCGGCCGGACGGTGCTTGGACATGGCCTCCACGTCGGTCCCCGACATGAGCCCGGTGCGGATGCCCATGATCTCGTACTGGCGATTGACGGCGCGCTTGTTGTAGTTCAACTGGTCGTTGTCGATGTGGCCCAGGCGCCGCGCGAAGCGAATGGTGAACTCCTCGAGTTCGTCCTTCGGCTTGGCGTAGGTGGCCCATCCAAAGTCCGCCATCTCCTGGCCGCTGAACCAGTCGCCGGTGTAGGCGAATGCGCGGGCCTTGCCGGGGGGCAGGAACCAGGGCGCCCACATCATGTCCATCGTGCCCATGGCGCGGACCGGCGGGTAGCCGACGCGCGCGTCGTCCGCGATCATGCGCATATCGCACATCGACGAGAGTTCCGTCGCGCCCGCCAGGCACCAGCCGTGGATCTGGGCGATGACGGGCTTGGCGAGTTCCCAGATCTGCCAATGGCCCATCAGCGCGTGACGCGACCAGTCGTAGTGCTGCGGATGGGTCGTGCCGACGTCCGGCATGTTGGACCGGTCACTGACGTAGTCGCTCTGCTCGTCGGGATTGGGTGCCAGGTCGTAGCCGGCGGAGAATGCCCGTCCTGCGCCCTTGAGGATGATCACGCCGATCGCCGGATCCGCCTCGGCTTCCTTCATGGCGTCGTAGACCTCGCCGCGCAGCGCGTGGCTCAAGGCGTTGAGTTTTTCCGGGCGGTTGAGCGTGATGAACGCGAGCCGCTCGTCGGTCTCGTAGATGATGTTGTTGTAGGTCATGGTGTCCCTCTGTCAGATGGTGTCGCCTGGGAAGGAAGCATGTGCCGTGCTCCTTGGCGATTTGTGTCGATGGTAGCGCCTCAACGCCGGTCTCGGTACCTGCATCCGCCCGGTGTCAAAGCAATTCAGAGATGTCCCCTTCTCTCCAATTCAGAGATGTCCCCATT
>JAPOYV010000031.1 GCA_026706385.1 Gammaproteobacteria bacterium
GCGTGATTGGACAGCACGGATATCGTGCGACGCCACGATAGCATGACCGAACAAACGCCCGCGAATCTCCTTGGTGTCGCTGGGAGATCCCTATTCCGGGGAGCAGGTCGGATACTGCGGCCAACCGGCTAGACGGCGGGGCCAGACGCCTGGCGACGGCCGATCCTGGTTCCGCTGGTCTGTGCACGGCCGCTGGCCAGCTGGCTCCGGGGCTTGGCGTGCGGGCGAACGGGAGCACCGTATGCCGCGTGACAATGGCCCGTATGCCCCGGAAATCTGCCACCGATCGGAATTCTCCGGCCCCGCTGGGGATGCCGGGGTCGGCCGTCCGCTGCGCCGGCGCGTCGCAGGCTTTGACTCGCACAGGCGATCGTGGCAAAGGGGCGTCCCCGCCGCACCGATTTCCACGAAGGACTTGTATCGTGCCGGAACTCGATCTTGGAGAGAAACGCGCCTGCAGCGACTGCGGCATTCTCTTCTTCGACCTCAACAAGTCACCGCCCAAGTGCCCGAAATGCGGAAACGAGGTCCGAATCATGCAGCAGAGGACGGCGGCGGCCGTGCAAAAGACCGACGTCGCCAGTGATGACGTCGTGGACGACGCTGCCGATGAGACCAAGCAAGAGGAAGATGAATTCGAAGACGACACCGATAGCGTGTCGCTGGGACCCTCTCCGAAGCCGACCATCGAGGACGAAGCACTGGAGGACGAATAGCGCCGACAGGTTGCGCGCTTGCATTCGTTTGCACACAATCCGGCCAACCCGCTGGAGGATTGGGGCCGTAGCTCAGTTGGGAGAGCGCGTGAATGGCATTCACGAGGTCAGGGGTTCGACCCCCCTCGGCTCCACCATCCGGTTCACAGAATTCCCCATTAAATTGCCGTATTTGGAGGTACTTAGGTAGACAGACGTTGTCTTGCCTGCGAAAGAGAGGGCCAGTAAGAATACCCAAAGTGTTTGCCATATGTTTGCCACTTTGGTAGTGTGGTCACCAAGCAACAGGTTCGATTACCGACAGCATGCGAGGCCGCGCGAGCGCAACGGGTCGCCCTGAACCAGTCCGCCCGCCCCTGTGGACGTCCAGTCGATGTCGAAGCTGTCGATCTGAGCCAGCGCAAATTCCGAGAAAATCCGGTCATGGCGAAGCAAGTCTCCAAGCTCACCAAGCGCACTGTCGATGCCCTCAAGCCGAACGGTAAGGACGCGGTGTACTGGGATAGCGAACTCACCGGTTTTGGCCTGCGTGTCCGGAAGTCGGGCCGGAAGCACTATGTCGTCCAGACCCGCCTCAATGGGCGGCTCCGCTGGTTCACGATCGGCCAACACGGGCCGTTCACCCCGGATGACGCAAGGACGGAGGCGCTGCAGATCCTTGCCAGTGCCAAGAAGGGGATCGATCCCGCCACCGGCGGCGCCACGCCGTCTGCTGCTCCGGCCACGGCGGATCTCAGCAAGCGCTTCTTGGAAGAGTACGTCGCGACCCATTGCAAGCCGACGACCCGCGAGGAGTACGCGAGGCGGATCAGGCTGTACATCAACCCGGCGATCGGAACGGTGAAAGTGGCGGCAGTCGCTCGTAAGGACATCGCAAAACTGCATCATGCAATGCGCGACAAGCCATATCAGGCAAATCGAACGCTAGCCGTGCTCTCGAAGATGTTTTCTCTGGCGGAGGTGTGGGGCTGGCGCGCGGACGGCTCCAATCCATGCCGCCACGTCAAGGTCTACAAGGAACGCCCCCGCGAGCGGTTCCTGTCACCGGAAGAGACCGATCGCTTGGGCGAGGTATTGCGCGAGGTCGAAAGCGAGATGCCCTCGGCCGTCGCTGCCTTCCGACTGCTGCTGCTCACCGGCTGTCGCTTGTCGGAAATCCAGACGTTGCGGTGGGAGTACATCAGGGAGGATTGCATAGAGCTGCCCGACGCCAAGACCGGGGGGAGAGCGGTACCGCTCGGGCCCGAGGCTCGCGCCGTACTGGAAGCAATACCGCGCACCGCTGACAGTCCTTGGGTCATCGCCGGCGCGAGACCCGGCTCACACCTCGTGAATTTGCAAAAGCCCTGGCGGCTTATCCGCAAGCGCGCCGGGCTGGAGGACGTGCGCATCCACGATCTCCGGCACTCCTTTGCGAGCCGTGCGCTAGCCCTCGGCGAGAGCCTGACCATGATCGGGATGCTGCTGGGACACACTCAGATAAAGACCACTGCTCGCTACGCGCATTTGGCCCGGGATTCCATCCAGACCGCCGCTGCGCGAATTACCGGGAGCATCGGCGCCCACCTACGGGACGACGTGCAGGAAACTTCCGTCTGTAAGACGGGCGCCAGATCGGACGGATTCGGTCGGCACGAGAGGCCGGCGTAAAACCACACAGGGCGGGCGGAAACTAGGCATCTACCCGAAGAGTTCGTCGAGCCGCCTATCACCGGAGACGCTCACGGCCGGCTTTGGTGAACGCGCGGAGGCCGCGATCATTGCAATCGGCCCCCTGGACCGGCTAGCAAGTCAAACCGCGCTCATGAGCTTGAGGTGTCGGTTCCCTCTCCCACGATGCACTGATCCCGCTTCCCGAGCCCCCCAATCGGGGGCATGCGTTGTCCTCGGGAAAGCGTGCGAAGCGCGCCGCCCTACTTCGCTGTTCAAGCGGACTGAGTAGCGACGCCTGGACGCGCCGCTGCCGGCCGTCTGCCGATACCCGCGCATTCCCCTTCCTCGGCGAGTCACCGGCAGGCATTCCCCGACCGCCAAGAAGGCACTGCCTGCATGCGCTCGATCCGGCGACGATCGATGCCCGGACCGCACCGGCGCTTCCCCACAACGACATGCCGCGTGGCGGACCGGTGCGAACCCCGTCACGGGTACGACCGAGCGGTACGCGTCGTGCGCACCGTTGGCGGCTGCAACATGCCTGTAGGCAACCCCTGTGGGGGACGGTATCGATTTTCCCAAACCGTCCCTGCCCAAGCACCGTTTTCTCGGTTGAAATTCCCGGGCCCACGCCGAGCCATGACCCGGCGGGGAGGGAACTGGCGAAAGGAGACCGGCATGACGGCGAACGGGACCCGTTACCTGAACACGCACCAGGCGGCCGAGTATCTCGGCCTGTCACCCCGCACCCTCGACCGCTATCGGGTGAAGGGAAGCGGGCCGGTGTACCTCAAGTTCGGCGGCCGGGTGCGGTACGTGACCGAAGACTTGGAGGCCTGGGCCGAGGCGCGACGGCGGACCTCGACCTCCGATGACGGCACTGCCCTCACGGGAGCGAGCCGGTGACGGGACTCCTGTCACGGCGGGGCGCGGCGGCCCCTCGTCTGGCGGCCGCGGCGATTTTGCTGGCCGCGGGCGGCATCGATCTGGCGCTCGCCACCACTGACACCACGTTTGATGCGCCGCTCGACACGGTGACGGACATGGTCTCCGGCACCGGCGGCCAGCTCGCCGCGGCGCTCGCGGTGGGCGCGGCCCTCGTGGGCTCGGTGCTCCGCTTCAACGCCATGCAGCTGATGGGCGCGGTCGGCGTCGGCGTTGCGGCCGGGGCCGGCACGGGGATCGTGACCGGCCTCGTCGGCACGGCGATCGTCTGAGATTGCTGCCGTGGCTGATCCCGCCCGCCATGCGATCCCGCGCCGGCTCGACGATCCGGAGCGGTGGCTGTTCTGGACCGTCGACGAGGCGGCCGTCCTGATGGGTCCGGCCCTCCTGGGCCTCGCGGCCAACGCCTTCGTGCCGGGCCTGGTTGCGGGGGTCGGCGGGTGGCTGCTGCTCCGCCGCGTCAAGCGGGGCGGCGGCGCGAACATCGCCCGCTACGCGCTCTACTGGTTTCTGCCGGACTTCGTGCTGCGCCTGAAGGCCACGCCACCGAGCCACGTGCGGCGGCTCATAGGGTAGGGCGGCCGTGCAACGCGAAGTGCTGGAGACCGGGCTCCGCCGCGCCCGTGATGCGCGGGTGGCGCTCGCAGGCCTCGTGGTGCTCTCGATGGCGGCCAACCTGGTCCTGTCCCTCGGCCTCGCCGGGCGCGAGTCGGTCACGGTACTCGTGCCCGCAGTGACAGGGCCGGCCTGGGAGGTCGGCGCCGGCCGCGCCGGCCAGCGGTACCTCGAGGACATGGCGCGGACGGCAGCAGTGACGCTGCTGTCGCTCACGCCCGAGAACGCGGGGCACGTCCGCGAGGTGGCCGCCCGCCTGAGCCACCCGTCGGCACGGGGCGCGATCAGCGCCTGGGTGGCCGCCGAGGCCCGGCGCATGGCCGGGCGCGACCTGGCCTCGGCGTTCTACCCCGCGCGCATCGAAGCGGATGCCGGGGCGCTCACCGTCGACGTGGAGGGCGAACTCGCGACTTGGATCGGGCGCGAGGAGTCCGCGCGCGAGGACAAGCACTACCGCCTCACGTTCC
>JAPOYV010000056.1 GCA_026706385.1 Gammaproteobacteria bacterium
TGCGAGGGGCAGGCCCCTCGCGCTCCCCGGCTGAGGGCTCTTCCATGCGAGGGGCAGGCCCCTCGCGCTCCCCGGCTGAGGGCTCCTGCGCCCCAATGACAAGCACCGTCATCAGAAGGGCCAGGGAGGCCGTGGTGGCCGAGAGCGAGCGCATGGGTCGGACAGTACACAAACGGTGCGGGTGGACCAAACCGAGTGCGCTTGAGCGCGGTTGCCTTGAGCGCGGCGGACGTTTGCGCGCAGTGGTTGGACGCCGGCGCTAGAACGCGAAGCGGACTAGTCGAAGTGCGATAGCACCCGGAACGTAATCGACTCGGGCGAGGCGTCCAGCACCTCCACACGTGCGCCCTTGTAGGTGAGCAGGTTGGATTGCGCCAGGTCGTATTCGACTTCGGTGTTGAACGCCGGACGGGTGACGCTGGGCGAGGACTCGTGGTAGCCGATTCTGATCCGACCCGCGTGGATGCCGTTGTAAATCAGCTGCTGTTGGAAGGCTCGGTCGGAGACTGCGAGTTGAGTCGTCTCGAGCCACAGCTGTCCCTTCTTGCACCACTTCAGATTGAACATGTCGACCACACAGATGCGGTCGCTCCGGGCCGGCACATGCACCGCGCGAACCGGGTCGGAAAGGGGTGCGCGCAAGATCTTCCCCGGATCGCCATGGCGACTTGGCGAGTAGAACGCGCCCTGGCGCGTCTCGCCATCCTTCGTGTATGTGCCGCTGCGCACGGTACAAGCCAGCGAGACCGGCACGTCGCGCGTTAAGTGAATCGCGTCGATCTCGATGCTCATACCTTCCTTGAGCAGGCTCTCGCCGATGCCGACGGTCGCGACGGCCCCGATGGGCGGCTCGCTGAATCGGACTTCTTGGATCTCGTGGTTTCGGGACACGATGACGCAACCACTGGCGACGACCAAAGCCGCGAGCGCAATCAGTCCACCACTCGACCGAACAAACGTTGCCGGCATGCGATCCTCCCGCCTCGGTGACAAGTGACCGTTTTGACCGCCGATGCGACGCGTGGTTCCGGCCTAGTGGGTCCGTTGACTTGCGCTTGGGGCAGCCCTGGCGAGCAACGCCCGTTGATGGCGAGCTGAACCCATTGATGTCGTGTGGCGCACAATCAGTCCGAGAAAGGCGCCTGGGACTGTCTTGCCGTGCCGTTGTTCCATGTTGTGCGCCTGGCCGCCTCAGGCGCACAATCCGCTGCGACCTCAAGGGGGAGACGGTCATGCTGACGGTTCGTCGGGTTGTCAAAGTCGCGTTGACGGCGCTCGCCGTGTCCACAGTCGCCACCGAGCAGCAATCCAGCCGCGCTGATCTCCGGTCCATCGAGGAGGTGGTCGTCATCGGCAGCCGTGCGCGCATCGAGAGCCGCGCCGACGAATTGCCTGTACCCGTGGACCTGCACGACGGCTTGGACGTGGAACGCACCGGCGAACTGGACCTTGGTGCGGCGTTGACCAAGCTCGCACCGTCCTTCAACTACACCCGGTTGTCGGTGGGCGACGGGGCACTCCTGAACGCCGCCACGTTGCGCGGGCTCGCGCCGGACCAGACGCTCGTGCTGGTCAACGGCAAGCGGCGGCACAGCATGGCGTGGCTGCGCGTCCTCGACGGCGTGATCGGCTACGGGACGGGCGGCACGGACCTGCGCGCGATTCCCTCGGCGGCGGTGTCCCGCGTCGAGGTGCTTCGCGACGGTGCGGCTGCGCAGTACGGTTCGGACGCCATTGCAGGCGTCATCAACCTGGCGCTCAAGGAGGCCACCGGCGGCGAAGTGACCGTGCATGGCGGCCGGACTGCCGACGCCGAGGGCGGTCGCCTCGGCGTGACCTTCAATGGCGGCATCGCGCTCGCGGGCGACGGCTTTCTCAACGTGACGGCCGAGTGGTACGACAGCGAGGCGATCATGCGCAATGGCGGCAACGGAGGCCTGGATCCCCGCTACCAGGACGAACTCATCACCTTCAGTTCGCCGTCGCACGGTGGCCGTTTGCTGTTCTTCAACGCGGCACTGCCGGTCGGCGACGCGGCGGAACTCTACGCCTTTGGCGGGCTATCCAAGCGCGAGGGGCGCTCGACCGGCGCGTACCGGTTCCGCCACAACTATTGGGACGGCGTCCAAACCGGCGACGAGACGTGGGACTTCGTACTGCCGAACTTCATCACGTTCCACGAACGCAACACCCACCCCGTTTATCCAAACGGTTTCCTGCCTTACGAGGAGTCGGCAATCGATGACCAGTCGGTCGCGGTCGGTTGGCGAAACCCAGTGGGCGCATGGGACGTCGATGCGAGCCTCAACTACGGCAAGAACACCTTCGACTTCTCGGTCTCGGACTCGATCAACGCATCCATTGGCGCGCAATTCGTCGCCGACAACCCGGGTGCGAGCATCGCGCAGATCGTCGCCAATGCGGGGCCGACGGCGGGTCACAGCGGCAGCATTGAGTTCGACCAGTTGACCTTCAACGTGGACGTCCGGCGCAACTTCGACAGTCGAGCAGTGACGGCGCTTGCCGCCGGTCTTGAGCGGCGTAGCGAGAGCTACGGCCAGGTCGCGGGAGACACGGCGGCCTGGGCCTGCGGGACCCCCCATCGCACGGACTTCCGGGCCTTCGCGGTCGGGCCGGACGGCACGCCCTTGGACGGTACGGTCGCGGCGTGCGGATTCCAGGGCTATCCCGGTTACGGGCCGCGCAACGCAGCGCTGAGCGCCGGCGACCGGGACAGCCTGGCCGCCTACTTGGATCTCGAGAGCGCGCCGACGGAAGCGCTGAGTCTGGGTGCGGCGTTGCGGGCCGAGGACTACAGCGATGCGGGTGCGCAGACCACGGGCAAGGTGACGGCGCGTCTCGATCTCTCTCAGGCGCTCGCCTTGCGCGGCGCGCTGTCCACCGGTTTTCGAGCGCCGAGCCTGTCGCAGCGGCGCTTCAACTCGATCCTGTTCGTCGGCAGCGAGCAGGGCTTGACGACCACGTTCTCGGCCAACGAAGGGCATCCGATCTCGCGCGCCTTCGGAGTCGACGCGCTCGAACACGAGACATCGCGAAACGCAAGCGCCGGCATCGTTCTGCGCTCAGCCGACGACCGGGCCCGGTTGACGGTGGACTTCTATCGCACCGACGTCGATGACCGGGTGGTGCGTTCCCAGGGCTTGGGGTGCACCGGGATTCCGGCGTGCGCCACCGAGCAGGTCGCCACGGCGGCGTTCTTCTTCAACGGTGTCGACACCAGCACCCAGGGCTTCGATGTGGCGGCACGGTGGGGGACGGCCTTTGCCGGGGGCTACCTTTGGCTGTCGGCGAACGCCCACGTCAACGAGACCGAGATCACAGGACGCAACCTGCCGGAACGGGTGCCGGCGGGTTTGAGCTTCGGCGACTACTACGGTGGCTGGGGGGCGGCCGTTCTGGAGCGCGGTCAACCGCAGAGCCAGGCCAACGTCGCGGCCGACTGGCAGCGCGGCGACTGGGGTGCGCTCTTGCGCGTGAACCACTTCGGCGACACCGTGCAGCATCCGATCGACACCGGCGAGATCGCGGTGGACGCGGCACGCACGTTTGACCTGGAAGCGCGTTTCGAGGGCCGCAGCCTCCGGGGCGCGGTAGGTGTCAACAACCTGTTCGACGAGTTGCCGACGGAGCTGCCGAAAACGCATTTGTCGAACGTGCTGTGGGGAATCCGCTATCCAACGGACACGCCCTTCGGCCTTGCGGGACGCTTCGCCTACTTCCGCGTGAGCTTCGGAATCGGTCGCTAGGGCTACCGGCAACTCGCGAGCGCTAGTCAATACCTTCGAGCGCGCTCGCCTTGAACGCCGCCGCGCCGGCGCCAACCCAGGGCCCGGTGACGGTGAAGAAGAACCGCACGCCGATCTCGGCGAAGTGACGCACGTTGCTGTTCATCGCCAACGTCCCGGCCGTGCGGCCTGCGGCGACGATCCGCTTGAGCGCGTCCTCGATCTTCTCTTGGACATCAGGGTGCCCCATGTCGCCGATGTGCCCCATCGAAGCGGCGAAGTCCGACGGCGCGACGAAGAATACGCCGATGCCATCCACCTCGAGGATCTCGTCGAGGTTCTGCCACGCCTCGATGTCCTCGATGAGGGCGATAAGCAGCGTCTCGTCGTTGGCGCGGGCCAGGTAGTCGCCAACGCCGTAGCCCTGCCGGCTGGTGAATAGGCCGCGCTTGCCGAGCGGCGGGAACTTGCCGCCGGCAACTAGGTTTTCCGCATCCGCCCGTGTATCCACGTGCGGCACGACGATCGCCTGCGCGCCGCGGTCGAGCGTGCGATAGATAAGGCCCTGCTCGTTGCGGTTGACGCGCACGACCGAGGTCATGCCCCAGATGTCGCACGCCCGGGTCAGGTTCCCGAGATCGGCGGCATCGACGCCACCGTGCTCGCCCTCGAGCCAGACGCCGTCGAAGCCGACCGGACCGAAGGCGTCGATGTCATCGGCGTGGGTGAACCCGCCGATGACGAATGCCGGCTCGCCGGCCTCGAGTTTGCGACGGATGCGGTTCGGGCGTAGCTCCACGACGAGGACTCCGGGTGAAAGCCGCGGATCATGCCATGTTCGCTCTGTGCCGGTCGCGCTAACCGTCCGACCACTCCACCCAGCGCCCGTGAGCGCTCCGCAAGACGGACAGCAGGGGGCGCGAGCGCCCATTGACGAGCCGCGTAACGTTCAAATGCTCGCCCTCCGACGAGACGTGGTACACGGGCCTTTGGTGCGATGCGGAACGGAGCGCTTCCGTAAACGCTGCCCGAGCGGAAGCCGGGAACTGGTTGAGAACGTGGCAGTGGAAGATGCAGAGCGCCGCGCCGATCGGCGCGGCCCGGATCAACTCGGACAGCCTCTCAACGGCATCCCCGGCCACGACGCGAGGCGAGTCCTGCAACCAGATCCGACGGGCGTTGGCGAGGAGGACCGTGCGATCCGCATGGTCCGCCCAGACCAGCGCCTGGAGCCAGCGGTATTGCTCGTCGTCCGCAAGGTCGATCGGCTCGAGGTCGATGCCGACGCGATAGGCAACCTCCGGGAACCGCGCGGGCGTCTCGGGCATGGGTCCACGGCTTTCGCAGTCGATCCGCACCGGTGAACGCCCGGTTCCGAACGCCGAGCCGTCGGAGTAGCGGTAGTCGAATCGATCCCAGAGCAGGTTCAATCCGGCCCCGGCACCGACGTCGATCAGCGCCACGGGCTGTCGCGCGACTTTGGACACGATGCCGAACGCGGGCATCAGGTGCGAGCAGCGACCGACCTCGTTGGTCTGCACGTTGCGGCTCTCGAGGAGTGCGAGGATCCGGGCGCGGTTGTCGGCGCAGAACTCCGCAAAGGCACCGGGCAGCGCCGCGGAGGGGCGATCACCCCGCGCCGCCCGCTCGTAGTGCGGGGCAAGCGCCGATCTCGGCGCGTCCTGGACGACGCGCTTGACGGCGGCGAGCAAGAGGTTCGGGATCGGCTGCCCGGCGCGGCATTCGCGCGCCAACGCGAGCAGATCGGGGTGCTTGGCGATGTACCGCGAGAGCGCGGCGTACGTTGGCGAGTTCACGCTCATTCCGGATCCCGACGCGGCGCACTCGAGATCGGCGAACTCCACGAAGCGACGTGCCAAGGCGGCATCTGTCCGCTTGAGTCGGTTCTGGTCCACGTCGTCCGGACCGGGCATGCCCGATTGGCGCGCGTCGACGGCTGTTGCCATGTCAGTAGATTCCTTGGGTCTTGGCGGCGTCCACGTACCGCACGGAATGCGAGGCGGCGGCCAGCATGGGATTGCTACACTATAGGCGGGCCGACTGCAGCAGTCGTCAGCATGTGCGCAACCCGGCGCGACTGGGCGGGCTTCTCAGTGAGCGTGCCTCTCCGATCACCGAAAACGACTTGGCTTGCCTGCGTGATTGCGAGCTTCGCGGTCGGCCTCGTGCCGCCTGGCGGCGCCGAGCCTGCTGCGTCGACGCCGTGCGCCGAGGAGCAATCGGAACCCCTAACCGACGACGTGCTGTGGTGGTTGGTGCGACGCCCCTGGTGGCGTGCTCCGCCCGGGCGCCCAGAGCCGCCGGACATCGTGCAAGCGACCGGGGACAGCCTCACCGCGATCTGGCCGCCGCCTGCGGACGGCAGTCCCGTACCGACTACCGGCTACGACGTCGGATACCGGGCGGCTGGCGACGCGGACTACATTGCATGGCCGCATGACAGCGACGCGCCCGAGGCCACGATCACCGGCCTCGTCGACGACACCACTTACCAGATCCGCGTGCGTGCCGCGAACGAGTTCGGCGCCGGCGACTGGTCGCTGCCGGGAACTGGAACGACGCTCATCGCGCGACCGCAGTTCGCCGAGGGCGAGAGCGCAACGCGAGAGGTTCCTGAAAACACCGTACCGGGGTCGCCGGTCGGCAGCCCGGTGACGGCCACGGCGGGTCGCCGGTCGCCTGCCTACGCCTTAAGCGGCCCCGATGCGGACGCATTTCTTGTCGACGACGCGACGGGTCAGATCAGCACCCGCGACGGTGTCGCGTACGACCACGAGGTTCGGCCGCGCTATGAACTGGCGGTGGAGGCGACTGCGGGCGAACACGTGGCGAGCCTTGCGCTGACTGTGTTCGTCACCGATGTGGACGAGCCGCCGGACGCGCCGGCGCGGCCGAGCGTGGAGTCCGCGACCGCGACGAGCTTGACGATCGGCTGGGAGGAACCTGGCAACACCGGTCCGCGGATTGACGACTACGACGTCGAGTACCGCTCGCCGGAGGAGGACTTCCAGGACGCCGGACACGATGGCCGGGCGAGGACCGCGCGACTCACGGGCCTAGAGTCCCAGACGCAGTACGAGTTTCGCGTCCGCGCCGCGAATGCCGAAGGCACGGGTCCTTGGTCCGAGTTGGGTGCCGGAATGACCAGGACGCCGCTCCCCAACTCGCCGCCCCGGATCCTGGCGGACCGTCTGCCGAGCACGACGACCTTGACCGCCGGCGGGGCGGCGGAGCGCTTCGACCTGTCGGATGCGTTCGCGGAGCCGGACGACGAGTTCGTTTGGCTCGAAGCTGCGTCGCGGAACTCGTCGGTGGCGGTCGCTGCCGTAGAAGGGCACGTCGTCGTCGTGCGTCCAATCGCCGTTGGCCGGGCGACAATTGCGGTGACCGCTCACGACCCCATGGGCCAGACGGCAGCGGGAACGTTCATGGTCATCGTCGGAGCACAGCTCCGCTCTGATCCGACGGCCACCTTTGACACCACAGGGGACAACCTGACGGTCGAGTTCACGGACGCCTTCGCGCTGGACGAGCAACGGTCCTACGAGGCCCGTGCGCGGCAGAAGGCCCCGGTGGGCAGTTGGGGGACCTTCTGCTTCACCGCCACCAACAACGCAGGCACCGCCGCCGACCTCACCGTGTCCGTTGAGGTCTCTGTTGATTCGTTCGCCGAGCCCGGCATGACCTACGAGGTCGTGTATCGCTACCGCGGCTCCTCGTGTGCCGATTCGGTGAGCGCGGGCTGGTCCCGGGTCGCGGAGGCGACGACCCCTGGATCAAGTCGCTTCGACATCGATGCCGTGGTCGTGGGCACCGCCACGGCGAGCCTCCGTAGCGCCGTGGAGTCGGCGGCGGACACCTGGGCGAGTATCGTCACGACGAGTCTCCCGGACATCGACTTCTCGGACGGACCGATATCGCTCGACGGCTGCGTGCCCGGACAAGCCCCGGTGGCGGACGTGATTGACGACTTGCGCATTTTCGTGCGCCTCGCCTCGATCGACGGTGTCGGCGGTACGCTGGCGTCCGCGGGACCGTGCTTCCGACGGCGGGCCTCGTGGCTGCCCGCCGTCGCCCAAATCACGCTGGATTCGGACGATCTTGAGGACACATCGCCGATGCTGCTGCGGCACGTGCTACTGCACGAGATGGGGCACGCCCTCGGTTTCGGCATCTGGCACGAGTTCAGCCTGCTGCGGAACCCAGCTCTCAATCAACTTCGGCAGGAGGTCCGGCCGCCGCCCGACACGCACTTCGTAGGTCCGCTGGCCCTGGCAGCGTTCGACGTGGCCGGCGGCAGTTCCCACAAGGGCGGCAAAGTCCCCGTGGCGAACGTTGGAGGCGCCGGGCGCGCGGACAGTCATTGGCGGGAATCCGTGCTCGGTCACGAACTGATGACGCCAATCCTGACGATCGGCCAGGCGCAGCCGCTGAGCGCCATCACGATCCAGTCCCTGGCCGACTTGGGGTACGGCGTGGACGTGTCGCGTGCCGAGTCCTTTGCGCTGCCACAGTCCGCCACCAGCTTTGCGCTGCGTGCACAGGTCCTCGCCGCGACGGTGCCTGGGAGGTGCGTCGTCACGTCGGGCTCAGGCACCGTGGACGAGCAACTGCACATCGTCCCCATCGCGGTCGATGCCGTGTCATTGACGGGGCGGTGATGTCCAGGCGAACCGGTATTGCGCTGCTCGCGTGCGCCGGCGCGTCCCTCGTCGACGTTTCCGCGGACGCGGCCAAGTCGGTCTCCGAGATCGACTCGTGCCGGCCTACGGCAGGCGCGCTGGCCCAGGACGCCACGCTGGTCGGCGCTCAGGGCCGGTACCGCCTCGTCCTCGTCGCGCGCACGGGCGGGCGGAGGGTTAGCGGTGTCCTCGTGCTCGCGGCATCCCCACCGGCACGAGAGGTCCTCGGTTCCGCGTCGACGCCGCTGCAAGGGTCGACGGACATCGACCTCGGGGCGGTCGGTGCCCATCGCATCGGCGACCCGGCGTCGACTGACCCGCACGCACCGGGCGTGCTGGTCCTCGAGTCCGAACGTCGCGGTACGCGCCAGATCCTCCTGCGCCTAGGTTCCGACGCGAACCGCGTCGACCGACGACTCTACGACGGCGGCCACACGGTGCTGCGTGTGCAGCAGATCGACGCGGATGGCTTCGCGGGGAGGTGGGAGAGCCGGGCGCGATCCTCCGGCACGGGCGGCACTTTCTGCGCGACGCGGCTCTAGCCGACGCGGAGGCAGCGGCGCTTCGCAAGCATAGCCGCATGCGGATTGGCCGAGGCAAGCATCGATGTAAACTGGCCTGATCGACAGCGTCCAAGGAAGTTGCCAAGTGGCCCACGATCTCGTCATCCGGAACGGCACGGTGGCCGACGGCACCGGCCGCGAACCCACCAGCGCCTCCATCGCCATCGACGCCGGCAGGATCTCCGCTGTCGGCGAGGTTCCGCGCCGCGGCACCGACGAGATCGACGCCAGAGGCAAACTCGTCACCCCCGGCTTCGTGGACCTGCACACGCACCTGGACGCCCAGGTTGGCTGGGATCCGCTGCTGACCCCGATCAGTTGGCATGGCGTCACCACCGCTCTGCTCGGCAACTGCGGCGTGACCTTCGCCCCCTGCAAGCCGGAGGACCGGGAGATCCTGGCCGGCATGATGGAGACCGTCGAAGACATCCCCCGACAAGCCATCCTGTCCGGCCTGCCTTGGACCTGGGAGAACTATGGCGACTATCTCGACGCCCTCGAATCCCTGGCGCCGGCCATCAACGTCGCGGGGCTGGTGGGGCACTGCGCCATCCGCTACTACGTGATGGGGGATCGCAGCGCATCCGAACAGCCGACGGCGGAAGAGAAGGCCAAGATCGCGCGCATCGCCGGCGACGCCGTCCGCGCGGGCGCGGCCGGGTTCTCCACGAACAGGTTCCTGGGCCACTACATGCCGGACGGTCGCCACGTCCCGGGCACGCACGCACATCACGAGGAGGTCGAGGCGATCGCCGCGGAGGTCGGAGCCGCCGGCGGACTGATGCAGAACGTGCTGAACCTCGGTGGCGATTTCGAGGGCGAGGCGGAACTCCTGCGCAAGGAGGCGCGAGCATCCGGCGGTCGCGTGCTGTTCAGCATCACCGCGGGCGCCAAGGACACCTCGGGCCGCCGCGTGCGGGCGATGCTCGACGGAATGCACGCCGAGGGCCTCGACATCAGCTCCATTTCGACGCCGCGGGGCACCGGGTTCATCTCGGGCCTGCAATGCGGCTTCCCGTGGCGCTCGCCGGCTTGGGTCGAGTTGGCCAAGCTCGACTTCGCCGCGCGGCTCGAAGCGATCCGGGACGCGGACACACGGGCACGGCTCGTCGCCGAAGCGCGGGCGCAGCCGGGAACGCCCCCGGAGAACCTTTTCTGGATGGGCGACCACGAACAGCCGAACTACGTCGGCAATGCGGATCAGAGCCTCGCCCAATTGGCCGAAGCACGTCTCGAACACCCGGCCGAGACGTTCCTGCGCATGGCGCTCGACAGCGACGGTCGGACGCTCTTCACGCTGCGCTCGTTCAACAAGAACCTGAAGGCCGTGGCGCACCTGCTCTCGAGCGAGCACTGCTTCCCGGGACTCGGCGATGCTGGCGCGCATGTGAGCCAGGTCATGGACGCGGGATGGGCGACCTTCGTCCTCTCGCACTGGTGCCGGGACGCCGGGCTCTACTCGATCGGCGAGGCGGTACGCCGCGTTTCCGCGGCACCGGCACGGATCCTCGGCCTGAAGGACCGCGGCACGCTCAACGTCGGCAAGCGGGCGGACGTGAACGTCATCGATCTCGACACGCTGCACGAGAAGCACCCGGAGATCGTCCACGATTTCCCGCACGGCGCGCCGCGCTTCATCCAGCGCGCGCAGGGTTATGCCGCCACCGTCTGCAATGGTGCGGTCATCCTGCGTGACGACGAACACACGGGCGTGCGAGCGGGGGCCGTGTTGCGCGGGTAGCACCGTGAGGAAGATCGCGATCGCCTTGCTCGCGGCCTTCCGGAAAACGTCCGCGTTCTTTCGGAGACTGCGAGGCAGAACCGAAGACGACCTCGCCGCGCAACGCGTGGTGAGCGGCCAGGCGTGGGACGAATTCTGCGACACCCTCAAGGCTGCCGGCGCGGCATTGAGCTTCCCCGGTGCACCGCAGGACAGTTTCAACCAGGCCGAGGGCTACCGCTATCTCAGCCGTCTGACGCGCGGTGCGTTGATGGCCTTCATCGAACACGCGGATCCGAGGGCGCCGGTGCTGCATCGCATTGCCCACGAGACGGTCAAGCTCGGTGCCGACAACCCGGACAACCACTATCAGACCGCGGCCATCTCCGGTGCCTACGAGTATCGGATCGTGGGCAGGCGCAACACGGTGACCTACTTGGCCTTCGGCACCCAGGCCGGCAACTACGGTCAGGGTGGCGGGATGCCGCCGACGGGCTATGTCGAGGCGAGCGAACTCGAAATGGACGACGAGGGCCGGTTCGAGCTGATCCTTAGCACCGAGCCACAACCCGGAAACTGGCTGCCGATGCGCGCGGAGACCGGCACGCTGATCGTGCGCCAGACGTTCTCAGACCGCGCGACGGAAGTGCCGGCGGAACTCGCCATCATGCGGATCAACTGCCCGGCTGAAGAGCGTCGCCCGACGCCGCTCACACCGAGGCAGTTGGACGACGGGCTCAAGTCGGCGAGCCTGCTTGTCGCCGGCGCTTCGCTGCTGTTCGCCAAGTGGGCGCGCGACTTTCAACGCCACAGCAACGCCTTGCCGCGCTTCGACCAGAACGTCTCCAACGCTGCGGGCGGCGATCCGAACATCGCCTACTACCACAGCCACTGGGTCCTCGCCGAGGACGAGGCGCTGGTGATCGATGCAATGCCGCCGAAGTGCGAATACTGGAATTTCCAGCTCAACAACTACTGGATGGAGTCGCTGGACTACCGCTACCACACGATCCACACCAATAAGCACCTCGCGCACACCGAAGACGACGGTTCCATCCGCTTGGTGGTCGCCCACGAAGACCCGGGGCTGCCCAACTGGATCGAAACGGCCGGCCACACCTCCGGCACGATGTGCTTCCGTTGGGTGCGGGCCGTGGATCCACCGGAGCCGGCCACGCAGGTCGTGAAACTCGGCGAACTGGCCGCGGCGCGGCGCGACGGATGAGACAGGCTGCCGAGTCCGCCACGGACTATCGCCGGCCCTACCGGCCGCGGGCCGTGGCGTTGTTCAATGCGCTGACGTGGCGCACGGCGGGTTGGGCGTCGATGCGCCGGTTGGATGTGCAGGCGATGGTCGACAACGCCAAGCGGCGCACGGGATTGACGCGGTTCGGTGACGAGTCTTTCCTACCAGCGCTGCAGGCCCTCGTGGCATCGATCAACGAGGAGGCCGAACTGACCCCGGTCGGGGTGCTCCTGCAGCGCCGCCAGATCGAGGCCGTGTTGGCCAACCGCCTGCGTGCCCGCGACCTGCTGGAACACCAGCCGGAGATCGGGGAAATCGCCATCGGCAAGGTCGTGGTGATCACCGGCCTGGCCCGGACCGGCACGACGATGTTGCACAGGCTGGTGGCCTCGCATCCCGAGATCCGGGCGCTCAAAGCGTGGGAAGCGATCAACCCCGTTCCTTTCGCACGCGAAGGCCGAAGAGGATTCGACCGCCGTCTTCGCCACGCCAGGATGGCGCAACGCGCCATCGGCTACCTGGCGCCCGCTTTCTACGCCGTCCACCCCGTCGAACACGACGCGGCGGAAGAGGAAGTCTTCCTGCTCGAGGCGTCGTTCATGAGCCAGATGCCGGCCGCCATGATGCATGTGCCGAGCTATGCGCGCTGGCTTGAGCAGCAGGACCATGCGGCGTCCTACGCTTACTTGCGCACCCTGCTGCAGATCCTCGAGTGGCAACGACGGCGGCCCTACTGGGTGCTGAAGACACCGGAGCACATGGAACACCTGCACCTCCTGCTCGAGACGTTTCCGGAAGCCACCGTCGTCCAGACCCACCGCGATCCGCTGGTTGCGGTGACATCGTTCTGCAGCATGGTCGCCCACGGTCGCGGCGTGTTCAGCGACCGTGTCGACCCGGCGGCGGTCGCCGAACACTGGGTCGCAAAGGCCCGGCGCATGATCGCGCGTTCACTCGCGGCGCGCGACGCCTCAGAACCCGGCCGTTTCGTGGATGTCAGCTATGCCGACCTGCTTCGCGACCCGATGGCGGAGTTGATTCGAATCTATGCGCGATCCGGCATTCCATTTGGCGATGCCGCCCGCGCCGAGGCCGAGCGCACGGCGGCGCGCAACGTGCAAGACCGGTTCGGCAGGCACGTCTACCGTGCCGCGGACTTCGGCCTGGATTGCGCTGGCATCCACCGGACGTTCGGCGACTACCAGGCGCGTTTCGGCATCGCCAGAGAAGTACGGTCGTGAGGAGCATCGGCAGCGCGGTCCGTGCCGCCATCGGGGATCGGCGATCGGTGCAGGCCACCGTCGACCCGGTGCCCGACGATCTGCGCATGGACGGCAAGGTCTGCCTTGTCACCGGCGCCAATAGCGGTCTCGGCAAGGCGGTGGCCATCGACTTGGCGCGGCGCGGTGGCCACGTCCTCATGGCCTGCCGGGGCGGTCATCCGCATGCCGGCGTAGAGGTGCGGCGGGCGTCGGGGTCGGACGAAGTACGGATGCTCAAGGTGGACCTCGCCGATCTTTCGAGCGTCCACCGCCTGTGCGATGGGCTGCGCCGCGAGGTGCCGCGCATCGATGTGGCCGTACTGAACGCAGGCCTGATGCCGCGCCGTGCCAGCCGATCCGCGCAAGGCTACGAGTTGATGTTCGCCGTCCACTTCCTCGCCAACCGCGTGCTCGTCGATCGTCTGCTCGGGGACGGCTTGCTGAGGCCGTCGCGCATGCCGGGCGAGACGCCCCGTATCGTGGTGGTCTCGTCGGAGACCCACCGCACGGCCGACGCCATTGACTTCGATCGTCTCGGAACGTTCGCCCCGTACCGCTTCCGGGACGGCCTCAAGTTCTACGGGGAGAGCAAGCTGGCCCAGTGCACGTATGTCTGCGAACTCTCCCGGCGCTTGAATCCACTGCCGGCAGATGCCGGTGGGGCACCCCGCTTCGCGGTGCATGCGCTCTGTCCCGGGCCGATTGACTCGGGGATCGCCCGCCAGGCCCCGCTGTTGCTGAAACCGTTGCTGGCGTGCGTCATGAAGGCGTTCTTCGCGAGCCCGGCCCAGGCCGCGGTGCCGGTGGTTTATCTTTGCTGTTCAGAAGCGGCCGGTGAGCGAACCGGAATCTACCTGCACATGATGAGCGAGAAGGAAGTCTCGGGGACCGCCGGTGATGCGCGGACCGGGGCGTTGCTGTGGTCGAAGAGTGCGGCCATGGTGGCGAAGCATGCGCCGTGAACGCCACGGGCGTCGGTCGGGCGATCGCCGATGGCGTGCTGCACACGGCCCGCCTGTTTGCGCCCGCGCGGAAGGCCCCGGTGGTGGACGTGGCGGGGCGGACGTTCGTCGTGACCGGAGCAACGCCTGGGTCGTTGGGCTACGTGGTCGCAGACAAGCTGGCCTGTTGGGGCGGCGACGTTGTCGCGACCTGTCTGCGTGACCCGGCGAGGCTCGAGCGATCGTTGACCGACGGCATGTCAGGGGTTGCGGGGGGCGGTCGCGTCACCGCGAGCCGACTCGATCTGGCCGACCGCGCCAGCGTCGAGGCCTTCGCGCGTTCGACCGAGGAGCGGCTCGAGGGTCGGCTGCATGTGCTCATCAACAACGCCGGGATACTGAAAGGCATGTTTGCCGGGCGGCGTGAGCCCGAGTACGCGCCCGACGGCCGGGAGGTTCATTGGCGAACCAACTATCTCGGCGCTTTTCATCTCACCCGGCTGCTGTTTCCGATGCTTGAGCGAGCTGCACGCGAGAGCGGCGATGCGCGGCTTGTGAACGTGGCCTCCCATCAGCACGTCCGGGCTCGCAACGAACAGTTGTTCGACCCAGCCGCGTGCCGGGACTCGTGGGACGCCTACGGACTCTCGAAGCTCGCCATGGTGCACATGTGCGCCGAACTGCACCGTCGTCATGGCGCCGCCGGCGATTTCCGGGCGGTTGCGCTGCACCCGGGAACGGTCTACACGAACATGATCGCCGAGGGTTTGGCGTCTGATCCACGGCTCAGGGTCCTTCGACCGGTCCTGCAACGGCTGACGCGTAGCCTATTGCTGACACCGGCGGCGGGCGCGCAGACGGTGCTCTGGTGCGCGACGGCGGCAAGCGTGCAAGGCGGGCGCTACTACGAACGCTGCGCACCGGCGCCCCCGTCCGCCGAGGTCCTTGACCAGGAGGCTGGCGCACGCCTGTGGGAAGCTTCGGCCCGATGGGCCGACTCTTAAGGGATTGGCTATGGCGAGTTTCACCATCCGCTCCGATCCGGTGACCATCGAGGCACCGGTTGAGAAGGTTTGGCGGGTGCTGACGGATTTCGAACGCTACGGCGAGTGGAACCCGTTCACCCCGGACGTGAGGGCCGACCTGACGATGGGGGCGCGCGTCGACATGCGGGTCACCATGGGTGCATTCCGACTCAAGCAGACCGAGATCATCTGCGCGCTCGAGCCTCCGAGGCGACTGGCGTGGCGCACGACCATCGGCGCGCGCTGGCTCCTGCATGCCGTGCGCGAGCAGCGTCTTGAAATGTTGGGCAACGAGAGCTGCCGCTACGTCACGGAGGACGAGTTCAAGGGCGTGCTGATGCCGCTGGTCATCCTCTTGACAGGCGGCTTCGTCCGCCGGGGATTCAACGCCGTGGCCGCCGCCTTGAAACAGCGCGCCGAAGCGGAAACGGGTTAGCGACGACGCAGGAGGCCGTCCCCGAGGCTACTGCATGGTGATCGCGGTCTGGAACGCGGGCCGAGCCGCAACGCGTTCGACGTACGCTTTGAGGTTCTCCATATCGTCGGATACGCAGCCGAGCCGGTTGCTCATGAAGCAGGCGTGGCCGAGCATGACGTCCGCGGCGGAGAAGTCGCCCACGAGGTAGTCCTTGCCGGCGAGTGCCTGGTCGACAGGGGCCAGGGAGCGGGACAGGAGGCGTTGTGCCTGGCCGAGGACGACCTCGTCGCGGCGTTCGGGCGGCAGCAGCAGCGTGTGCACGATGATCGTGTTCACCGGCGGCATCACCATGCCTTCGCAGTAGTGGAACCATTGGAGATAGGAGGGATACTCGGGCGCGTCGACTGCCGGCTTCAACCCGCCGTTCTTGTGCCGTTCGAGGATGTACTCGACGATCGCTCCGGACTCGTAGATGCGTACGTCGCCGTCGTCGAGCACAGGCACCCGGCCGAGCGGATGGCGGGCGCGGTGTTCGTCGGATTTGAGGTCCCGGGGGTGGAAGGCCATCTTGTTGACCTCGTACGGGAGCCCCAATTCCTCCAGCAGCCAGATGATGCGGCCGGCGCGTGAATTCGGCGCGAAGTGCACCTTGAGCATGTTGTCGCTCCTCTTTGGTTACTCGGGTGTCGGCAAGTGCGCGCGTAGTATAGGTCAGGCCACGACCGGCACCGGGACGCTAGGTGATCGCCCCGGCGGCGAATGCGGCGCTCAACTCGTCCTCCGAGAGGCCGAGCAACTCGCGCAACACCTCGAAGCTGTGCTCGCCGAGCATCGGCGCCGGCCCGCGCGGGCCGTTGTCGTAGCCAGAGATCCGGTACTGGTGCCCTGCGTAGGGGATCCGGCCCATCTCGCCGTGCTCGAGGTAGCGGTAGAACCCGCGGTGCGCATACTGCGGGTCGGCCAGCAGGTCGCTTGAACGCTGCACCATGCCGGCGGGTACGCCGGCCGACTGCAGTTCGCGCATTGCGGACCCCGCCTCCCGGGTCGCGGTCCAGTCGGCGAGCGTCGCGTCGATGGCATCGTGCGCCGCGAGGCGTTCGGCGTTCGTCGGACAGTCGAAGGCGCGCCCGATCACCTGCTGAAGGGCACGCCACTGTTCGTCGGTATCGACGGCGATGGCGAGCCAAGCATCGTCGCCCGCGCAGGGGTAGCACCCTTGCGGCGCTCGAAATCGGTCGCGGTTGCCGATCCGGGTGATGGCCCGCCCGTTCACCTGGCTGTCGAGGATCTCGGGGCCGAGGAAATGCAAGGCGGCCTCGAGCTGGGCCAAGTCGATGAAGCAGCCTTCCCCGGTGCGGCGTTTGCGGTCCAGCGCGGCGGCCAGGATCGTGGACACGAACCGGGGCGCGATGGTGTCGGTGTAGGCCGTCCAAGGTCCGCACGGACCCTGGTCGGGCCAGCCGGTGACCTCGTAGAAGCCGGCGATCGCTGCCGCGTGATACCCGTAGCCGGCCATGGCCCGCGCCGGGCCGGTCTGCCCCATGAGGCAGGTGCTGACCATGATGATGCCGGGATTCAAGTCCCGGACGTGTTCGTAGTCGAGGCCCATGCGTGCCATCGCGCCGGGGGCGAAGCTTTCGATCATCACGTCCGACCAGGCGATCAGCCGCTTGGCGATCGCCTGGGCCTCGGAGAGCTTCAAGTCCAGGGCCAGGCCGAGTTTCGACGTATTGAAGTCGCCGAAGAACTGCGAGCGGTTCCATCCCGGGATGGCGTCCTTGAACGGCGTACCGCCGCGCAGCACGTCGGGGCGGTTCTCGGACTCGACGCGGACAACCGTGGCACCGTGGTCGGCGAGGTACTTCGCCGAGATCGGCCCGACGCCGACCCATGCGAAGTCGGCGACCTTGATTCCGGCGAACGGCAGGGCGTCTACGTCGTCGTCGGGGTCGGACACAGCCGGTGCCGTGGGTTCGGCCGCCAGCTCGGCGCGGATCGTGGGGCCGTGGGCATTGAGCCTTGGCGGCGGTCGGCGCAGCGACAGGATTTCGCTGGCGGCCTCCGACCGCGCCCACGCGCCCGGCGACTTGACCGTGCGACCCTCCGGCAGCTCGAGTTCGCGCCAGTAGTCGCGCACGGCCAGGTGTTCGAGGTCCAGGAGTTCCGGCATCGTCCCCACCGGCGCCAGGGTGATGCCGTTGGCGATGCCGAATTCGAACAGTTCCTCCTTCGTGTGGCGGGCGAAGAACGATCGTAGGAACACGACCATTTCTTCACGCGTCCAGCGCGGTTTCAAGTCGGGATCGCGCAGGCTGTGGTCGAAGGTCTCCCAATCGACGGCGCGGGCGGATGCGTCCATCACGCCGTCGTCGATCATCCAGTCGAGCAACCCCAGGATCACCCGTGACGTCGGCAAGGCGATGAGGTGGCCGTCCTTGCACGGATGCACGATTTCGATGCTCGCCATCAGCGAACCGCTGCGCTCGAAGTCGAATCCCTGGATGGCATGGGCATCCATCGCCTGGAGCATCGTCCAAGTCATGACGCACTGCGCCGACACGTCGACGAGCTGCGCTTGCCCGGTCCTGACCCGGCGGGCGTGCGCGACCAGCGCGCCGGCTGCGGATTCCGCGCCTGCATGCCGCCACACCTGGGGGACGCCGACGCGAAGCGGCGCGCGATCGCGGGGCCCCTGCAAGGACACCGGCCCGCCCATGGCGGCGACCACGAGGTCGTTGCCGAGGTCGTCCGCGCGGGGCCCGTCGCTGCCGAATGGCGAGATCCGGACATGCACGATTGACGGATTGATCTCGCGCACGGCCCCAGCGTCCAATTGGAACGGTGCGAGGGTGCTGGGCCACGCGGATTCGAAGAGGAAATCTGCCGAGCGGATGAGTGCCGCGAGGACGTCCCGGTCCCCGTCATGGACAACGATGGACCGCTTGTTCCGGTTGAACGCCTGGAACGAAAGGCTGCCGGACTGCCCGTCGGGCGGCACCCGCCGTGCCGCGCTGCCCCCCGGCGGCTCGACGCGAATCACGTCGGCACCGAGGTCGCCGAGCAGCATGGGGCCGAGTTCCCCGCGCTCGTCGGTGAAGTCGAGCACCCGGTAGGGCTCTAGCATCGTCGAGTCTCACCCCGCTGGCAGAACGACGACGCATTATGGGGCAATGCGAACCGGGCGCGACTACACTCGATAGGCGGAACGGGAAGGAGCGTGCTCATGAAGTTCGGCGTTTGCGTCGCCACCAACATCAACGACTGGCAGCTTCTGGTGCATGCCGAGAACCAGGGCTTCGACCACGGCTGGGTGCCGGATTCGCAGATGATTTGGTCGGACTGCTATGCGGTGCTCGCGCTGGCCGCGCACCATACGTCGAGAATCGGGCTCGGCACGGGTGTCGCCATCGCGGGCACCCGCATCGCCCCGGTCACCGCACATTCCATCGCCTCGATCAACCGCATCGCCCCGGGCCGCGTCTTCCTAGGGATCGGGACCGGGCACACCGCGATGCGCGTGATGAACTTCAACCCCATGAAGGCGCCACCGTTCCGCGAGTACCTGCGCGTGGTCCGGGCATTGCTCGACGGCGAGGAGGTGGAGTTCACCCTGAACGGCGAGACGCGCACCATCGAGATCATCCACAAGGAACTCGGCTTCGTGGACACGGAGCACCGCATACCCATGTACGTCGCTGCGAACGGGCCGATGGCGCTTCGCGCCGCCGGCGAGTTCGGCGATGGTCGTGTCTCCGGGGGTTCGGAACCGGCGGATGCGTTTGCCAACAGCATGGTCCGCATCCGCTCCGGGGCGGCCCGTGTCGGTCGTAGCATGGACGACTTCCACACTGCGGAGTTGACCTATGCGTGCATCCTCCGGCCCGGGGAAACGCTGGGCTCCGACCGCGTCATCGACACCTGCGGGCACATGGTCGCGAGCCGCCTGCACGGGCTCTGGGAGGCCGTGCAGTTGCGCGGCGAGGACGTCGTCCCCGACGGCATCCGCCCCGTGTGGGAGCAGTACCGCGACTTCGTTGCGGGCTTGAACGTGCCGCGCGAACGCGCGGGCCAGGTCGTGCACCGCGGGCATTGCACCTACCTGCTGGCGGAAGAGCGCCGCTTCGTCACGCCGCAGATGCTCCGCTCGACCGGAGCGCTGGTGGGCACACCGGAGGAGATCATCGACATGCTGCGCGCCAAGGAGCGCAACGGTTTGAAGGAGGTCATCCTGCTGCAGCCGATGGCGACGGCGCGCGAGAACCTAACCGAGTTCCGTCGCGAGATCATCGACAGGTATTGAACGTAGGAGGAGACATGGTTCGAAAGGTGGTGATCGGTGTTGGCGCGGCGCTGGTGCTGATCTACGTACTCCTACTCGTCGTGCCCATCGACCCGGTGGAGCGACGCCCCGGGACCCGTCTGGGGGGTGAGATGGCGGCGGACCAGACGCCCGACTGGGGCGACTACGGCCGCAAGCAGATCGCCGTGCAGACCCGGACCTGGTATCTCGTGCCGCATGCGGTCACCACCACGTCCTGGGTCGACGACGGCAGCTTCTACGTGCCCTGCGCACGTTGCGAGGGCAAGCGCTGGCCGAGGAACGTGGCGCGCGACAACCGCGTGCGGCTGAAGATCGACGGTGTGCTTTACGACCGCCGTGCGATCCGCATCACGGACCCGGGCGAACGTGCTCGGGTCCTCGGTACGGTTGGCCGCGACCCGGCAAGCGCCACCGCCGTGTTTCGCATGGATCCGAGGTAGGCCGATAGCGCCGATGTTTGACCTCGCCGGTCTGCACCAGGCGGAGGCCGTCGTGTACGGTGCCATGCCGCCGACGCCGCAGTACCGCTGGCCGGGTTTGAGCCGACTTGCGGGCTGCGACGTGTGGGTGAAGCATGAAAACCACACCCCGACCGGCGCCTTCAAGGTGCGCGGCGGTCTCGTCCTCTTCCACGAGTTGCACCGGACCGGCCAGTTGCCGGCGAAGGTCATCACCGCGACGCGCGGCAACCACGGCCAGAGCATCCCGTTCGCGGCTTCCCGCTTCGGCATCCCGGTGACCGTGCTCGCGCCGCGGGGCAACAGCGTGGAAAAGAACGCGGCGATGGTGGGCTGGGGTGCGGAACTCGTCGAGTTCGGCGACGACTTCGAGGACGCGCGCGTCGAAGCGGTGCGTCGAGCCGAGTCCGAGGGCGCGTTGCTGGTGCCGCCCTTTCATCCCGCGTTGGTTCGCGGGGTTGCCACCTATGCACTGGAGCTGTTGACCGCCGTGCCGGACCTCGATGTCGTCTACGTCCCCATCGGCATGGGGTCCGGAATCTGCGGGCTGATTCGTACCCGCGATCTTCTCGGTCTGAAAACCGACATCGTGGGCGTGGTTGCGGCGCGAGCCCCGGCGATGGCGCGCAGCGTTGCTGCGGGAGAGGTGGTCGCCACACAAGCGGCGGATACGTTCGCTGACGGGATCGCATGCCGCGTGCCGATGCCCGAGCCGCTCGACGTCGTTTGTCGCGGCGCCGCCGGCGTGGTCGAGGTGGGCGAGGACGCGATTGCCGAAGCGATGCGCATGCTCTACAGCGAGACGCACAACGTCGCCGAAGGTGCGGGTGCCGCGGCATTCGCAGCGCTGATGCAGCACCGCGGGCGACACGCCGGTCAACGCGTCGCGGTCGTGCTGACCGGGGGCAACGTCGACACCGCGATTTTGCGCATCGTCCTCGGCGGCGGCGTCCCCGTCGCCGAGACCGCCGTACTGCAAGCGGCGCCGTCGGCGTCCGGGTCGCCGCCGCGCGCTTAGCGTCGTTGAGGATCAGGGTGTCGAAGCCGAACATCGTCCTGTTCCTGCCCGACCAACATCGCGGCGACGTCATGGGCTGTGCCGGGAATGCGGCGGCCATCACGCCGCACCTCGATCGACTGGCGTCGCGAGGCGTCCTGTTTGAGCGCTGCGCGACCAATGGGCCGCTGTGCATGCCGGCGCGGGCGTCGCTGATGACCGGCCAGCACGTCAACCGGCACGGCGTCTGGGGCAACAACCTGCTGGAAGCCGATCGCGGGGGGCCGAGCCACGTGCGCTGCATCCGCGATGCCGGCTACCACACGGCGATGTTCGGCAAGACGCACCTCTACGCGAACCATCGCAACGACGGCCATACGCGCGAGCATGCCTGGAAGCTCCGTGAATGGGGCTATGAGACGGTCCACGAACTGCGCGACGTCGTGCCGACCAGCCGATGCACCTGCCACTACGCCGACTTCCTCGCCGCGCGCGGCCGGTTGCGCGTCTACCAGGACTATGCGCGGCTGTGGTGGACGGGAGCGTTCCGGGGCGCCAAACCGTGGGAGGATCCGCCGAGCATCCTCCCGACCGAGGAACACATCGACATGTACTGCGCGACCCAGGCGGCGCAGTGGATCGGGTCGTACCAGGAGGACAAGCCGTTCTATCTGCAAGTGTGCTTCACCGGTCCGCATACGCCGTTCGATGCGCCGCCGGAGTACCGCGCACGCTTTGCGCCGGAAGACGTGCCGGCGCCGATTCTCGAAGCACCGACCGAACCGGTGTCGCCGCAGGTCAGGCAGATGCTGGCCGCGAGCCGGATGGACGGGATCACCGAGATCCTCGGTCGCGTGATGGCGAGCCACTACTACGCCAAGGTGTCCCTCATCGACGATGCCGTCGGGCTGGTGACCCAGGCGCTCGCCGACGCAGGCCTCGAGGACGAGACCTGGATCATCTACACGTCGGACCACGGCGAGATGCTCGGCGACCACGGGCTAGGGCAGAAGAAGGTGTTCTACGAAGGCGCCCTTCGCGTGCCACTGATCGTCGTGCCGCCGGGCGGCACGGACGGCTGGCACGCCCGCGGCTTGAGCGACCACTTGGACGTGACGGCGACCCTACTCGAGGCGGCCGACGCCGGACCGTTACCGGACAGCCCGGGCCGCTCGCTCGTCCCTGCGGTCGTGGGTGGGAGCCGCGCCCATCCAGGCAAGGATGTGGTGTTCAGCGAGGTCGAGGCCTACTACGCGATGGCGCGCGACGACCGCTACAAGATGACGATCGATGCGCGGACCGGCGCGGCGGTGGAACTCTACGACATGCAGAACGACCCGCTGGAACTCGAGAACCGGGTCGAGGAACCTGGATTTCGGGGTTTGCGCCAGGACATGGTGAACGAGTACTTCGGCCGGCTGGCGATCGACCGGACCAAACTCGACACCTACCAACGCCGCGTCGCTGCTGGCGGGTATCGCGATACATTCATGCATGACCTGCGGCGCCAGTTCGACGGCGTCGGGAGCACGTGAAGGAGAGATTAGCGATGGAATTGATGAACCCGTGTGGCGTCTTCGACGTCCGATCCACGCCGCTCAGGCCACGCGTGGCGCTGGGACCGGACACGACCGTCGGCCTGTTCGCCAACGACAAGAAGAACGCCGACGTGTTGCTGGAACACGTCCGGCAGGGGCTCGTCGCGTCCTACGGCGTACAGGACTTCCGCTGGTTCCTGAAGGAGGCGACGCAGCCGGCCGAGTTCACACGGGAGTTCATCGAGGGCTGCGATGCCGTGGTGGGGGCCGTCTGCGACTGAGGCTCGTGCACGTCGTGGTGTATCCATGACCTGATCGAACTGGAGAAGCAGGGCATACCGTCGGTGGCCGTGGCCACCGACGAGTTCTTCGCACTCGCGAAGGCGGAGGCCTTCGGGTGGGGGCTTCCGGGGTTGCCCATCACCGTCGTCCCGCACCCCTTGGCGAAGCTCGATGCAGCGCAGTGTGCAGCGGTCGCTGCCAACGTGCTCCCGGAGGTCGCGGCGGCGCTGACTGATCCGGCCGAGGATCTCGAGGCCCGGTACCGGAAAAAGACGATTTCGACCAGCGGACGACTGCGCTACAAGTCGCTATTCGACAGTGAGTTCAATGCGCCGGACGCGCCTGCCCGCATACGCGGCCCAGATACCATCGAGGCGTTGAACCGCGTCTTCTACGGTCGCGGGTGGACCGATGGCCTGCCGGTGCTCCCGCCGACTCCCGGACGCTGCGAGGCGATGCTTGACGGCCGGGACCCCGACGAGGTTGTCGCCATCGTCGAGCCGCGGCTGGGCCAAGCAACGCTTGGCAAGATCGCGGCGAACGCCGTCATGGCGGGCTGCGAACCGGCGCACTTCGGCGTGGTGCTGGCGGCGACGCGCGCCATGTGCGATCCCGCCTTCAACCTCAAGGCCATCCAGTCGACAACGCATCCGTGCACCGTGGGTTGCCTGGTCGGTGGCCCGGTTTGCGAGGCGATCGGGGTGAACGGGGCGTACAACGCGCTCGGTCAAGGCAGCAAGGCCAACGCGGTGATCGGGCGGGCGATCCGTCTGATCCTGGTCAACGTCGGCGGCGCGTCTCCGGGCGCCCTCGACCGGTCGACCATGGGCTCTCCGGCCAAATACGCCTTGTGCTTCGCCGAGAACACCGAGGCAAGTCCATGGCAGCCGTTCCACGACGATCTCGGCCTTGATCCGTCGTCGAGCCACGTGACCGTCTTTGGGGTGGAGGGTCCGCACAACGTGAACGACCACTACGGGCGAAGCGCCGAGGAGATTCTGCTCACCGTCGCCGGCACGTTGGCATCCCCGGGCGCCAACAACTTCTACCTGGAGGGCGAGCCGGTGGTCGTGCTCGGGCCGGAACACGCGGAAGTGGTCGCCGCGGCGGGTTTCTCGAAAGCCGGGGTGAAGGCTTATTTGAGCGAGAAGGCCATCGTGCCGCGGGCGCTGGTCTCGGACGCCATGATCGCGGAGCTGGAGAAGCGCTTGCCGCATCACCTGCTCGGTCCTGGAGGACGCGACGGCGTGCGGTTCGTCACGAACCCCGACGATTTGCTGATCTTGGTTGCCGGGGGCGCTGGACGCCACTCGGCCGTGTTGCCGACGTTCGGCCACTCGACACGGGCGGTGACGTACCCGGTCGAATAGGCGCGGCGCAACTTGCGATGCCGCGCATCTAGCGATGCGGGGGGATACACTGGGCATGGCGTTGTCCTTGGGCGATACGGCAATGGCGAGATCGCTGGCAATGTTCTGGATCGTCGTGGCGTCGGCCGTGGTGACCACCGCCGAGGAGACCGACGCGATTCCCTCCGCGGAGGAAATCCTCGCCAATCCGCTGGACGATGCGGCTTACGTCGACGATGTACGGTGTCTGGCCGTCGGGCGCTATCGGCAGGTGGACATTCTCAACCACCGGGTTCTGGTCTTCCGCGGACGCGGCGGTCGGGCTTGGATCAACCTGTTGCCACGTCCGTGCCCGGGCTTGCATCGCCACATGGTGCTCGCCATCGAGACCCGGGGCTCCCGGGTTTGCAGCCGGGACCAGTTCCGCGGCATGCCGCGGATCGGCCCTGAAGGCGCCACGGGCTTTTGTTCGCTAGGAACATTTCGTCCTGTCGAAGCGGACAACTTGGATGCCATCCGCGGTGCCCTGCGCGCGAGCAGCGCGAATAGGACAGTCGCCAAAACGGTTCGCTCGTCCGAAAAGGCCGAAGACTAGGCGCGTCGCCTAGCGGCGACGGCGCGCCCTGCGCACGCGATCGAGAAATGCTCCGCATTTCTCCCACCCGCGTCACGAACTTGACCCACGTGACAGCATTCGGCGCTCTCAAGCCAACTAGCCCCCGCCGGCGGCGCGCAACTGCCCCACGTAACGGAGTATCCGCTCGCTCGGTGGTCCGTAGACGTCGATGAAGATCACCGCCTCGTCGCCGAGGATTTCGCCACCGTGGGTGACGTTCGCCGGGGCGTACCACATGTCGCCCGGGCCGATGTCCCTGACCTCGTCGCCGACCGTGAGCCGCAACCGCCCTTGCAGCAGCACGCTGAACTGCTCGTGCGGGTGGGTGTGCAGGTCGTAGCTCGCGCCGGGTTCGTATCGAGCCCAGATCAGTTGAAGGTGCTCACCCGTTCCCACCACACTGGTGTGAATCCGGCGGTCGGCGTCGAACACGGCGGCTGCCGCCGCCTCGGCAGCGGTTCGAATCTCCGGCGTCGACATCACGATGCTGTTCCAAGTACGCGTTCCAATGCACACCGGCAGCCGCTAGCCAAGGAGACCGCCGAGCCGCGCCAACGCATGCCCGAGATCGGGCTCGATGGTCAGCACTTCCAGCATGGGGTCGCCGGCGGTGCGCAGGTGGGGCACGGCGTTCTTCAGGTCATAGTTGGCGTTGTTCAAGTCGCCGTTCAGCGCCTCCCAGTCCACGGGCATCGACACCGATGCGGCCGGTTCGGCACGGGCCGAGAACGGCGCCACCAGAAGCTGACCGTGGCCGTTTTGCAGGTAGTCGATGTAGACCTTGTTCTCGCGCTTCTTAACCGCGCGCGTGATGGTGCAGATGTCGGGGCGACGGGCGACGAGGACGCGTGCGAGCAGCTCGCCGAGCGTCGTCGCTTGGCGGTGGGTGAGCTGACGGGCCAGCGGTAATAGGATGTGCAAGCCGCTCGCCCCGCTGGTCTTGAGGAAGCCCGGCAGTTCGATCTCGTCGAGCAGGTTCTTCACCTCGGTGGCGGTCTCGACGACGTCCGCGAACGGGGCTTGCTTGGGATCGAGGTCGAGCACGCACCAGTCCGGATGCTCGAGGTCGGTGATGCGACTGTGCCAGGCGTGGATGGGGATGGCACCCATGTTGGCCAGGTAGACCAGCGACTCGGGGTTCTGCGCGATGAAATAGTGGACCTCGCGCTCGGCGCTCTCGCTCCAAAGCACCTTGCGTTCGACCCAGTCCGGCACGAAGGCGGGCGCGTCGCGTTGGTAGAAGGATTTGCCGTGGATGCCGTCGGGAAACCGGGTCAGCACCAAGGGTCGGTCGAAAAGGTACGGCAGCATCCAGGGCGCAACGGTCTCGTAGTAGCCTAGGAGGTCGCCCTTGGTCCACTGCTTCTCGGGGAAGAACACCTTGTCGGGGTTGGTGATGACGACCTCGCGCTCCGGCTCCTGTTCAAGGGCGTTGGGCGGTGGTTCGTGGTAGGTGCTAATGCACTCGTCGGGGGCCTTGTCGTCGCGCAAGCGCAGAAACACCGGATGGCGGAGCAGGCCGTCGGCGGAGTACTCGCGGAACTGGACCTCGCAGACCAGCACGGGTTCCACCCAGCGGTGGGCGCGGTCGTCGATGTCGTTGGCTAGGCCTGGCGCGGCCTTGAGCGCGGCAAAGCGGTTCTGCAACTCGCGCCGGGGATCCGTGCCGAGGCCGGAGCCGACGCGCCCGCAGTAGGTTAGCTCGTCGCCGCGGTACTCGCCGAGCGCGAGGGCGCCGATGTCGTCGGGGTTGTTCTTGACCGGTACCCAACCGGCGACGACGAAGTCGCCGGTCTGCGCGCCGCGGACCTTGCGCCAGGATTCGCTGCGACCGCTGACATACGCCGAGTCGGCGCGCTTGCCGACAACGCCCTCGAGCCCCAAGCGGCGCATGGCGTGAAAGGTCTCGATGCCGTTTCCGTCGATGTGCTCCGAATACCGGATCGGGCCGGCCGGGGGCAGCATTTCGCGCAGCAGGGACTTGCGTTCGGTGAGTGGAAGTCCTTTCAGGTCGTAGCCGCAGGCGTGCAGTAGATCGAAGGCATAGCAGGTGACCGGGTCGTGCATCGAGGCCGTTCTGGTGGCGAGTTCGCCGCGAACCGCGGCGCGTTGCTGGAGACGGGAGAAATTGGGCACCCCGCGGTCGTCGTGTACGACGACCTCGCTGTCCATCGTGAACTCGGTATAGGGGAACTTCGCAGCGCACTTGGCGATCTCGGGGAACCGTGTGGTCAGGTCGATCCCGGTGCGTGAATGCAGCGTGACGCGGTCCCCGTCGCGTTCGATCATCAGCCGGTAGCCGTCGTACTTGATCTCGTAGACCCAGCCTTCGCGGTGGAAGGGCTCGGAGGATTTGGCCAGCATCGGGCTTTCGGTCAGCGACACGGTGGCCGGCGGGCAGGGCTCGATGGCCTTGATGCGCTCGACGAGGCCGTGCTCGATGGCTGTCGGGGCTGCGATCGTCTCGATGGTCATCCCGGACAACACGGAGCTGTCGGCGAGCGGTTCCTCGCGCACCCACTGGTCTCGCTCCTTGATGAGGAGCCATTCCTTCCCGGAGCTTTCGCGGCCCTTGAGTCGAATCAGCGTGAACCGGCCTCGCAGCTTGTGGCCGTTGAGTTCGAACAGGAGCTTGCCATCCCGGAATCCGGTCACGAAATCCTCGAGTTCGACATAGGTCCCGGTGTCCCAGACGATGACGCTGCCGGCGCCGTAGTTCCCGTCCGGGATCCGGCCTTCGAAGTCGGCGTAGTCGAGGGGATGATCCTCGACTTCGGCGGCGAAGCGCTTGTCGTCCGGGTTCATCGACGGTCCTTTGGGCACCGCCCATGAGCACAGCACGTTGTTCACCTCGAGCCGGAAGTCCCAGTGCATGCGTCGCGCCGCATGCTGCTGGACCACGAAGAGACGTCTCGGCGCGTCGCTTGCGGCGATGCGGCCCGTCTCGGCACTGAACGGCTCCGGCGTCGCGGAAGCGCTGCGCTTTCTTCGATAAGTCTCGAGGTTGTCGCGGCTTGAGGGCATCTTCGATTTCGGGCTATAGTCGGCTGGCCTTAAATGAACGCGGCTCATCTTCCCGTGGCCGGCGGCGTATGGTCGGCACGTGATGGGAAGTAGCCCCGCCGGGCCTCAAAGAACAGGAGGTTCTCGATATGGCCGCACGCTCCATGGCCTCCGCCACCATTGCATTCGGATTGGTTTCCATACCGTGCAAGCTATTCGCCACGGCGGACAGTACACGCGCGGTACGCTTCAACTACCTCGCGAAAGACGGTTCCAGACTCCGCCAGCAGTATATCCGGGCCTCGGATGGCGAAGTAGTGGAACGCCAGGATCGGATCCAGGGCTACGAGTTCACGAAAGGGCAGTACGTCACGTTCACGGACGAGGAACTCAAGGCGCTCAACGCCGAAGCGACCAACGCGATCGACATCAACGAGTTTATTCCGCTGGCCGATGTCGAGCGGATCTACATCGAACGTGTCTACTACCTCGGCCCGGACAAGGGCGCAGGCCGGTCCTATCACCTGCTACGCGCCGCCTTGGACCAGACCGGGCGCGCCGCCTTGGCGCGCTATGCGGCCCGCGGCAAGAACTACCTGGTCCTGATCCGACCGTTCGGCGAGGGCCTCGTGATGGAACAACTGAAGCACGAGGACGAACTGCGCAGGTTCGACGAGGTGCCGCTCGACGTCTGCGACGTGAATTCGGCGGAGTTGGAGTTGGCCGTGCAGATCATCGACCAGCGAACCAACGAGAAGTTCGAGCCTGAGGGATACCACGACGATGTGCGCGAACGGCAGCTCGAGTTGATCCAGCAGAAGATCGACGGTCAGGACATCTCGGTGGCACCCGAGGAACAGCCGGAGGCGAAGATCATCGACCTTATGGAGGCACTCAAGGCGTCTGTTGGTGATCGCAAGCCGGCGATGCGAACGGAGTCGGCGAAAGGCGGTCGACGCAAGTCGGCGTCCGGGTCGCGCTCCGAGAAGCGCGCGGAAGGCTAACGGCGCTACGCGGTAGGGGCCGCTTAAGGCGATGTCACCGCCGAACGCCACCGGAAGCGCTCTCGGTGCGGCAAGGGTGGGCGCCGAGGATGGCTATCGGACGCGCGATGCGGCCGAATTGGTCGGGCTGAAACCTCGCACCATCCGCCACTACGTGACGCGCGGACTGCTTGCGCCGGCGCGGGGACGTCGCGGCGAGTACCGTTTCTCGTTCCGTGACCTTGTCCTGCTGCGAACGGCAAAAGGGCTCATCGATGCTGATGTATCTTCGCGACGGACGCTTGCCGCGTTGGCCAAGTTGAAGGAGACCGTGGGCGCGCTTGACGGCAAGGAACTCACGGCGATGCGGATTTTCGCCGAGGGCGACAATGTCGTGGTGCGCGCGGACGACGGTCAGTGGGATGCTGAGACCGGGCAGCGCCGGTTCGCATTCGCGAGTCCCGACGCGGGTCAGGTTCGCGAGTTGGGTGACGGGGACCGCGAGAAAGCCGACTCCACCGTGCGTTTCGACAGCGACGACTGGTACAACCTCGGGCTCGACTTGGAGGAGGCGGAACCCGCACGGGCGCCGGCCGCGTATCGACGGGCCATCGCCCTGAATCCGGACAACGCCGACGCGCACGTCAATCTCGGGCGCCTATTCCAGGTACGAGGCGATCTGAAGCGGGCCAAGCGGCACTATCAGCGTGCGCTCAGGGCCGCACCGGCCCATCAGTTGGCGTACTACAACCTCGGCACGGTATTCGACGAGTTGGACGAACTCGACACCGCCCTCGACTACTACCACCAGGCGCCGAACGTGCCGGATGCCCACTACAACCAGGCCCGGATCTTCGAGATGCGGGGCGACCAGCTCGCCTTCGCAAGGCACATGCGCGAGTACAAGGTCCTCATCCGCGACGAGTGACAGCGTAGTCTGGCGTAAGCGAAGCCGTCAGGCGTTTTGAGAATCATTTTCATTAATAGCATCAACAACTTATGTTGATTGCCCGCGTGAGGCGGTGCATGATTCCCGCTCGACATGCCGCGAGACGGATGACACATGAAACCGCAAGATCCCAAGGTCATCGACTACCTGAACCAAGTGCTCAAAAACGAGTTGACGGCGATCAACCAGTACTTCCTGCATTCCCGGATGTTCAGGGACTGGGGGTTCCGAGCCCTCGGCGAGCACGAGTACGAAGAGTCGGTGGACGAGATGAAGCATGCCGACCGGCTGATCGAACGCGTGCTCTTCCTCGATGGTCTGCCCAACTTGCAGGATCTCGGCAAGTTGCGCGTCGGCGAGAATGTCCCGGAGATGCTCAAGTGCGATCTGGCCTTGGAGCAGGACGCGATGCCCTTGCTGCGCGAGTGCGTGGCCTACGCCGAGTCGATCAACGATTTCGTCAGCCGGGAGTTGTTCGAGGACATCCTGACGTCCGAAGAGGAGCACGTTGACTGGCTGGAGACGCAAATCGAGCTGATCGACAAGACAGGCCTCCAAAACTACCTGCAGTCGCAGATGGGCTGACGCTTGCCGCGACCGTACCGCGCGCTCGTCAACGCCGTCGCCGCCGGCGACGAGGCGGCGCTGGCTGCAGCGATCGAGCGCGATCCCGAGGCGGCGCGCCACTGGAAGCCGATCGTCGATGCGGCATTCGCGGGCCGCGCGGACATGGTTCGCATGTTGCTCGAAGCGGACGCAGACCCGAATGTGATCTCGGGCACCGGAAGCCGGCACACGCCGCTGACCCGCGTGACCCAGCACCATGTGACGATTCCCCGCCACGCGGGTCACGTCGACGTGGTCAATGCGTTGCTTGAGGGCGGCGCCGACCCGGATCTTCGGGCCGGTCCTTTCGACATCGAGCCCATGGCCTACGCGGCGATGGCGCCGAACGACGAGTTCGTGTCCGCACTCCGCCGCGCGGGTGCCACGATCGGCATCCACATGGCGGGCATACTGCTCGACCAAGGTCGCCTCAAGGACTTTCTCCGTGACGACGGCCTAGTCCGGGCGGGCGACGCACGAGGACGCAAGGCGCTCGACTACGTCGCCTGGTCCGGGTTCTGGAGGACACCCGAGCGAGACGCCCTGGCTTGCGCGACGATGCTCCTCGAGGCCGGCGCCGGCGTCGACGACGGCGAGGAAATCGTCGAAGGCGGCGAGGTGTTCACCGCAACGCCGTTGTGGCGGACGCTGTCTTGGCCGCGCAACTACCCGCTCGCCGAACTGCTGCTGGAACGTGGCGCGAACCCCGACAACGCAGTGTTCACCGTCACCTACCACGGCGCGGCGGAAGGTTGCGAACTCCTGGACCGCTTTGGGGCGAACTGGGAGCACACCGCGGAAGGCCGCACTCCGTTGATGGACCTGATGCTCTTCAAGAAGCCGGGCGGCAGCGTATGGCTCATCGAACGCGGAGTCGACGTCCGGGCCACGGACAACCACGGTAAGACGGCACTGCACTACGCGGCCGCGCAGGGCGTTCGCGCCGACTATGTTGAGCGACTGCTCCTGGCGGGCGCGGACCCGGGCGCCAAGGACGCCGACGGCAAGACGCCGCTCGACTACGCCACGCAGCGAAACCGCAGCAAGTTGATCGACTTGCTGCGCTGAAGGGTTGCGCGTGCGCTAAAGGTCGGGCTACGCGGCCTTGGACTTGCGCACGTAGAGCACCAATTCGTGATGCACGAGGTCGTAACCGGCCTCCGCCGCGATGTCGCGCTGCAGGCTCTCGATGCGCTCGTTGACGAATTCCGTCACTTGGCCGGTATCGACGTCCACCATGTGGTCGTGGTGAGCGTCGCTCGCGAGTTCGTAGACCGCATGGCCGTCGTCGAAGTTGTGGCGCTCGACGATCCCTGCGGCGTCGAACTGCGTGAGCACGCGGTAGATGGTCGTGATCCCGACGGACTCGTCGTCCTTAAGCAGTTCGCGATAAACGTCCTCGGCGGAAAGGTGGTGCGGGTCGGCGCGGGTGAGCACCTCGAGGACCTTGAGCCGCGGCAGAGTCACCTTGAGGCCGACTTTCCTGAGTTCCTTTTGGGGCAGGTCTTGTGGCACCGTGCGCCTATGGGGTCGATCAGAAGGATTGGCTCCACGTTAACCACCGTCGATGGGCACGTCAATGGACTTTGCGCGGGCAGGCGCGGACGCACTGGGCGCCGTCTTCGAGGAACTCGCTTCGCATCGCGTCGCCTCCATAGCGGGGCTCGATCGCGCATGTCTCGATCAACTGCAGGCGCTCGGCGTGCACGTCCGCGACCAGGCGGTCTTAGAAGACGACGTGGACCTCCTGTCGGCTACGGCTGTCCGTGAGGCGCTCACACCCGCGACCGTGGACTGGCTGCGTGAACTCGCCGTGCACGCCCACATCGGGAGCACGAACACGGCGCTCTTGGCCCGCCTCGAAACCGATGGCGTGGCCGGCCGCGTGGTGACCGCCGAGGTCCAGACCGCGGGGCGCGGGCGCCGCGGTCGAGCGTGGCTGAGTCCGTTTGGGCGCAATCTGGCGGTGTCCATCGGCGTAGCCGTCGACCGTCCACCGGCGGAGCTCGGCGCCCTGAGCCTGGTCGTCGGACTGGCTGTTCGCGACGCGTTCCTCGAGTACGGTCTCAAGGACATCGCCTTGAAGTGGCCCAACGACGTGCTGATGCACGGGGCTAAGCTCGCCGGCATCCTGATCGAGTTGGCGCAGCCGAACCGACCGGCGGAAGTGGTGATCGGCATCGGGGTCAACGTCGGCTGCCGGCAAGCGATCGCGGACCGGGTGGAGCAAGCCGTTGCCGACGTCGCCGAGCAGGTCGAACATCCGTCTAGGAATCGCCTTCTTGCCGTCTTGGTCAACCACGTTGTGGCGGCATGCCGGCGCTTTACGGCGCAAGGCTTCGCATCCTTCCGTACCCGATGGGACGCTGCCCACCACTACCATGGCCGGGCGGTGACACTGACGTTGCCGGGCACAGGCAGCCCGGGCGGCACGGTCTCCGGCACAGTACTGGGCGTTGCAGGGAACGGCGCCCTGCGGATCGCCAGTGCCGCGGGCGTGCGCGAATACATCGCCGGCGAAGTCTCGTTGCGAGCGGCGGGCGAGTCCGCCGGCTGAGCCGGTGGTGGCGGACGCGATGCCAATACTCGACATCGACATGGGCAATACGCGCACGAAGTGGCGTTGCGCAGACGAGGCTGGTGCGCTGCCTGCCCCGGAACTGCCGTGCCCGGTGGCCGGGCCAGAGCGCGTCCGGGTGGCGAGCGTCCTCCGCAACCGGGAAGGCATTGCGGCCGAGATCAGGAGACGATTCAACGTGGAGGCGGAGTTCGCTGCGACGTCGGCCAGCCTCGCAGGCGTCCGCTGCGGCTACCGCGAACCGCATCGACTGGGTGTGGACCGGTGGCTGGCCGTGGCCGCGGCTTGGCAGCGCACCCACCATGCACTCGCCGTGATCAGCGTCGGCACGGCGGCCTGCGCCGACTTCGTCGACGCCGACGGACGCCATGCGGGTGGCTATATTGCGCCCGGCCTCCGGTTGCTCGCCGACGCCCTGGATCGACGAACCGCCGATGTCCGTCCGTATCCGCGCGAGGAGCCTTCAGCCGGGGAGCGCGAGGGGCCCGCCCCTCGCAAGGAAGAGCCTTCAGCCGGGGAGCGCGAGGGGCGCACCCCTCGCAAGGAGGAGCCTTCAGCCGGGGAGCGCGAGGGGCCCGCCTCCCGTAAAGAAGAGTACCGCCTGGAACCCGGTACGGACACGCAGCAGGCCGTTGCGGCGGGGACGTTCCTGATGCTGTCGGCTTTCGTCGACGCGGCGATCGGCCGCCTCCACAGCCGGAGTGCGCCGCCGGTCGCGGTCTTTCTCACCGGTGGTGACGCGGCGCTCTTGGCGCCGCGCCTAAGCGTCGACGTGCGTTGCGAGCCGGAACTGGTCCTCGACGGCTTGGCGATCGCGCTGCCGTGACCGTTCGCGGCTGGCTTTGGGTTGGCTTGGCGGTTCTCGGCGCCGCGAACTTGGTCGTGGGTGCCGCCTGGCTGGGTCGGGACGGTCTGGTTTCGGCCCGCTGGCTTTCCAAGCCGACACCCGTGCGCATCGACTTGCCCGCGCAGACGTTGCCCCCTGTGGTGCACGCGGACAGCGCCGTCGCTCAATCGGCCACTCCCGCGGCGCCGCCCGAGCCGCGGTCGCAACCTCCGACTGCGCAGCGCCGGACGTGCGTTGCGCTTGGCCCGTTCGACACCCTCGAAGAGGTCAATGCGATCGGCCAACGGATCGTCTCGGCTGGTGGCGAGGCGGCCGTTGTCGAGGAGGCCGAGGCCGGCGAACCGGACTATTTCGTCTATGTCGAGCCCGCCGCGTCCCGGGCCCTAGCCCATCGCACGTGGCGCGAGCTGGTCGCGCAGGGCATCGACGCCTTCGTGATCCCGCGTGGCGAGCGAGAGAACGGCGTCTCCGTCGGGGTCTTCTCGCGCCGCGAGCTGGCCGAGGCGCAGCACGACCGCGTGTCCGAACTTGGCTTCTCCGTCATCACGAGAACGGTCCTTCGCAGCCATGTGAGATATCGGCTCCAGGCCTGGGATGCTCCGGACGAAGCCGTGGCGGAAATGGCCAGCAGCCCTTGTGCGCCTCCGGAACCGGCGGCCGATTCGCGAGCATCCAATGGCCGGTCGGTGCCCGCGGGGACGGCTGCGGATATTGCCGCCGACCAGCCCGACCCCTAAACTCTCCATCCGCGCCGCGTTAGCGGCGTCCGCGCCGCCATAGCTCAGATCCGGCAGAGCAGCTCACTTGTAATGAGAAGGTCAGAGGTTCGATCCCTCTTGGCGGCACCATTCGCCGCGCATGAAACAACCGCCAGGCCGAGTGCAGCGAGCGACGGCGGTTGTCTCATGGGGGCTGGCGTGGCCTTGGGCCGGAGGCGAAGCCGGTGCGGAGCGAACGCGAGGTACCGGATACGGCTATGGGCGCTCGGTGCGCAGTCGTGCCGCGGATGGGTTGTTCACGGCGTCGGGAGAGCCCCGGAAATCGGTCCAATTTCGCGTTGACAGGCGGCAACGCCATCGGCATAGTTCCGCGTCCTTTAATTTGCGTGGCCTGGAGGGGTTCCCGAGCGGCCAAAGGGATCAGACTGTAAATCTGACGGCTCAGCCTTCGTAGGTTCGAATCCTACCCCCTCCACCA
>JAPOYV010000006.1:0-33372 GCA_026706385.1 Gammaproteobacteria bacterium
GCCAGCGCGAACTCCGAGAGCAGCTCGTCCACCCCCTCGTGGCGCGCCCAGTCCTTGAAGCTCGAACGGAAGCCGTGGGCGGTCGTCCCGATCCCGGCCGCGTTGAGACTGTCCACCAGCATCGTCCCCCGCATCTCCGTGCCCTTCGGGCCGGGAAATGCCAGGCGCCGCGCGGACTCCCCGCGCGCCTCCTCCAGCACGGCCAGCGCTCCGGTGGACAGCGGCACCCGGTGCGCGCGGGCGCGCTTCATGTGCTCCCCGGGCACCGTCCACACCGCCGCGTCGACGTCGAACTCGCCCCACGCGGCCCGGCGCACCTCGGCGCCGCGCGCCGCGGTCAGCGCGATGAACCGGATCGCCCGCTGCACGCGGGGCCGGATGCGCGCATGGCCGTCCACCCTGGCCAGCGCCGCGGGCACGTCCGAGAAGTGCAGCGCCCGGTGGTGGCGCACCGCCGCGGCCTTCGGCAGCGAGCGCGTCACCGCCTCCACGGCCGCCCGGCCGCTGCCCGCGAGGTCGCGCAGGCTCTCCACCTCCGCCCACTCCAGCACGGCCGCGATGCGGCCCGCCGCCGCGCGCATCACCGCATGCTTGCCCGCCATCGCCAGCGGCCGGAGCACGCGCTTGATGTCGGCCGACGCCACGGCCGCGACATGCATCTTCCCGAGTTGCGGCAGCACGTAGACCGCCATAGACGCCCGCCAGTCCTGCGCCGTCTTCGACGCCGCGCCGCCCTTCCAGATCTCGGCCTTCTCCGCGAACGCCCCCTCCTGCGCCTCCGCGAACGTCACCGCGCGGGCGCGGCGCGGGTCGCCGCCGGTGCGCGCCACGGCGCGGTTGTCCGCCGCGATCCGGCGCGCGTCTGCGAGGCTCACGAGCTCCGCGCTGCCGAGGCCGATGTCGACGCGCCGGCCATGCACCATCAGGCGCTGCACCCAGGAGCGGGAGCCGGAATCGCGCACGCGCAGCATCAGGCCGTTCCCGTCCACGTGGCTGCCGGGACCGGCGTGGCGCACCTGCTGCGCGGAGAGGGCGTTGCGGAGGAGTTTCGGCATGGGGGACCGGTTCCGGCCAAAAGTGCCGGGGGAGCATACACCAGTTCGTCGTCGGACTTCAATCCGTCCCACAAAAAACGGCGTCGCCGGTTGGCACTTTCTGACCCCGATAGGCACGGCCCTGCACCACCGACAACCCATTTAACATACTGATAAATAGGAATATATGTCCCGGTGGTGCCGTGCATACCGTCGCATTGCAGCGCAGACCGTGTCACGACGCGTACTTGTGTGGCGCAAGCTCGGCGCCTGGCTGTGGCTCGCCACCCAGAACCTCGAGGACTTCCCGGGGGCGGCGCGCAAGCTCCTGAACATGATCGAGTGGTGGATCTGCCTGGTCATGCCGAAGGAGGAGGTGGAGGAGATGCGCCGCTTCCGCGACCTGTCCGACGCGCAGCGCGAGCTGCTGCTGTCGGCGACGAAAGCCCACCTCCAGTACACCGAGGGCGTGGTGCTCGCCGGCTCGGTGGAGACCCTGTTCCGCTGCGTGCCGCCGTCGCTGGTGCTGGCGCTGGTGCAGACGGAGCGCCACGAGAAGGCGCGGCGCGCCGAGATCATGGCCGAGCATGGCTGCACCGAGGTCGAGGCGGCCGTGCGGATCGCCGCGGAGATCGACGCGGCGCGGGGGATCGCCGGGTGAGTCGCCCCGTTCGGAAATCGGTTTGTTCGCAGCCGGCCGGGGAACGCGCGTTCCTCCCCTCTCCCCTACGCGGGAACGCCCCCGGCCCGCTCCTCTCCGCCGCGACGGCGACGCGAAGAGCGCTGGCGGCTGCATGGCTGGCGCTTGGCGCGCTCGGCCACGCGGCGGAGACGATCAGCTCGGCCGACATCCTCGCGGCGTCGGCGGATTTCGGCTGCCTCGACTACCGGGCCGTCGGCGCGTGCCTGTGGCTGCGCTGCTCGGGGGTGCCGCCGTCGTGTACGACGGCGACCAGCGTCAAGTACCGGCACTTCGTGCCGGACGCGGTCGTGACGGCGTATCCGGCGCGGGGCCTGAGCCCGTGGACCGAGATGCGGGCTCTCGACGGCGCGGCGGAAGGAGGGACCTACGCGAAGGGCGCCGGAAGCCGCGCGGCGACGGGCCTGCGCTTCAAGCTGACCCAGGCCGTTGGCTCGCCGGGCATCGCCTGGATCGAGGGGCTGAACCTCGGCAGGACCGTCTGCGACCCGGTCGCGACGCAGCTCGCGCCTTACTACGTGAGCGGCGCGGACCCCATGTGGCGCGCGCCCGAGGCGCAGGCGGCGTCGACGCTGCGCCACGCGCTGCGGGCCGTGCGCGAGCCGGGCGCGCTCGGGTCTCTCTGGGGCGCGCTGTACCCCCGCACGGGGTTCGTGCAGCAGGGCCACGACTACAAGGCCGGGGCGGTGGCGGCGCAGCGCGTGGCGGACATCGTCACGCGCCGCAACCAGCCGCACGTGTACCGGCCGCTGCTCGGCGGGTCCGGCGGCGGCCAATGGCCGCCCGGGGCCGTGGTCGAGGGCGACGCGGACACGCACAGGTGGCAGATGCTGGCGCCGCGCACCGGTTCGTGCGCGGTGTTCGCGGCGTCGGCGTCGCCCCCGGTCGGGACGGTGGACCCGTTGGGGGCGAACGTCTCGTCGAGCGGCGCCTACGCCTGGAATCTCTGGCGCCCGTACCGGTGCTGCAGGCGCCGCGGGCAGTGGCTCGTCTCGCATTGGGGGAACTGAACATGAAGGAAGGGACGAACGGCCGCCGCCTGTTGGCGGCGGCGGTGGCGGCCGGGGCGATCGCGGCGGGAGCTCCGGCGGCGCTGGCCGACGACGAGTTCCTGTACCGCCTCGGCGGCGCGGAGCCGGTCAGCCTCGGGCCGTCGGCGCGGGCGAGCACGCTGCGCCTCGGGGTCTCGGCCGAGTGGGAGTCGGACCTGGTGTGCGGCAACTTCGACGTGGCGTCGTCCGTGCGCAATCAGCTGAACGGCGTCTCCGGCGCGTTCCAGGAAGTGATGGGCAACGTCGTGCAGACGGCGCAGGGCGTGGTCGCCTCGCTGCCCGCGCTTGCGATCCAGCGCCTCAACCCGGGCCTGTACGACCTCCTGCAGAACGGCGTGCTGGAGGCCGGCCAGGAGTTCCGGGTGGCGAAGCTCCGCTGCGACGAGATCGCCGACGACATGGGCGGCACGCTCGTCCACGAGGGCTGGTCGGGGATCGCCCGCGCCGACTACTGGCGCCGCCAGGCGAACGTGGGCGGACGCGACGTGGTCGAGGTGGTCGCGGAGGCGGACGGCGCGGCGGCGGCCGACGGCGGCGTGGCGTGGATTGGCGGGGCCGCCGCGGGTGGCGCCGGCCAGGACCCCATCGAGGCCGTCGGCGACGTCTCGAAGGCCGGCTACAACCTGCTGCTCGGCCGCGCGGCGGACGACGCGTCCGCGGTGGGGCCGACCGCCTGCGGCGACTCCGACATCTGCAAGGTCTGGGACGACCCCGACCAGATGGCGGCGTGGATGCGCCGCGTGGTCGGGGAGATCGAGGTGCGCACCTGCGACGGCTGCCGCAAGGTGGCGGCGCAGGCCGGCCTCGGCCTGCCGTCCGCGTACCGGCGCGAGAAGAGCGCGCTGGCGAACATCCTCCGACCGCTCGCGCAGACGGACGCCGTGCCGAGCCAGGCGGTGCTGGACGGACTCACCGGGGGCGGCGGGTTCCGCGTCACGCGGCGCGTGATCGAGGCGGTTCGGGACGAGCCGCGGCCGGCGGCCGTGGCCGATCGGCTCGCCGGCGAGCTGGCCGTCGGCCGGGTCATGGAGCAGGCGGCCATGGCGCGTCGGGCGCTGCTGGCCGGGATGCGCGAGCCGAACGTGGCGAACAACGAGGAGGCGCTGAAACAGTCGGAGCGTGCGCTCGTCGAACTCGACCGCGAGATCCGCCAGATGGAGGTGGAGCTGCGGGTCAAGGCGCTGGTCGCCGGCAACAGCTCCGTCGCCGTCCTTCAACGCGCGGGGATCCGCAAACGCGTCCCCGTCTGGGAGGCGTCGCCGGGCGGCGGCCTGCGCGAGGGGGCTCCGGAGTGAGCGTTCGGCGGTGGATCGTTCCGGTCGCGGCGGCGGCGCTGGCCGTTGCCGCACTGCTCGTCCTGCCGCCCCGCTGGATCGTCGCGATCGACGCGGTGCTGCAGCCGTGGCGGCCCTGGCTGGGGGCGCTGCGCGTCTCCGGGATCGTCGCGGCGTGGATCTGGTGGGACCGGGTGGTGGCCGCGCTCCCCCTCCCGGCGGACGCCGCCGCCCACCTGCGCAGCCGCCGCCACTTCTGGTGCGGGGCGCTGGCCGCCGTGGAGCTGGTGCTGGTCCGCAACGTGTTCGGCGTCCTGTGGCGGCTCGCCGCATGAGCGCGTCTTTCCGGCGGCGGGCCGCGCGCGCGGGCACCTCCCGTTCGCGCGGTGCCGCGGTCCGCCGCTTCTTCCCGAGGGCATAGGAGGGTCGCCCGTGGGCGTGTCCAGCTACTTCGAGTTCGTCACCGTGCTGTTCGGGTGGATCGTCTACGACCGCCTCTGGGCGGTGCTGAACGACACCGGCATCGTCTACGCGCCTTTCCTCGTGATCCTGCTGAAAAACACGCTGGAGTCGCGCCGGGCCGGCGACGACGAGGGCTCGGCCGCGATCCAGTCCTTGAAGAAGAGCGAGACCGACATCGTGGTGGCGATCGTCGTGATGTTCCTCGCGGCGGTGCCGTTCACGGAGGTGCGCCTCGGCGAGATGAGCTACGTGCGCCCGACCCTCGACTGCGCCCTGGAGCGGCGCATCGCGCGCGGCGCGGAGCCGGCGGAGGTGAACGGCCTCGCCACCGGCACGGCCTACGACGCGCCGCTCGGCACGCTCTCGGGCGAGGTCGGGCGCATCCCCATCTGGTGGGGGTTCGTGCACGTCGTCTCCAAGGCGGTCGTGGCGGCCGGCACCGCGGCGATCCCCTGCACGGGGGACGTGGTCAGGCTCACCATGACGCTCGGCAACGACACGGTGGAGGACCCGCTGCTGCTGCGGGAGCTCGCGGACTTCACGACCGACTGCCACCGGCCCGCGATCGGACGGATGTACAACGGCGGCCCGAGCGGCGGGAGCCTGGCGGCGCGCCGCCAGATGGACTACCTGGGGTCGGCGTTCTTCCTCGACACGCACGGCTACTACAACCTGCTCTACTCGCGGCGCGAGCGTCCGGCCTTTCCGCCGAACGCGGCGCGCGACGCGGGCCTCGACGGCGCGCATCCGACCTGCCGGGAGTGGTGGCGCGACGGCGCCAACGGGCTGCGGGCGCGGCTGCTGGCGGAGATCGACCCGGTCACGCGGGACGAGATGGTCTACGACCCGGACGCGATCCTGCGGGAGGAGAACCCCGGGATGTCGGCGGCGGAGCTCGAGGACCTGCTGCTGCGCCGGTATCTCGCGCACCGCTCCGGCGAGCGCATCGGCGTGTCGTCCGTGAGCTACGAGCCGGGCGTCGCGGAGAACTACCGCATGGGCGCGGCCTCGCAGTACGGCTCCGTCGGCGGCGTCATCCACGCCACGGCCGACGTCATGGACGACGTGCTGTCGATGGGCGCGGCGGGACTCGGGATGGTGGTGCAGGGACCGGGCAACATCGCGGCGGGCGTGGCGATCCGCGAGGGCATGCCGATCTTCCTGGCGCTGCTGCTGATGGTGTTCGTGGCCGTGCTGCCCGTGCTGATGGTGTTCTCCCGCTACGACCCGGCGGTGCTGGTCACGCTGACGCTGGTGTTCTTCGGCCTGCAGTTCTTCCACGTGCTGTGGGGCATGGCGTTCTGGGTGGACAACCACCTGCACGAGGCGCTGACGGGCCCGGCCGGCGCGCCGAAGGCGAACCCGATCCAGGGGCTGGTGAGCCTCTGGGTGCAGCGCTTCCTCTACATCGTGTTCCCGATGGCGTGGCTGGCGGCGATCGGCTGGGTGGGCGTCAGGGCCGAGTCGGCGATGGGCGGCATCGCGAAGCTCGCCGACACCTCGGCCGGCGCCGCGCAGTCGGGCGGCGACACGGCGGTCTCGGCGGCGAAGGCCGCCGCCACCAAGGGGCGCGGCGGGTGAGTCCGCGCGGGGGCGCGTCAGATCTCGCGGTAGCCGCGGGTCAGGCGGCTGTGCTCCGGCCGCAGGCGGCACTGTTCGTGCTCGCCCTCCCGGTCGCGTTCGACCCGGCGCGATTCGTGGAGCGCCTCGTCGGCGCCCTGGAGAAAGGCGGTCAGCAGCTTTCGGGCGAAGCCCGGCCCGGAGCGGGGCGCGGATCGGTCGCGATGTGTTTCGGAGTTCATATGTTCGATTCCTTTTCCGGTGGCGTCAGGTGAGTTCCCGCGCCGGTCGCCCAGACCCCGCGGCGCGGGAACTTGCCCGGCAGATCCGCGCCCTGCCGGCGCCGCAATACGAGTTCGCGGTGTTCGACGGCCGCACGGTGCGGCGCGTCTGGCGGGCGAAACAGGCGCTGCGCGCCGCCGGCTGGCTCGCGCACCGCAACAGGCGCGGCGGCCACGTGCACGTCCGCCCCGCGACCACCGCGTGCGCACTCGTCGACGGCCTGAACGCGGAGGCCCTCGCCTCGATCCGCGCCGACGGCCTGGCCCCCGCCGCCGTGGTGGAGGCGGCGCCGGGCGCCTTCCAGGCGTGGTTCCGCCTGGGCCGCGAGCTCGAGCCCCGCCTCGCCGTCTGCGCCGGGCAGGTCCTCGCCGCCCGCTACGGCGCCGATCCCCGCGCCGCCGGGCGACCTGGCCGGGCGGCCGGCTTCCGCAATCGCACGGCGGAACTCCGGGGTCCGGACGGGCGCTATCCCCCGGTGGTGCTGGTAGAGGCGCGCGGGCGGGTGACGCCGAGGGCCGACGAGCTGGTGGCCGCCTCGGAGGAACGCCTGGCGGGACTGGAGGCGGAACGCGCGCGGGCCCGCGCGAAGGGCAAGGCCCGCGGGAACGGGGCCGAAACGTATGCGGCGAGAGAGATCGCCAGAACGGCCGAGCGGCACGGGGACGGGACGGACTGGGGCCGCGCGTTCGCGGCGGCGGCGCGGCGCATGGTGCTCGCGGGTTTCGGCGAGGGGGACGTGGCGGCCGGACTCGCGGCCTGTCCCGAGGTGCGCGCCCGCAAGGACGAACGCGCGGACGAGTACGCGGCGCGGATGGCCGCCTGGGCGTGCGGCGGCGCGCGGCGGCGTCCGCGGTAGCGCGATGGCCGCGCCGGCGGAACGGGGAGCGTCAGGTGGCCCCGAGGCAGAGTTCGAGCGTCTGGACGGGCCGCGGCGGATGGCGCTCGACGGGCTCGCCAGGGCGTTCGAGGCGGCCGAGGCGGGTCGGGACTGGTTCGCCATGAAGGCCGAGCTCAGCGCGTCACGACGCCGTGCAGGCGGTCTGGTACGCGGCGAAGGTGCGCGACGATGGACGCGGCTGAACGGCCGATCGGGCCGCGCGCGGCGACCGCCCTGCTGCTGGTCGAGGGCTACTGTTCGCTGGCGATCGAGATGATCGCCCTGCGGGTGCTGGCGCCGGTGGCGGGACAGTCGGTCGGCGTGACGAGCATCGTGGTGACCGCGTTCCTGGCTGCGCTCGCGCTCGGCTACCGGTCCGGCGGGCGGTTCCCGGGGGAGGTCCGGGAGAAGGTGGGCTGGAACCTGGCCGCGGCCGCGGCGTGGTCGGCGTTCTGGCTGTCCCGGTTCGGGGTCGCGCTGGCGTTCGGCGCGACGGAATGGATCGCTCCCCTCTGGCAGGTCGCCCTGTACGCGGCTGTCGCCGTGGGTCCCGCGGCCTACCTGCTGGCGGAGACCGTGGTGCTGCTGGTCGGCAGCGGCGCCGGGGCGAGCGCGTCCGGCAAGGCCGGCGGCGCGTTCTCGGCGAGCACGCTCGGCAACGTGGCCGGCGGACTGCTGACGGCGCTGGTGGTGATGCAGCACCTCGGCGTGGCCGCGGCGCTCGCGCTGGTGTTGGGGCTCCTGCTGACCGCGGCGCTCGGCGCGTGGGGACGCCTGGACTGGCGGCTCTGGGCGCCGGGGATCGCCGCGGCCGTGCTGGCGGGCGGGAACCTCGCGGTCGAGAGGAACGGCCTCGCGGTGGCCACGGCCCATGCCGACTACGCGGTCGAAGCGGTCGCGGACGGCGCGCGGATTCTCCGCGTCAACGGCCAGAACGCGAGCCGCGAGGACGGCGCCGGGATCGGACATCCGTACGTCGAGTGGATCGAGGACCGGGTGTACGGGAAGGCGCGGGCGGACCGCCCGGCCCGCGTGCTGGTGATCGGGGCCGGTGGATTCACGTTCGGGCGCGGCCGCCCGCAGGACCGTACGGAGATCGTCTACGTGGATGTGGACAGCCGGCTGGTCGAGGCCGCCGCCGCGTTCCTCGGCGCCCCGCCCCGGAGCGGCGCGTACGCCGCGATGGACGGCCGGGCGTACCTGCTGCGGCACGGGGAGGCGTTCGACGCCATCGTGCTGGACGCGTACGCGGACCGGACGACGGTGCCGGCGCACCTGGTCACCCGCGAGTTCTTCGCGCTGGCGCGCTCGCGGCTGGCCGAGGGCGGAACGCTGTACATGAACCTGATCGCGCCGCCGGGACCGGACCGGCTCGCCACGAGAATCGAGCGGACGCTGCGGACCGTGTTCGCCTGGTGCCGGGCGCACGCGGCGGGCGACGCGATGCGCTGGCACAACCTGGTGCTCGCGTGCGAGCGCGGCGAGCTGGACGGGGACCGGGCCGTCTACGCGGACGGCGGTGCACGGGGAGAGATGGACAGGTCGCCGGCGCAGAGACGGCGATGGTGACGGGATCGGCAAAGCGGTGAGCGCACGGCGGGTGGCGCTCGCGTCGATCACCGCCCGGCTGCTCTGGGACGGCCGCGTGGAGGCCGGGCGGTTCATTCCGGGCGTCGCGCACTTCCAGTCGGGAGTGGCGGCGCTGCGCCGCGCGGGCGATGCGGGGGCGGTGGAACGGCTGGCCGAGATAGTCGCGGCGATCGCGCGGGCGGAGGACGCGGTAAACCGGTGGGCGCTGGGTCTGGCGGCGTTCGCGCGGGAGTCGCTTGCGGGAGCGGAGCCGGAGCCGCCGGACTGGGGGGACGCGGAGGCGCGCAGGCTCCGGGTGCGGACGCCGGAGGCGGAGCGGCTGGCGGCGCTGGTCGTCGCGTTCGACGCAGCGTGCGTGGCGGCGTCCGCGGCCACCGCGATGGCGCGGTCGCGCGGCGTCTTCAATCCCCACCACGCGGGCATCGCGGAGTGCGCCCGCATGATCCGCCGGGTGGCCGACCTGGGGCACGCCGGCGGGCTGGCGCGCCGGAAGAGGCGGCGGAAGCGCGCGGAGGACGGGGCGGCAGCGCCGGGCGGCATCCGCCCGTTAGCGCGGGGGTGAAGGTTCTCCGCTTGCATCCCGACCGGCGGGGCTGTATCAGGGTTCGGGCTTACCTGCCGGACCCGTTCCGGCGTTGCCGTTCGGGAGAACGGCGTGGAAGCAGGCTGCCGCGCTTGCGCGCGGCGTGAAACGTCCGGGCCGTTCCGGCCCATCCCGTCGGGGAACCTCCCCCGGCGGGCGAGGTTCGCTGGCGGGCTTCTCATCGGAGGAAACCCCAGTGGACCGGCGCAAGTCGGTGTGGGCGCCTGGCGACACCCAGAGGCTGCTCGAGCTGATGCACACGGCGATCGTCGTGGGCACCGCGATAGCGGCGATGTGGGCGCTGTTGGACCTGTTCAACGTGGCGTGACGCACCATCCGGCGGAAGGACCTCTCCCGTTCGGGAGGGGTCCGACCGCGTTCCTGGAACATTGCCCCGTACGAACGGCGGGACGACCGAAGGTGCCCTCGACGGTGTGAGTGCGCGCGTCCGGGCGATGCCCGCGCGGCGGGAGGGAAAAGGTGCGCCGGCCCCGGAGGGGCCGGCGCGGGTGCGGCGCGGGGAACGGTGCTACAGCCAGGCTTGCGCCCAGTTGTGCCGATGACCCCAGGCGCGCGCCTCGGTCTCGAGGCGGCGCCGTTCCGGGGCGCGCGGCAGACCGGTGCGGTGGTCGATCTCCTGCAGGGCGAGTGCGCCCGCCGAGGACCTGACCACGCGGTGGTCGAGGCAGCACGAGCCGCGGCTCGCGCAGCCGCAGCGCGGCCAGCTGCCCGTCTCGCGCGCCCGTTCCGCCAGCCAGCAGAACAGGTCGCCCTCGTCCTCCAGCCCCATGCCCTCCGCGACCGCGCGGCCGTGGAGGCTGTCGTCGTCGACGACTTCCAGTCCAAACAACAGCGTTTCCATCGGAAACCTCCTTCGGACCGTCGGAGCGGGGCCCGCCGGGCGCCGCCCCGACGGGTTGTGCGGGCCTCGCGGCCCGGTTGTGTACGCCGCTCGCGCGGCAGAAAAAGGAAGGGGGCATTGCTGCCCCCTTCCGCCGTCACGGCACCGACGCGCCGGGCTCAGGCGGCCTGGCCTTCCTCGCGCGGACGCGGGGAATCCGAACCCAGGGTTTTCGACCGTTCCAGAACGTGCCCCAAGGTTCGTTTAACTTTTTGATAAGAATAAAGTTTTTGGTCCTTCGCGTCTCATTCCGGCACACTGCATCGACGCAAAACTACGTCGTGACAGGAGTACCGAAACATGAAGAAACGACCCACCATGCTGACCGCCACCTTCGTCAGAACCGTCAACGTCCCCGGACGCTACGGGGACGGGCGCGGGGGTCTTGGCCTGACCCTGCTCGTGCAGCGTTCGTCTCGCCGCGGTCTCTGCAAGTCGTGGGGCCAGAGCGTGCGCATCGGCGGCAGGCGCACCACCATCGGCCTCGGCCGCTACCCTGTCGTCACCCTGGCCAAGGCCCGGGAGCGAGCGCTCGAGAACGCCCGCTCTATCGACGAAGGGCGCGACCCGCGCCAGGCGTCCTCCACCGTACCGACCTTCGCGAAAGCCCTTGAGACGGTAATCGCGATTCACGCGGAGAACTGGAAGGACCGCGCCCGGTCCGAACACCAGTGGCGGGCGAGCCTGCGCGACTATGCCATGCCGCGCCTGGCCGACAAGCTCGTCGACGAGATCGACACCGCCGACGTGATGGCTGTCCTGCTCCCCATCTGGTCCGCCAAGCGGGTGACCGCCAAGCGCGTCCGGCAGCGCATCGCCGCCGTGATGAAGTGGGCGGTCGCGCAGGGCTACCGGCGGGACAACCCAGCGGGCGACGCTATCTCTGCCGCGCTTCCGAAGAACGCGGTCCCGCAGCAGCACCAGCGCGCGCTGCCCCACGCCGAAGTCGGCGCGGCGCTCGCCCGAGTGCGCCGCTCGCGGGCGTACCGCGGCACCGTTCTCGCCTTCGAGCTCCTCGTGCTCACCGCGTGCCGCAACAGCGAGGTCCGCGGGACCCGGTGGGAGGAGATCGACACCGCCGGGGCGGTCTGGACGATTCCCGCCGAACGCATGAAGGCGGCCAGGGAGCACCGGGTACCGCTGTCGCCCCGGGCGCTCGACATCCTCGACGAGGCACGGCAGCTCGCCCACCACCGCGGGCTGGTGTTCCCGTCGCCGACCGGGAGGACGCTGAGCCAGTCCACGATGCCGTCGCTGCTGCGCGACCTGGAGATCGGGGCGGTGCCGCACGGGTTCCGCTCCAGCTTCCGGGACTGGGCCGCCGAGTGCACCGACTATCCCAGGGAGGTCTGCGAACTGGCGCTCGCGCACGTCAACAGCGATCGGGTGGAGGCCGCCTACCGCCGCAGCGACCTGTTCGAGAAGCGGCGCAAGCTGATGGACGACTGGGCGGGCTACATCGCTGTCCCGGGATCCTGAGGATCGGTTCTGCGACCGCACCGGAGCAACAACGTCCGGGATCGTCGAGGCGTCACCGTCGATGCGTGGCTCGGTATGGTGCGCGAACACGGTCGGCCGGGTTCTTGCCCAGCGCGGCAAGGACTGCCGGGTCGGCCCGCCCAGGATTGCGGGTCGCGCACTCGAGAGGCGTTCTCCCGAACGAATCCCGTGCGTGCGGCGACGCGCCACCGGCCAACAGCGCCGCGATGGCCGCCGCGTAGGGTGCGGGATCCGGTTCTTCGGCGCGGTCGTGCAGATGGGCCCATACCACGGCGTGCAGCGCTGTCGTCCCGTTGTGGTCGCGCGCGTCCGGATCGGCGCCAGCTTCCAGGAGAACACCGATGTGTTCCACCGGACTCGGTGCGTAGCCCCAGCCGACGCTCTTGGCGACGCTATGGAGAATCGGTTCGAAACCATTGCCGGAATCGTTCGGATCGGCGCCCGCCTCCCGCAGGCGTCGAATCGCGTCGACCTTGACGTGTCGGCGACCGCGCAACGCGGCGGCTGCGTACAGCGGCACGCTGCCGTTGCGGCCCGGCGCGTTGGGGTCGGCGCCGCACTCGATCAGGACCGGGATGGCTTCGGCCTCGCCGTGCAGCGCCGCCTCGAACAGCACCACGTCGAGATCGACGCCCGACCGGGCCAAGGCGTCTACCACAGCTGGTTCGTTCCGTGACGCCGCTTCCAGCGTCTGCGGCCTTGTGCCCTTCGCGCCGGACTGAATCAGCGCGGCGACGACGGCCAATTCCCGCAGCCGCGCCGCCGTCTCCAACTGGCTGCGTGTCCCTTTCGCGCCGGACTCGATCAACGCCGCGACCACGTTCGTCTCGTTGGCCCGAGCCGCGTCTATGAGCTGTTTCGCAGTTCCCTTCGCACCTGCTTCGATTAATGTGCGCACGGCCCGCGCACTGTTTCGGCGCGCCGCTTCCACGAGTTGCGTCCTCAGGGATCGACTGGACACGTTGTCCGTTCCTTGCGCCGACGGACGCTCAGTCCGCGGCAGCGAGTCCTTCCGCAGCCGCGCCACCAGCGACGGCCTGGTCGATTCCCGACTTCAGTTGCCGGTTCAGCCGGCCGAGCGGCTCTGAGAACGCCTGTTCGAGCCGCAGGATGTGCTCGCACAGCCAGTCCACCATGTCGGGCCAGTTCGCCTCGTCGAAGCCGTCGAAGTCGCGTGCGAAGACGATCCGGCTCGCCTTCTTGTCGTCCATGCGCAGCCAGTTCAGGCCCTCCCCGAAATCTGCCTCGACATCCGCCCGCTGCTGCTCGAGCCGGTCGAAGAGCCACTTGTTCTCGCCCTTCGAGCGTTTCAGCTCCACCTCCACGCGGACCTCTTTCTTGGCGAAAAGCAACGAGTAGTCGCACCCCGAAAGCCCTGTGCTGCAACTCAGCCAGTACTGCCCGGACGGATTCACGTTCTGGAACAGGGTCGTGTCGCGCTCCCGGAGCGCCTCCAGCACTTGCGTCCAGAAGGCCCGCCGCACCTTGTCTCCGCTCCGCCGGGCGCCCTCCACGGCCTTCTGCTCGGAGTCCTTGGCGGCCATTCCGATCATGTAGTCGGCCGTCTCCGGCGTCGGGATGATCTGCTGCAGATCGACGAACACCTCTTCGCGGAAGCTGTACGGGACGACCCGGAAGCACTGTGCCCGCACCCCGTGTCCGAGGAGCCACAGCACTGCGGCGGTCACCTCCTTGCGGAAGCTCGCCGCGACCAGCACGAGCCGCTGCTCGTTGCGCGGGTTCAGGACGGCCTCGTCGAGATCCTCGACGCCCAGGAAGTCCCGGAGGTTCGCATCCGCGTCCCCGCCCTCGGGCGAGCGGTCCAGATGCTTCTGGTAGATCGCGCGGATATCCTTCGGCGTCAGGTTCGAGCAGTAGGCGGCGTACTTGAGCGCCTGCCACACGACGTCCCGGCCCGAGTCGTCGAGCTTGTTCTCGACGACGACCAGCCGCCCCTCCCTGTCGAGCGCCAGCAGATCGAGCCGTTCGCGCGTGTCCGCAAAACCGTCGAACTCCTTCTGGATGACGAGCAGCTCTTCGCCCAACGCCTCGGGCATGTGCGCGAGCCACTCCTGAAGGTGCTCCCGCTCGCGTAGCCCGAGATCGGAGAAGCGGCGCTCCACGAGCCGCACGAGACGGTTTTCCGACCGGATGACCTGAAACACCTTGCCCCTCTCGTTCCCTGCGGCGCGGCGCGCGCCCGTGTCTGCGAAGGCGAGTGTAGCGCCAGCCCGGCGAGGCCGACAGTTTCCCGTGCCGGAATGCGGCCCAGCAGCGGTACAGCTACGCCACGAGTCCTTCCGTCGTGACCCCTCAGCGTGTCACGCGTACTCGCGCCGTCAACCGGGACCGGTCCTTCGCTGGCGCTCCGGCCTCGCTGGCGCGAGGTGACGGCGCTGCGCGCGCGTGCCGCCTGCCAGGCACCGACGCAACCCCGCGTCGGCGACAACCTGACAGGAGACCGACATGGACCTTCCAACCCTCATCGCCCAGTGGAGCGGCAAGCTCCCCGAGGGCTTCGTGCCCCCCGCCATCCTTCGACCGGCTCCGCCCCCTTGCTCGCAACGCCGGTGCAGGCAGTCATGCGCGATCAAGAAAAACGGCGAGTACGCCAAGTCGTGCAGCCTGTGCCTCTCCCGAAGAGCCGAGAGTTGCCGCCGCAGGCGTGCCGCGCTGACCGCAGAAGGCGGCTGCCGCAGGTGCGCGTACCGCAAGAGGCTCGACAGCGACTTCCTCTGCGAGCGGTGCCGCGAGGACCGCGACGTCGAGCGCGCGCAGAAGCGGCAGGACGCCCTCGACGCGGCAGTGATCGACGAGTTCGCCGCCCAGCCCGAGAAGGTCCACAGGGCCAGCAACCTCGACCGGGGAATCTCGCCGTGGAACGCCAGGCGGAGGACGGAACCGACTGCGGCATACTGGTCGCCCTTGCCGGACCTCGAGCCGCGCGAAGATCGGGAATGGGCCAGGTCAATCAGCGACTCGGGTTGGCGATACTCTCGCAGCTGATCCCGCCTGTCGCCGCCGGGGCGCGGGTCGCCGCGTCCCGGTTCGATGCCCTTCAGCTGCCAATGTAGACGCTCAGGACGCTGGCCCTGTCATGGCCTAGTTCGCGCGCTATGGTCCTGCGCGCCTCCCTGTCGATCCGCCGGCGCGCCCCGGTCAGAGAACGCTGTCGCGGCCCTCCCGCCGCCGGCGCCTTCCACCCGGTGATCTCCTCGTAGCGCGTCTGCGCGTAGCGGTGCCGCAGCCCGTGCATGCGGTACAGACCCGCCTCCCGCGTCCGGTTCTCGTAGACCTTCAGCTGCTGCCTGTAGTTGCGGTCCGGTGGGATCAGCGCGCCGCCCCCCGCCAGTCGGCGCGCCTCGTCGAGCAGTCGGCGCTGGCTGTCGTTGCGCACCGGGATCTCGCGCGGGCGGCCGCCCTTGGTGGTCGAGCCCTTCAGCCGGATGAGGTCGCCCCGGTCGTCCCTCGCAGGCGTGAACTTGATCGCCTCCTCGCGCCGCAGGCCGAAATCCGCCTCGAGACGCAGCGCCATGGCGACGTGTTCGTCATTGACGAGCGCCAGCTTGTCCGCATCGAGTACGACGCTTTTGTCCTCGTTGGTCACGTACTCGCGGTTGGCGATGCCGAGTTCGCCGTTGGAGGGCACCACGGCCGGACGGCCGATGTGCGTCGCCCACCAGCGCATGTGCGCCGTGCGGTTCTTCATCGTTCCGATCGAGCGCCCCTGGCGCTTCCACTCCTTGACCAGCGCCACCGCGTGCTTGCGCCTCAGGCCCGTCGCCCGCAGGCCCTTGAAGCCGAGATCGTGCAGGGTATTGGCCATCTGCGCCAGCGCGTACGAGCGCGCCGTGCGCGTGCCGTGGGAGCCGTCGTCGTGCGCCTTCTCCAGGCGCTTCAGGTCGTAGTTCAGGTCGCGCATCGTCCACCTCCGCTCGACGCTATACGCCTGCCCGCGGACCGGGTCTACGACCGCGTTTGTAGCAATCCGCTAAGCCGGAAACCGCGCGGAACGCCGAGCGCCGAAGCGGCACGGATTGCGCCTATGAACTTTTTCGGCGGGGAAACGAGGGAAGCTGCCGCGCCCGACGCCGCGTCTGCGGACCGGGCCGGCGTGCGAGGTCAGTTTTGCTGGGCGATCCGCCTTCCCTCGACGAGGACGATGCGGACCCGCATTGCTGCGCTAGGGCCTTCGATGCAGTTGCCGTGCCGTCGCCTGCGGCGGCCTCGGCGTGTCTTGCGACAGCGGCCGGCGGCCTCTTGTCCGGCGCCGATGGCGTCGCGGGTGCGGTGGCTGTCTGTCTACCCGACAACCCGATGCCAGGATGTCTCCCGGCGCCGCGACCGCCCCGGTCGCCACGACAGCGTCGGCTTCGATCAAGGGCGCCGAATCGTCCCGTCGTGCCCCGCGAGTCGTCAGATGGTCTCGCGAAGCTGACGCGCTGCCGTGTCTGGATGCCTCCACGCTGTCGTCAGGACAAGCACGCATCCCGTCGATCCGCCCCTGTCCGCTCCCATCGAGCGGCATGGCGCATCCGTGCCAAATGCCGGTGCATCCCCCCGGCCACTCAAGGATGCGCTAGCGTCCCGGAAGCGGCACCCGGGCCTCGGCATCCGCATTGGATGCCCGGCCCCACGCAGTAGTGACAGCGCGAAGGCTGCGTCAGAAGGGTCAGACGCCTTGACCGCGCGCCCGTGGAAGACGAAGACGCCGAGCAGCATGATCTCGTTGTCGCGGTCCAGTACGAAATCCCGCAGGTCGCCGCCGCCACGAGCAACGAAGCGACCGCGGGCGTGCCGGCTCGTCCGCCAGCAGCGCGCCGGGTGGCCGCGGAGCAGTCGCTTCGCATCGACCACAGTGCTCGCTTTGGCCGAAACGACCCGAATCGACCGCGGAACGCACGACGACCGGGTACGCAATTAGCCGTCGATCAACTCTACGATTGCTGGCGCACGGACCATCGTGGACAGTCCGGCGTGGTGCCAATCGGACCCGCGTGTGTCCCCTGCAAAATAGTGCCCCGTGTTGATCCCGATAGCTTTTGGCTGACGGTTGTCGATGCGCGCCGGCACTGTAACCAACCCACCGGACAAACCCGCCCATGAAAACGCTCCCGTCAAGGAAACACCGGGCGTATCGTCGACGTCATGTCGTGGATCTGAAGCCAGCCACCCGCCTATGGCCACTGGGCGCTTGAGATGGATCGACCGACCTCCGTCTCTCAGGCTTGGGAAGCCAGTGATGAACACCTGCTCGCACACGGATGTCCTCGTGGAAGTTCTCCTCCTTAGCGAAGTCCCGATACCCAACTGCGTTGGGACAGAGGTCTCCCTTGTCGGCCAAGTTCGCTAGTGTCGATCGATCAACCGGTGGCGAATCCTCCATCTTCATCGTGCTGTTCAGTCTCGCGTCGGCTTTCCAACACGCAATGTCCGCGGAGCCCGACACTTTCACGGCATCGGCTGCGAACTCCGCCGTGAAACGAACAAACCCCTGATCACGTCCTCGATACCCGAAGAACCACCGCGCCTCAACCCGATGCAGCACCCAATCCGCGCTACGCCCGTGAAGTCCATCTGGGATGACCAAGTGCCGGCACGTGACCAAACACAACTCGCCGTGCCCGTTTACGGCCCAAAAGGCCGACCCCTGCTTCGACTTGGCATCCCCCGTAGATGTGCAATGAAAGTCGCACACAACGTGGGCGGTGGCGTACAGAGCGGTATAGTTGATGGTGGGTCGTCCCTCACACGGTCCGCTGCAGTCTAGCGTACCGCGCGTCTCGAGTTCCGTCCCGTCCCCGGCCATGAAAAAGCTCCTCCAACGCTTTAGGCGCGGTGTTAGCCCTAAGGGCCAAAGCGCTAGGGCCTTGTTCACGACGACGGTGGGTCTCCAGCTCACTCGAGGCCCATCCGAAAGGCGATTCGTCGCGCCTACCGCCCAACCGGTGCCGCCGCCCTCCAACACCGACCGAGTCAATCGCCCTACCGCCCCTCATTTCCGTTCGAAGACACGAAGAAGGCGAAGCTCATCGACGCGAGGGACGTGTACGACTAGGAGTATCCTCCCGGCACGAAGGAGCGAGAGCGGATGGACGCCGAACTGGCAGCCAGCTTGGCCAAGGTCCGGCGCGTCAAGCGCCGGGAGCGGATCAAGGCTCTCCCCCGCGAGACGAAGGAGGCGCTGGTCGCCAAGCTTCTTCGAAGGCGACAGTCCAGGATGCCAATGCGGCAAGCCGCCGGTTGACGCCCCCGATGGCGGCGCGGTGCCGCCGGGACATGGACCATCTTCTCGGCGGGGCAGGCTGAAACTCACGAAGGAACCTACGGACGATGACCGCCCCATCCGGGGAACCGCCGCCGGTGCCTAGAACCGCCGCCGGTCCCTGCAGCCGCGCCGGGAAGCCCCGGCGGCACCGGGACCCATTCAGTCGCGGAGCGCGATGCGGGCGGGTGCGGAAACGCGATCGATACCGCTGGCGGAACCTGCTAGTGTGCGCGCCGGTTCGGCACTCCTGTCGACCGCAACAATAAGGAACCTCATGAGAAGAATACTCAAAGCCATCGCTTTGGCCGCTGTCCTAGCCTTGGTCGCCCTGCCGGGAGCGCCAGCCGCTTCCTTGCTCGATCCGTCCGTGGGAGAGGCTTACGCCGACTCCACCGTGATCGACCACGGGCAGACGACCTTGCCGGACGGCAGCATCATCGTTTGGGAGAGGACGACCATTCGGGACTCGTTCGGGAACATCGTTTCCGTGACGTACCGGATTCTCCACATCATCCCGAACCCCTACGCGCAACCCTGGGACTAGCGCCCACCACTCGATGCAGGCATCCTTCGGGGTGTCTGCATCCCTCCTTTTCAACTTTTCAACCACACCGAGAATCTGCCAAATGCCGAAGCGTCCGATGCTCCTTCCCCTCGCCCTGGTACTCGCCGGGTGCGCGACCGCCCCCCTCAAGCCGAGTCCGATTCCGCCCGATTCCGAAGCCCAGAGCGTCCAGCGCCTCCCCGTCGGGGCGAACGGGACGTGGGAGTACCCGGCGAACGCCGTGCAGGTCCAGCGGGAAGCGCAGAGCAAGGACTTGCTCACCGAGCACCCGCGCAAGAAGAGCAAGCGCGACGAGCGACGGCGCTACCGCTCGAAGCTGGTGCGTTCGGGTTCGGGACGGTAGGGCGGTTTCCTCGAATCCCATCGCCGCTGTTGTTGAAACAACTGCTTGGATCAAGGCGATCTTCTTCGGAATCCGCGGCCGCTGCCACCGGGGCGCGGGTCGCCGCGTCCCGGTTCGGCACCTTCAGCTACCCGCGTAGACCGACACGACGCTCGGGCGGTCATGCCCCAGTTCGCGCGCCATGGTCCTGCGCGCCTCCCCGTCGATCCGCCGCCGCGCCCTGGTCAGCTAACGCTGCCGCGGCCCGCCCGCGTAGTCGCGGTCCGGCGGGATCGGCGCGCCGCCCCCCGCCAAGCCGGCGCGCCTCGTCGAGCAGTCGCCGCTGGCCTTCGTTGCGCACCGGCACCTCGCGGGGGCGGCCGCCCTTGGTGGTCGACCCCTTCAGCCGGATGCGGTCGCCCCGGTCGTCCCTCGACCGCGTGAACTTGATCGCCTCTTCGCGCCGCAGGCCGAACTCCGCCTCGAGGCATAGCGCCATGACGACGTGTTCGTCCTCGACGAGCGCCAGCTTCTCCGGATCGAGCACAACGCTTTTGTCCTCGTTGGTCACGTACTCGCGGTTGGCGATGCCGAGTTCGCCGTTGGACGGCACCGCCCCCGGACGGCCGATGTGTCCGCCCACCACCGCAGGTGCGCCGTGCGGTTCTTCATCGTGCCGATCGAGCGCCACTGGCGCTTCCACTCCTTGACCAGCGCCACCGCGTGCTTGCGCTTCAGTCCCGTCGCCCGGAGTCCCTTGAAGCCGAGATGGTGCAGCGTGTCCGCCATCTGGGCCAGTGCGTACGAGCGCGCCGTTCGTGGCGTGGGAGCCGTCGTCGCGCGCCGCCTGCAGGCGCTTCAGGTCGTAGTTCAGGTCGCGCATCGTCCTTTCCTGGCCGACGCTATACGCCCGCCGTGCACCGGGTCTACGACCGCGTGTTTAGCAATCCGGTAAGCGGGAGACGCCGCGAAACGCCGTGCGCCGAAGCGGCGCTCATTGCGCCTCTGAACTTTTTTCGGTGCAGAAACGAGGGAAGCTGCCGCGCCCGGCGCCGCGTCTGCGGGCCGGGCCGGCGTGCGAGGTCAGTTTTGCTGGGCGATCCGCCGTCCCTCGACGAGGACGATGCGGACCCGCATTGCTGCGCAGGGCCTTTCGATGCAGTTGCCGTGCCGTCGCATGCGGCGGCCGTGGCGTGTCTTGCGACAGTGGTCGGCGGCCTCTTGTTTGGCGACGATGGCTTCGCGGCCTGCGGTGTTTCTCGACCGCCCACGCCGGGGATGCCCCCCCGGCCGCCGCGACCCCCTCGGTCGCCGCGACAGCGTCGGCCTCGATCAAGGACATGCCTGTCCCGTCGCGCCCCGCGAGTCCCCGGAAGGTCTCGCGAAGCCGCCGCGCTGCCGCGTTCGGGATGCTGGTCCATGCCGCCCGTCAAAGCAGCGGCGCATCCCGATCCGCCTCCGCCGCTCCGCAGAGCGACATGGCGGATCCGTGCCCGATGCCGGTGCATCTCCCCGGCGAACTCCGCAATGCGCTAGCATCCCGGAAGCGGCACCCGGACGCCGGTGGCCATGCCTGGCCGCCGCGCCCTTCACGCAGGATTCCCGCCTGCCGTCCGGTCTCCCGGTCTGTCGGCGCTCCCGCCGACCATGCCGCGCAAGGGCGGCTCGAAAGTGGCGCTAGCCTACCATGTGGCACCAAGCTGGCACCAACCCGCGTGTTTAGCATCCCGCGCCGCTGCCGCGCTCCAGAGCCGTTTCGCGCGCTGTCACTACCTACTTTCCGCCACGGGCACTCCATTGCCGGGGGAGAACGAGACGTTTTGCGACAGGCCCGCAGGTAGTGACAGCGCGAAGGCCCCTTGCCCGCTTCCTACAAAGGGAAACACGGTGCGAATAGCTCGGGCTCATGGGCGCAAGTTGCCGCTGGACCACGGCTCTGACATGATCGAAACATGACCAAGGCCGCAACCTCACAGCAGGCAGCTGACGCCATCCTGCTCGCCGCGCGTCCCCCGCAGGGCTGCTGGCGCGAGCACGACTACCTCTGGCTCACCGACCACTGCAACCGCCTGGTCGAATTCGCGGACGGCTGCATCGAGGAGCTTCCATTGCCCACAGACTCCCACCAGTCCGTCCTGCTGTTTCTCTACCGTCTGTTCGATCAACTCGTCCGGGCCGAAGGCGGTGTCGTCCTCGTCGCGCCGCTACGTCTTCGCGTCCGCGAGGGCAAGTTCCGGGAGCCCGACCTGATGCTGCTTCGCGACGCTTCGGATTCCCGTCGCCAGGATCGATACTGGCTCGGCGCCGACCTCGTTGTCGAAGTCGTGAGCCCCGACGATCCCGACCGCGACTACCGCGAGAAGCGCGCCGACTACGCCGAGGCCGGCATACCCGAATACTGGATCGTCGACCCGCGCTACTCTTCGATTACCGTCCTGACGCTGGACGCGGGTCGATACCGCGACAATGGACCGTTCCATCCGGACGAGGTCGCGGTCTCTGCCACACTCGACCGGCTTGTCGTCGCCGTCGCAGAGGTCTTCGAGGCCGGTCGGCCGGCCTGAGTGCGGATTAACGGAACCCTTGCCAAGATGGATACCCACTACCGCTTCCGGGATTTGCAGGCGACTTCCTCGACCATACAGCGCCATCTGATGGACGAGATCCTCTGCCGACATGCCGGCGAAGGGCCTTTCGCGACGAAGGAACTCGTCGAGCTTGCCGAAGCACTGCACGAATCCCTCGGCGGACTTCGCAATCCAGGAGACGTGGGTGGAGCGTACAAGGGCGTCCTGAACGAACTCGTCAACGGCGGTCGCCTGGAGCGCCCCGTGAAAGGTAGATACCGGATTCCCGAGGATGGGAACGAACTCACGTCGACGGAAAGGAAGAGCCTCAAGTTCCGCCTCTTCTGGACGCAGAACGCCGATTGTGCGCAGTGCGGTGAACGGATGCGTGCAGGTGCGAGCGTCCACCTGGATCGAATCGAGCCGGGAGCCCGGGGAGGCCGCTACACCGAGCGGAACTGCCAGCTCCTTTGCGCGGACTGCAATCTGAGCAAGGGCTCGCGATGACGACGCCGCGGCCATCCGTGGCCCGCGTCAACCTCTGCGCTAGCGTGTCCTCAGGTACAGCGGCGGCGATGCCTCCGGTTCGACTCGGTGCAGTGCTGCTCCTGTGCATGGCCGTCGCGGAAGGACCGGAAGCCGCTACCGGCGACTTCGATGACGACGGCCGCGACGAGCTCCTCCTGCGGCACGACGGCACGGCCGCGTGGGTCTACTACGACATCGAGGACGGCCTCGGGACGCCCCGCGAACTGGACCTGCCCATGCCCGCGGCGCACAGTTTCGTGGCGGTGGCGGACCTGAACGGCGACGGGCGCGACGACATTCTCGTTCGTGCCGAGGACACGCACGCGTGGTCCTGGTGGCACACGGGCGGACCCGCGCCGGAGCAACGCGACCTGCCCGGACTGACTCGGAACCCCTCGTTCACCTTCCAGGCCGCGGGAGACTTCGATGGAGACGGCCGCGACGACGTGCTTCTCCGCAACTCCGAGAACGGCGTCTTTGTCTACTACGAGATGCGCCTCGGCGAGGCAGACCCGTCGCCGATCCTCCACCGCGGGCTTCGCCTCACGCGAAACCTCTCGTGGCAAGTGGTCGCCGCAGGTGACCTTAACGGCGACGGCCGCGACGAAGTGCTCATGCGCCACGCGCACCAGGGCCGCTGGATCCACTACGAGATGAGCCGGACGGGCGGCGTGCTGCGGCACACCCGCCTGACGCGGAACCTGCTGTGGGGGTTCGCCGGCGTCGGAGACCTCGACGGGGACGGCGACCAGGACGTGCTGCTGCGGCATGTCGGCGACGGCGAGTGGCTGCAGTACCTCATGGCCGACTCGACCGGCACCGTTGTACGCGACTTCGGCATGCCGGCCGACATGCCTCACGATCTGGTCGCGATCGCCGACTTCGACGGCGACGGCCGCGGCTCCGCCCTGCGCCGCGATCCGCAGCTGGGGGACTGGATTTCCTACGATGTCGGCACTCTCCGTTCCGAACTGTCGCTCCTTGCCGGGGTCGAGACGGACATTGCGTGGGCGACCGCATCGGGTGCGTGGACTCCCAACGCAGTGGCGTACTGCGATGCGGCAGGGGGTCCGCCAGGCTACGTGGGCAGCGTCTCGGGCTACTACGGCGACGCGGACGACGTCGAGGCCGTCCTGACCGCCCCCGGAATCCTGCTGGTCGTTCGGCCGGACGCCTCGGGCTGCTTTGCCTTCGGCGAGGTTCCCGCCGGAGAGTACGCGGTCAAGATCAACGCCGGCGGCCATCAGGCACCGCCGCCACGCCGCGTCGGGTTCCCCTTCTCACCCGTGTACGACGCCGTACCGTACGCCGTGCGACAGGTGGCGAGCAATCCGTTCAGATACCGGTGGGAGGAGGACCAGACGACCCCGGCGGGCGCCGAGTACTCGTCCCATGTGGTTCAGCAGCGTCAGGTCGAATTCCAGGGCACCGTCGTGGAGGTCGCCGATGCCGCCGCTGCGGAACGGCTGCGCCAGCACTACAACGTTCTTCTCGTCGGCGCAGAGTGGTCCCAGGAGCACGCCTACCGTCTCCTGACGACCATGGAGTCCATCCCCCAGGACGTGCAGGACCCCGGCAACGACCGTTACCTGCCCGCCAGCGCCTGGCGCCTGATCGACGAGTTCATCGACGGGGACATCGCGGTCTCCACGGCCGAGGACGGCACGCGCGACGTGACCGTCTCGACAGCCGCGTTCGTCAACGCGGCCCCCCGAATCGCCACCGTCGACGGGAAGCGCGGAGTCTGGTTCTCCCGGCGGCTTCACCACGCGACCGTGCGCTTCGTCACGGACAGCGGCAGCAACCAGTCCGCCTACGAGCGGATCTTCAGGGAGCGGTACGGCGTCACCACGCGCATCGACGATTACTGGGCGCTGACTGCTCCGACCGGGAACGAGTCCCATCACAACTTCCAGGAGTTCCACGCGGAAGAGATCCTGCTCCTCATCAACATGCTCGAGGAGATGCCCGCAGGGATGCACAGGCTCGAGGGAATGCGCTATCTCGTGCGACGGCTGAACGGTCTGCAGCATCCCCTCTACCCGACGGCGCCCGCCGTGGCGTGGCCCGACTCGCACTACGTCGAATTCATGGAGAGCGCGTTCAAGGGCCGGCCCGAGGACTACATGCACCGGTTGATCCTCCACGAGAAGGCCCACTTCCTCTGGGCGCATCTCTTCGACGACCGCCTGAAGGCGGACTGGATCGAACTGGGCGGCTGGTACGAGGACGCTTCCTCGCCGAGCGGGTGGTACACGACGAAGTCCGCGGAGTTCGTCTCCGCCTACGCGCACGCGGTCAACCCCAACGAGGACATGGCGGAGACGATCTCCCATTTCGTCGTCAACCCGGACCGTCTGCGCGCCCGTTCCCAGGCCAAGTACGAGTTCGTGCGCGACCGCATCATGCAGGGCGACATCTACGTTGCGCTCATCCGCGAGGACCTCACGTTCGAGGTCTACAACCTGTTCCCCGACTACGTCTATCCAGGCAAGATACGGGCAGTCGACATCACGGTCGAGGGAGACGCGTACGCGGACAAGACCCTGACGGTGGAGGTCGAGCTCCATGCACTCGATCCCGAGAAGGAAGGTGCCCACAGGGGCCACACCAGGATCTACAGCGAAATCGGCACGTTCTTCGATCTGTGGCTCTACCCGGCCGACGAACACGGCGACAGCACGGAGGAGAGCACCCGGCTACGTGGAACGGAGACCATCTCCAAGTACGCGAAAGCGGGCTACTGGCTGTCGCAGGGAGTCAGGCTGGACGACGTGGCCGGCAACTCGCGGTACTCGAGCGCCAAGGACTTCGGCTGGTCGATGTACGTCGACAACGCTCTCGAGGACGTCGACCCGCCGAGGTACGTGCCCAATTCATTGACCATGGCCAAGTCGCCATGGGAGGAAGACGATACGGTTCAGGTGATCCGCGTCGGGTGGTCGGTCGAGGAGGTGGGATTCCTGCGCAGATGCTCCGCGGTCATCCTCGCCGCGCTGTCCGACTCCTACAGCTACGACCGTCAGGGTAGCTACGACGATGACGACGACGTTTGCACGGTCGACTTCCTGATGCCCAACTACATGCCATCGTCCACGTACTCGACGGTCCGCGTCTACATGCGCGACGAAGCCGGAAACTACGGCCAAGCGCGCTTTACCGGGGATGAGGCCACCGAGTCGCCGTCGACCGTCGAGCTTGCCACCACGAACCCCGACACCGAACCGCCCGAGGTCGACATCAACAGGATCCGGGTCGATGCCGAACCCACCAACCCCGACGCCCCGAACGGCGAGACGAGCGTGACCGTGAGCGTTCGGTACAGGGACGACATCTCGGGAGTGCGCGGCATCTGGATGTACCTGCGTGATCCACAAGGTGGCATGCACCGTTACCGCGTCTATCGGCACGACCTCGACGGTCCCGACGGCGAGAGAGGAATCTACCCGAGTCGCGATCCAACCAGATGGGCGTCCTTCGAGCGCATCGTGATCCTTCCGCCGGGGTCCTTGCCGGGTATCTGGGGTATCGCCGAAATGACCGTCGAAGACCGCGCCAAGAACCTGCAGCAGTACAACTTCGTCGAGATCGTCCACTTCGAGGTGGAAGACGGCTAACCAGCGGACTACTGACCGAGTATTGAGCTATCGAGCGTCGAGCGGTCGAGCGTCCGTATCCAGAGTCCGCAAAATCTGAATGCTGAAGGAGTCGTCTGAGGAGTAGCCGGTCTTGTGATCGATACGGAAATGTAGTTAAATCAGGGAGTTGACGGCAGTTTGCCGCGGACGCGGGGGAAGCGCGACGAGCTGTCCGCCGACCGAGATACCTTCGGTGATCTCGATGTTGAAGCCGCACCCCTTGCGATGGGGGAACGCCGCTCCTACGCGGGTGTAGCTCGTCTTCTCCTCGCCGTCGTTGCCCTGGTAGTCCTCGGTGACGAAAACGCCCAGGTACTTCGGCATGGCCGGAGCCTGTTCGGACTTCTGTGTCCTTCGAGCTGCCATGGTCTTCTCCTCAAGCAGTTGATGACAAGACCCGTCGTTGCCAACCTCCCCTCCGGGGCGATCAGCCCCTCGGGGTCGGTTTGACGTTGCTCACACGCCGCGGGTTTCCCGCGGCCACATCGGCGTAGCCGACAAGCAAGCAGGGGCGATGGAACCCGCCTCGGGGCGCGGGGTCAAGCGCCAAGTTCTTATCGCGGTGCTAAGCGGGAGACGCGGCGAGACGCGCGGCGACGGTCGGGATCCCAGTGGTGCTTGGGAACTTTTTCGCCCGGCACCGAGTCGAGGGCGCAGGATGGCACCTGCCGGAAGCGAAGACGGGCGCGGCGCGCGCGGGAGCGGCGCGCGGGAGCGGCGACGGGGATTGGGCGCGCCTACGCCAGCAGCGCGCGCCTGACGGCGTCGGGCTCCTTGCGGATGACTTCGAGCAGCGCGGCGGCGGGCCCGCTGACGCGGCGAGCGCCCTGCTCCCACTTGCGGTAGCCGGACGGGCTCATGCCGAGCAGGGGCGCCATCTCGGCCTGGGTCAGGCGCAGCGCCTCGCGGACCTCGCGCGGGGAGACGGCGGGATGCACGATGGCCGGGCCCTGGCCCTTGGCGTGGGCGAGCGCTTCGTGGAGGGATCGGACGAGGTCGTCGCCGAATTCGCTCATGGTCGATGTCTCCTTGTTTCGGTCTTGATGGACGCCGCGAGCCGCGCGACGGTGCGGCGCTCGGTCGGCGTGAGGTCGGTCCCGGCCGCCTTGGCGTAGGCGAGCAGCGCATAGACCGGCGTCCGGTCGTCGAGGTAGTAGTAGACGACGCGGCCGCCGCCCCGCTTGCCGGTTCCCGATGCGCGGAAGCGCAGCTTGCGGACCCCGCCGGTTCCCGGGATGACGTCGCCGGCGAGCGGGTTCCCGGCGAGGAGATCGATCAGTTCGCGTCTCTCGTCCTCCGTGAACAGGCTGTCGGCCTGGCGGGTCAACGTCGGCGTCTCCGCTACGGTCCGCATCGAGTCGTTTTATAACCCATTGGGGCAGCTTAAGGCAAGGTGCCTGCTTGGCGAGGTTGGCACGAGGCGCGGCGGGTGCCGGCGGGTTTCCACGGCCGGGACTGTATGTATGTGGTCAACAGCGGCGCGGCCGCGCTCAGGGGATACGGATCGGGGCGACGGGCTGCCGGGGATGTCGCTTCAGGCGCCAGAGGACGACGCTCCACCGCGACGGGTCGGCGTCGAGGACCCGGTGCTGGTGCTTGCAGTCGAAGTCGAGGACCTCGCCGCCGGAAAGCCGCAGCGAGACGGGATCGAGCGGGCGGCCGTTGGCGGAATCCCGGGCCCGGTCCAGCTCGAAGGTGCACGGGCCGAGGTTGACGAGCGCGGCGCGGGCGTGCGCGTAGGACGCGTCGCGGTGCCAGGCGATGCCCGTGCTGCCGTGCACGGCCAGCCCGACCTGCGGTTCGGTGTGCGGGTCGATGCGGCGCCTCGACCTGGAGCCAGGCGCGCTGCCGGCCCTTGGCGTAGCTGGAGACGTCCGGCGCGAGGTGGGGCGCGACGTGGCGGTCGAGGTGGTCGACGACGGTGCGGACGGTGACGGGGTCGATGCGCAGGGCGCGGTGGATGCAGGTCATGGCGTGTTCTCCTCCCGAGGACGGCGGTGTTCGCCGCCGGGAAGGACGGCCCGTGCCGGCGGGCGCGCAGGGCCGCCGCCAGGCGCCGGCCGCAAGGCCGGTTGCCTTGCGCGACGCCGGGCGGGCCGTCACGGTGGTCGGGGAACGCCCGCCCCGAGCGTCGGCTGCGGGACGCCGTGGACGGTCACGCGCCGAGCACGTCGGCCCAGTCCGTGCGGTGCCGCGACGGCAGGTCGATCCGCACCTCGATGCCCGCGTCGCGGGCGCGGCGCTCGAGCTGCTCGGCGGCGAGCAGTCCGGGACCGTCGAAGTCGGCGGCGACGGCGAGCCAGCGCAGGCCGTCGGGGAGTTCGAGGTGCTTCATGCCGGCGCTGGACAGCGCCGCCCAGGCGGGCGTGCCGGTGAGCGCCGCGTAGGCGAGCGCGGTCTCGATCCCCTCGGCCACGGCGAGGACGCCGCCGTCCATGGCGGCGAGGCGCACCGCCGCGCCGCGCACGGGGCCGTAGGTGCGGCGCTCGCGGTGCGGGACGGAGGTGGCGTGCAGGCCGCGCAGTTCGGTTGCGAGCGAGACGCGGGCGAGCATGCGGCGCCTGCGGGCGTCCCAACGCAGCTGGCCCGGCCACGGCGGGAGCAGTCCGCGCGAGCGCAGGTAGTCGTCCGCGGGCGTGTCCGCCAGGGGCGAGGCGGACGTCCAGGCGCCGGCGATCCAGCGCGGCGGCGAACGCCCTTCGCGTGGGGCCGGTTCGATCCGTGCGTGTCGCCCATGGCGCCGCACCAGGATGCCGGCGGCGAGGAGACCGTCGCGCACCGCGACCGGGTCGCAGCCGGCGTGGCAGTGCCACAGCGGCGCGCGGTCGCCCTGGCGGATGGCCAGCGTCTCGGGGGAGCTGTCGTGGACCGGGCACGGCATGCGCAGTTCGGCGCCCTGGAGGACGGCACCGGCGGCGCGTGCGGCGCGCTCGTCGAGCGTGTATGGGGAATCGCGCACGGGCTATCTCGGCAGGCCCGGCACCCGCCCGAGGACGGCGTCGCGGACGATCCGGGGCGTGGCGGCGAGCGCGGCGGCGTTGCGTTCGGGCGGCGTGCGTAGGGAGAGGTTCACGCACGGAATGTGGAGGAACGCGGCGGTCCTGAGCGTGTGGCCGGTGCCGCCCGCCTCGCGCCCGACCGCCAGGCCGTTGGGGGTGTAGGCGATCACGGCGCGCACGGGCAGCGTCCCGCCGTCGTCGTCGAGGGCCCCGGCGAGGATCGAGACGTTGCGCAGGAACAGCGCGCGGGCGCCGCGGCTGCAGCGCTGCCAGCACGGGTGGTGCTCCCGCGCGAGGTCGGCGTACGTGTGGCCCCGGACGGTCGCGGTGGAGTTCGGGTGCACGATGTCGATGTCGGTTTCGGGATCGCGTCCCGGCCGGTAGTCGTTGTAGCCGGGCCAGGGCGTGTGGACGGTGATGGGCGCGTCGGTGCGCAGCGCTCCGGTCTCGAACGCCTTGTCCGCGCCGTCCGCGCCGCCGGTGGACAGGGCGGTGCCGGCGTCGCCGAGGGTCTGCGCGATGTCGCTCATGGCGTCGAGGATGTCGGGCGGCGTGCGGCGCGCCCCGACGCCGGCGTAGGCGAAAGCGTCCGGTTGGGGCTCCGCGTGGGCGAGCACCTCGCGCAGTTCCGCGACGATCCCGGGATCGAAGTCGTCGAGGCGCAGCTTCCCGGCGGCGAGGTCGCGGCACAGGGTCCGGAGCGTGCGGTTGGCGTTCTCCGCGGCCGAGCGTGGTTCGATGGAAAGCGGATCGTTCATGGATTTCTCCTGTGGGGTGGCGCTTTCCCAGTGAGGAGGTCCGCGCCAGGAAGCCGTCGGTCAAGGCTGCCGCCGAGGTCGCGCCGACGGGCGGATCGGGAGCCGTGGGAGGGGCGGCGGCACCCGGAGGGCCCGCCTTGACGGGCGGCGGGCGCGGACCAGGCTCGGGGGAAGGCGCCCGCCCCTCGCCGAGCGGATCGCGTCACGGGGCATCGGGGCGGCAGGCGATGGTCTGGCGCACGCGCACGCGGCGGTGCGGAGAGGTGGCGACGGGCTGCGGACGCCTGTCGAACATGAACCCCGAGTCGGCGACCTCCCCGGCTCCCACGGCGACGAAGTGGTGCCGGACGACCAGCACGAAGGGGTGCGCGAAGGTGTCGTGCGCGTCGAGCCAGGCAGCGAGGGTCGGACGCGCGGCGCGGGGATGCACCGTGCGCTCGCAGCGCCAGCCGGCGAGGGTGAGGCCGGACATCAGTTCGTGGCTTTGAAGACCGTGGATCTGGGTGCGCCCGGTGACCTCGCGCAGCAGCGCCGCGCAGTCGTGGGTCGGGAGTCCCGTCACGGCGGCCATGGCGCTCGGGCCGCACTTGCCGGCGCGGCCGACGATGCGGTGCAGCTTCACGGCGTGTCCTCCGCATCGGATGCGGCGAGCGCGTTCAGCGCGGCGTCGAGCGGTCCGTCCAGCGCGTAGCCGAGGCGCACGCTCTCGGTGACGGCGGCGGCGATAGCGCGGTCGACCCCGAACAGGTAGCGGACCGTGTCGGCGAACAGGCGCGGATGCGTCTCGGCGAAGCGGTGCAGCGCAGCGGTGGCGGCGGGCAGCGCGCCGTCCTCGCGCAGCCGTTCGCAGGCGGACTCCATGGCGTGCTCGTAGCCGTGTTCGTAGCCTTCCTCCTGGGCGGCGTCGAGCTGGGACGCGATCAGCGCGTGCGGAAACTCGACGACGTCGTAGTCGGTGCGCGGCACGTCGCGCGGGCGCGGCATGGGCGAGGCGGCGGCGAGCAGGTCGCGGTCGGTTTCGGCCGCGGCGCGGACGGGGTGCAGCGACAGGACGACGGGCGGGCGGTCGCGGGGCGGCCAGGTGGACGCGACGACTCCGAAGCTCTGCTGGTCTTCGATCACCGGCTCCGGGACGACGCCGGATGGACGATGCGGACACTGCGCCCACGGGCAGGCGTCGGCATCGGTGCGCTCGGCGGGCCGGCCGAGGTCGGCGCGGTCGAGGCGCCGCACGACGCGGCCGCGGCGGCTGGACACGCAGGTCTGGCCGCACAGGCGGCAGGGGGCGGGAAGCTGGATGCGGGGCATGACGGGTTCCTCCGGTGAGTTATTGGTTGTCGGGAGAAGTCGTTTCGGCGCGTTCGAGCCGGCGCAGGATCTCGAGGGGGATGCAGGACGGGGATCCGCCGGCGTCGTGGCGCCAGCCGCTGCGTCTGCGGCAGACCGCGCGGTCGCAGCGCCCGATGCGCCCGAGGTCGCACCGCTCGCGCAGCCAGTCGGCGTGCTGGTCGTCCATGGCGGGTCCGGCGCGGCGGCGGATGTCGTCGCGGATGCGCATGAGGGTGCGGCCGAGCTGGTTGCGGCCGCGGCCGCCGCAGACGCCCCAGTAGACGTCGCCCCAGGTGTTGCCCTCGACGAGCTCGGCGTCGCCGGTGGCGAGCAGGGCGTCGCGCAGCTGCGGGACGGCGAACTTGGCCTGCAGGACGGAGTGCATGACGTCGTCCTTGATACGCTCCCACTCGCAGCGCAGGTCGGCGCGGCGACCGAGGTGCTTGGCCTGGCCCGGGGAGGAAGCGGCGCGGATGCGCTCGCGCATGCGTTCGTCCCGGGTCTTCGAGGCTTGGAACGGGGCCTCGGCCGTTTGCCAGGTCTTGCCCTGCCAACGGAACGGCGCGCGGTGGAAGTTGGACAGGAACGCGTGCTCGCCGCGGAAGCGGTCGATGCGTTCGGGCGCCGGATCGGCGGCTTGGGTCGGGTTCACTGGGATCTCCTCCGTGGTTGGGCCGAAGCCCGTTGCCCTCGCCGGGCCGCGGTCCGCCCCGGGCGGTCAAGGCCGCGTCCGGCCGGAGGCCGGCGCGCCGGAACGGGCCGCCTTGACGGCGCGGGCGGCCGCGGCAGGCTGCCGGGCGGGATTCGGTCGGTGGGATTGCGCCGGACGGCGGCTTGGTCGGCGCCCTCCCCACCCCGCCGGTGGACCGGGCTGCGGAAACGCGCTTGAATCAGCGCCTTTGCGCCGGGCGCGCGGCTACGGGAAGGAGCAGGAAAATGAACAAGAGGGAACTGGTGGAGGCCGTGGCGGAGGCGACGGGACTGAGCCGGTCGGCGGCCGGCGAAGCGGTGGAGGCGGTGCTGGAAGGCGTGGCGGCGGGGCTGGCGGCCGGGGAGCCGGTGGCGGTGCCCGGGTTCGGGACGTTCGAGGTGCGCGAGCGCGCCGCGCGGACCGGCCGCAATCCGCGCACCGGCGAGGCGATCGAGATCGCGGCGTCGCGCGTGCCCGCGTTCCGTGCCGGCAAGGCGCTGCGCGACCGGGTGAACTGAGCGGCGCGGACGGCTCCCGCAGCCGGGCAGGTCGACGCCGCGACGCGGCGGAGGCGGGAGGCCGGGGCTCATCGGGCCGGAGAAGAGCCCGAAGTGTCGCCGCATGCGCCCGGCAGCAGCAGGCCGATGGCGTCGCGGCCGAACTCCAGCGCGAACTGCGGGGACCGGGCCGCGAGCGCGGCATCGACCCACTCGAGGGGCACGGCCTCGGCGAAGTCGTCGCCGCCGACGGCGTCGCGGGCGCGGTCCCAGACCGCCATGCGGTCGTCGCGGGTCGGGTCGAAGCCGCTGGCGTAGGCGACGGGCGGCCGCGCCGAGCGGTCGCCGGGCGCGGCGTCGGGATGGATGCCGGGGGACATGAGGTAGATGCCCTCGTCCTTGACGAGCCACAGGCACGGCGGCGCGAGGCGCTCCTCGCCGGACTGGCGGGTCGCGCAGCGGTCCTCGCCGTAGATCTCGGCGCGCTGCGCCATGGTCATGCGACGTTCCGGGGCCGCGCGGGCGTGCCGGGCGAGGCCGGCGACCTGTTCCATGTCGAAGAAGAGTCGGGGCATTGGTGCGGTCTCCGTTTCGGGTCGCGGGTCAGGCGGGCGCGCCGCAGTCCCAGCCGTCGCGCCAGGCGTCGGCGAGGCATTGGTCGCGGGTCGCGGTCCGTTCCGGGTCGAACGGCCGCTCGCAGGGCGGCGGGCGGTGCTCGCCGACGATGTCGAACGCGCGGCGGCGTCCCGCCGCGGCCTGGCGCCACAAGCGCCGGAACGCGGGCCCGAGGGGCTCGGCGTCGGCGGGACAGGCGCGGACGTGGCGCAGGATGCCGAGCGCCTCGCGCCGGACCCGGTTGGCCTCGGCGAGTTGGGATCGGGCCTCGATCGCGCGGTTGCGGATGGCGTCGCAGTCGCGCTCGAGCTCCGCGAGGAGTTCCGCCATGCGGTCGGCGGCGTGCGCGGCGGTCACCGGGTCGTCGTAGGCGTCCGGGTCGAGATAGTGGCAGTCGGTGTCGTTCGATTCGACCAGCGCGTAGTAGGTCGTTGGCGGTTCGTCGTTGTCGTCGTCGGTTTCGTCGGCGAACGCATAGACGTATCCGGCGAGGATCTCGAACTGGCGGTGGTCGGCGTACCAGCCGGTGTGTCGTGCACGCCGGATCTCGTCGTGGCGGCCCAGGCGCCACGCGCGGGCGGGCTGGATGTGCGAGGGATCGACGAGGTGCGCGGTGATGCCGCAGGAAAGCAGTCGAGGCTCGGGCAGGTCGTGGAACGCCTCGGCGACGGGCGTGAGGATGGCTTGCATGGTCTTGTCTCCCTCCTTGTCGGGCGGACCGGTCGCGCGCCCGATGGGCGCGGCGGCCGCGAAGCGGTCACGGCCGTCGCGTCAGCGCCG
>JAPOYV010000006.1:33382-35086 GCA_026706385.1 Gammaproteobacteria bacterium
GGACGTTGTCGACGGGGATCAGGTAGCTGGCGCCGGAGATCGGCGCGTCGTCGGGTCGGGGCTGCATGGGGCTTTCTCCCTCCAATCGGGCGGAGCGGTCGCGGGCCGCATGGGCGCGGCCGCCGCGAAGCGGTCACGGCCGGCGCGTCAGCGCCGCCCGCAGGGTTGCCTTGACCGCGCGCGCCGCCGCGCCAGGGTGCCGGCGGACCCCGGTCCGTCGCCGGGCTTTCGGGCGGTCGGGGGCAACGCGGCGCGGCTCGGCGCGCCGGATGTCGAAAGGTGCGACCGCGTGCCCGGCCAGCCGCCGCGCCCGGGCGTGGCGCATCACCGGGCGGAACGCGTCGCGGGCCTGGCGGCGCAGCACGCGCAGGTCGCGACCGGAAACTTGGCGCGTCAGCTGGGCGTGCAGCTCGTCGGCGAGCCGCGCGGCGCTCAGGTCCGTGGGAAGCTGGATCGGGGCGTCCGGATCGGCGCACGGCGCGAACGCCGGCGGCCGGTACGGGGGCGTGCGGATGAAGGGGTGCATGGGAGTCTCCTGCGAACGGGGCTAGAAGCCGTCGGGTTCGTCGTCGGGGCGCAGCGGGTGGCGCTCGAGGACGCGCTGCAGCACGCGGGGCTCGTCGGCGAACAGGACGGTCTGCCAGGAGACGATCTCGGTCTCGCAGCCGAGGCGCTTGAGGTTGGCGAGGTCGCGGGGACCCGGCCCCCGGATCTCGAGGCGGGCGCGGCCGAGCACGAGGCGCCGGACGAGCTCCCAGCCGTTGGCGAGCGCGAACCGGGCGCGGCGCTCGAGCACGGCGCGGACGATGTCCTCCGCGGAGAGGTCGAAGCCGACCGAGGCGTCGGCCATGCGGCGCAGGCGCAGCGCCTCCTCCGGCTCCAGCACGCGGCCGATCAGCCGCTCGCCGTCGTCGGTGGCGAGGCGCCGGATGCGCAGGTTGTCGTCGGGCAGCAGGTGCCAGGCGCGCAGCAGCATGCCGGTGGCGAGGTGGAACGTGCGCTCGCGGTGCTTCGGCAGGTCGGCGACCTCGGCGTCCCACAGCGCCCGCCAGCGGTCCTCGGGGGCCGCGGCCCAGTGCGAGGAAGCGAACTGGGACTCGGCGACGATGGACGCGTCGTTCGGGCGGCGCAGCCGGATGCGGCGCTCCAGCGAGCCGTCGTCGCGCACGGCGGACGGGGCCGGCAGCGCCACGGCGGGACGCCCGGAGGAGCCGTTGACGAGGAGCTGCGCGTCTGCGCCGCGCGCGAGGGCGTTCCGGACGGCTTCAAGCGCCGCCTCGGACGTGAAGGGCCTGAGCGCGTCCCGCCGGGCGATCTCGACGATCTCGGTGCCCTCGGGGCCGGGATGGCGGCTCTTGATCGACAGCGAGTCGGCGACGATGGCTTCCACGCCCTGGTTGTAGGTACCGGCGTCCTTCGCCGCCTGGATCACCGCGTCGAGGCGCGCCTGGAAGTGGCCGAACAGATCGTTCTGGTCGTCGATCGGCAGCGCCAGCAGCCGGTTGAGGAACCGCGGCATGGGCGGCAGCGCGTCCTTCAGGCCGCCCTCGGAGTCGGACAGGACCAGTCCGGTGGACTCGGCGAAGCGCTTCTCGGACCAGCCCGGCACGTGGCCGTGGTGGATCGAGAGGTACATCAGGCGCAGAGCGGACAGCGCGTGCGGGCTCTCGAGGTTGTCCTCGGCGCGGAACAGGGACTGCTCGC
>JAPOYV010000085.1 GCA_026706385.1 Gammaproteobacteria bacterium
GGACCATCGACAGCACGATCAAACAGGAGACCAGCGCATGCCGGAGTACATACCGACTCCCGTCAAATGGGTTCGCGACCAGATTGAACTCTACGAAGGCAGCGGCGGCACACAAGGCACCGAACTTGGCGGCCGTCCCGTCATCATCGTCACCCACCGGGGCAACAAGTCGGGTGCCATCCGCAAGACCGCGCTGATGCGGGTAGAGGATGCCGGCAGCTACGTGCTGGTCGGCTCGATGGGCGGCGCTCCGAAGAATCCGGTGTGGGTCTACAACCTGCGCGCCCATGCCGATGTCGAGATTCGCGACAAGACCGAGGTGCACCGAATGCGGGTCCGGGAAGTGGAGGATGCCGACGAACGGGAGCGGGTCTGGGCACTGGCCGTCGACGCCTTCCCGCCCTACGAGGAGTACAAGAACAAGACCACGCGGACGATCCCCGTGTTCATTGCCGAACCGAGCTGATCGTCGTGGCGTGACCACATCCAGGGCTTGCATCCGCCCGACAAGACCCCGCGCGTTCAAGCGGACTCGATCCGGGCGGCATCTTCGGCGTCGACCATGCTCGCGCCCAGATCCTCGCCGCGAACCTTGCCGACCACGAAGATCCGAAGTCGCTTCGCCCTGGCGTCATCGAGACCTTCGATGCGCAGGTCGCCCGACGCCGTCCCGGCTGTGAACACCGTCAGCCTGGCCAGGCCGAAGCGCCGCTCCATCGGCGAATTACCGGTCTCCGCGTGCTGGACCCGGTTGTAGGGAACCGCTGTCACGGACCGCCAGAACACGCCCGCCTTGTAGAGAATGTCCTTGTCGCGCACCGCGAAGCCGCGACGCGGAATGTCGACCACCGGCCAGAACACGGCCCAGCAAAGACGTACCACGCCGAGAGCCCAGAGCCACGGGAACACCCATCCGACGGCGGCGAGCTTCGGCACGTTGGCAACCACGGCGTGCGCGATGCCGACGATCGCGAAGAGGATGAGAGTACGAACGACGTTCCGCGCCTGACGACACCTGACGAAACGCGGATCAAGCGCATGCCACTCGACTGCATCCGCCGACGGCAGGGCATCGAGCGGTATCTCGGGGTTGACGAACATCGGTCGGTCTTCGGGAAAGCGCGGCATTATAACGGCATCCTGATCAAGCGCCGCTTTCGGTCGCAGCACCTGCCCGTTGGGACGTCCGCGCACCGGTCAATGCCATGCCAAACGACTGGAGGCCGCCCTGTAGAGGATGTAGTCGCGCAAGCGCTTGGCCGTGTCGCAATCGACATACGCCAATGTCACGCTGCCTGTTGCGAAGTAGACGTGCAGCGAAGCGAGGTCCTTGCGGCGTTGCAGCGGCGATTGGCTGACGCTCACCTGCTGCGCCTTCCGGAACAGCGCCGCCTCCACCCGATAGCCCAGGAATCCCGAACGGCACACCAGGATGTCGTCGTCGTGGAGGTAGCCTCGGCGGCGCCAACGCTGGCAGGCGACAATCGCCACGATCACAGCCCAACTCAGGCACACGAAACCCACGCTGCCGAACATCGTCGTAACGACAGCTGACGCGACGATGGCCGGCGCGACGCCCACCCAAAGCACGGGCGGCCAGATCGCGTAGGGCGAGAACAGGGCGAACCGGCTGTCTCGCGGAAGCACCGATACGTGTCGCCCCTCGCTACCAAACACACGCTCCCGCAGGTTCTCGACGGTTCGGGCACCGGCGATCGGCACCACGAGCTTCTGGGCATCATCCGGCATCTCGCCGACGGCCGGCCCGCCACCCGCCGGCAGCGCCTGAACCCGATGGCGCTGCATCCACCCCATCACTGGTCCTTGCCGCACGGTCAACTGCTGGAGTTTGCCGACGTCTACGGTCACGTCCTTGCGCGTCAGCAAGCCCGCACTGGCGCGGAACACGCTTCCCTGCTGCCTCAGTTCGTAGCCGTGATACCTGAGAAACGCGACCACGACCGACCCGACAAGAAACACGAGCACGACGCCGAGAAACAGCGCCAACACCGTCAACACGCCAAGTAGGGGGCCGAGATTCACCAGCATGGCCAATGACTGGGTAGCAAGCTTGGCTGCCCATTCGTACGCTTCCTCGTATGCCCCTCCGAACGCCGGCATCAGCGCCGCGACCACCAGCGCGAACTGGAAAACGCGGGGGTCCGTCAAACCGATGCGGGTCACGTCGCTGCCGTCGAGCTCGAGCAGCACTTCGGTCCCGACCGCGTTCGACTCGGCAGGCGGTACCGGTTTCGCGTCCAGGCGTTGGCGAAGCCGGGCCACGAACTCGGGCGTCACCGCCGGCAGATGGCCCTCGTCCCCCGCTGCCCCCGCCGTCGTGAAGCGAACCGTAACGAGCCCGAGTACGCGGTAGAGCAGCGACTGTTCCGTGCTGATCCCCTGAATGCGGTCGAAACGCATGTCGAGTTGCGTCTTCCTGAGCACGCCTTGGCGGATCCGCACACCGTCTTCTTCCACCCGAAACTGGAAGAACCAGTACTTGGTTAGCGCGACGACAACGAGCAGGACAAGCCCGATCGCAACACCTGCCGCGGCGATCAGGACGTGCTGCTTGATCAAGATCAGGAGACCGGCTGCGGAGGCGGCCACATTGGCGAAGTTGCTGACGAGACCCTTGACGGTGCGGCCGAGGAAGAAGAACACCGCCAGCGGCGTGGTCCGCAACCACCCGTCGGTTCCCACGGTCACGGATTCCCCGCGGAACTCAGGCGCGGTCCGGGTCCCGGCGATCAGGTTCGGGCACGGCCGCCAGCATCTTCTCCTCCATTTCCTCGGCGCTGCGCATGTCGCCAAGGTCGAGGCTGAAGTCGGGCCGGGCCGGGGCCTCGATCTTGGCGAGGAGTTCGCGGATCTCCCGGGGCGCGAGTCCCAGTTCGCGAAGTTCCGCGCGGCCTAGTTCCGAGACGCCCTCACGCACCGCGATGCCATCGCCCTCGGGCCGAAGCAACCTGGCCAGCGCTTGACGTTCGCCGTGGCTCAAGCGCGTGCCAAGCACGTTGTAGTCGAGCCACGCTTCGTAGGCCAGGGGGGCGACGCGTTCGAGCATGCCTGCCATCACGCGACCGTACTCCTGTATCTCCCACTGGGCATGGTCGTCCACGCGCAGTGTGAGGAAGTGCAGCAGGTTGTGCAGGTCGATCTTCCAATACCACTGGGTATATGTGGACAGCGGCAGGTCGATACGGGCGAGTTCCCGGGCGACGTCCTCCGCGAGCAGCCAGCCGTAGGTGTCCGAGGCATGGCCGCGCAGCTGCTGCCAGCGTTCGACGGCTGCGGCGTAGATCTCGGGCGACGCCGGTTCGGCCTCGCGGCCCTGGTTGTTGACGCTGCTCTGCTGCGCGAAGTGCGCGTGCGGCGGTTCGTAGAAGAGCAGCGGCAGCAGGCTGTAGCGGGCGCTGTACTCGTTCACGGACGCGGTCCGGTGCCGCACCCACTGGCGGGCGACGAACATCGGCATCGAGCAGTGGAACTTGAACTCGACCATCTCGCTCGGCGTCGTGTGGGCGTGGCGCTGAAGATAGCGGATCAACCCCCGTGTCTGGCTGACGCGGCGCGTGCCGGCACCGTAGCTGACCCGCGCAGCCCGCTCGATATCGTCGTCGGTGCCCATGTAGTCGACCAGCGCCACGAAGCCGTGGTCGAGCACCGGGAAGTAGCCGCCGATAATCTCCTCGGCAGCGGGCGAGATAGGTCGCTTGGTGTGCATCGGGGATGGGTCAAGCCGTGCTTGGCGGGACAGTAGCACGGTGAAGGGCACCGATGCGCGACTGCCTCGAGAAGCCGTTGAATCGGGACTCGGCGGGCGAGACGGACACCGCGTTCGAGCACCGATGCGCGACTGCCTCGAGAAGCCGTTGAATCCGCCGCCGACAAACTTGCCAACTTCAACTTGCGCGCACCTGTCGTGGCCTTGACAATCCGACGACCCACGTACACGCCGCGAGGTCCGGGTACCAATCGGTCCGGTCATGCAATGACACCTAGATTCAAACGCATCTCGATGGGCGCCTGCATTGCGCTATTGGCGACGCAATTCAGCCTTGTTGCGTCGGCTGCCGAACGGCGTACGGAATACTCCACGGTCGACTTGATCGCCGAGACGGCGAGCCTCCCGGCGGCCGGCGGCGCCG
>JAPOYV010000104.1 GCA_026706385.1 Gammaproteobacteria bacterium
TGCGCCGTGCGGTTCTTCATCGTGCCGACGGAGCGCCCCTGGCGCTTCCACTCCTCGACCAGCGCCACGGCGTGCTTGCGCCTCAGTCCCGGCGCCCGCAGGCCCTTGAAGCCGAGATCGTGCAGCGTGTTCGCGATCTGCGCGAGCGCGTAGGAGCGCGCCTTGCGCGTGCCGTGGGAGCCGTCGTCCCGCGCCGCCTGCAGGCGCTTCAGGTCGTAGTTCAGGTCGCGCATCGTCCACCTCCGGCAGACGCTATACGCCCGCCGGAGGACCGGGTCTACGACCGCGCGTGTAGCAATCCGCTAAGCGGGAGACCGCATGAAACGCCGTGCGTCGCGGCGACGCCGGATGCGCCTCGGCAAGTTTTTTCCGCGGATGCCGGAGGAAGCTGCCGCGCCCGGCGCCGCGTCAGCGGGCCGGGCCGGCGTGGGTCGGTTAGTGTTGCTGGGCGATCCGCCGTTCTTCGACGAGAACGATACGGACCCGCATTGCTGCGCATGGCCCCAAGGATGCAGTTGCCGTGCCGTCGCTTGCGGCGACCGCGGCGTGTCTTGCGACATGGGCCGGCGGCCTTTTGTCCGGCGACGATGGCGTCTCGGGTCTCCTTCCGGAAACGCCGGGAATGCCTCCCCGGCCCCGCGACCGCCTCGGTCGCCGCGACAGCGTCGGCTTCGATCAAGGACTCCGAAATCGTCCCGTGGCGCCCCGCGAGCTTTCCGAAGGTCTCGCGAGGCTGCCGCGCTGCCGCGTTGGATGCCCGTGCCGCCGGTGCTTACAAGCCGACTTCACGGCGCATCCGATCCGCCCCCGCCTCGTCGATTCGAGCGCGTGGCGCATCCGTGCCTGCTGCCGGTGCATCTCCCCGGCCACTCCGGAATGCGCTAGCATCCCGGAAAACGGCACCTCGGCGTCGGCGGCCACAAGCGGTGACATGCCGCGCCTACGCAGGACTCCAACCTGCCGTCCGGTCTCCCGGTCTGATCGGAATGGCTCCCGACCCACCGCCCCAGGGCGGCCCAAAACGGGAGCAGTATAAGGGCTGGCACCAAGGCGGCACCAGAACAGAACTCTTATCAGCCTGCGCCGCCGCTGCGCGCCAGGCCGACTTGGCGCCCCGTCACTACCGGATCGCCGCCATGCCCGTTTCGCACGCCGGGAAGCAGCGAGACGACCCGCGACTGCTCCGGGGCGGTAGTGACGTGGCGCACTCAGAAGTGAGTGCGTGAGTGCGGACCCACTGGCAGGTTCGTCATGTGCCCGGTTCGGCTGTCTCCTGGTCTCCTGCGTCGTTCAGCCGGACGCCCGACGCGCACTGGCAGCACCGGCCCGGGTGCCGCGCGCGGCGCGCGTTATCCGTTGCTCCGGGGTTCCGGTTCGACATCCTCGATGGTCCAACTGCCGTCTTCGTTTTTCTCGCCGACGAAAGTGAACGTGATCCCGTCGATTTCTGTGCCCCGCCAATCGTGCGTAGCGTCTGAACAGAGCTCTATGCCACTCGCCCGCAGACAAGCGGTGGAGCGGCTGTCCACATCGAACGTCAGGGGGGTGTCGTAGATCGCACAACTGCTCCCCGATTCGACGTCGTCGCCGTCGCGGCAGTACGAGCCACTGGGGTCATCACCTCCATCGCGAGCGAAGATGGCGATGCCGTCGCTACGCGTTGAGACATACAGGTGGCGATCTTCGGGACTGACCGCGAAACCCTCCAGCAAGTCGAAGTCGACAGCTTGGGATGCGTGGGGGAGGGACCAATCCGTACTCTTCAACTCGCCAGCCTCCGAATCCCACCGCACCGAAAAGGCCAAGCGATCGCAGAACACATCGACGGTCAGCGATCCCGGTCGGGCGTCCGAGAACGAGCAGATGTTCTGCGACCAATGGCTGTCGTCGGCGCGGGAACGCTCCAGAGTGGCCAGTCGTCGGGGGTTCGACCGGTCCTCGACGGAAAACACCGCTATGGAATCGCGACCTTCACCCACGAAGAGGTAGCCGTCGTCGTCGGTGATGGCCAACGGCGACGCGTTTGCGTGTCGGGGTCCCAGATCGTCGATGGCTCCTTGATCGTCCACCCGTGAGAGTTCGCCGGATCGGGATCCCGTTCGAACACCTGCAACAGATCGGCGATCGCCACGTAGATGTGGCGTCCGTCGTTGGACAGCACGGCCGCTGGCCGTTCGCCATCCGGTCTGGAAGCTGCAAGCAGGTCGTAGTCGCCCATCGCTCGAATCGCGCCGTCCTCCTCCACCGCGAAATGCGCGAGAACATAGTTCCAAGTCGATATGCGATAAAGGTCCGAGCCGGTGCGGTCCATCAGCAGGGTGATCGCGCACGTGCCGGGGTGACCCGTTACGCGCCCCAAGTCTTTGAGTTCCGGCCCCGCGCCGACGAGCCCGAACGCATGCCAGTCTCCCGTGGCGCAGTTGTCCGCGAGCAGTCGGTCGCGCCCGGGATCCCATAGGAGCACGACCTGATACAAAGGGTAGTCCGGCTCGATCAGCTGCGCGTGGTCGAGCCGTCCGGTTCGCCGGTCCCGTTCGAAAACCTGCAGCCCGATTCCGGACGCTAGGTAGACCGCGCTGTTGTCCGGGTGCATGGCCAACCCGCTCGGATCCCTGATCTCCACCGGATTGCCCCGGGAGTCCCGGTCTCCGTCCGCCAGTCGCCCGACGTAGCGCACCGGGCTCGGATCGACCGGCCCCCACCGCAACGTGAACTCGCCGCCGCGCCCGCCGCCCCGCACGCCGACAACGACCATGTAGCGGACACCCGCGCCGACTTCGAAGCGCACATGGTCCGTCCCATCCACGTTTGACGCCACCCAGTCGAGACCGGACCCGTCCGCCGCGTCGCGGTAGACCGTCAGCACCCAGGGACCCCCGTCTCCGTCCACGGCGAAGCGGTACGACTCCGCAGCAGGCGCTTCCAAGGCATACCAGAGGGTCTGGCGGCCGACATCGACGCTCCGCTCTCCGTATGCGTTGGTCGCGAAGGCGTTCGAGCCCGACATCGACCCCGACGCGCCGACGAGCGCCACGGCACCGGCCGCGCCGTCGTTCTCTGGCGCCGCGCCCCACTCCAGCGTCGCGTCGGCGGAGTCAAACACATACGCCCACAGGTCGGCCGCCGGGAAGCCGACGGAAATCCAGTATCGTCGACCGCCTTCGGCGGAGAAGTGCAAGTTTGCGGACATCCGCTCGCCGTTCGTCGCCACCAGTTGGAGATCTTCGAGGCTTTCGCCGGCGAACACAGACAACATCACACGCCTGAAGCCCCAGGTCGTCTCGCGCGTCAGCTCATCGATCCACCAGACGTGGCGGCCGTCGGCATCCGCGGTCCAGGTCCACCATTTCGTGCGGATTCCGCTGCCGGCGGGTTCCCCCGGCTCCACGGTTGCGTCCCGGTCGATGTACACCGCATGGGGCGAACCCCCGGACGCGATATCCTCCGCACCGGCGAAATCGTCGTTGACGGGTACGCGGTCGTGGTTGTCCCACATCAGTTCGAACGCTTGTCCGCCGACGTAAGCGTCCTGCGACGCCACTGCGATCCGGTAGACGTCGCCGCCGCGCGCTGGAAACACCGCCTGCGCGTCCGGGAGTCCGGACACCAGTCGAAGTTCCGACAGGCGTTCGCCCGTGAACGCCAGCACCCGCAGGTCGGCGGCGCCCGACTCGAACTTCCAGGATCCGTCGGCCGGCGCCGTCCACCGGTACCAGACCGTGGCGGCCAGTTCCCCGAAGAACTCGCCGGACTCCAGAGTGGCGCCGGCGTTGGTGCCCTCGACGCTGCCGCTGGCATCCTCAAGTACGGCGGCGGCCGCCACGTCGTCGTTGACGGGGCGCGGCCCCGCCGACCAGTTGAGCGTCAGAGGCACGGCCCTGCCGACGTAGCCCACCCTGATCAGATAGGTCCGGGCCCGCGTGGGGAAGAACTGCACCCCCCACTCTCCGGACCCGACCGGCTCGAGGCCCGCGATCCGGTCGCCTCGGAAGACATCGACCCGCGTCTTGTCCGGCGAGTCGGGCGCATCCTGTGGCGACGTTGCTCTCGTAGCGGATGGGTGGGGGGTGACGCTGAAGGAAGCCCCGTCGTCCGAAGGCGCCGTCCACGAGTACCAGACGGAACCTGCCGGACGCC
>JAPOYV010000022.1 GCA_026706385.1 Gammaproteobacteria bacterium
CGAACATCCTCGCCATCGCCAGATGGACATCCAACGCCGGTCGCTTCACGGATCGGCCCGTTTCACCCTCACAATCTCATTGGACAACGGTGCGGGCCCCCGGTCAGGGCGCTTGCGAATGCGCGGGCCCTAAGCGGCGCTGCTTACCGACAGGCGTTGCTTGACGGTTTCAATCGGGTTGCGGTAGTCCACCGTACCGAGGCCGAAGTTGGTCAGCTTGTAGCCGATCAGCGCCTGGAGTTTCTCCGGCATCTCCACCACGACCTCGGGCGGCACGCCGATGAACTGGTTCTCCCGCTGCTTCAGCCACGCCAGGTTGAAGTTGACGTTGATGGACCGCCGGTAGGCGTTGGTCGTCGAGTTGCCGCCGCCCCGATGCCACAGCGCACCTTCCCAGAGGAGCAGTCCGCCGAGCGGCATCTCCACGGTTTCGGTCGCCACATCGGGGTCCACACGGTCGGTCAGGCGGTGGCTTCCAGGGACGACCTCGGTGGCGCCGTTTTCGGCCGTGAAGGGGTCGAGAGCGATGAGCGTATTGACGATCAACGGCGGATGCGGGCGGGGAATCGGGTAGTGGCCGTCGTCCTGGTGCATGCGCTGGCGGCGATCACCCGGCCCGGGGCGCATGGCGGCGACGCCGGAAACCTGGAAGTCCGGGCCAAGCACGGCCCCCACGAGCGCGAGCAGGCGATCGTCGACAAGGACCTCGTCGACCGCGCGCGTCTTCGCCAGCAGGTTGTGCGTATGGATCGTCTGCTGGCCGTGGTCGTCCGTCATGCGGCTGCCGACCGCGTCGAAAACCGGCTTGAGGCCCACACGCAACCGTTCTGTGGTTTCCTCGTCGAGGAAATCCGGCACGACCGCGTAGCCGTCTTCGTGTATGCGCCGCACCGCGCCGTCGATATCCATGTCAGTCCCCGCTGGGCTCATTCGCGTCTGGCGCGGCAGCGTAGCAGAGCGCCGGTTGCTCTTGAAGGGCGAACGCAGGTGGCACTCGCAGAATTCGCGCAGCGAACTCTGCCCGACCGCTTGCGGTCGACGGCTTGGCATCGTCCCGACGATTCCGCTATATAGGGAGATTCGAACACGGAGGACTCCCCATGGCACGGAAAGCCGCACCGAAGGCAAAGAAGGTCACGGCGCTGCGCAACAAGATGACCAAGGCCGCCATGCTGACGCACCTGGCCCAGGAGACGGGCCTCACCCGCGTCCAGGTGGCGGCCGTCATGTCCGAGCTCGAGATCCTGATCGAGCGCCACATCAAGAAGCGCGCGGTCGGCGAGTTCAGCCTGCCGGGCCTTTTGAAGATCCGGTCCGTCAAGCGGCCGGCCACCAAGAAGCGCACCGGCCGAAACCCCGCCACGGGCGAAGAGATTGTCGTGCCGGCCAAGCCCGCCACGACGCGCGTGCGGATCACGGCGCTCAAGCGCCTCAAGGAGATGGCGCTTTAGCGCGTCCGCCAGAGAGCTTGCGCGCGTGTAGGGGTCGCCGACAGTGAGATTCACCGACCTGCTCATCCCGACACTCCGGGACGCGCCGGCGGACGCGGAGATCGCCAGCCACATCCTGTTGACGCGCGGCGGCTTCATCCGTCGCCTCGCATCCGGCTCCTACAACTGGCTGCCGCTCGGTCTGCGCGTATTGCGCAAAGTGGAAGCGATCGTGCGCGAGGAACTCGACCGCGCCGGTGCCGAGGAGATCCTCATGCCGGTCGTTCAGCCGGCCGAGCCGTGGCAGCGCAGCGGGCGCTGGGACGTCATGGGACCGGAAATGGTGCGCCTCAAGGATCGCCACGACCGCGACTACTGTCTGAGCCCCACCCAGGAGGAGGTCGTCACGGAACTCTTCGGCGGCACGGTCAAGAGCTATCGGCAGATGCCGCGCAACCTCTATCACATCCAGACCAAGTTCCGCGACGAGATCCGGCCCCGTTTCGGCCTGATGCGCGCCAGGGAATTCATCATGAAGGACGGCTACTCGTTCCACATGGACGAGGCGTCCTTCGAGGAGACCTACGCCGCCATGCACGCCTGCTACTCGGCCATCCTCAGCCGCATCGGGCTCGATTTCCGCGCGGTGGAGGCCGATCCCGGCGCCATGGGCGACGGCGACTCCCACGAGTTTCACGTGCTCGCCGACACCGGCGAGGACCGCTTGGCCTACAGTCCGACGAGCGACTACGCGGCGAACGTCGAAAGGGCCGCGGCACCGGCGCTGGCCGACGACGCATCCATTGAAACTCTGAGCCGGGTTGCGACCCCCGGCGCGCGAACGATCGCGGACGTGGCTGGCCTCCTGGGTGTCGAGTCCCGACGCTGCATCAAGACGTTGATCGTCCACGCCGACGGCGGCTCGGACGAGCGGCCGGCACTCGTCGCATTGGTGCTCCGCGGCGACCATCAATTGAACGAAGCCAAGGCCGCCAGGGTGCCCGGCGTCAAGCGTCCCTTGAACTTCGCCGCCGATGCCGAGATCGAGGCGTCGCTCCGCGTACAAGCCGGCTCGATCGGGCCCGTCGGGCTGCCGATCCCGCTCCTGGTGGACGGCAGCGCCGCGACGCTCAAGAGCTTCGTATGCGGCGCCAACCAGGACGGCTACCACTACACCGGCGCCAACTGGGCACGCGATGTCGGCGAGGCGATCCGCACCGCCGACATCCGCAACGTCGAGGAGGGCGACGCGGCCGTGGACGGCAGCGGCGCGTTGCGGTTCATGCGCGGCATCGAGGTCGGGCACATCTTCAAGCTCGGCACCAAGTACACGGACTCCCTGAACGTGGCGATCCAAGACGCCAAGGGCGCTGAAGTCGCTCCGGTGATGGGCTGCTACGGCTTCGGCGTCACGCGTTGTGTCGCGGCGGTCGTCGAGCAGTGCCACGATGCCGACGGCATCGTCTGGCCGGACGCGGTCGCGCCGTTCGACATCCACATCGTGGCAGTGAACAACACCAAGTCCGAACAGGTCCGGGACACCGCCGACACCTTGCACCGCACGCTCAGCCACGAGGGCTTCAGCGTCCTGCTTGACGACCGCGACGAACGCCCGGGCGTCAAGTTCGCCGACGCCGATCTCGTGGGCATCCCGCATCGCATCACGGTGGGCGACCGCGGGCTGCGCGATGGCGTCGTGGAGTACCGCCGGCGGGAAGCGCCCGACGTGCAACGCGTCCCCGTGGCCGAGGTGACGCCAACGATCCGGGCTAGCTTGCCCCGCTAGCCGTCGCGTCCGTCGGCAAGGTAATCCGGAACGACGCGCCCTCGGGCGCCGCCGACAGTTCGATGTCGCCGCCGGCGTGCCGGACCAACGAACGGCTGATCGGCAACCCCAATCCGGTCCCGCCGGCATCGCGCCGCGTGGTGAAGAACGGCTCGAAGATGCGCGCGCGGTTCCCCGGGGAAACTCCCGGACCATCGTCCGATACATCGAGGAACAGCCGGTCGCCCGCGGCCGACGCACGCAAGTCCACGGTCTTCGCGCCGCCTTCGAGCGCATTGTCGATGAGGTTCTGCAACACGGCCTCCAGCGACGCGCGCGCCATGCGTACCGGCGCGGCTGGTCCGTCGGAGGCGATGTGCACCTCTGGCCTGTCGAGCGCCTTGGCCACGTCCATCACGTCGATCACCTCGTGGCTCGGGCGGGCCATGTCGGCGTCGGCCAGCTCGAGGAGGCGCAGGGTGAGCCGTTCGAGGCGCTCGATGTCCACGTCGAGGTTGGCGAGGAAGCCGCGCGTCTCCTCCTTGGTCATGGTGTCGATGTGCTCGCGCAGAAGTTCGACCGCCCCGCGCATCGCCGCGATCGGCGTCTTGAACTCGTGATTGACATGGCGCGCGAAATCCCGGACATACCGGGCGCGCTCCTGCAGGCTCTCGGCCATCGCCTGCACGCTCGCGGCCAACTCGGCCAGTTCGATGACGCGGTACGGTCGCCCGCCGTCGAAACGGTCGGTCTCCTGGCGGGCGAGCCGGCCCGCCGCACGGCGGAGGCGGCGGATCGGCAGCACCAGCGTCCGCGCTGCCACCAGCGCAATGCCAACCACGACCGCGGCCACCAACGTCGCAGCCTGCGCAAGCAGCCAGTACTTGCCGGAAAGCGCTCCGAGTATGGTGGATGGCGAGCGCGACACCAGCACGCCGCCCACCAGTCGCTCATCGACGACGATGGGGCTCGCTACGTGGACTCCGATCGCCGTGTTGCGGCTGATCGCAGCGATGGGTGCGGGGTCGACGGCGACACGCCTCAGGCGACTCGCAGAGCGACCAGCCAGCGCCAAGCCCACCTCGACGTTGTGGGCCAACGACAAGCCGACGTCGTCCTCCGTGGTCGCGACAACGACGCCGTTGGCATCGAAGACACGCACCTTCGCCCCGGTCGCCGCGGATGCGTCGCGCAGTACGTCGCCGAGCGTCGTCCCCACGCGCAACGCGACCGGATCCGCCTCCTGCGCAGGGCGCGCCGGTGCAAAGGGGGGCAACAGTTCCGACACGGCCAGATCCAGTGTTGCGCCCGGCGCGGGTTGTCCATCGCCCGCGGCCACGCCGGAACCGCCACCATTGCCGACCTCTCGGTGGAACGCCGACCGGTAGATGGCCACCGTGAAGGCCGACTGCGCGACCAGCGAGCCTTCCGTCTGACGGATGAGGACGCTCTCGTAGATGCGCAGCACTTGAAGGCTGGCAACCGGCAGGACGAGGACGGACAGGCTCAGGGTCAACAGCACGGTGCGCAGCCGCAGGCGCAACCTTGGACGCACGCGCGCTCGTTCCGCGTTGGCGGGTTTCCCGTCCATGGGCGACTTATACCATCCTCCGTTGGCGGCCCCGCCATGGCGTCCACGCCGCCAATCGGCGGATAATGCGCCGCTTCGCAATTCTTGCCCTGTGATGAGGAAACCCAACGTGGCGGACAGCGAGACGATTGCCATTCTTGGCGGCACCGGCGATCTGGGCACCGGTCTGGCGATCCGCTGGGCCAAGGCGGGCCACCGGATCGTGATCGGGTCCCGAACCCTGGAAAAGGCGCAGAACGCGGTGGCGAACCTCACGGCGATCAGCCCCGAGACGCCCGCCGATGCGATGGTGAACCCGGACGCCGCAGCAGCCGGCGACATCGTCGTCCTGACCGTCCCCGCCGAACACCAGACCTCCACGCTGGCCACCGTGCGCGCGGGCCTCGCGGGCAAGATTCTCATCGACGTGACCGTGCCGCTCATACCGCCGCGCGTGGGCACGGTGCAGTTGCCGCCGGAGGGTAGCGCCGGCAAGCGCGCGCAGGACTTCCTCGGCGACGACGTGATGGTGGTGACCGCGTTCCAGAACGTCGCCGCGCACCTGCTCAAGGAGGACGTCGCGATCGAGTGCGACGTCCTCGTCGCCGGCAACAAGCGCGCCGCCCGCGACAAGGTGATTCAACTGGCCGAGCAGGCGGGCATGCGCGCCTGGCACGCCGGACCCATCGAGAACTCGGCCGCGGCGGAGGCACTGACCAGCGTCCTGATCCAGATCAACCGACGGCACGAAATCTCGCACTCCGGCGTTCAGATCGTCGGGGAGAGCCCTCAGCCGGGGAGCGCGAGGGGGAACCCCTCGCAAGTAGAAGCCGACTGACGCGGATGACGGGTTTCTCCGTCGAGCCGATTCACGGCATCGGGCTCGTCGAGCCGGGCGACGACCTGCCGCGCATCCTGCTCGATGCGATCACCGGTTGCGGCCTCGCGCTCGAAGACGGCGACGTGGTGGCCGTCGCGCAGAAGATCGTCTCCAAGGCGGAGGGGCGACAGGTCGACCTCGCGAGCGTGTCGGCGTCGGCGGAGGCCGTGGCACTCGCCGAGGACACGGAAAAAGACCCGCGCCTGGTGCAGCTCATTCTCGACGAGTCCACGGCGGTGATGCGCAAGAAGCCCGGCGTGCTCATCGTCCGTCACCGCCTCGGCCTTGTCGGCGCGCACGCCGGCGTCGACCAGTCCAACATCGACCACGGCGACGGCAACGCTGCCTTGCTCCTGCCCGAAGCGCCCGACGCAAGCGCGCAGACGATACGGGATGGGCTCTGCAAAGCGACGGGGCGCAACGTCGGCGTGCTCATCACCGACAGCGCGAACCGGCCGTGGCGCCTTGGCACGGTGGGGATCGCCATCGGCGCCGCGGGCTTCTGCGTCCTCGACGACCGGCGCGGCGGCCACGACCTCTACGGACGCGAGCTCAAGGTCACGCTGGTCAACCGGGCCGACAGCATCGCCGCCGCCGCGACGCTCGCCATGGGCGAGACGACCGAGCGGACCCCCGCCGCGTTGGTGCGCGGTCTGCCGGCCCGCGACTCGGACGACACCGCTGGCATGATCGTGCGCCCGCTGGAAGACGACCTGTTCCGATGACGGTGCTGGCACTGACCGGCGGCGTGGGCGGTGCCAAGCTGGCCCTCGGACTGAGCCACGTGCTCGCCCCGGACGATCTCGTCTTCGTCGTCAACACGGGCGACGACTTCGAACACCTCGGGTTCCACATCTGCCCCGACGTGGACACGCTGACCTACACGTTGGCCGGCGCGGCCAACCCCGAGACCGGCTGGGGCCGCACCAACGAGTCGTGGCACTTCATGGATGCGCTCGCGCAACTTGGCGGCGAGACCTGGTTCCGCTTGGGTGACCAGGACCTCGCCCTGCACGTCCGGCGGCGCGCGCTGCTCGCGCAGGGCAGGGATTTGACGGAGGTCACCGATGCGCTGGCCGAGTCGCTGGGCATACGCCACCGCATCCTACCGATGTCCAACGACCCGGTCCGTACACGCGTGCACACGCCCGACGGCCCGTTGGCGTTCCAGCACTACTTCGTGCGCGACCGCTGTCAGCCGACGGCGTCCGGGTTCGAGTTCGCGGGCGCGGAGGCGGCAACCGTCAACCCGAGAATTCCTTTCGACCGGGTTCGCGCGACCGTGATCTGCCCATCCAACCCGTTCGTCTCGGTCGACCCGATCCTCGCCGTGCCCGGCATGCGCGAGTCCTTGATGCAGACGGATGCGCCGGTCGTCGCCGTGTCGCCGATCGTCGGGGGCCGCGCCATCAAGGGCCCGACCGCGAAGATGATGCGCGAAATGGGCATGCCGGCCACGACCGTCGAGGTCGCCCGCCACTACGTCGGACGGGCGACGCATTTCGTGGTCGACCAAGTCGATGCCGACTCGGAGGCCGCGGTGCGCGCACTCGGGTTCGAGACCGTGGTCGCGCAAACGGTGATGACGACCCTCCAAGACCGCGTGGACCTGGCGCGCGCGGTGCTGGACTTCGTCGCTTGAGCGGCGTCTGGGCGCTGCTCCCGTTCAAGGGAGCCGAGGGCGCCAAGCGGCGTCTTGCTCCCGTGTTGACAGTGAGCGAACGCGAGGGGCTGGTCCTCGCCATGGTCCGCGACGTGCTCGAAGCCCTGACCTCGAGCACGTCTCTCGCCGGGGTCCTCGTCGTCTCGCGGGACCCGTTCGCCGAGGGTCTCGCGCGCGAATTCGACGCCGAGGTCTACGCGGACAACGCGAACGACCTGTCCGGCGCCGTCCGGGAAGCGAGTCGCTTTGTCGCGTCGCAGCGTTCCGCGTCCGGAACGCTCTTCGTGCCCGGCGACGTTCCGCTCATCCGCGCCGACGATGTCGACGCCGTCCTGGCCCACCACGACCGCGTCACGCTCGTCCCCGACGCCTACGACGTCGGCACCAACGCGGCGGCGTCCTCGCCGCCCAACGCTTTCCAGTACCTGTTCGACGGCAAGAGCTTCAAGCCGCATATCGCGAGCGCTCGGCGCGTCGGCATCGAGGCGCAAATCGTGCGCCGTACCGCGTTCGGTCTCGACGTGGATACCATCGCGGAACTGGTCGCGGTCGCGGCACGCGCGGCGGGCACCCGGACCGGGACCTTCCTCACGGCTAGCGGCGTTCGCGACAAGCTGGGTTGCACGGCCGAATAGGCCGCGCCGTCAGCCCGGACGTCCAACCATCGCCCGTGCCGTCCGGCGTAGCGCTTCCGCCAACGGAACCGGGGCGCAAAACCCCGTACTTCGAACCGACGTTTCGTACACGGTCGCCGCGCAGAATCGGCGCACCCTGGCGGCGGTGACGGCGAACTCGCGACCGGTTGATCGGGCCACCGCATCCAGCAGAGCGGCAGCGGCCAAGGCAACCGGATAGGGAATCCGCAGGGGGTCGCCCGCGGGCAGGTCCAGCTCCCGCCTCACCAGGGCGACCAAGGCCGCGGTGGTCAGGTCGGGCTTGTCCACGTAGTTGTAGATGTGGACGCCTTGTCGGAGCCCCAGGCAGAAGGCGAGAAAGGCGGCCACGTTGTCCACGTAGGCCAGCGACTTGAGGTTGCGGCCGTTGCCGACCAGCACGAACCGCGGACTCGCGATCCGGTCCATCAACGTTGCCACGTTGCCGGCGCCGCCTTGGCCAAAGATCGGCGCGGGCCGCACGATGACCAGCGTGCGTTCGTCCGCGGATTCCGCCTGCCACTGCCGATAGACGCCTTCGGCGGCGAGCTTGCTCGCGCCGTAGTGGCCTTCCGGCTGGCATGGCGCGCTCTCGCTGGTGTCCGCCGCAGCGTCGTAGACCGCCACCGAACTCGTGAAGACGATCGTCCGGACGCCGCGACGACGCGCCGCGTCGCAGACGTTGCGAGCACCGTCGACGTTGACCTCGCCGTACCGTTCGGGCGCGACGTCGTCGCGGTGCTCCGCCGCCAGGTTGACGACGACCGCCCCCCGGGGCACGGCGGCGGTCAAGGCATCGACATCGCGGACATCCGCCACGGCGTGGCGCACGTCGGCCTCTAAAGGCCGTCGGGCCACGACCAAAACGTCGGCGCTTGAGCCCTCCTCGGCCAACCGCGCACGCAGCCGCCGACCGAGGAACCCGTTGCCGCCGATGATCGTGATCGTCATGGAGTGGATTCGAAGCGCTTTTGCCGCAGTGTCCCGCTGCCCGGTACTCGCCACAAGGGGCCCCCAAGGATGACACCGCCGTGCGCGCGGACGCATAATCGCGCCTTTCGTCGCTCGCGAGTGTCCCGATCTCTCCCCGCATCCGTACGTTCGCGCTCTTCGTCCTCTTGCTGACCGGTTCCGCCCTGGTGGGCATCTACGTACCGCCGACGTGGACGGTCGAACAGGTCTCCCTCGACGTGCAAACGGACGCGCGTGGCACGTACTACGTTGCCGAAGGCGAGAACGAGTACTTCACCGCGCAGCCGATCGCCGATGCCGCCCTGCTGCCGGATCGCGTAGGCGGCACCACCGTTACGCCGCCCGTGACCGAGGAGTACGTGACCGATACCGAGACGGTCGATGGGCAAGCGCAGACGGCGTACTACCGGCTGGAAGCGAAGCGCCACTTCGGCTGGTGGTCGCTGATGCCGGCGCTGGTCGCCGTCCTGCTCTGCTGGCTGACCAAGGAGCCTGTCACCGCACTGCTCGGCGGCATCGTCTCCGGCGCCTTCATCCTCGGCAGCTACGACATCACCGGCGACGTGCTCATACCGTCGGTGGCGACGACCAGTTCCGCCGCCATCGTGGTGCTCTACCTGTGGCTCCTCGGCGGCCTGATGGGCGTGTGGTCCCGGACCGGCGCGGCGCAAGCCTTCGCGCAGTTCATGACCGTGAACTTCGTGCGCGGGCCGCGCACCGCCAAGCTTGTCGCCTGGTCGCTCGGCGTGATCTTCTTCCAGGGCGGCACCGTGAGCACGGTCCTCGTGGGCACCACGGTGAGGCCCATCGCCGACAAGGAACGCGTCAGCCACGAGGAACTCGCCTACGTCGTCGACTCGACGGCCTCGCCGGTCGCCTCCCAACTCGCCTTCAACGCCTGGCCCGGCTACGTGCAGGCGTTCATTTTCGTCGGCGGCGTCAGCTTTCTCGCCACCGAAGCCGACCGCATCCGGTTCTTCTTCTCGTCCGTGCCGTTCTGCTTCTACGCGATCTTCGCCGTGCTCGGCACGTTCCTGCTGAGCATCGAGCGGCCCCTGTTCCTCGGCAAGCGTCTCGGCGCCGCCATGGAACGATCGCGAACCACGGGCAAGCTCGATGGCGACGACGCGGCACCGCTGGCCGCCCCCGAACTGCAGGGCAGCAACGTCCCCGAGGGCTACAAGGCCCACGTGCTCGAGTTCTTCCTGCCGCTGATCCTGCTGATCGGCATCGCCATCGGCACCTTCGTCCTGTTCGGCGCGCCCGAAGTCCACTGGGCGTTCGGCGGCGCACTGCTGCTCGCTGCCGGCATGGCGCTGGGCAAGGGGATGTCGCTCAAGGACCTCTTGTCCGGCTTCCACGACGGCATCAAGGGCGTCGTGCTCGGTTCGGTGATCCTGCTGCTCGCGATCACCATCGGCGGCATCAGCCGCGAGACCGGGAGCGGCATCTTCCTGGTGGAACAGCTCGGCGCGGCCATCCCCTACTTCCTGCTGCCGGTTCTGCTGCAGGTGATGACCATGGTGATCGCGTTCTCCACCGGGACGAGCTGGGGCACCTACGCCGTGGCGTTCCCCCTGGCCATGCCGCTGGCGTGGGCGGTCGCCCAGGGTCAGGGGCTTTCGCAACCGGAACTCTTCATGACGTTATGCTTCGCCGCGGTGATGGACGGCAGCGTGTACGGCGATCAGTGTTCGCCGATCTCCGACACGACGGTGCTGAGTTCGGTGTGCACGGGCTGCGACCTCATGGACCACGTGCGCACGCAGATTCCGCAGGCCTCGGTCGCAGCCGTGCTGGCAGCGGTATGCTGGACGGGCGTGGCATTCTTTACGGCATGAACACGATGGACCTGAAACGATTCGAAAACGGGGAACGGCCGAGCGAGGCCACGGCGCTCGCGCTCGCCGACTTCGAGGACACGCGTGCGCTCGCGGACGTGGCGTCCCGCATCCGGGACCAGGGCTTTCTGAACCTGGTCACCTTCTCGAAGAAGGTGTTCATCCCGCTCACCCACCTGTGTCGCGACGTCTGCCACTACTGCACGTTCGCGCAGACGCCGTCGAAGATCGAGGTCCCCTACATGGACCTGGACGCGGTACTGGATGTCGCGCGCAACGGCGCAGCCCTCGGCTGCAAGGAAGCGCTGTTCACCCTAGGCGAGAAGCCGGAACTGCGCTATCGCGCGGCGCGCGAATGGCTTGCCGCGCACGGCTACCAGACAACGCTCGAGTACCTGCACGACGCAGCCAAGGCCGTGTTCGAGGAAACCGGCCTGCTGCCGCACCTGAACCCGGGCAACATGACGCCCGAGGAGATGGCGGCGCTGCGGGGCGTATCCCCGTCCATGGGCATCATGCTCGAGTCGGCCTCGGAGCGGCTGACCGAGAAGGGCATGCCGCACTACGGCTCCCCGGACAAGGTCCCCGCCGTGCGCCTGCAGACCCTCGACGACGCCGGCGCCGCCAGGATCCCGTTCACCACCGGCATCCTCATCGGCATCGGCGAGACCCGACGCGAACGCATCGAGTCGCTGCTCGCGATCCGGCGCATCCACGAACGCCACGGGCACATCCAGGAAATCATCGTCCAGAACTTCCGCGCCAAACCCGGCACGAAAATGCGCGCCGCGCCGGAACCCGACCTCGACGAGCTTCTGTGGACCATCGCGGTGGCGCGCCTCCTCTTCGGCGCGGACATGAGCATCCAGGCCCCGCCCAACTTGAGCCCCGGCGTCTTGCCGCAGATCGTCGCGGCCGGCATCGACGACTGGGGCGGCGTCTCGCCCCTGACCCCGGATTTCGTCAACCCGGAAGCGCCCTGGCCACACCTCGACGAGCTGCGCCGCGAGACCGCCGCGGCGGGCAAGGAACTGCACGAGCGGCTGACGATCTACCCGCCTTTTGCGCGCGACGTGGACGCGTGGGTGGACAAAGGACTGCGCTCCGCCGTACTCGACAAGATCGACGGGGAAGGGCTGCCACGCACGGACGATTGGTGCCCGGGAGACGACACCGTGCCGCCCGCGGACGTCCTGTCGCATATCACGACGGGACCGGGTGCGGTTTCGGTCGACGTCCAAGCCATACTCGAGCGCGCCCGCGACGGCGCGGACCTGACCGAAGCCGAGATCGTGCGCCTGATCCGCACGCGTGGCGACGACTTCGCCGCCGTCGCCCAAGCCGCCGATACGGTGCGTCGGGACACCTGCGGCGACACCGTGTCGTTCGTGGTCAACCGGAACATCAACTACACCAACATCTGCTACTTCAAGTGCCAGTTCTGCGCCTTCTCCAAGGGCAAGCTGTCGGAGAACCTGCGCGGCCGCCCCTACGACCTGAGTCACGAGGAGATCCAGCGCCGCACCCTGGAGGCGTGGCAGCGCGGCGGCACGGAAGTGTGCATGCAGGGGGGCATCCACCCGGAGTACACGGGCCGGACGTACCTGGAGATCGTGCGTGCGGTCAAGGAAGCCGTGCCCGACATCCACGTGCACGCCTTCTCGCCGCTCGAGGTCTGGCAAGGCGCCGCCACCGCGAACCTCTCGCTATCCGACTACCTCGCGGAGCTCAAGGAAGCCGGCCTCGGCACGCTGCCCGGCACCGCCGCGGAAATCCTCGACGACGAGGTTCGCGCGGTGATCTGCCCGGACAAGATCAACACCGAGCAGTGGCTTGCCGTCATGGAAGCCGCGCACGGCGTCGGTTTCCGGACCACCGCGACGATCATGTACGGTCACGTCGACCAGCCGCAGCACTGGGCGCGCCACCTGATCCGCATCCGCGACCTGCAGAAGCGCACCGGCGGTTTCACCGAATTCGTACCCCTGCCGTTCGTGCACATGGAGGCGCCGCTGTACCTCAAGGGCCGCGCACGACGCGGGCCGACTTTCCGCGAGGCGATACTCGTGCATGCCGTGGCGCGGCTCGCGCTGTACCCGCACATCACCAATATCCAGGCGAGTTGGGTGAAGATGGGCCACGAGGGCGTCGTCGCCGCGCTGAACGCCGGCTGCAACGACCTCGGCGGCACCCTGATGAACGAGAGCATTACGCGTGCGGCAGGTGCGGGGCACGGCCAGGAGACTTCTCCGCGGCGGATGATCGAGATGATCGAGGCCGCCGGCCGGGAACCGCGGCAGCGCAGTACCGTCTATGGCGACGTCCCGGCCGACGTGGCGCGACGGGGTCTCGAGGCCTTGGAACTCGCCGACGTGGTGAACACGCCCGCACGCAAATACGAGCGCAAAAACCGCCGCGCACTCGTCAAGAACGAGATTCCCTCCGTCAACGTGAGTTGACGCGTCACGGTCGGTTGACGCGGCCACGTCGGTTGGCGCGGCCACGTCGGTTGGCGCGTCAGGTCACGAGCCCGTGGTCCACCAGCAGGATCACGAACAGGGCCATCAGGTAGACGATCGAGTAGCGGAACGTGGCCCTTGGCGCATGCTCCTGCCCGCGGAGCACGGCGATGGCGTAGAACAGGAACACGGCCCCGAGCGCCGCGGCACCGGCCAGGTACACGACGCCGCTCATCCCGATCACGTAAGGCAGCAGGCTCACCACGCACAGCGCGATCGTGTAGTAGAGGATCTGCCTCCGCGTATAGGCATCGCCGTGGGTGATCGGCAGCATGGGCACGTCGACGTTCTCGTAGTCCCTGCGCCGGTCGAGGGCGAGCGCCCAGAAGTGCGGCGGCGTCCACACGAAGATGATGAGCACGAGGACCACGCCGCCGAGTTCGAGGGAGTTGGTGACCGCCGTCCAGCCGAAGAGCGGCGGGGCGGCGCCGAACAGGCCGCCGATGACGATGTTCTGGGATGTCGCGCGCTTCAGGTAGAGCGTATAGATCAGGCCGTAGCCGATCCAAGAGGCCAGGTTCAGCCAGGCCGTCAACGGGTTGACCCCGAACAGCAGCACGGTCATCCCGGCGGTGCCTAGGACGGCCGCGAACACGCCCCCCGACAGCGGCCGCACCCGGCCGACCGCGACCGGCCGGTTGCGGGTCCGCGCCATGCGCACGTCGATTTCGGCATCGGCGATGTGATTCACCACGGCTGCCGAACCCGCGACCAACGCAATCCCCACAAGTCCCAACAGGACGACGTCAAGCGGTGGCGTCCCCGGCGTCGCCACGAACATGCCAACCAGCGCGCACAGCAGCATCAGCAGCACGACGCGCGGCTTGGTCATTTCCAGGTAGTCGCGCCACGACGCGGCAGCGACTGACGACTCGGTCAACGAAGACTCCCGTCAAGGCGGCGCGCTATTGTACGCGCCGCAATACCGCACGTTCGCATCGGACGAGGGACGCGCTTAGACTGCCCACCGCGATCAACACGAGGAATATCCATGGCCGAGTACATCCCGAGTCCCGTCAAGTGGGTTCGCGACCAGGTGGAACTCTACGAGAGCAGCGGCGGCACCGAGGGCGTCTCGCTGATGCAGACGGGGCTGCCGTGCATCATCGTGACCCATAGGGGCAACAAGACCGGCGCGATCCGCAAGACGCCGTTGATGCGCGTCAAGGACGGCGACGGCTACGTGCTTGTGGCCTCCCAGGGCGGCGCGCCGAAGAACCCCGTGTGGGTCTACAACTTGCGTAGCGACGGCGACGTGGAGATCCGCGACGCCACCGAGGTCCACGCCATGCGCGTCCGTGAAGTCGAGGATGACGACGAGCGCCAGCGCGTCTGGGCGCTTTGCGTCGAGGCGTTTCCGCCGTACGCCGAGTACCAGGCCAAGACCTCGCGCAAGATCCCCGTGTTCATCGCCGAGCCCACGTAAACCTTTTAATCGTGCGTCAGTGCCATGGCCGCTGGCTTGATTCGACCTTGAAGAGCAGGTAGTCGCGCAGACTGCAGGCCGTCGCGAAGTCCATGTACGGCACGGTCACATCGCCCGAAGCCAAGTGCACGGTCAGGGTCGCCAGGCCCTTGCGCCGCTGCAGCGGCGAGCGGCTCACCGTGGCCCCCTGCGCCTTGCGGAAGAGGAACGCATCGACGGCGTAGCCGAAGAGGCCATGTCGGCTCGCCAACCCGTCGTCGTCGACCAGGTAGCCGCGTCGGCGCCAGGCTTGCCAAGCTGCCAAGAGCACGGGGACGGGCCACGCCAGGGCCAACAAGCCCAGCGCCCCGAAGATCGGTACCAGCACCGCCGCCCCGACGAGGGCCGGGAAGACGCCTACGGCCAGCAGCCGGGCGCGGATGTAGACAGGCGAGATTGCCCTGAATGCGTCGTCGTCCGGACACAGGCCGAGACGCTTGCCTTCCTCGCCGAACACCCGCGCCCCCAGGTCGACAAGTCGCGGAACGTCGACGAGCGGCACGTTCAGCGTCTGGCCGCCGACGGGAACACCCTCGGACGCCGCACCGCTCGTCGCCGGCAGCATCTTCACGCGGCAACGCCGCATCAGGACCATGATCACGCCCTGCGCCACCGAGACCTGCTGGATCTTGGCGCGCTCGACAACCACCTCCTTGCGCGTCAGCAGCCCCGCGCGGGACCGGAACGCCGAGCCGTCGTGGCGCAATTCGAAGTCGTGGAAGCGCAGGAACGCCGACGCCACGGTCAAGAGCGCGAGCCCTGCGATCGCAGCGACAATCAACACCAGGACCACGAGGACGCCGAACCAAAGGCCGAGGGCGAGGAGTTCCTCGCTGGCCGCGGTGGCGGCGCGTGTCGCGAACTCTTCTGCCACCCGGCCGTAAGCCTGGAAGAGCACCGGCAGGACAGCGAGGCCGACAAGGACGCTGCGGTCGGTGACGCCGATGCGGACCATGTCCCCGGCACCGAGCTTGAGGAGCGGCGGCGCCTCGTCGTCCGCGCCCTCCGGCGCGACCGACCGCCCCTGCTGCTCGATGCGTTGGCGCAGCGTATCGGCGAAGGTTCGGGGAATCGCCGGTAGCTGTCCCTCGCGCGCCGCCGAGCCCGCGGTATCGAAGGTCACCGTCGCGAGACCCAGCCAGCGGTCCACGAGGGACCGTTCAACGTCCATGCCCTGAACGCGGTCGAACTGGATCTCGAGGTGGGTTTTCTTGAGCACGCCCTGGCGGATGCGCAAGCCCTCGTCGTCGACGACGAATCGAAAGAACCAGTAGCGGAGGATGGCCGTAGCGAGAAGCAGCGCCAGCACCACGACCGCGGCGAGCAACGCCCAGCCCACGTTGTCGCTCTGCAAAGCCACCACGACCGCGCCCGCGGATGCCGCCATCTGCATGGCACCGCCGGCGAGTTGCTTGATCGCGCGCCCGAAGAAGAACACGACGCTGAACGGCGACGTGCGCTGCCAACTCCCGTCGATCAAGGCGGATCGCCTAGGGCGATTCGTTCGAGAATGCTCCGCATTCTCGACCGTCATCACGGTCCACCGCGTCCCGCTTTGCCGTCGACGGCGCTTCGCCAAGTTTGGCGGCAATGTGAGCCCGCAGACGCTCGGCCACATCGCTGCTCAAGCCATCGACGCGCAGATCGCCGCCACTCCCCCCGGCGGTGAAGACCGTGAGACGGGCGAGGCCGAAGCGACGATCGACCGGGCCGCTCGCGGTCTCGGCATGTTGCACACGGTTGTACGGCACGGCCTTCACGGACCGCCACAGGACGCCGGCCTTGTAGACGAGGTCCTTGTCGCGCACCACGTAGCCACGGCGCGGCACGTCCAGCAACGGCCAGACGAGAGCGCGCGCGGCGAAAAGCACGATCACAGCCCAACCCGCAACGATCAGTTCGAGCTCGGGCGCCTGCGTGTCGAAGACGAGGGCCATACCGCTCGCCACTCCCGCCACGATCGCAACGACCACCCAGCGCAGCAGCGCCTTGGCCTGCTGACAGCGCACGAAGGCCGGATCGAGTGCGAGCCAGTCGAGTCGCGACGCGCTCGGCAGCGACTCGAGCGCAACCTCCGGATTCACGAACATCGAACCGCTTACAGATCCCGGCGGTCTACGACGGGGACCGCGGTGTCCATCTTCGCCGCCATCTCTCGGGCATCGCGCATGTCGGCGAGGTCCAGGCTGAAATCCGGGCGTTCCGGGGTTTCGATCTTGGCCAGGAGCTCCCGGATCTCCCGGCCGGCGAGGCCGAGGCGACCGAGTTCCCGTCGGGATAGGCCGGTTGCGCCGTCGCGCACCGCCAAACCGCCTTCCTCCGGCTTGAGGAGTTTGGCCAGCGCCGCGCGTTCGCCCCCGCTCAAGCGCGTGCCGAGGACGTTGTAGTCAAGCCAAGCCTCGAACGCGAGCGGCGCCACGCGCTCGAGCATCCCGGCCATCACGCGACCGTATTCGCGGATCTCCCACTGCGCGTGGGCGTCGACGCGCAGGGTCAGGAAGTGGAGCAGGTTGTGCAGGTCGATTTTCCAGTACCACTGGGTATAGGTGGACAGCGGCAGGTCGATGCGCGCCAACTCCCGGGCGACGTTCTCCTCGAGCAACCAGCCGTAGGCCTCGGCCGCCCCTTCGCGCAAGGCGTCCCAACGCGCCACCGCTTCCCGATACAGCGCCGTGGGCGCCGGTTCCGCCTCCCGGCCCTGATTGTTGACCCGGCTCTGATGCGCGAAGTTGGGCTGCTCGGGGCGGTAGAACAAGAGCGGCAGCAGGCTGTAGCGGGCACTCAGTTCATTGACCGACGCGGTGCGGTGGCGGACCCATTGGCGAGCCACGAACATGGGCATGCAGCAGTGGAACTTGAACTCCACCATTTCGCTTGGCGTCGTGTGCGCATGGCGCTGCAGATACCGGACCAGCCCCCGCGTCTGGCTGACCTTGCGCGTCCCCGCGCCGTAGCTGACACGCGCCGCCCGCTCGATGTCCCCATCGGTCCCCATGTAGTCGACGAGAGCAACGAAGCCGTGGTCGAGGACGGGGAAGTAGCCGCCCAGGATCTCCTCGGCCTCGGGCACCGTGGGCCGTTTCGTTTCCATCACGACCAGCCGGTCGGTGCGTTGCGGGTGCAGTGCATTGGGATCGCCGGCGTTCTTGAGGCACCGAAATCGTTGCACCTGAGTCGGCTTTTGGCAACACCGGCGCAGCCGCCTGGTCTGCTTGCGGGTCGTCGGCCAACGGTTGAGAATCGCGCGCATCGCATGACCGACGAGGCCCGACGAACACGATGCCGTCGAGAACAGTCCGCGCCGCTGCCTTGCTGGCTGCCATTGGCTTCGCGACCGGTGTCGCAGCCGCCGTGCAGGAGACCACCTATTCGCGCATCGAACTGATCGCGGAACAGGCGAGCGTGCCCGCGACGGGCGGTCGCGTAACGCTCGGCTTCCACCTCGAGCCGAACCGGGGCTGGCACGCCTACTGGCTCAATCCCGGCGATGCGGGGAAGGAGCCGTCGATCGACTGGGCGCTGCCCGACGGATTCACGGTGCAGCCTTTGCAGTTCCCCACCCCGCACCTGATCCCGTTCGGCGACTTCAACACCTACGGGTACGAGGGCGCGATCCTGTTGCTGGCTGAAGTCGATGTCCCCTCGGGCCTCGAACCCGGTACCGCCATCCGATTCGCGGGAGAACCGGGGTGGGTGGTCTGCGACGACGCCCTGTGCGTACCCGAAGATGCCGACATCGAACTCACCATGCTCGTGGGCGACGGCGGCATCGACGCCGCGGTGGCAGACAGGTTCGCGGCCGCTCGCAACGCCCTACCGGAACAGGCGGCGTGGCCCGCACGGTTCGCCCTGGTCGACGAGCGCATCGAGTTTGACGCTCAGCTACCGGTCGGCGCCGGTGCCCCCGCCACGCTCTTCATCGCGCCGAAGCGGTTCGTCCGCTACGGGGAACAAACCATCGTGCGCACCGCCGCGGGGTTGCGTTTCACCATGGCGGCCGGCCGGCGTGCCGCAGACCACGATGCCGTCGACGCCGTGTTGCGCTATCGGAATGCCGACGGCGAAGACGCGGCCGCCTGGCTCACGTTCGCGAAGAACGACGGGGCGCTGCCCGCCGTCGCTGCGCCATCGGGCGCCGTCGCCACCGCAGCCACCGCTGGCGAAGTCATCCGCGCCATCGTCTTCGGCCTGCTCGGCGGCATCCTGCTGAACCTCATGCCGTGCGTCTTCCCGATCCTGAGCCTGAAAGCGTTGGGACTGGCCGACCTCTCCAAGGCCGGGGCGAAGGCCGCGCGGGAGAGCGGGCTGCTCTACACCGCGGGCGTCTTGGCGACCTTCCTCGTCATCGCAGTCCTCCTGATCGTGTTGCGACAAGCCGGCGAGGCGGTCGGCTGGGGATTCCAGCTCCAGTCGCCGTGGGTGATCGTGGTGCTGGGTCTCGCCATGGTGGCGATCGGCCTGAACCTCGCCGGCGTCTTCGAGATCGGCACGCGGGCCATGGGCCTCGGCCAAGGCCTGACCGCGTCCAACGAGCGTCGCGCCGCGTTTTTCACCGGCGCCTTGGCCGTCGTCGTGGCGACACCGTGCACGGCGCCGTTCATGGCCGGGGCCCTCGGCTTCGCGCTGGTGCAGCCGGTGCCCGTGGCGTTGGCGGTGTTCCTGGCACTCGGCTTCGGTCTCGCCCTGCCGTACCTCGCGTTGACGCTGCTGCCGGCACTGGGCCGCGTGCTGCCGAAGCCTGGTCCCTGGATGGCGACGTTCCGCCACGTGCTTGCGTTTCCGATGCTGGCGACCGCGCTGTGGCTGTTCTGGGTCATCGGTCGCCAACTGGGCGCAACCGGCATGGCGGTCGCCCTTCTCGCCGCCCTGTTCCTCGGGTTCGCTTTGTGGGCCTACGGGCGCAGTGCTGGCGGCAACCGGACCGCGGTCTGGCGGACGGCGGCGGCGGCCGGCCTGGTCGCCTGCATCGCCGCCGGCGCGAACATCGGCGATCGGCCGATCGCAACGACCGCTGCTGACGCGGCGGGTTCGCCCACTCATCGGCTTGGAAAGCTCGAGCCCGAGGCGTTCACGCCGGACCGGGTGGTGGGCTACGTGGAGAGCGACACCCCGGTGTTCGTCTACTTCACCGCGGACTGGTGCATTAGCTGCAAGGTCAACGAGCGCATTGCGCTGGCCACGGACGAAGTGGGCGACGCCTTCAACAGCCGCGGCATCAAGGTGATCGAAGGCGACTGGACCACCGAGGATCCGGTGATCACGGAGTGGCTGACCCGTTACGACCGCGCGGGCGTGCCGCTTTACCTCTACTTCCCCGCCGGGTCGTCGCTGGCCGACGCGACGGTGTTGCCGCAGGTCCTGCTGCCGGGCGTCGTCATCGACGCCATCGATGCGGCCGATACGGCCGTGGCCGACGCCGCCGTAGGCTAGCCGTGCCCGGATCGCCGGTCATCCTGATCACCGGCGGTGCCGGGTTCATCGGGTCCAACCTGGTCGCCCACTTCGCCGAGCGAGCGGACGTGGTGGTCTGCGACCGGCTCGGTCACGACGACCGCTGGCGGAATATCGCCGACTGGGACGTCGCCGACCTCGTCGGTGCGGACGATCTCGGCGACTTCCTTGCCGGCAACGCCGGCCGGATCGACGTCGTGGTCCACATGGGTGCTATCAGCTCAACCACCGAGCGCGACGTCGACCTCGTCATGCGCACCAACTTCAAGCTGCCGCAGGAGCTGTGGCGCTGGTGTGCCCGGAACGACAGTCGATTCATCTACGCGTCGTCTGCCGCCACCTACGGCGACGGCGCCGTCGGCTTCGACGACGACGAGACCGCACTCGCTCGACTACGACCGCTCAATCCCTACGGCTGGTCAAAGCACCTCTTCGACCGCTGGGTCCAGCGGTCGCTCGCCACGGGCCAGGCGCACCCCGCGCAATGGACAGGGCTCAAGTTCTTCAACGTCTACGGGCCCAACGAGGAGCACAAGGGCAGCATGCGCAGTGTCGTCCGCCAGGTCGCTCCGATTGCGAAAGCCGGCGAACCGGTGCGGCTGTTCCGTTCCCATCGACCGGATGTGGCGGACGGCGCCCAAAGCCGGGACTTCGTCACCGTCGCCGATTGCGTGGGCGTGGTCGACTGGCTGGTGCGCAACGCCTCGGTGAACGGGCTGTACAACGTCGGCACGGGCGAGGCGCGGACGTTCGCGGATCTTGCTCGGGCCGTATTCACCGCGCTCGGCCGGGAGCCGCGGGTCGAATACATCGACATCCCCGCCGCGATCCGCGAGCGCTACCAGTACTTCACGCAAGCCGAGATCGGCAAGCTCCGTCGCGCCGGCTACGAACGACCGTTCACGACCCTCGAGGACGGCGTCGCCGCGTACGTTCGCCACCTCGATTGCGCCGGCGCGCTGTGACCTGCGCTTAAGCCGGCGTCGGATCCCGCTGCGCGACGCGGAACAACGCCGCCGCCAGGGCCACGAAGACAACGATCCCGCCTACGCTGCCGAGGTTGAAAGGAAGGGCTAGCACGTCCGGGTTCTCCGAGACGACGATCGGGATGGCCATCACGATGCCGACGAGCGCTTCACCAGTAATCAGCCCGGCCGCAAACAGCATGCCGGTACGCCCGCGCTCCTTCGCGCCCTGGCGACGGCCGACGATATGCGCCAGGACGCCGCCGACGGCGATCGGTACGGCCAGCTCCAGGGGCAGGTAGATGCCAACGGCCACCGCCAGTACCGGTGCGCGCCAGGCCCGGCCGCTGCGCTTCGCCCACTCGTCGATGACGATGATGACCACGCCGATGCCGGCACCCCCGGCGACCATGGTCCATGGCAGCCCGTCGCCGAACACCCCCTGTGCCACGGACGCCATAAGGGTCGCCTGCGGCGCCAGCAACGAGTTGGGTTGCTCGGCGGTTGGCGCGCCGATGCCGTAGGCCTGCAGCAGGAGATTCAGGATCGGCGCCATCAGCAGCACCGCGGAGACCACGCCAACCGCCTGCATCACCTGCTGCCGCCACGGTGTCGCGCCGACGATGTAGCCCGCCTTCAGGTCCTGCAGGTTGTCGCCGGCGATGGCGGCCGCGCAGCAGATCACCGCCCCGATCAGGATGGCCGCGACCGGGCCGGTCCCGGCGTCGTTGCCGAGCAGGAAGAGCAGCAGCAGCGCGGAGAACAGGATGGTCGCGATGGTGATCCCGGACACGGGATTGTTCGAGGATCCGACGAGGCCCGACATGTACGCCGCCACCGCCGAGAACAGGAATCCCGCCACCACCATGACCAGGGTCATGGCCAGGGCGACCGCGGCCGAGTCCACAACCACCACGTAGAGCGCGAAGATCGGCACCACGAACAGGCCGATGCCGCCGAGCACGAACGGCATGGGCGTGTCCCGCTCGGTGTGTACCGTCGTCGCGAGCGTGCCTTCCCGGTATTGCGCCAAGCCGCTCTTGACGCCGGATAGGATCGAGCCGCGCATCGAGACAAGCGCCCAGATGCCGCCCACCAGCATCGCGCCGACGCCGAGATAGCGGATCTGAGACGTCCAGATCGCGAACGCGAGGTCGACCGCGCCTTGCTCGGCCACCGCCTGCAGGGCGGGATTGCCTTCGAGGAAGAACGTGCTGTAGATCGGGATCGCCACGTACCACGAGATGACGCCGCCGGCCAGCACCAGGACCGCGATGTTGAGGCCGACGATGTAGCCGACGCTCAGGAGCGCAGGCGAGAGATTGGCACCCACGTAGGCAATCGTGCTTGTCCCTAAGAAGCCGGCGGCCTGCGCCGTGCCCTCCCAGATCCGCAAACCCGTCTCCGAGAGCTTGGCGAGCGCTCCGCATACGCCGGCCCAAGCCAGGTACGCGATGCCCGTGCCCCCGACCTTTGCACGGGCGCTCTCGCCTACCTTAAGCACCTCCGCGGTCGCCGTGCCCTCCGGGTACGTCAAGCCCTCTTCGACGATCAACGAGCGGCGCAGCGGAATCGTGAACAGGACGCCCAACAGCCCGCCCAGGCCGGCGATCGCCATCACCCAGAGGTTGTCGAAGACCTCCCAGTAGCCGAGCAGGATCAGCGCCGGCAAGGTGAAGATCACGCCCGCCGCCAGCGACTCGCCCGCGGAGGCCGCGGTCTGGACGATGTTGTTCTCCAGGATGTTGGAGCTCTTGAAGAGGCTCAGGATCGCCATCGAGATCACCGCCGCCGGGATCGAGGCCGACACCGTGAGGCCCGCGAAGAGGCCGAGATAGGCGTTCGCGCCGGCCAACACCACAGACAGCACGATCCCGAGGATGATGGCCTTGACGGTCAGTTGTGGGAGCGGACTCGCCGCCATGTCTTTATCCGCACCAAGGTAGTTCGCCACATAGTAGCGGACGCACCGACTCCCGCGCGCCAAGGGTATCCGGCGGGCCGATGCCCGGTAGAATCCTTCCAACGCCCCCTTGCGGAGAGTTCAGGCCCGTGCCCGAGTGGTATCCGAAGCGCCGTTTCGGCGATCTTCCCGACGACATGGCCCAGCGCTTCCCCAATCGAGAAGCGCTGGTTTTCAAGGACGAGCGTTACACGTTCACGGAGGTCCGAGACGAGATCGACCGGGCCGCGAAGGCGCTGATGGCCCTCGGCGTGCACAGCGGCGACCACGTCTCCCTGTGGCTCAACAACCGCCCGGCGTGGCTGTTCCTGATGTTCGCGCTGGCCAAGGTCGGTGCCGTGCAAGTCCCGGTCAACACCCGCTTTCGCACCAACGACCTCGAATACGTGGTGCGCCAGTCGGACAGCGCCATGCTGATCACCCACGACGTGTCCGGGCCGATCGACTACCTGGACATGGTCGGCGAAGTCGTCGCGCTTCCCGACGGCGACGTCGTGGGCGATCCGAACTTCCCGAAGCTCAAACGGGTCGTGATCGTGGGCGACGGCGAGTACCCGGGGACGACATCCTGGGACAGCGCCCTAGCGCAGGCGGACTCGGTGTCCGACGCGGCACTCCGCGCCCGCGCCGGTCAGGTGGATCCCGACGCGCCCGTTTTCATCATGTACACCTCCGGAACGACCGGTTTCCCCAAGGGCGTCGTGCATGACCACCGGCTGATCCGCAACGTCGAGGAGCGCGCCTTCCGCATGGCGGTCACCGAGCGCGACGCGATCATGAGCTACCTGCCCCTGTTCCACGCCTTCGGTTATTCCGAAGCGGCGCTCATGTCGATGGTCACCGGCGCACGCCAGATCCTCACCGAGACATTCGACCCCGACGAGGTGCTGGATCTGATCGAGAGCGAACGGGGCACCATCGCCCACGGCTTCGAGGCGCATATGCAAGGACTCTGCGATGCCCAGGAGGCGAAGCCCCGGGACTTGAGCTCGTTGCGCACGGGCCTATTCGCCGCCGGCATGCACAGTGCAACGCCCGGCGCCTACCGGGGCGAACGCGTCCTCAAGCCGCTCAAGGCCCTGTCCGCGTTCGGCATGACCGAGGTGTGGGTCGGCGCCTGCTTGAGCGCACTGGACGACGACCCGCCTCATCGGCTCGAATCGTCCGGCTACCCGGCCCCTGGCTACGAGGTCAAGGTGGTGAACCCGGAGACCGGCGCGGACCTCCCGGATGGCGTTCCGGGCGAGATCCGCGTCCGCAGTTACTCCTTGATGCAGGGCTATTACAAGAAGCCCAGGGAGACGGCCGAATCCTACGACGCCGACGGCTGGTTCTTAACCGGCGACATGGGGGAACGCCAAGCTGACGGCTACGTCCGCTTCCTCGGGCGCTTCAAGGACATGCTGAAGGTCGGCGGCGAAAACGTCGATCCCATGGAGTCGGAAGGGCTCTTGCTGACCCACCCCGCCATCCAGCAAGTGGCCGTGGTCGGCTTGCCCGATGTGCGGCTTGGCGAAGTGGCGGTTGCCTTCGTCGAACGCAAGGCCGATGCGGATGTCGACGAAGCGGACGTCATCGCGTTCTGCCGCGGCAAGGTGGCCAGTTTCAAGCTCCCGCGGCACGTGGTCTTCATCGACGCCTTTCCGATGACCGCGTCCGGAAAGATCCGCAAGGTGGAGTTGCGCGAAGAGGCCAAGCGGCTGCTCAACCCGCCCGGTCGAGCGGGGTAGCGTCGTGCGCGGACGCGCGCTCGCGGCAGCGGCGATGATCTCGACTTTCGGCGCACTGGCTGAGGCGCCGTGCCAAGACCCCGCCTACCGGCATGGCATCTCCTACGTCCTGCCGCTGCGGTACCGCCCCGACTTCAACCACTTCGCTTACGCCAATCCCGCTGCCCCGAAGGGCGGCACCATCCGGCTGCCGCAGATGGGCACCTTCGACAACTACAACGCCATCGTCGAGATCGGCCGCCTCGCCGCCGGCTACGGCGCCATGGGCAGCCTCGTCTACGACCGCCTGCTCGAAGACAGCATCGACGAGCCCGCGAGCGCCTACGTCCGCCTCGCGGACGGTGTGGCTGTGGAGCCCGACTACCGCTGGACGGCATTCCGCCTGCGTGCCGGGGCACGCTGGCACGATGGCCGACCGATCACCTTGGACGACGTGCTGTTCACCTTCGATGTCATTCGCGAGCACGGCTCCGTCGCGCTGCGCACGGCGTTGGCCGACCTCGACCGGATCTTCACGTTCGGCGAGCGCGAAGTGTGTTTCGTGACCAGGCCGGGCGCCGAGCCCAACCCGATCCTGCCGTTCATCTACGGCCGCATCGCCATCCTGCCGAAGCACTACTGGGAATCCCGGGACATCGCCAAGACCACCGCCGAGGCACCGCCGGGTAGCGGCCCCTACCGCCACGAACGCGCGGTCTTCGGCCGTAGCCTGATCTACGCGCGGGTGCCCGACTACTGGGGCCGCGACCTGCCTGTGAACAAAGGCCGCTACAACTTCGACAGCGTCAAGTTCGACTACTTTCGCGACGAGAACGTGCAGCTTGAGGCGCACAAGGGCGACGTGGTGGACGTGCGCGAAGAGTCCATCTCCAAGAACTGGGCCACCCAATACGACTTTCCCGCGGTGCGCGAAGGTCTCTTCCGCGCGGAGTTGCGGCAGGTCACGCGGATCTGGGGCCTGTGGTGGCCCGTGTTCTGGAACCTCGACCGCGAGCGCTTCCGGGACATCCGGGTGCGCGAGGCCCTCTGGCTGATGCGCGACTTCGACTACATCAACCGCGTCTACTTCTACAGCTTCTACAACCACGGGGTCAGCTTCTTCCAGAACTCGGACATGGCGCACAGCGGCCCGCCGTCGCCCAAGGAACTCGAGCTTCTCCGGCCCTGGCGTGCCCATGTGCCCGAACGGGTCTTCACGGAGGCGTTCCGCCAGCCGCCCAACGACGGCTTCGGCACCAACCGCGCGCACATCAAGCGCGCTCTCGAGCTTTTCGACGCGGCCGGGTGGCATATTCGCGACGGCGTCATGGTCAACAAGGACACGGGCGAACCCTTCACCATCAACTTCGTGTTCGTCTCACCGTTCGGAATCCGCTCCAACATGCCGTTCATGGCGCAGCTGAACCGCTTCGGCATCGCCACGACGGCGCGGGCACCGGAGGTGTCCAACTGGCTGTACCGCAGCCGTACGGGCTCCTTCGACGCCAACGGCCAGAACTACGATCCCACCCCGATGCCGGGGCTGCAGCTTCGCAACCGCTTCGGGAGCGCGAGCGCCGACGTGGACTACGGCCAGAACTGGCCCGGGATCAAGAACCCGGCGATCGACAGCCTGATCGAGTCCGTCAACACCGCGCGGACGGCCGACGATCTCTATGCCGCCACCCGCGCCCTCGACCGCGTGCTGCTGTGGAACTTCTACTTCATCCCGGGACCGTCGGCCCCAGGGCTGCGCCTCGCCTTCTGGGACCGATTCGGCGAAGTGGGCAGCGAAGGGCTCTCACATGTGCCCTACGTCGACGCGTGGTGGTGGGATGCCGAGAAGGCCGCACGCGTCGAAGCCGGGATGGCATCGCTCAAGTGAGCGCCTTGAGACGACGCAGGAAGTCGTCGCCGTCGGCACAGTCGATCGCCGCCCTCTGCAGCGCGGGCAGGGGTGCCTCGACGATCAGGTCTCGCGCGTCGATGAGGGCCTGCGAGATGGCGATGTCGCGCGCACCCAGAAGCTGCATGACTTCGAAGACCTTCGTCGCGCCGGCGCGCTCGCCTTCCGCCCGGCTCTCCCGCCGCTGCACGCCGAGAAAGGGATCGTCGTCGGGGCCCGTACCCAGCCGCTCGCCGAGCACGCGGCCCACCCGCGTCAGCACCGCAACCGTCTCCGCCGAGCAGTCCCGCTCGTTCATCGCCTTGTGGATTTCCGCCGCCGTCCAGCCGGCGAACGCCACGCTCGCCGGCGCGGTTCGGTAGCGGCCGTCCTCCAGCAGGTAGATCGTCAGCGTGGAAGGCCGAGTCTTTCCCGTACTCGGCGACCGCTCATCCGGCACATCCACCCAGACTTCCGGGAAGCGCCAGGATTCATAGATGGCGAGCTTGCCGCGACGCACGTCGGTGGTGAGATCCACTTCGAGGATGACGTCCGGCAGATCGTCCTGGCCGATCTCGACGGCATGCCCGGGCGGCTGCGACCGCCCCGGATTCAGGTACAGGATCTGATCCGCCTGCAGGATGCTGTGTCGGGCCCCTTTCGCGTCGCGGACGAGAAGGTCCGACGTTCCGAAGGTCTCGATCGGTGAACCGCGGATCGCGGCGATGCGATCCGAGAGGCGCGCCAACCGCTGCGATGGCAACTCGTGATAAGGACTGGTGGGTTCGTTGACTTCCCAAGCGGTTTCCGTGCGCGCTTCCCAGTACTCGTACCGGCCATCGTAGTCGGCGATCTCGTCGCGCGTGATGCGGATCGGGTGGCAGCCCGGGAACTCGTACGCGCCGCCATCGGCACGAGGGGATGTGGCCTCGGCCGGGAGGGGTTCGGACTCTGTCATTTTTCTCGTCCATCGTCCACAAGGATGAGTCAAATTCTAGAACAAGATCAACTCATACGTCATCTGAAATCTCTTTAATCAATAAAAAGACAGCATTTCGCACACATTTGTGCGAAACAGAATTACTCTCCGAAAACGGCCGGAGGAACGACGGTTACGACTAGGCGTGCATAGCCGGACAGCGGCGGATCGCCGTCGTCGCGCACGGCCAGAAGGATGTGCACGGTCTCACGCGTCGACACTTGCGGCGCCGTAAAGGTCGCCTTGCCCGGACCCGACGGCACGAGTTCGACGCGGCCCCGGTACGTCCCCGCTTCCACGTAGTGCGACCAGTCGAAGTCCAACGCATCGCCATCCGGGTCGGTGGACTTCGAGGCATCGATGACGATCCGCTGCCCCGCATACAGGGTCAAGTCGAGGTCGGTGTCGACGTGCACATCGGGCGGGTGGTTCGCAGCGTCGAAATCGGCGCTTGCCGTCCAGTCCATGCGCGCCTGGAAGTCCGCGTTGGCATCGTCGATCCAGCGCCTGAGCGACGCCCTCGGATCACCGTTGTCGCGCGCATCCCGGTAGACGTTGGCAAGCCCCGCCACGCGCTCGTAGCGCCCGCCCCAGCCGCCGAAACCGGGGTGCTCGGCGTTGCGTAGCCCGTTCGGCAGAACGTAGAAGAACGCCGGCGAGTCGCCTTCGCTGACGTAGTCCTGCGGATACAGGGCACCGAGCGGACCGTGGCCCGTCTTGACGTGGTCGCGGATGAAATCGAACGTGTCCCTCTGGCTATGGTAGTTCCAGGTGCCCGCGAAGGCGCCGCAATAGATCATCGTCACTCCGGGGTGGTGCGTCTCGATGTAATTGCCGGCGTCGTCCTGGTACCAGATGTTGAACATCACGGCCTTGGCGACCGCCCGCTCGTAGTCGTCCGGATGGTCCCGCTTGAGCTTGGCGAACGCCCGCGCGGCCGTATTCCCGCCACCCCAGGCCTGGATGTGGACGGGGGCCGGGTCGTCCTCGAGGAGAACTTCGACGATACGCTCGGAGCCTGGCGTGTCCGGCCAGTCTTCCGGGATGAGTTCCACGACCTCCCCGGGCCGCTGCGGCCGCCGACCGATGCCGGCGAGATGCGCTTCGTCCTCGTCGCCGACGAAGCTCACCGCGCGGATCTCGTCCGCCGTGGGACATCCCGAACGATGCGCGGCCAGGTTGGGGTAGATCCGCTCGTAGGCGTCGAGTTGCCGCTCGTACCAGTCGTCGCCGCTATGTCCGCGGCGTTGGAACATGGAGTTGGTCTCGATGATCGCCTTGAGGTCGACATCGCACGTGTAGAGAAGGAAACGGATCATCGAACTGCGGTCGTCGATCTCGCCGTCGGTCATGACGATGACGTTCGGCTTCGCCGGGTCGGCAAGCGCGGTCACCGCGGCGACCGCGAGGAGCGCGGCCAGTCCGGCGCGGCACCCTCGTACCATCGCCGGGTCAGTTCCGATCGATGGCGGCGTAGACCATGTTCTGCAGCGTCTGCTGGATCCAGCCAGGAGAACCGATGCGCTGCGGCATGAACACGGCGACCAGTTCCTGCGCGGGGTCCACCCAGAAGAACGTCCCCGCGGCGCCGCCCCAGTAGTACGAGCCGGGACTGCGGGCGTCGCGGCCCGCACCGGGCAGCACGACAGCGAAGCCAAGGCCGAAGCCCGCGCCACCGGCCGACGTGCCCTCGGGCAGCAGGTCGGTGGTCATCAGGTCCACCGTGGTGGGGCTCAGGATGCGCGCATCCTGCAGGCGTCCGCCGCCCTGCATCACGAGCGCGAAGCGCAGGTAGTCCTCCGCGGTCATGACCAGTCCCCCGCCCCCGGACAGGAATGTCACGTCGATGAACTCCGGATCCTCGCGGGGGCTGTCCTGGACGACGACTTCGCCGTCGTTGACGTAGTGGTCGGTGCCGAACCGGTCGACGACCTCGGGCGGCACGTCGAAGAAGCTGTCCCGCATCCCCAAGGGCTCGAAGAGCCGCTCGCGGAAGAACGCGTCCAGTGGCTTGCCGCTCACGCGCTCGACGAGATGGCCGAGCACGTCGCTCGAAAAACCGTAGTGCCAGCGTGAGCCGGGCTGGAACAGGAGCGGGATGTCGGCGAGCTTGGCGACGAGTTCGCGGGTGTCGCGGGTCAGGTAGTCCCAGTCGTCGATGAGCCGCGCTTCGCGGTACATGCGGTCGACCGGCGTGTCGCCGTAGTAGCCGTAGGTCAAGCCCGAGGTGTGCATCAGGAGGTGCCGGGCCGTAACCGGGCCGGTCAAAGGCACGTTTTCTCCATCTACCAGCACGGTCAGGTCGCGCCACTCCGGAAAGTACCGCGTGACCGGGGCGTCGAGAAGCAGTTCGCCGTCCTCCACCAGCGTCATGGCGGCCACGCTGGTGATGGGCTTGGTCATCGAGTAGACGCGCAGCAGCGAGTCGTCGCGCATCGGTGCGCCGGTCTCCACGTCCAGGACGCCTGTGCTGTGCTGGTACACGACCTGGCCGCGGCGCGCGATCATCGCGGTCATTCCGGGAAATTCCCGGGCGGCGACCAACGCGTCCATCTTCTGGGCCACGGCAGCAAGGCGCGCCGACGACATGCCAACGGACTCCGGCGCGGCGCGTGGAAGCTCGACGGCGGCGGCACTCGCCCCCGCCAACGAGCCCACCAGTACCAACCCGATTGCGGCCCGAGCCATGATCTCTCCCGATGCGAAAAACAGCCCCCATTCTAGCCGCGCCACGACCCGCCCCCTGGTCGGCCGGCGTTGCGATAATGGTGGCGTGGACTTCACCCAGCAGTTGAACCGAGCCGCCGCACTGGCCTCGTCCGGGCACGACACCGACGCCAAGGCCGCCGTGCAGCGCATTTTGGCTGCGAGTCCCGACGAGCCGAACGCGCTGCGCCTACTGGGCCTATTGCATGTGCGCGCCGGCGACCATAGGGCCGGCATCGGACGATTGGAGCGGGCGCTTGCCATCGCGCCGCGGTCCGTCGACGCCGGCCGCGACTTGGTCCGCGCCTGGCAGCGTTACGCCGACGTGCTCTTCGATGCCGGCCGCGCCGACGAAGCCCGTGACGCCCAACGCCAAGCCATCGGCTGCGACCCGTTTTTCGCCACCGTGCGCCGGGCCGCGCAGGCCTCCGCCGAGGGCCGGGCGCGCGACGCCGAAGCCGCCTACCGCGACATCCTGAAGGCGAACCCCGACCACGTGCATGCCCTCGTGGGCCTCGCCACCGTTGCGATCGACCGCAACGCCCCGGATGACGCGGACCGCCTCCTCGCCCGGGCCATGGCGGTATCGTCGAACATGAGCCACGTGCACCGCGCGCTGGCACGGCTCGCCATGAGCCGATCCCGCTATGACGAGGCGGAAGCCTCGGCCCTGCGTGCGACCACGCTGAACCCGGAACAGGCGGAATGCTGGACCACGCTCGGCACCGTGCAGGCATGGGGTCTGAAGCAGGCCGAGGCAGTCGAGTCCTTCGAACGCGCGCTCGCGATCGACCCGAAGGCGGCGCGGGTAAAGCTCTCGCTCGGCCACGTCCACAAGGCCCTCGGCAACGCCGACGCGAGCATCGACGCCTACCACGGCGCCGTGGCCGCGAATCCGGCACTCGGCGAGGCGTGGTGGAGTCTCGCGGACCTCAAGACCTATCGGTTCGGCGACGACGAGGTCGAAGCGATGCAGGCCACGCTGGACCAAGCCGACTTGACGAGCCGCGACCGAGCCGCCACGCACTTTGCACTCGGCAAGGCGTTCGAGGATCGCGGCGTCGCGAACACGGCCTTCGACCACTACGATAAGGGCAACGATCTGCGCCGGCGCCAAGAGGCGTTCAAGACGGACCGCTTCGTCGAGCAGTGCGCCAGGTTGCGTGATGCGTTCGCGTCGGTAGCGGCGACCCCACCTTCCACGACGGCCCGTCCGCGGCCGGTTTTCGTCATCGGCCTGCCCCGCTCGGGATCAACGCTCGTCGACCAGATCCTGTCGTCCCACAGCCGCGTCCAAGGCACGATGGAGTTGCCCCACGTGCTCGGCTATGTCCGCGAACTCGAGCGCGGTCCTGACGGGTACCCCGGTTGCGTCGCGCGCATGACGCCGAGCGACCTGGCGGACCTCGGCGAGCGGTATCTCGAGGAGACCGCCGCCTACCGCGGTGACGCCGCCTACTTCGTGGACAAGATGCCCAACAATTTCCTACACGTGGGCCTGATTGCCGCAATGTTGCCGGAAGCGATCTTCGTCGACAGCCGGCGCCACCCGATGGCGTGCTGCTTCAGCATCTACAAGCAGAACTTCGCCCGGGGCCAAGTCTTCGGCTACGGCCTCGACACCTTGGCGGTCTACTACCGCAACTACCTGACCCTGATGCGCCACTGGCAGGGGGTGTTGCCCGGTCGCGTGCACCGCGTCATCTACGAGCGCCTGGTCGACGACACCGAGGTGGAGACCCGCCGTCTCTTGGCCCACTGCGACCTCGACTTCGAGCCCGGCTGCCTGCGCTTTTTCGAATCCGACCGGGTCGTTCGCACCGCGAGCGCCGAACAGGTTCGGCAGCCCATCTACCAAAGCGGCAAGTCGCAATGGCGCCAATTCGAGACCCAGTTGGCCCCGCTTGCCCAGGCGCTCGGCGACGCCTTGGACACCTGGGACGCTTGACCGCCTGCAATCAGGGGCTTCCCTTTGCGTCTCCTGCGGGGTAGGTTTCCGGCACCGCGAGTGGAGTAGTCCTTCATGGCCAAGACGGATCGGTCGCAAGCGGCCACGTTCACAAAGACCAAGCTCGCCGCAGCGGTCGCCGCCGCCTCGGGCCTGGCGGTGCCGGTTCCGGTGGCCGCGCAGGAATCCCCAGGCGCCTCTCCCGCCATCGAGGAGGTGATCGTCACCGCCCGCAAGCGGGAGGCCAACATCCAGGACACGCCGGTCAGCATCCAGGCTTTCACGGCGGACGATCTCGACCGCTTGGACCTCGACCGCTTCGAGGACTTCGCCGACCAGTCGCCTTCCATCTCCTACGTCAGCGCCGGGCCGGGCACCCAGTTGATGCACATCCGCGGGGTCTCCGACGGCGGCATTCCGCACGTATTCCGAACCAACGACGCCACCACCAGCTTCTACTTGGACGAACAACCGGTCAACGGCCGCAGCGGCGGGGCCCCGGACCTGCACCTCTACGACATCGAGCGCATCGAGGTGCTGCGCGGCCCGGAGGGCACCTACTACGGCGCGAGTTCGGTCTCCGGCACCGTGCGCATCATCACCAACAAGCCCGACCCCGAAGCCAGGAGCTACGGCTTGGATCTGAGCGGCGGCTCGATCGCCCACGGCGACACCGCCTACACCGCCGAAGCGTTCGCGAACCTGCCGCTGTCCGACCGCGCGGCGGTCCGCGGCGTGTTCTGGCACGACAAGTCGAACGGCTTCGTCGACAACCTGCACACCGACTTCACCTACACCAACGGCGTCACCGTCAACAATCGACGTTGGGCCGGCGAGGACTACAACGAGGAGGAGACCACGGGCGCTCGCGGTTCCCTGCTCGTGGATCTGAACGACTCCTGGCAGATCGTCGCTTCCGCCATGACGCAGACCACCGACACCGTGGGCGCCTGGGATCACGACCCGACGCGGCGGGGCGACCTCGAGGTAGTGCGTCGTGGACCGGAGTACACCAACCTCGACTTCTCGCAGTTGGCCTTCACGCTGACCGGAGAAACGGACATCGGCGACCTGGTCTACGCGACGAGCTACTTCGAACGCGACGACCTGGCCGTCAACGACTACTCGGACTACGTCGAGTACGCCTCGTTCGGCAGTTGGATTCAGCAGCACGCCTGCGAGAACTACTACTGGTACGGCTTCAGCGGCTGCGCCGATCCGAGCATCTTCTTCGAGAGCGAAGCCAACGCCAGCCGCTGGTCTCACGAGTTGCGCTTCGCGACCACGGGCGAGGGACGCCTGAACTGGATCGCGGGCGCGTACTACGAACAAGGCCGCTACGACGGGTACCTGTTCTGGGAGATGCCCGGCATAAACTTCGCCAACGGTCCGGCCGGGTTCTACTCCGATGGCGCGGGCGTCACCCCGCTGCCCCTCGAATGGTGGAGCTGCCCGGGGTGGAAAGGCACCAACTCCTACGCAGCGGCCTTCGGCGACGTGTCCTGGGACTTCACCGACCGGCTCACGGGAGCCATCGGCATGCGCGTCTTCCGCGCCGACGACGGCGAAGGCAGCGGCTGGTCGTGCGGTTATCCGTGGGAAGAGAAGGTCTACAACGCCGACCAGGAGGGCGAATCCGATACCGACCAGACATTGAAGGCCAGCATCCAGTACGACGTCTCCGCGGACCTGCTGGTCTACGCCTCGTACGGCGAGGGCTTCCGACGCGGCGGCCGCAACCCCAACGTCACCCATGACGAAGTGCCGGAGTTCTACGAGTCCGACTTCACGAATTCATACGAGGTCGGCTGGAAGGCGACGCTGGCCGACGGCCGCCTCGTCGTCAACGGCGCCGCCTACCACATCGCCTGGGACAACTTCCAGACGGTGCTCTACGACCTCTTGACGGTGCCGTTCAACTTTCGCCGCAACGTCGAGGGCGCGACCGTCACAGGGCTCGAGGTGGACATGATCGCGCGGCTCAACGAGAACTGGTTCTTGACCGGCGGGCTGGCCCGGAACAACGCCGAGCTGGTCGGCGATTTCGCGACGATCGCGCGCGAGCCGCGCTTCGTCTACGCCGAGCAGGGACGGCGCCTCGCGCACACGCCCGAGTGGTCCGCCGCACTTGGGCTCCGGTACGACCAGACGCTTGCCACCGGCACCAACATCTACGGTCAGTTCAACTGGTCCTTCACCGATGAACGCTGGAACCTCCTGGCGCGGCAGAGCGAGCAGCCGCCGGTCGTCATGGACGCCTATTCGCTCGTCCACCTGCGTGCCGGCGCAGATTTCCGGGACGGTGCGTGGGGCTTGGAGGCGTACGTGACCAACGCCACCGACGAACGGGCGCAGATCTTCCAGAACTCCGGCTACTACGATTCGCGGATCACCACGAATCAGCCGCGCACCATCGGCTTGCGGCTGAAGGTCCGCTCGCGCTAGCGGGGCCAAGGGAACCACGCAAGGAGATTCGACTTGCTGAAGCAGGTGACGATCTTCAGGAAGCGCCCTGAGCTGTCCGCGGACGCGTTCGAGGCGCATTGGCGCACCCGGCACGCCGAGGTCGTATGCGAGTTGCCTGGCCTGCGGCGCTACGTGCAGAACCACATGGTCGCCCCAGGTGGCGAGCGGGACGGCATCGCCGAAGTGTGGTTCGACGACATCGCCGCCATGCGTGCCAACGCCGGCCACCCGGCGCTCGAGGCCATCCGAGCCGATGAGCGCAACTTCATCGACGTGGACACCATGGAAGCGATCATCGCCGAACCCGCGACCGTCATCGACGGCGTAGCCGTCGGCGCCAAGCTCATCGTGCTCGTCAAGCGCAACCCGTCGGTCGAGCCCGAGCGCTTTCACCGCGCCTGGCGGGACGAGGTCGGCGGCGCGATGGCGGCGCTCGCCGACGAGCCGCACGCGCCGACGCGCTACGAGCAGGATCACACTCGAGCCGGCGGCTACCGCAATGGTCGCGAACCGGCCTTCGACGGCACGGCGAGCCTTTGGTTTCCGGACCAGGACGCGGCGGGCGCATTCTTCACCTCGCCGGGCTTCGCGACCGTGGCCACGGCCGAACGCGACTTGATGAACCCGGCCGGAATCCAAGCGCTTTGGGTTGACCCGGTGACCATCCGCTGACGAAGCCGATGACCACCATGAAGCACTCGGCCGATGCACGCACCAAGCGGTCGAGACAACCTGGTTTGCCGCTGTCCGTGATCCACGCCGACGCGCTCTACAAGCCTGTGCCGCCGGTCAGCCTTGACGACGAAGGCTACATCTGCAGGGACGGTCGCGTGTCGGAAAGCACCCGCCACGGCAGGTGGCTGAACTACGCGGTGAACGCGGCCGGCGTCGTGCTTGAGCACATGCCCGATGCACTCGTCGCCTACGACCTGGCTGTCCTTTTCGAGGAAGGCAACCCGCGGGCCCTCGTAAGTCCGGACGTCGTCGTGGCCTTGAACGCGGGACGCCAAGACCGCGGGTCCTACAAGCTGTGGAAGGAGACGGGGCCGCCCGACCTCGTGCTCGAGGCGCTTTCGGAACGGACGTGGCGCCGCGACCTGCGCATCAAGCCAAGCTTGTTCGAGGATCTCGGCGTACGCGAGTACTGGATCATCGACCCGATCCAAAAGCTGGCCGAACCGATCATGGGCCGTCGCCTCCGGGATGGGCGTTACGAGCCCATTCCCAAAGCGCTGACAGGCGGTTGGATCAGCGACGTTCTTGGCGCGGAGCTCTTGATCGACAGCGGGGAGTTCCGCTTGCGCGACCTCGAAGCCGACCAACCGTTCCCGACTTCAAGGGCTTGACGCGCCTGCACGCCGAGGCGGAGCAGGCCCGCTCCGAGGCGGAGCGGCGGATTGCCGAGTTGGAGGCGAAGCTCCGAGACCGCTAGGAACGGAACCGCTCAAGCCGCGAGCAGCCCTTCCCTCACGACGAACTCGCTGACGACGGACAGCCCGTCCCCGGCCTTCAGATTCGCCATCACGAACGGCGCGCCGGCGCGCATCCGCTCGGTGTCGCGGGCCATTACCTCGAGGGAAGCACCGACATAGGGTGCCAAGTCGACCTTGTTCACCACGAGCAGGTCCGAGCGTGTGATGCCCGGGCCGCCTTTGCGCGGCAGCTTCTCGCCCGCCCCGACATCGATGATGTAGATGGTGAGGTCGACCAGTTCCGGGCTGAATGTCGCCGCCAGGTTGTCGCCACCCGACTCCACGATGACCATGTCCAAACCGGGGAAGCGCCGCTCGAGATCGGCGATGGCGGCGAGGTTCATCGAGGCGTCCTCGCGAATTGCGGTGTGCGGGCAGCCGCCGGTTTCGACCGCGACGATGCGATCTTCCGGCAAGGCCTGCGAGCGCAGCAGGATCTCGGCGTCTTCGCGCGTATAGATGTCGTTGGTCACCACCGCGATTCCGTAACGGCCCCGCAACGACCGGCACAAGCCCTCGACCAGGGTGGTCTTTCCGGCACCCACCGGCCCGCCGATGCCGACCCGGAGCGCATGGTTCGGCGCCTGCTGCGAATCACTCATGAGCGGTACAACCGCGTGTGGCGAGTCTCGTGCAGGGCGCTGGCGATGGCGAGGCCGGGGCTCGCTAACCCGATCTCGTCGTCCGCGACCGCCAACGCGTGCTCGACCACGGCGTCGAGCGATGCGCCAAGCTCACGCAGCATGCGCTGTCCGGCGCTGTGACCCAATGGGATGAGCTTGACTGCGCAAGCGACCTGGTTCTCGCACCAAGCCCATGCGAAGCCTGCAAGCGTGTCGCGCGCACCCAGCGAGGCGTTGAACGCAGCGACGCCAAAGGCCGCCGGGTAGCCAAGCCGCTGACCGTCCGGCGATCGTTCGCCGAGTTCGCCCAAGAGCGCGACCAGCGCCGCACCCATGTTGCGCTCTTCGGCACGCTGTTCGCTGGTTTCCCGGCAAGCGCGACACAGCGCATCCCAGCGCCGCAGTGCCGCGACGTCGCCGTCACGCCAGGCGGTGCGGGCCCGCGCGACCACCGGCAGGTCGAGATTGGCGATCGACCGGCCGAGCAAACCGTGTATCCACGCCAGCGCGGTGCCTTCGTCGGATACCCAGCCGGCGCCGACCGCCTCCTCCAGCCCTTGCGAGTGGTGGTACGCCCCCACGGGTGACAAGGGACTGATCAGCTGCCACAGGCGGACCTTCTCAGTGGGCGTGGCCATACGCTCCAGACTCCGGTTCGAAAGGCGCCTGCTCGGATTTCGGTTCGAGTCCGAGCCCGCGCAGCATGTCGTCGAGCACGTGATCGGCAAGATAGCGCAGCCAGCCGTCGCCCACCTGCACCGCGACATGCCGGTTGCCGAGGTGGTAGGCGGCCCGCGCCAACGCCCTGGGGTCGTCCGCATTCACCGTGGAGACGGCTTCCGGACCTGCAACCACGGTCACGACCCGGCCGTCATCGGCGGCGAGCAGGTCGCCGTCGCGAAGGCCCAAGCCCCGCGGGAGCAGCAAGGCCACCGCCTCGCCGGATTCCAGCACCGCCCGCTGGCGCGCCTTGCGGCGGCGCTCGAACGGCAGGACCAGCCGGCCTGTGGGTTCGCCGCGCTCGGCAATGCGGGTGAAACGCTGCACGATCCGGCCTTCAGAACAGGAAGTAGCGCTGCGCGAGCGGCAGCGTCGCGGCCGGCTCGCAAGTCAGCAATTCTCCGTCCGCGCGCACGTCGTAGGTCTGTGGATCCACATCGATGCGGGGCGTCGCGGCGTTGTGGACCATGTCCGCCTTACGGACCTTGCGCGTGTCCCGAACCGCGACGAGAGGTTTCGCGAGTCCATATGCCTCCCCAACGCCAGCCGCCGCCGCAGCGGCCGAAACGAAGGTCACCGACGTCGACGCCGTGGCGCCGCCGAAGGCGCCGAACATCGGCCGATAGTGGACGGGCTGCGGCGTCGGGATCGACGCATTCGGATCGCCCATCGGCGCTGCGGCGATCATGCCGCCCTTGAGCACGAGGGACGGCTTGACGCCGAAGAAAGCCGGCTGCCAGAGCACGAGGTCCGCGAGCTTGCCGACCGTGATCGAGCCCACTTCGTGGGCGATGCCGTGCGTGATGGCGGGATTCAGCGTGTACTTCGCGACGTAGCGTTTGGCACGCTGGTTGTCGTTGCGCTCGGAGTCGTCGGGCAACGGGCCCCGCTGCACCTTCATCTTGTGCGCGGTCTGCCACGTCCGGCAGATCACTTCCCCAACCCGACCCATGGCTTGGGAATCCGAGGCGATCATCGAGAACGCCCCGAGGTCGTGCAGGATGTCCTCCGCGGCGATGGTCTCGCGGCGGATGCGCGACTCCGCGAAGGCTACGTCTTCGGCAATCCCGGGATCGAGGTGGTGGCAGACCATGAGCATGTCGAGGTGCTCGTCGACCGTGTTCACGGTGTACGGGCGCGTCGGGTTGGTGGAGGACGGCAGCACGTTGTCGAGCGCGCACGCCTTGATGATGTCCGGCGCATGGCCACCGCCCGCTCCCTCCGTGTGGTAGGTGTGGATCGTGCGGCCCTTGAACGCGGCGAGCGTGTCCTCGACGAAGCCGGATTCGTTGAGCGTATCGGTATGGATCGCGACCTGGACGTCGAAGTCGTCGGCCACCTGGAGACACGTGTCGATGGCAGCCGGGGTCGTGCCCCAGTCCTCGTGAAGCTTGAGCCCCATGGCGCCAGCGGCCACCTGCTCCTGAAGCGCCGTCGGGAGACTGGCGTTGCCCTTGCCGAGGAAGCCTAAGTTCATCGGGAAGGCCTCCGCGGCCTGCAGCATGCGCGCGATGTGCCATGGCCCGGGCGTGCAGGTTGTCGCGTTGGTGCCCGTGGCCGGCCCGGTGCCGCCGCCCAGCATCGTGGTGATGCCCGACATGAGCGCCTCCTCGATCTGCTGGGGGCAGATGAAGTGGATGTGGGCGTCGATGCCGCCCGCCGTGACGACCTGGCCTTCCGCTGCGATGGCCTCCGTGCCGGGTCCGATGACGACGTCGACGCGGCCTTGCGTATCCGGATTCCCGGCCTTGCCTATAGCCGCGATGCGACCGTCCTTGATGCCGATGTCCGCCTTGTAGATGCCGCCCGCGTCCAGCACCAGCGCGTTGGTGACCACGGTGTCCACGGTGTCGGCCGCGCCACGCTGGCTCTGGCCCATACCGTCGCGGATCACCTTGCCGCCGCCGAACTTCACCTCGTCGCCGTAGACCGCGTGGTCGGACTCGACCTCGATCACGAGGTCGGTATCGCCGAGCCTTACCCGGTCGCCGGTGGTGGGACCGAACATCTCGGCGTAAGCGCGGCGGGAGATGGTGCTCACTCCGCGTCCTCCAGATCACCCATGATCCGGGCGTTGAACCCGAATACGCGCCGGGCGCCGCCGAAGGCCACCAGGGTCACCGTGCGCCGCTGGCCCGGCTCGAAGCGCACCGCGGTGCCCGCAGGTATGTCTAGGCGGTAGCCGCGGGCGGTCTCGCGGTCGAACGCCAAGGCCCGGTTTGTCTCGTAGAAATGGTAGTGCGAGCCCACTTGCACGGGGCGGTCGCCGGTATTGGCAACGACGATCTCCACCGTCGCCCGACCGACGTTGAGATCGAGCTCGCCCTCGGCGACAAGCGTCTCGCCGGGTGTCATGGAATGGGCTCGTGAACGGTGACGAGCTTGGTGCCGTCCGGGAACGTGGCCTCGACCTGCACCTCGCGGAGCATTTCCGGCACGCCGTCCATGACTTCGTCGCGACCGAGAATGCGCGCACCCTCGCCCATGAGTTCGGCGACCGTCCTGCCGTCGCGGGCGCCTTCCATGATCGCGGCCGAGATGAGTGCTACGCACTCCGGATAGTTCAGCTTCACGCCCCGTGCACGCCGTCGTTCGGCCACTTGGGCGGCGACGAAGACGAGGAGCTTGTCCTTCTCGCGGGGGGTGAGGTTCACGGGGTCACCATTATGTTGAGGGGGTTATTGGCCCGCAAGCCGTCATGTCGCCCACACCCGCGGCGGCGACGGCGCGAGGCCCGAGACCGTTCGCCGCAAGCCTTCCCATACGCGCGTGAGGAGCCTGCGAGCACGCTCGACATCGCCCGCCAACGTGCGTACGACGAGCAGGTCGTCCAACAACGTTGCCCCGGTCGCCGGGCAATCGCCGATCAGGTTGCGCGCGCGTTCCAAGGTATCCGCATCCGCCGGATAGGCGTAATAGCTCGCGAGCGTCCGATTGCCGCCGAGTCCCCAGTGCGCGCTTAGAACGGGCACTGACTGGCCGGCAGCCCGGTCCCAAACCTGGCGTTCGACCAGGCGATGCTCCTCCCCGACGTCGATGCATGTTTCTAGGCGCACGGCACCCGCCTCGTAGTCGTCGTCCGAGGCGGGCCGTCCCAAGGTCACGATGTCCCAACCGCCGAATCGCGCGTCGCGCGCCAGCCGGACGTGGGTTCGTGCGTGAAAGCGGCTGCCGCCGAAGAGGATCGTCTCCTGGGGCAGCCATTCGAGTCCGGCCCCTGGGCCCACGTCGAGACACTGCGTCACCGAACTCTCGAGCGGACCGCGGTAGACCTTGGTTGCGGCCGGCGTCGTCACCAGCGCGGCGCCGCCGGAGCGCACCTCGATGCTCGCCTCGATGCGGTCGTCGCGCGCGAGGCCGCCGGGGGGATGCAGGAGGTACACGTGGCAGGCGCCGTCGCCGGGATGGAACGGCCGCTGCACCGCTACCGGGCCTGCCTGCTGACGACGCGCTAGGACGGTCCGACCGTCGCGACGCTCGAATACCAGCTGCAGTCGGCCTTGCCAGGCCGGGGAGCGTCCGGACCGCGAAGCGGCCGGCAGGGGCATTGCCCCTCGCAACAAGGGTGCCGTCATACCGTGAGGTGCTCCTCGATCAACGCATCGGTCAACGCCGCGAGCGGACCTTCTGCCATGATCGATCCCTTGGTCATGATCGCGAACCGATCCGCCACGCGGCGCACGAACGGCAGTTTCTGCTCGACGAGCAGCACGGTCATGCCGAGTTCGCGGTTCAGGCGCACGACGACGTCGCCGATCTGCTGGACGACGTTCGGCTGAATGCCCTCCGTGGGTTCGTCGAGAATGAGGAACTTCGGTCGCAAGACCAGCGCCCGGCCGATCGCGAGTTGCTGCTGCTGGCCGCCCGACAGGTCACCGCCGCGACGGGATCGCATGTCGTCGAGCACGGGAAAGAGCTCGTAGACCTCGCGCGGAATCTCCCGCTCCGACCGCGGCAACGCGCCCAAGCCCACGGCCAGGTTCTCTTCCACCGTCAGCAACGGGAAGATCATCCGTCCCTGGGGCACGTAGCCCATCCCCAGTTGGGCACGGCGTTCTGCCGCCATCGTAAGGAGGTCCGCGCCCGCAAAGCGGATCGAGCCGGTGTCGACCGGCAGCAGTCCCATGAGGCATTTCAGCAACGTCGTCTTGCCAACGCCGTTGCGACCCATGACGCAGAGACACGCCCCGTCGGGGATCGTGAACGCGACGTCCCACAACGTGCGGCTCTCGCCATAGGACTGGTTGAGGCCCTCGACTTCGAGCACGGGTCAAGCGTCCACGCCGAGGTAGACCTCGCGCACCCGCTCGTCATCCTGTACCGAATCGAACGGCCCCTCGCACAGGACGCGGCCCTCGTGGAGGACGGTGACCCGTTTCGCGATCGAGCGCACGAACTCCATGTCGTGCTCGACGACGATCACCGAGTGGTCGCCGGCGAGGCGGGTGAGCAGCTCCGCGGTCAGTTCCGATTCACGCCGCGTCATGCCGGCTACGGGTTCGTCGACCAGCAGGACGAGCGGGTTCTGCATCAGCAGCATGCCGATTTCGAGCCACTGCTTCTGGCCGTGGGAGAGCGTCCCGGCGCGCTGATCGCCGTGGTCGATCAGGCCGATGGTGGCCAGGGTGGCGTCGATGCGATCCCGCTCGTCGCCCTTGAGCCGCGCCTTCAGGGTGGGCCAGACGCGCTTGTCCGCGGACATCGCCAGTTCCAGGTTCTCGAACGCCGTGTGGTTCTCGAACACGGTCGGCTTCTGGAACTTGCGGCCAATGCCCAGGGCCGCGATCTCGGGCTCCGACAACCGCGTCAGGTCGAGGCGCTGGCCGTAGAAGGCGGCACCGATGTCGGGGCGTGTCTTTCCCGTGATGACGTCCATCATCGTGGTCTTGCCCGCGCCGTTGGGCCCGATGACGCAGCGCAGCTCGCCGATCTCGACGTAGAGCGTCAGCGCATCGAGCGCCTTGAAGCCGTCGAAGCTCACCGTGACGTCCTCGAGGTAGAGGATGTAGCCGTGGTCCGCAGCCAGCAGTTCGTCGCGCGTCGGCTTCTCGATCAGGAAGTCCCAGACGCGGTCGCGTTCCAACATCTGCCACCGGGCGCGCAGTCGCGGCGGTGGGCGCGTGCTCGGTAGTTCAGGCATGGGCGAGGTCCCGGCGGGATTGCTGGCGACGACGCCAAAGGCCAACGATGCCCTTCGGCAGCACCAGTGTGACGAGCACGAACAGGGCCCCGAGGGCGAACAGCCACACCTCCGGCAGCGTCCCCGTCAAAACGGTCTTGGCGTAGTTGACCACCGCCGCGCCGAGAGCCGCCCCGTACAGCGTCCCCCGACCGCCCACCGCCACCCAGACCACCAGTTCGATGGAGTTGAGCGGCTGGAACTCGCTCGGGTTGATGATCCCCACCTGCGGCACGTACAGGGCGCCCGCGATCCCGGCGAGCACCGCGGAAGCGGTGAACACGGCCAACTGGAACCGTTCGACGCGGTAGCCGATGAAGCGCGTCCGGTCCTCGGCGTCTCGCATCGCCGTCATCACGCGACCCAGCTTCGACGTCACCACCAGCCGGCAGAAGAGATACGCCAGCGCCAACGCCAGCGCGGAGACGACGAACAGGACGGCGCGGGTCGAGTCGGCCTGCAGGCTGGCGCCCAGGATGTCCTTGAAGTCGGTCAAGCCGTTGTTGCCGCCAAAGCCCATCTCGTTGCGGAAGAACGCCAGCATCAGCGCGTAGGTCAACGCCTGGGTCATGATCGAGAGGTAGACGCCTGTCACGCGGGAGCGAAACGCAAGCCAGCCGAAAACGAACGCGAGCAGACCCGGCACCAGCGCCACCATGATCATGGCGAACCAGAACTGATCGAATCCGTACCAGTACCAGGGCAGCGCGTCCCAGTTCAGGAACACCATGAAGTCCGGCAGTTCCGGATGGCCGTAGACACCGCGGTCGCCGATCTGCCGCATCAGGTACATCCCCATGGCGTAACCGCCCAGGGCAAAGAACGCGCCGTGGCCCAGGCTCAGGATGCCGCAATAGCCCCAGACCAAGTCGAGCGCGACCGCGAGCATCGCATAGCAGAGGTACTTGCCGAGCAACGTCACGGTGTAGGTCGAGACGTGGAACACCGAATCCGGAGGGACCGCCAGGTTGGCCACCGGCACCACGACGGCGAGCACTCCGAGCACGGCGAGCAGGATCCAGCCGCCGCGCTCGTGGTTGAGTAGCCGCGCCATCAACACCTTTAGGCCTCCGCCGCGCGGCCTTTCTGCGGGAACAACCCGCGCGGGCGCTTCTGGATGAAGAGGATAATGAACACCAGGACGACGATCTTGGCCACCACGGCGCCCGTCACCGGCTCCAGGAATTTGTTGACGACGCCCAAGGACAGACCGGCGACCAGCGTGCCCCAGAGGTTGCCGACGCCGCCGAAGACCACGACCAGGAACGAGTCCACGATGTAGCCCTGGCCGAGATTGGGACCGACGTTGGTCAATTGCGACAGGGCCACGCCCGCCACGCCCGCGATCCCCGCGCCGAGGCCGAAGGTCAGCGCATCGACGCGCGCGCTGCGGATTCCCATGGCCCGTGCCATCGACCGGTTCTGCATCGTGGCCCGGACCTCGAGCCCGAGCCGCGTACGTTGCAGGATGACCAGCAGGGCGACGAAGACCAGGCCCGCGAAGATCAGCGTGTAGAGCCGGTTGTAGGTGAAGGACAATCCCGTGACGATCTCCCAGGAACCGCTCATCCACTGCGGGGTCGCCACGGCCCGGTTGAGCGGAGAGAAGATCGACCGCACGGCCTGCTGCAGGATCAGGCTCACGCCGAAGGTGGCCAGGAGTGTTTCCAGCGGCCGGCCGTAGAGGAAACGGATGATGCCCCGTTCGATCCCGATGCCGACGAGGCCCGAGACCAGGAACGCCGCCGGGATGGCGACGATGATGGAGTACTCGAGCGCCCCGGGCATCAGCGTCTGCACGACGTACGTCGTGTACGCGCCGAGCATGATGAGTTCGCCGTGCGCCATGTTGATGACGCCCATCACGCCGAACGTGATCGACAGGCCGATGGCCGCGAGAACGAGTATCGAACCCAGGCTCAGGCCGAACAGGATGGTCTCGACGGTCTGGAATCTCGCCACCGTGCGTTCGATCGCCGCGAGCGCGTCCTTCGCCGCGTCTCGGACGGCTTCGCTGTGGACCGGGCCGCTATCGGCGTCATCGCTGGCAAGCGCCGTCAGCTTCATGCGTACGGTGCCGTCCAGGTTGCCGTGCGAAGCGGCTATGGCGGCGAGGCGGGTTGCCTCGTCCGGCGAGTCGAGGTCGAAGACCGTCAGCGCCGTGGCGATGGCGTCGCGTACGTCGCCCTCGGTCTCAACGGCCAGGCGTTCACGTAGCAGCGGACCCAAATCGGGGTCCGCCGCGTCCGCCACGGCGCGGACAGCGGTTATCCGGTTGTTCGCATCCTCATCGCGCAGGCGCAGTCCGGCGACGAGACCCCGCAGGTAGCGCCTGAGGGCGTTGTTGACGGTGACGCGGCGCGCACCCCGGCGACCCGTCTCGCCGAGATCCTCGTCCGTGACCGCGTCGCGCAAGGCATAGCCCGCCCTGGGGCCGGCTGCTTCGTCCACCAGCGTGGCGATCACCAATCGGCCCGAACCCCGCTCCGTGAACAGTTCCCCGGCGAGTAAGGCCTCGAGCACCACCGCCGCACGCGGGTCGTCGATGCCGGCGAGTTCGGTCGCGGCAGCCCGCTTGTCGTCGAAGGACCGGGTGTTTAGGGCGTCGACCGCCGCCTGCACGCCGGCGTTTTCCGCTGCGAACGCGGCCGTGGCGGACACACAGAAAAAAGCCGGCGCGACGACCAGAAGTCGCAGCGCCGGCAGGAGACGGCGTACGCGCATCGCCAGGCCCGCTTGGTCTTTAGACCCGGGCGCGTCGCTGCGCGCCGGAGCCTACTCGTAGTTCTGCCCGGAGCATTCCTTGGTCTTGGTGTTGTAGTTGCCGCACTTGAGCTCCACCCAATCCGCTTCGATGTCCATGGAACCGGGCAGGAAGTCCGACCACGCGTCACCGGGCACGAGGTCCGGCGTTTCCCAGACGATATCAAACTGGCCGTCGTCCTGGATTTCGCCGATGAGCACGGGCTTGGTGATGTGGTGGTTCGCCAGCATCGTCGCCGTGCCGCCGGAGAGGTTCGGCACGGTCACGCCGATGATGGCGTCCTGGACCGCGGCCGGGTCCGTGGTGCCAGCCTTCTCCACCGCCTCGACCCACATCTTGAAGCCGATGTAGTGGGCTTCCATCGGGTCGTTGGTCACCCGGTCCTCGTCGTCGATGAAGGCGAGCCACTCGTCGATGAAGTCGTCGTTCACGTCCGCGGCGACGCTCATGAAGTAGTTCCACGCGGCCAGGTGGCCGACGAGCGGGCCGGTGTCGATGCCCGACAGTTCCTCTTCGCCAACCGAAAAGGCGATCACGGGAATGTCCTCCGCCGCTATGCCCTGGTTGCCGAGCTCCTTGTAGAAAGGCACGTTGGCGTCGCCGTTGATGGTGGATACCACGGCCGTCTTCTTGCCCGCCGAGCCGAATTTCTTGATGTCCGAGACGATCGACTGCCAGTCGGAATGACCGAACGGCGTGTAGTTGATCATGATGTCCTCGTCCGCCACGCCCTTGGCCTTGAGGTAGGCCTCCAGGATCTTGTTCGTGGTGCGCGGATAGACGTAGTCCGTTCCGGCGAGCACCCAGCGCTCGGCGCCGAGTTCGTTCATGAGGTAGTCCACGGCGGGGATGGCCTGCTGGTTCGGCGCGGCGCCGGTATAGAAGACGTTCTTCGAGGACTCTTCGCCCTCGTACTGCACGGGGTAGAACAAGAGCCCATTCAGCTCCTCGAAAACCGGGAGCACGGACTTGCGCGACACCGAGGTCCAGCAGCCGAACACGACCGCCACCTGTTGCAGGTCGAGCAGTTCGCGCGCCTTTTCGGCGAACAGCGGCCAGTTCGACGCCGGATCGACGACGACCGCCTCGAGCTGCTTGCCGAGCAGGCCGCCCGCTGCATTCTGCTCCTCGATGAGCATCAGGACGGTGTCCTTGAGCGTCGTTTCGCTGATCGCCATCGTGCCCGAGAGCGAGTGCAGAACACCGACCTTGATGGTGTCCTCGTCCTGCGCCGCGGCGTTGAAGGCAGCGAGGGTCGCCACGGCCGCGGCCGCGACGACGAGTGCTTTTGAAAGGTGGATGATTGATCTCATATCCGCAATATCTCCGTTGAGTTTTAGATCTGGACTTGGACGCCAAAGCCGAAGCGCGTCTCGTCCGTGCCCGGTGCGCCGGTCAGGTTGGCGTCCCCGTCGGTGACGTGGACGTTCAGGCGCAGGTTGTGCCCGTTGATGATGTAGTTGACGCCGTATTCGGTGAGCTCGCTGTCGCCGATGGCGGCATCGGACGGCTCGTTCGATGTGTACCGGAAGTACGGCTGTACGCGGCCGATGCCGGCTTCCCCCGGGAACAGGTAGGCCGCCGTGAAGAACCAGGCGCTGCCGTCGAAGAGGCAGAAGCAGTCGCTGCCGGTCGTCGGCGGCGGCGCATCGAAGGACTTGTGCTCGGCCTCAAGCGTGATGGCGCTGCCGTTGTCGAACGGCTTCTCGAGCAAGGCATCGACGATCAATGCGCTGAAGTTCTGCGGCGATGCCGACGTACCCGTACCGTCCGACTGGCTCTGGAACGACACGCCGACCGTGAACACGTCGCCCCCGCCGCCGTAGTACGTGCTGCTCGTGTAATAGGCGGGGTTGGCCTCCATGCTCAGGAAATTGAACGCGACCCGTGCCGCGAAAAGACTGTTGCCGTCTTGGTTGGGTCCGCCGTCGACACCGTCGAAGAGGCCAGCCGCATATTGGAGTTTGCCCGCAGTCCCCCAGACGGTGACGCCATCGTCCCTTCCCAAGAGGCCGGCCTGGCCGAGTTGATCGGATGGCAAGAGCGGTACGGTGTATTGGTTCCAGGACAGCCCGTAGTACGGGCCGTTCAGCTCGATCCGGTCGGCGGGGGTCAGCATGCGACCGATCCAGATGTTGAATTCCGGGCTGAACTCGAACTGCGCGATCGCGTCGAGCACGTCGATGTCGCCAGCGGCGCCCACCGGGTCACCGGCATCCTGCCCGAAGACGCAGCTTTCGCATTCCGTGTTAAAGGTGAACTTGACGTTCTCGTGGATCTGCCCGTTGACGTACAGGCGCACACTCTGAAGGCTGTGATCCGAGCCGGCGTCCGAACGGCCATAGCCCGCCCGCATCCCGGCGCCGAAACTGACGGAGTGGTGCTCGCCCACCTCGATTGTGCCGCCGGCGTTGGCCATCGGTGCGCCGGCAAGCAACACCCCGGCACAGGCGACGGCCATGAGTCCACGCCTTGGATCACCTAGATTCATGTGCATACCTCGTGTGTTCGTGATCGACCGCGTCGCGGGCAATGGCACCGGACTAGGCAATCGCCGTGCCAATGCCGGCTCGGGGCGTTTCGTCCCACGAAAGCGCACCAGACAAAGCGGGATTTGCACTGATGCGGTGCCGGGCGCACCGAATCCGTGCATCGTTCGCGTCTGTCTGGGCCACTCCGTCCCGGAACAGGGCATATACTTTTCCGCTCACGCGCGAGAGGAACTCGTAATGCATGCACCGGAACTGTCACTCGATGAGAAGCGCGACCTCTACCGGGACGGCTTCATCGTTCTGAAGGAAGTGGTGCCACGCGAGCTGACCTGGGCCGCCAAGCGCCGCATCAACATCTTCGCCGGTCGCGACGGCCACCTATTCAAGTACTACAACGAACTCGCCTCGTCCCATGAGTTCCCGGACCTCGTCAACCTCTCGCCCCTGGGCGACATCCTGCGCAAGACCATGGGTCCGTTCGATGCACCGCAACGCGCCATGCCCATGGTGCTCTACCCCCGCGATCCGTCGCCGGAGATCGGCGGCTACGGCGTCGCCGACAAGGACATCCCCAACTTCGGCTTCGCACCGCACCTGGACGGCCAGTGGGCGGGCGCGCTACCGCGCAATCAGAACGAGGTCGACGACTGGGAGTCACCGCGCACCGAGCACTTCGGCACCGGCGATGCCCGCGCCCGCGGCGGCAACAACACGCCCTTCTTCCAGGACCCGGCCTGCCGGCTGGCGCTCGGCAGCTTCACGGCGTTCGTGGGCGTCTGCCTGAACGACCAGACCGAGTACGGCCGCGGCAATCTGGCCGTGCTGCGCGGCGCGCACCACGCCGTGGAGGACTTCTTCAGGATGCAGCGCGATTCCGGCGGGGTCGTTGGCCCCGAGGGTACCGGCTGGCCGCGGCTCAAGCCCGTGGGCGACGGCCAAGTCGCCATCAACCACCTGCCGGATGCCATTCGAGAGCTATACCGGGAGGGCGCGGAGTACACGCCGGACGGCTCCATGTGGCCGCAGCCGACCCCGATCCTCATGGACGAAGGCGACGCCGTGATCACCCTGCACGCCATACCGCACTGCGGCACGCGCAACGAACTCGGCGCCGAACCGCGCATGAACGTGTACTTCCGCCTACGCCGCGAACGCCCCGGCGGCGCCCGCGTCGTCGGCGACAGCGACCACCCGGACCGCGGCTGGAACGGCGAGTTTCTCGAGTACCCGGGCGACTACGACCCGTGGCAGGTGGCGATCGACAAGCTGTGCGACCACTGGTCGGAGTGGGACTTCATGACCAGCGATTTCGAAAGGCAGATCCAGACTCTGGAGAAGTCGTCGTAGCGGTTGATCTGGCCCTCGCGTAAAGCGGCAGGTAGCGGCCCGACTCTGGAGCGGTTGCCTCGACCGGCCTACGATGCGTCAGCCAAGCACGCGTAGCGCCGTCTCGGGCGCCTTGTCGAGGATCTTCAGCAACGCCCTGGCCGCGCCCGTCGGACCCGGCTTGCCCTGTTCCCAGTTGCGGATGGTCTCGTGCGGCACGTCGATGCGTCGCGCGAACTCGACCTGGGTCAGGCCGAGACGTCGGCGCACCCGACGGGCGAAGCGCCCCATGTCGCGCATCGCCTCGGCGTCGTCGTCGCGCGTGTGACGGGCGATGTCGGCCTCGCTGGTCGCATCTAGAACCTTGTGATCGACCCGGCCGCGAGAAAGGCCCTGCGGATCGTTCGGGTCAATCGTCAACCGTGTTTTGCTCATACTCACGTACCTCCCTGCGGTTGGCCTTGCGGGCAGAGATGATGCGGATCGTCGAGTCCCGGATGGTGTAGATCACACGAACACCCGACCCTCGATGGCGCACAGCAGCAGGTGGCGGGTCGGGCCCTAGTCCCAGCGCCTGTCCACGGTGACGATCCGGTCGTCGTCGAGGAACGCGGGGCATACGCGAAGTCGAAGCCGTGGTCCGCGAAACAGGCATCGCTCTTGGCGTCGTCCCACTCGAACTGGTAAGACCCCGGTCCGCCTAACGCGGGTGATCCAATCTGCCCTCAATTTGCGACGGCAATGTCGCACCTCAGCCGAGTCCGAGCACCGCCCGGTTCGCCTGGTCATCCGTTCCGGACGCTGCAAAGTCGTCGAATGCCTTGTCCGTGACGCGGATGATGTGCTCGCGGATGAACTCCGCGCCTTCGCGGGCGCCGTCTTCCTGGTGCTTCAGGCAGCACTCCCACTCCAACACGGCCCAGCCGTCGAAGTCATGCGCCGCGAACTTGGAGAAGATCGAACGGAAGTCGATCTGGCCGTCGCCGAGGCTGCGGAAGCGTCCCGGCCGGTCCACCCAGTCCTGGTAGCCACCGTAGACGCCGGCGCGACCGTTCGCGTTGAACTCGGCGTCCTTGACGTGAAACATCTTGATGCGCTCGTGGTAGATGTCGATGAACGCCAGGTAGTCGAGCTGCTGCAGGATGAAGTGGCTCGGGTCGTAGAGGATGTTGGCCCGGGGATGGCCGTCCACTTCGGCGAGGAACCGTTCGAACGTCACGCCGTCGTGCAGGTCTTCACCGGGGTGGATCTCGTAGCAACAGTCGACGCCGGAGTCCTCGAAGACGTCGAGGATGGGTCGCCAGCGTGCCGCGAGTTCCGCGAAACCGGTATCCACCAGCCCCGCGGGGCGTTGCGGCCACGGATACATCATCGGCCACAGGAGCGCGCCGGAGAACGTGACGTGGGAGTCGAGGCCCAGGTTCCGGCTGGCCTTTGCTGCCAGTTTCACCTGCTCGATGGCCCACGCCGTGCGTTCTGCCGGCTTGCCGTGCAGGTGCGCCGGCGCGAAGCCGTCGAAAAGGCGGTCGTAGGTCGGATGCACGGCCACCAGTTGGCCCTCGAGGTGCGTAGACAGTTCGGTGATCTCGACCCCGCAGTCGCGGACGCGGCCCGAGAGCTCGTCGCAGTAGTCCTTGCTCTCGGCCGCCTTCGCGACGTCGATGAAGGCGGGGTTGCCGATGGGCACCTGGATGCCGACGAAGCCTAGGTTCGCGGCCCACTTGGCCATCGATTCGATGTTGTCGAACGGATCCTCGTCGGCCATGAACTGGGCCAGGAAGATCGCCGGCCCCTTGAGCGTTTTCATCGTGTTTCCTCGTCTAACTTAAGTGCGTGAAGTCGAGCCAGGTCGCGCCGGCCTCGGCGCTGGCGACCACGGTTTCGATGAAGGCCATGCCGCGCACGCCGTCGGCGATGGTCGGGAAATCGAGGTTCTCCTCGGTGGGCTTTTTGCCCGCGCGTTTCGCTTGAAGCGTGTCCGCGAAGTTGCGGTACAGCAGGGCGAACGCTTCGAGGAAGCCTTCCGGGTGGCCGGCCGGCAGCCTTGTGGCGCCAGTGGCCGCCTCGCCCACGCCGGGGCCGCCCGTGCGCCGGACCTCGTACGGACGATCCGGCCAGCGCACGATCAGCGAGTTCGGCTCCATCTGCGACCATTCGAGGCCGCCGGTCTCGCCGTAGACGCGCAGCTTCAACCCGTTCTCCTCACCAACGGCGATCTGGCTTGCGAACAGCACGCCCTTCGCGCCGCCCGCGAAACGCAGCAGCACGTTGCCGTCGTCTTCCAGGCGCCTGCCCGGGACGAACGTGGTGAGATCGGCGCAAAGCGACTCGATCGCAAGACCGGTCACGTACTCGGCCAGGTTTTCGCCGTGCGTGCCGATGTCGCCCATGCAGCCGGCCGCGCCCGACCGCGCCGGGTCGGTGCGCCACTCCGCCTGCTTATTGCCCGTCGCCTCTTCGCGCTCTGCAAGCCAACCCTGGATGTACTCGACCACGACCCGGCGCACGTCACCGAAGGCGCCGGAGCGAACCAGGTGTCGGGCTTCCTTCACCATCGGGTAGCCGGTGTAGTTGTGCGTCAGCCCGAAGACCAAGTCCTTTTCGCCCGCCAACGCGGCGAGTTCCTTCGCTTCGGCGAGATCGAACGTGACCGGCTTGTCCGACATCACATGGAAACCGGCGTCCAGAGCCGCCCGGGCGATCGGATGGTGGGTGTGGTTCGGGGTTGCGATGACGACGAAGTCCATGCGGTCGTCGTCGGGACGACCGGCTTCGGCCGCCATCATCTCGGCGTAGGAGCCGTAGCTGCGTTCCGCGTCGATTCCATAGAGCGCGACCCCGGCCCGGCGGCTCTTCGCCGGGTCGCTGGAGAACGCACCGCAGGTGAGGGCTATGCGCCCGTCGAGTTCGGCGGCCATGCGGTGGACCGCGCCGATGAAGGCACCCTCGCCGCCGCCGACCAAGCCCATCTGTAGTTTCGCCACGCCGCCTCCCGATCCCGCGACGACGATTGAACGTAGATGGGGCCGCGAGTGTCAAGCGCCGGCAGGCGCCACAGCCGGATCGCCATCTCGCCCCGAGGCACGTGTTCATGCAAGAAGCATGAAATCATGTTGTGCACATGTCACCGGCTGAGGCCGCGCGCCAGACGTTGCCAAGCCATCAGCCACGGCCCCTGGGGTAAGCTTCGCTACGACAACGCTTGGAGTTCCCATGGCAAGCCCTCACCAGCGCGACCGTGACCCGGCCGCCCGAGCCGTGCTCGTGCCCTCGTCATGACCGAACAACAAGACTCTCCCATGCGAGGGGCAGGCCCCCCGCACTCCCCGGCTGAGGGCTCCTCCACCCTCGGCCAGTTCAGTTGGGCGCTCTTCGAGTGGGCTCGAAACCCCTACTACATCCTGATCGTCATCTACATCTTCGGACCTTATTTCTCGACCCATGTCATCGGCGACCCCGTCCGGGGCCAGGAGATCTGGGGCTACATCAACGGCTTCGCCGGCCTGGTGACCGCCTGCCTAGCGCCGTTCCTCGGCGCAGTCGCAGACAAGGTCGGGCGGCGCAAACCGTGGATCGGCTGTTTCATCGCCATGATGGTGCCGGCCATCCTGCTGCTGTGGCTCGCCGTGCCCGGTCAGGCGGGTTGGGGAATCGTGACGCTGGCCGTCGCGCTCGCCGTGGCGGGCACCGGCTTCGCCTTCACCGAGGTATTCCACAACGCCATGCTCCCGTCGGTGGTGCCGTATACGCGTCTGGGCTTGGTCTCCGGCTGGGGACTTGCGCTCGGCAACGGCGGCGCTTTGATCATCCTCGTCGGCATGCTGTATGCCTTCGCGCTGCCCGCTTCGGGCCTGCTCGACTGGGGCTGGTTGCCCGACAAGGTGATGTTCGGCATGGATACAACGATGTTCGAGCATGATCGCATCGCCGCGCCCATTACCGCGGTGTGGCTCGTGCTATTCGCCCTGCCCCTCTTCTTCTTCACCCCGGATCAGACGAACACCGGTGTCACGGCGAAACAAGCGATCCAGGCCGGTATCCGCGACGTGTGGCGAACCGTGCAGCGGCTGAAGGCTTATCGGAACATCGCCACCTACTTGCTCGCCCGGATGTTCTTCAACGACGGCAAGGTGGCGATCATGACCTTCTACATGGTCTACGCCACCGGCATCTTCGACTGGGGCGGCGCCGAACGCCTGCTGGTCGGCGTCTTTCTGACGGTCTTCGCCATCGCGGCCGGCTTCGTCGGCGGCTGGCTGGACGACATCGTCGGTTCCAAGAAGGCGATCGTCTTCACCATCACGGGCAATTTCGTCGCCTTGTTGGCAGCGGTGTCGATCACCCCGACGACCATCTTCTTCATCGAGTTCGAGGGTCTGACCGAACCCGTATGGGGCTTCGCCTTCTTCCGCACGCTCCCCGAGATCGCCTACCTGTGCGTATCCGTGCTCTTCGCGCTGTTCATCACCTCGGCCTACGCCAACAGCCGGACCATGCTCGCCCGGATCGCGCCGGAGAACGAGATGACGAAGTTCTTCGGCCTCTACGCGCTCTCCGGCCAGGTCACGACATTCATCGCGCCGATCATGGTGGCGGCCTTCACGGGCTACTTCGCCAGCCAGCGCGTCGGCTTCGCCTCCGTGCTCATCCTGCTCGGCCTGGGCGTGGTGCTGATGCTGTTCGTGAAGGAAGAACGGGCTGCGCCAGTCGCAGAAGCGGACGCATCGGATTCGAACACACGCACGCCAAGTGGCGCCTTGGCGGCGGATCTGGACTGATCAGTCGAACGACACGGCCACCTGCACGGTGAACAACGCGCCCTGCCAGGACACCGCCGATCGTCGCCAGTAGATGCGGCCGCAGCAACTCTCGAACGCTGCCGGATCAGGGTAGCTGTCGAACAGGTTCTCCACACCCGCCTTCAAGGTGTAGCGCTCGTGCAGCAGCCAGGCGACCTCCGCGTCCACCATGGCCTCGGGCGCGAACGTCTGGGTGCGCAGAAGTGCCGCAGTGTCCGCATTGCTGTATTCGCCGTAGTAGCGCAGACGCAGCAGGGCGTCCACGTTGCGCCACGCATGCCGCGCGGTGACCACTGCTCGCCACCTCGGCAGGCCGTTTTCCAAGTCGTATTGGCCCTCCGCATCGACGAACCGGCCGCGCTCGACGATGCGCGTGTCGTTGGCATTGACGGCGGCCTGCAATGACGTCGTGCCGCGGCGCGTGTCGAAGGTCCATGCGGCGACGAGGTCGACCCCGCGCGTCCGCGTCGCCACGTCGTTGGTGAAGAACCGGACCTGCGCGATGTCGTTGGCACCCGGCACGCCCAGGGCGGCCAGGCGAGCAGCCTCCGGCGCCCCGACAGCGAACTGCGAGGACAGGACGATCCGGTCGTCTAGGCGGATCCGATACGCGTCGAGGGTGACGGTCAGCCCGTCGGCGGGCCGCGCCGCCACACCGAAGGTCAGCGACCGCGCGTGTTCCGCGTCGAGGGGCCGGCCACCGAAAAGCCCGGCCGCGGGGTGGTGGGACGGGAAGATGCCTTCCGCGCGCGGGAACCCCTCGGGGTCGATGCGCGTCGATACGTTGGTGGTCGAGATCTGTCCCGGCGTCGGAGCCCGGAACCCGGTCCCAATGGAGCCGCGCAGGTTGGTCGACTCGTTGATCCGGTAGCGTCCCGCGAGTTTCCAGGTTGCGACATCACCGAAATCCGAGAAACGTTCGAACCGCGCGGCGGCATTCGCCAGCAGGTTCGCCGTGGCGTCCACTTCGAGATCGAGATAGGCCGCGGTACTCTGCCGGTCGACGTCGGTGGCAAACGCCGGCGGATAGCCCGGAAAGCCGTTGCTGCCGATCGGCACCGCGTTGTTGACGGGATCTCCAGCGGGACACAGCGATCCGGTCGCCTCGAATCCCGGTATGCGGCACGCCACGCTCGTCACGGCGTCGTTCGGATCCGCGTCCACCTCCGCTTGCGTGGTTTCGAGGTCGAAGGGATCCGGGTGTGCGAACGGCCCGACCGCGAAGGACGCCGCATCGCCGCGTTTGATCGCGTAGCCCTCGACGCGGCGTTCGAGGCCGAAGGCGAGGTTGACCGCGTCCGCAAGGCCCAGGTCCACCGGGTACGTGAAGTCGGCGTTCAACGCCATTTCGTCGTTCACCAGGCTCCCGGGCCGGAACCGCGTCGGCGTCGCGGGGCCCAAGGAGGGATTGAGGGTATTGGCGATCCGGTAGTCGATGCGGTCGTTGCCGTAGCTTGCCGACAGGTCGTACGTGAGACCGTTGCCAAGCTCGCCGCGCATCCCGCCGTAGACGGCGTAGTCCGTGACTTCGCCGCTGAACTGCGGCGTGAATCCTGCCGGGTACAAGGCGTTGCGCGGGTCGTAGATGGACCCGTCGGCCAGGCGCAGCGGCTTGAGTTGGCTGACGCCGGGACGACGGTAGAAGAAGCCGCCGGTTTGGTCCTTCCATGCGTAGCTGGCAAACGCATAGAGTTCCGATGGGCCGACCGGCAGGCCGGCGTTGGCGACGACAAGCCTTTGTTCACGCTCCGGTTTGCCCCAGATCTGCGCCGGGTGAGAAAACTCGCGACCGCCGCCGACGCGGTGGAAGTTGTCGGCATAGCGCGTATCGAGGTCGTCCGGCACGCCATCGCTGCCAGGCAGCACCTGCACGAGGTCTCCGGTCGCGGCGTAGCGATAGGTGAACGCATCCGGCCCGTAGTAGGTCGTGCCTTCGACCGTGGCCCGACTCATCACTGCCTGGGCGGGGGTAAGTCCTGATGACCCGATCGTGATGTCGTACGGTTCTGACCGATTGGTCGGCGCCGCTTCCGCCACCTGGGCGCTGAGGGTGAGGAACCCGCTGCCCAACGCGAAGCCCGCCTTGGCTTCCACCACGCCTTCCTCGCCATCGCCCGCGCGATAGCCGCCCGCGCGTGCCCGCAACGCGAAGCCCCGGCGCTCGCTGGCGAGTTTGACGTCCATGACGCCGGCGATGGCATCCGAGCCGTACTGGGCCGCCGCGCCGTCCCGGAGCACTTCCAGACGGTCGATGGCGATGGACGGCAGGCTGCCGAGGTCGGGGCCGTGGGCACCGAACCCGCCAAGGCGCAGCAGCGCCGCCCGATGACGTCTCTTGCCGTCGATCAACACCAGCGTGTGGTGCGCATCGAGCCCCCGCAGTTCCGTGGGGCGCACGAACGTCGCGCCGTCGGCGATGGCATAGCGGCGCACGTTGAAGGACGGCACGATGGCGGTCACGGCGTCGATCAGATCCGACGAGCCGACGCTCGCGATCTCTTCGGCGCTGAACACGTCCACCGGAACCGCCGTGTCCACCGCGGCCCGCGGCTTGCCGCGCGTGCCCACGGTGACCACTTCCTCCACAGTCGCCGACCCCGATGGCGTCTGCTTCGGCTGCGCGGCAGTCGGCGCCACGCACGCAACGGCGAGGACCGCGGTCACCGCGATCCGATTCGTTCCCATCGTCGCCGCCGAGGTCATTTGGCGTCGGTCCTCAAGTCATCGCCTCCGAGCGCTTCACGCGAAATCGCCCAAAGACGTAGCCGCCAACCGCGCCGGCGGCAACCTGCCACGCGACGCCCGCCACCGAGCGTGTTGCCGGGAACATGTGCATGCCGAGCAAGGCCGGCATCAGGACGTGCACGGCCAAGAGCGCCACCGCGCCAGCGAGAACGTATCCCAGCGTCCGCGGGCCGGGAACGAATCGCATGATCAACGCGGCAACAGGAAAGGCGATGAGGAATGCGATCGTGATCAGCGGCCCGTAGACGGGGGCCATGCCCGGCAAGTCGTGGAACACGGCGGTTGCGCGGGTGGCCGCACCCACCGGGACACCGAGCGCCGCGACCGCGTTGAGGACCATCTGCGTCGACACGAATGCGCCGAGCACGTAGGCGCTCAACACAGCGGCCACGAAGGCTGCTAGCCGTCTGATCATGTACGATCCCTCGCTTCGAACCGCGAACATACTCCAAAAGCCCGATGCGAACGAAAGCCGCCCTGGTCGGCGTGCTGCTGACGCTTTCCGCAGCGGCAACTGCTTCACCCTACAAGCTCGTCACCGTGGCCGAGGGGCTCGACTTCCCGTGGTGCGTCGCCTTCCTGCCCGATGGCGCCATGCTGGTCACGGAACTCGGCGGAACGCTGCGTCGCATCTCGCCGAACGGCGACGTCAGCGACCCGATTCCAGGCGTCCCTGCCGTGCACCGCCTAGGCCAAGGCGGTCTCTTCGACGCCTTGCCGCACCCCGACTTCGCCGAAAACCGGACCGTGTTCCTGTCCTACGCCGCCTTGCCGGCCGAGGACAACACGACGGAGGTCCTGCGCGCCCGCCTCGTCCAGGGCGCGCTGACCGACGCCAAGGTCATCTTCGCCGCCACGCCGCGCAAGCCGACGCCCGTGCACTACGGCGGCCGGATGGCGTTTCTTGCCGACGGCACGCTCGTACTCACCACCGGCGACGGCTTCGACTTCCGCGAAGCGGCGCAGGACTTCACCAACCTGATGGGCAAGACGGTGCGCATCGACATCGACGGCGGCGTCCCCGACGACAATCCGCTGGTCGGCCGGGACGATGCGCTGCCGCAGATCTACTCCTACGGTCACCGCAATCCACAGGGCCTGGCGCTGGCACCGGACGGAACGCTGTACCTCCATGAGCACGGGGCGCGCGGCGGGGACGAAATGAACCGGGTCGTGCCGGGAGCCAACTACGGATGGCCGGCCGTAACCCACGGCATCGACTACATCGGCGCCCTCATCTCACCGTTCCAGGAAGCGCCCGGCATGACACCGCCGCTCCACGTGTGGACGCCGTCGATCGCGCCCTCCGGCCTGGCCGTCTACACGGGCGACCGATTCCCGGCGTGGCGCGGCGACCTGTTCGTCGGTGCGCTCGTCGACCGAGAAGTACGACGCCTCGACATCGAGGACGGTGGCATCGTAGGCGAGGAGACACTGTTCGGCGAACTCGGGCGCCGGATCCGCGACGTGCGCAGCCACGACGGCTACCTGTACATCGTGGAAGACGGGCCCGATGCCCAGATCGTCCGGGTCGAGCCCGTCGAGGGCTAGCGCCGAAGGTGCCTCGGCATCGAGCCAGGGTCCCTGAGCCAGCGGAACGTCTCCTGCAAGGACTCGACCATCATCCGTCGGTAATCTGCGTTGCCGATGGTGTTCTCCGCGAGGTCGTGCGGGAGGAACCGTCGCATGGTGGCTTCGAACGCGCCATCTGCGATCACATCCGGCAGCCGATCGCCAGCCTCAGCCAAGAGCGCGGTGTATTGGTCGGCCTGCATCTGTTCGGCCGCACGCTGTCTCGCGCTCTCCAGCATGCTCGTAAGGCCGGTTTGCGTCGGCAGGTATTCGATCAGGTCCCAGACGTCCCGATAGCGGGGATTGCGTCTGTGCATGATCGACCAAGGCAGCGCGACGAGCTTGTCGCTGAGCGTAGCCGCGACGGGCACGGCGTTGACCAGCACTTGCCGCGACGGCATCACGAGGTGCGCGTAAGGGAACACGGCCCTCGTCGGCGACGTGCCCGGCGGGTGATCAGAGGAGTCCACCTCGATCTTGACGCGTTGGACGCCAATGTTCGATGTCCCGCCGCCGGGCGATGGGCGGGTGACGACCCGTGCAACCCACCGGGCCAGGATGTCGCGGTCCCTTCGATCGAAGCTTCGGCGGGCCACCGTGACCTCTAGGCCATATGTCGAGGCAATCCTGTCGCGTAACACACCCTCAAGGTCGTCCATCATGGCGGCGTCGAAGTCACGACCGGCCGCAAAGTCCAAGTCCTCGCTCAGCCGTTTGCCTTGACGGCACAGCCGCAAGCACGTGCCGCCCTTGAACGCCAACCGCGGAAACGCCCGGATCCCCCTCAGAGCCTCCAGTATCTCCATGTGCAGGAGTTCCTTCTCCACGGTAGCGCGGCACGGCGCCAACCCCGGATCGCGCGCGATGACCGCGGCGGCCAATCCCAGGAAGTCACGCATCAGCGGTCCACTCGCCGACGGCGTCCCGATGCGCTTCCATGTCGAGGTCGAAGGGCATGTTGGGGTATACCCGGCGTAGGTCGGCCAACGCGACGTTCGGGTGCGCGACCATGAGTTCGTAAATGGGGTCGACAACGGTTTCCAGGGCGATCTCGCGTTCGGGGCGCGACGTGTGCCGGAACAGGATGCGTCCGGCCGGCGTGACATACTCCCCGCCGCGACCCGTCGTCGCCACCGTGTACCAATAGGGTTGCTGGCTCAACGTCCCACAGTCGGCCAGCACGCTCTCGTAGCTGAGGTAGGAGAGACACCCGGGGCGCATGGCGTCCACCAACAGCCCCACCTCACGGGCTCCGGCGCTCTCTGCCGCGTGGTTGACGTACACCCCACGCATCACCCGGCCGAGCAGGCCGACCTCAACCAAGTGGCCAAGCCCCTTGGCGAACGCACGCGTCGTGTCGCCTGGGAAGAGGATGCGCAAGTCCGCGGAGCGCAATACGCGACACTCCCGGCCAACGCCGAGTACCAGCGCCTGAACTGCTTCCCGCAGGGTCATATGTCGCGCGTTTCATGGTCAATCGATGCTGATAATACCCTATTTGGTTCCTTTAGAGTAGAACCCTGCAGGACCGCCCGGCTTGGGATAGCGGACGATGGTTGGCCCCGGTAGGATTGTCGCGCCTCCTCCGGTAAGCCGAGACGCCATGAAGCCCATCTCCGTACAGCTCTATTCCCTGCGCGAAGAGTCGGCGCAGGACTTCGACGCCGTACTCGCACGGCTTGCTCGGATCGGCTACGCCGGCGTCGAACCGTTCAACCTGTTCGGGAAGAGCCCGGCCGCCTTCAAGGCGCAGGTGGAGGATCTCGGCATGAGGGTCTCGTCGAGTCACCATCCGTGGGCGAACCGTGCATCGGTCAACGAGGTCGTCGACACCGTGGGCGACTTGGGCCTCGCCCGCGCGGCGGGAGGCTTCGGTGCCGGCGACTTCGCCGACATGGATGCTGTCCGGCGAACCGCCGAGACCATCAACGGGCTCGTCGAGGCGCTGTCCGCGCACGGCATCGACCTCTTCCTGCACAACCACTGGTGGGAGTTCACGACCATTGGCGGCAAGCTCGGCCACGAGCACATCGCCGAGCGCTGCCCGGGCGTGCAATTCGAGATCGACACGTACTGGGCCGCGAATTTCGGAGCCGTCGACGTCAACGCGGAAGTGGCCAAGGTGAAGGACCGGGTACCGCTCCTGCACATCAAGGACGGACCCCTGGTGCGCGACGAGGCCCACGTCGCCGTAGGCGACGGCAAGATGGACATCGCCGGCGTCATCGACGCCGCCGACCCGAACGTCCTCGAGTGGGTGATCGTCGAACTCGACGCCTGCGACACGGACATGATGACGGCGGTGGAACAGAGCTACCGATACCTCGTGGGGAACGGTCTCGCAGCGGGACAGAACGGGGGCTCGTAGGCGATGCGCAGATTCGATTTCGCCGTTGGGCGGACCAATCCGGAGACCTTCCCGGTCGATCGCGTCCAGCGCGCCGCGAAGACCGCCATCGCCAACGAATACGCACAGCTCACGGAATACCCGGGCAAGCTCGGCCATCCGGGGTTGCGCGCCGCCATGGCGCAGCGGGAGGCCGAGCGCGAGGGCGTCGCGGTCGACCCCGACGCCATCGCGCTCATGAACGGCTCCATGCAGGCGGTCACGCTCACCGCCGAAGCCCTCACGGCACCCGGCGATACGGTGATCTGCGAGGAGGTCACCTACTCGGGCACCATCGGCGCCTACCGTACGCTCGGCATCGACATGGTGGGGGTCGGCGTGGACGAGGACGGTATGCGCGTCGAGTTCCTCGAGGAGACGCTCGACAGGCTCGGCGAAGAACGCAAGCCGAAGTTCATCTACGCGCTGACCACCTATCAGAATCCCACCGGAACCAACATGTCGCTGGAACGCCGGTACAGGCTGATCGAAATCGCCCGGGCGCGCGACATTCCGATCATTGAGGACAACTGCTACGGCGACGTCCACTACGACGGCGACAAGCCACCCGCGCTGTACGGACTCACGGACTACGAGAACATCATCTACATGTGCTCGCTGTCGAAGATCCTCGCGCCGGGCATGCGCCTCGGGTACCTGTACGCCCAGCCCAGGCTGCTTGAGACCATCCTCGCGCGACGCCACGACGCCGGCGGCAACTACCTCGCGGCCGCAGTCGTCGCTGAGCTCTACCGCGACGGCGTCTGGTCGCTGACCGAGGAGTTGAACGCGTCCCTCAAGGTCAAGAAGAACCTGGTCGTGGATGGGCTGGCCGACACGGCGGGGGACATCTGCGCCTCATCGAACCCTTCGGGCGGGCTCTTCGTCTGGGTGCGTTTCCCGGACGACGTGGACCAGGCGAAGCTTGCACGGCTCGCCGCGGAGCGCGGGTTCTTCTACGCCTCGGGCGCGAACTTCCACATCCACGGCGACGAGGTTCCCTACCTGCGCCTCGCGTTCGGACACGTCCCCGACGACGACATCAAGGACGGTATCCCGATCCTTGCCCAGTGCCTGCGCGAGGCAAGGACCAGCAACGAGGCACCGGGTTTCCAGGGGCTGTTCGACTAAAGGCACACCGCCCGTACGCCTCAAGCTGGCTGCAGGAGCGCGTCCAGCAGGGCCTCCCTGTCGGCGTCTGCCGACAGCACCGCGTCCTCGTTGAAGATCCGCATCGCGTCCGCCGATTCCAGCCGCCTCCCCGCCTCGGCGAGCAACTCCGTGACCCGTGCTCGGGGCGCGCCCGCCGCCAGCGACGCGCCGGCGAACCAGGCGTAGCCGTAGCCGTCGAGTTCATGCTCTTGCTGCGCGCGCATGAAGCACTCGACCGCCTGTTCGTGCCGTCCCTCCCAGTGCAACATCGCCCCGAGGTTGCTGTAGGCCGCGGCGATCCACTTCGTCGGCCAGGTACAGCCATCGAGGAAGGTCCGGTAGTCGTCCACGGCCTGCGTCAACGCTGCCGGGTCGCCGCGTCTGACCGCGTTGCCCACTTTCTGCTGCTCGAACCGTTGCTCCGCCCAAAGCCGCTCCGACCAATCGGGATCCTCGGCGATGATGTCCGCCATCCGCTGCACCAAGGCGTCGATGTCCGGCCCGTACGTGGGCAGGTCGGTGCCCATGGCCATCACGGCGGTGTGGAGGAGTTCGTACCTGGACGCGCGGTTGGCCGCCGTCGCCTTGACCCCCGCATCGACCTTGCGGAACAGTTCCACCCAGGCGTCGCGCTTGCCCGTGACGAACCAGCAGGCGCCGTGCGTCGAGTTGTGCATTGCGTCAGCCCACTCCTCGCCCGGGCGTTGTGCCATGACCTCCTCGATGTGCGCGCGATGGGCCGCGACGGCCTCCTCGTGCCGCTCGAGTATCGTCAACGCCGAGACGATTTCGAGCGCGGCGAACGCCCGATCATCCCAGTCCGGTGTCTGTTCCAGGAAACGCCGGCACAGGTCGGCGACATTCGCCCAGTCGTAGCGACAGCCGTAGATCCACGCCGCCAGCCGAACCGCAGCGGCGTCCATGGTCGGCCCGGTTGCCAGCGGGCGCAGCACGTCGAGCGCCTCGGCCAATAGCGGCGACTTGCCCGGGACGGTTCCCGATTTGGTCCGCTCGAGATACTCGCTGACCAAGGCCTCCGCTCGGCCGAGTCGGTCAGGGGGTTGCGAACCGTCGCCGTTTTCCGCAGTGATCTCGCGGTTGATGGCGCGCACGACGTCGGCGGTCTCCGTCGCCCGCTGCCGGACGGCATCGCGCTGGTTGCGGAGCGCATCCAAGCGGTTCTTCCGGGACGCGTTCAGCAACTCTTGGATCTCGTCGAGGGAGAACCCCAACGCCTGGTAGCGGCGGATGCGCCGCAGTGCCCGGATGTCCGTCTCGCCGTAGAGGCGATAGTCCGCGTCCGAGCGCGCCGACGGCCGCAACAGGCCGATCGCGTCATAGTGGTGCAACGCACGAACGGTGACTCCCGCCAATGACGCTGCCTCGCTAACCTTGTACATGTTCCTGATCCTAAGAAGCGGCCCGTCGGTGGGCCAGTGGTTCGACCGTAGGACCTGACGTGGCGGGAGGGTCAACCCCTCATTTGCGACGTCTCATAGAACGGCGGTTCGCTTGCGGAGGCCGTCCTTTAGCGCCCGCGCGAGACGACGCAGTTCGCGATCCGGCATGGCCGCGTAGAACGGTATGAACACCGCGTTCGCAAGCAGTCGGCAAGCGCCTACCAGGCCGGCACCTTCCTCCTCCCCGAAGACCGCCAGGTTCCGCCCGGTACCGGCGTCGAAACCGTAACGCCGCAACGCGGCCACCAGCCGCGCGGTGTCGGCGACACACACTGGGAACAAGTCGAAGCCACGCCAGGCCGCGGCCGCGCCAGGTACGCGCGCATGGTCTTCGACCATTCGTTCAAGCGCCAAGCCCCGTCGCCGTCGACATGCCACGCCCGCCGCATCGAAAGTCCGCAACCTACGGTCCAACAACGCGAGGAGCGGCCCCGAAGGGCGCCGGCGGAGGGCGGACAACGGCGCCGTGTCGTCGAAGCTGCGTACGCGCGCATTGAGCCAGGCATCGGTATCGACCCCGGCCCACGACAGCACCCCCATGAGGACGCCGAACGGGAGGCGGTAGCTCACAGCCTTGAGCGTCGCATACTTCAGCAGGCGCGAGGCGTAGCGAATCCGCCGCTGCACCGGATAGGTGCTCTCGATGGCGCGCATCCGCCCCATGAGTTGCGGGTCGAGCGCCACCGCGATCGCGCCGCCGAGCGCCGTGGCCGCCTTGATCGGGCCGAAGCTCCAAAGCGCCACGTCGGCGCTCGAGGACGCTGCGTCCGGGACACCACTGAAAGCCTGCGCGTGGTCCTCGATCAGTACCAGGCCCCGTTCACGGGCCAACGCCGCGATATCGCCGAGATCGACGCGCGTACCGAACAGGTGCGCGACCACGATGGCCCTCGTCCGCGGCGTGATGGCCTGTCGCACGTCCTCCACCGTGGGCCGCAAGCTTGCGGCGTCGATGTCGAGCGGCACCGGAATCAGACCGTATTCTTCGACCAAGCGGAACATGGCCGGCACGTTGATGGCACTCATCAGGACCTCGCTGCCTTTCGGCACCTCGAGGGCCTGCCAGCAAAGGTCGAAGCCCGTGCGCACCGACAGGCAGGCCAGTGCGGACGCGTCACCCGACCAGGCTCGTTCGATCGCGGCGCGTCGATTCTCGTCCGTAGAGAAGCAGCGCCAAAGGCCGAACGCGAGGTCCGACCATTGGATGTCGAGTCTACGGCGTACCCACATGGCGAGGCCGTGGCGCGCTCGCTAGCCCAATGCCGGCACCGTGTTACGCCAGAAGCCCACAACGGCACGCTTCAGGTTGTCGAAGTGCACGAACAACAGCGGCGTCAGCAATAAGGTTACGGCGGATGCGAAGGTGAGACCACCGATGACGGCTCGCGCCATGGGCATGTAGCTCTCGCCGGAGCCGCCGATGCGAACATCGCCGACCGCGAGCGGGATCAGGCCGGCGACCGTGGTGCCGGCGGTCATGATGATCGGCCGCAGGCGGTCGCGGCCGGCTTGCACGATGGCGGCTTCGCGGGGCACACCGTCGCGCATGAGTTGGAAGGTGCGGTTGAGCAGCACGATGCCGTTGTTCACCACGATTCCCGCCAACAGCACCATGCCCGTCATCGCCATCTGGGTAAGCGGCGTATCGGTCGCCCACAGGAACAGCATGACGCCGACGGCCGAATAGGCGATGGAGAAGAGCACCGCGCTCGGGAACAACGCGGACTCGAACAACGCCGCCATCAGCATGTAGACCAGGACGATCGCCGTGGCGATCAGGATCAGCATGTCGCGGAACTGCTCGGACTCGAAATCGAAGTCGCGGCCCATCTCCCAGCGGTAGCCCGGGGGCAGCTCGAAGTTCGCCATCACCGCTTCGACCCTTGAGCGGGCCTCCATCGGCGCCACGTCCTTCAGGTCGAACTCCACGGTGACTGCGGTCTCGCGGTTCTCGCGCCGAATACCACGCAGCGTCGGTCGGAACTCGAGGTCGGCCAGGGTTTCCAGCGCCACCGTGCCGCCGTCGGCGAGGAAGATCGGCAAGCGGCGCAGATCCTCGATGGTGATGTCCTCGCGGTCCTCGATCTCGAGGTGTACGGCGTCCTCCCAGCCGCCCTGGTCGAGGCCGCGACGGAGCTGTACGCCACCGAGGGCCACCGAGACGCTACGGGCCAAACTCTGCGCGGTGACCCCGAGCTGCCCCGCCTGCTCGGGTTTCACAACCACCGCGAGGTCCATGCGGCCGGACTCGGATTCCGTTCGCACATTGGTGAGGTAGGGAAGCGGCTTCAGGACCTCGATCACGGTCTCGGCGATCTCCACGAGCTGCGCGGTGGAGTCGCCCAGCAGGCGCACGCCGAGACCGCCGTCGCCGTCGCGGTAGCCACGCCAGCGTCTCTGTGTCCGGAAATAGAAGTTGACGTTCGGCACCTCCGGCATCATCTCGAGAATGCGTTCCTGCACCACCGCCGCGGCGTACTTGCCGTCCTCGCGCATGGTCATGAAGACGTCGCCCCGGTCGTAGTCGAACTCCGTCGAGATGTCGCCGATGCCAAGTTCCTCCCGGGCGCCCATGATCGACGCCTCCACGTCGTCGACGATCGCTTCCATGCGCTCGAGAGTCATGGTGCCGCGTACCCAGAAGCGCAGTTGCAGCGACTGGCTGTCCTCCTGCGGCGCCATGTTGACGTCCAAGCGCGTGTAGGCGTAGTAGCCAACGCCCGCGAGAACCAGCGCCACCAGGAGGGCGGAGTAACGGTGCCGCAACGTGAACAGGACGACGCGTTCGTAGACGTCGGCCAGCCGCTCGAAGACGCGGTGGCGCGGCTCGCGCTTGCCTTCCGGCATCCGCGCGAGCAGCGCCGGGACCAGGGTCGTCGCGATCACCAGCGATGCGGCGATGGACGTGCACAGCGGCAGCGCCACGTTGCGCATCGCCGTCGATGTCTCCACCGTGTCCAGGAACAGCGTCGGCACGAAAACGACGATCGTCGTCAGCGTGCCTGCGGTGATGGCCATGCCGACCTCCGTGACGCCGCGGTCCGCCGCCTGGTAGGGGCTTAAGCCATGCTCGCGGCGCTTCAGGGCGATCGACTCCGAGACGACGACGGAGTTGTCCACAAGGAGGCCCACCGCCAGCATCAGGCCGACCAGCGACAGGACGTTCAACGTGAGCCCGCCGAAGTACATCACGCTGAGCGTGGCGATCAGCGCGAGCGGCACGGTGGCCGTGATCAAGAGCGACGGCGTCAACCGGCGGATGAAGGCGAATAGCACGAGCGCGGACAGGATGCCGCCGATGACGCCGTTCTGGATCAGGTTCTCAAGGGCTTCGATCACCGACTCGGCCTGGTTGCTGACGGTGAGAAACGACGCATCGAGCAGTTCGGGGTCCTTGGCCGCCTGCTCCATAGCGGCCTGCACATCCGCAGCCACCGCGACCAGGTTCGCCTCCGGCTTCTTGTAGACCGACACGCCCAGGGCATCCTCGCCGTTCAGCCGATGCTGGTCCGCCTCCTCCTGGGGCACGTACGACACCTCCGCGATGTCGCCCACCGTGAGACCGGCGCGCACCGGGAGATCGATGATGTCCTGCAAGTCGGTGAACCGGCCCAACGGTCGGACCTGGGTCTCCAGCCGGTCCTGCTCGATGCTCCCGGCGGACAGGTAGAAGTTCTCGTCCGCCAGGCGGCGCTGCACGTCGAGAACGTCGAGGCCGTGCGCCTCCAGGCGCGACGGATCGAGTGCGATGCGCACGTAGAGCTGGTCGGCGCCGAACAGTTGCACGGAGTTCACGCCCGGCACGCGTTCCAGAACCATGCGCACCCGCGCGTCGAGCAGCCGCCAGGCATCCTGCTCGTCGAGATTCGGCGCCGAGATCACGAAGGACAGGATCGGTTCGTCGCCGTCGTCCTGGCCGCGCAGTTGGATGTGGCGGATGTCGTCCGGCAACCGATGGCGGATGCTCTCGATCAGCTCCTTGGCCTCGATGGCCTTGGCGGTCATGTTCTGACCCTCCTCCAACGAGATTCCCACCCAGACGCGGCCCGTGCGGGTGTTGGAGAACATGCGGTCGATGCCGCCGATGGTGGACAGGATCTCCTCCACCGGCCGGGTCACGTTGCGCTCGATTTCCTGGGGCGCCGTGGAGGCGTAGGGGATGCCGACGCCGACATAGGGCCGCTCCTCGTCGGGGTACTCCTCGACGGACATGCGCGACCCCGCGAACGCGCCGATGATGCCGAGCGCGATGAAACCCATGGCGACGGTGACGGGGCGGCGGATCGCTGCGCGGGAGACGATCATGGAACGAGCATAGGATGGCGCCGGACCCAGCGCAATTCGCGCCGCTTGGGGCGCGCGCGGTTAGGACGCGCCTTGGGCGGCCGGCCCTTCCTCGAACACGTCGCCGTGGATCGTCTTGCGGTCCACCAGGTCATAGACCACGGGAATCACCACCAGCGTCAGGAGAGTGGCACCGAGCAGTCCGCCGATCACGGTGATCGCCATGGGCGTGCGCAGTTCCGCGGCCTCGCCCAGGCCGATCGCCATGGGCAGGAGGCCCAACACGGTCGTCGCCGTGGTCATGATGATCGGCCTGAAGCGCTGCCGGGCACCGGTGATGACCGCGGTGCGCCGATCCAGCCCGCCTAAGCGCAGGCGGTTGACGCGGTCGACGAGCACGATGGCGTTGTTGACGACGATGCCGATCAAGAGGATCGCGCCGATGAAGACCACGACCGAGACCGAGATTCCGGCGAGGTAGATGGCGAGCACGGCGCCAATGGCAGCCAGGGGCGCCGTGAACATGATGACGAACGGGTGCAGGAGGGACTCGAACAACGAGGCCATCACCAGGTAGACGAGTATCAGTGCCAGCAGAAGCGCGAGCTGGAGCGACTGAAACGACGCGTCCATTTCCTCCGCTTGCCCGCTGATCCGGCTGGAGACGTTCCGCGGGTGCGCGATGTCGGCGAGCAATCGCAACGCCTCTTCGCCGCCAAGCGCCAGGTCGCCATGCTCGACATGTGCACTGACCACGGCGACGCGCTTCTGGCCGATGCGCTGGATGTCGGCCGGACCGGTGGCCACGGCGATGTCGGCCAGCGCCGCCAGGCGGATCTGTCGATCGCCGGCGTCCACGAGCAGGTTCTCCACGTCCGCCAAGGAGTTGCGTTCGCCCTCCGCCAAGCGCACGCGGATGTCCACGCGCTTGTCCCGCCAAGTGAACTTCGTCGGCACGTCGCCGCGGATCTTGCGCACCACCCGGTTCGCGACATCCGGGACGAAAAGGCCCGCCGCGGCCGTACGTTCCTGGTCGAACTCGACCTGCAGTTCCGGATACCCCGGGCGGATGCTGGATTCCACGTCGCTGAACGACGGCGATGCCATCATGGCGGCCACTAGGCGGCTCGCAACCGCCTCGATCGCCGCGAGGTCGTTGCCCGTCACCTCGACTTCGAGGGGCGTCGCGAAGGTGAAAAGTTGCGGCCGGTCGACCTTGAACTGCGCGCCGGGGACGGTTGCCACGACCTGACGCGCGAGCGACATGATGAGCGACTCGTCGTCGGGATTCGTGCCGTCGAAGAGCACCACGCTCAACTCGCCCACCTGCTCGCCGCCCCGGGTGGCACTGGCGTCCAGCTTGCCCCCGGTACCGGCGACGGAATACGTCCGCTCGACGATGGGATAGGCCAGCAACTGTTCCTGGACGTCCGCGAGGACGCCGTCGGTCAGCTCGAGCCGCGTGCCCGGTTCGAGTTCCATGTCCACGCGAAACTCGCCTTGCGACAGCGGCGGGATCAGTTCCAGCGGCAAGCTCGGTGCCAAGGCCGCGGCCCCGCCAAGGGCGGCGAATGCGATCACCAAGGTCAAACTGCGAAAACGCAGCGCCCCGCGGAGCAGCGCGTCGTAGGCCGCAAAGGTCCGCTCGTAGACCTGGTCGAAGACCCACTCCACCGGGCGCAACAGCATGGCGACTGCGCGGGAACCGAGGCGGAAGAGCAACACCCCGCCGCGCACGGTCGCACGCACGGGTGCCATCGCCAAGCGGCGCCAACCTCGCCGGGCACCTGCCTCGGGAGCGGGCCCGACGCCAGTCCGCGGCTCGATCGCCGCGAGCATGGGAATCAGCGTGAACGCCAACACCAGCGACGCCAGGAGCGCAAAGGTGACCGTGAGCGCCTGGTCCCTGAACAACTGGCCCGCGATGCCCACGACGAAGGCCAGTGGCAGGAACACGGCGATGGTGGTGAGCGTCGACGCCAGTACCGCGCCGCCCACCTCCGAGGTGCCCAGCCGTGCCGCTTCGGCCAACGTTCGGCGCGGGTCGTTGCGCAGTGAATCCCGGTGGCGGGCGATGTTCTCCAGCACCACGATGGCATTGTCCATGAGCATGCCGACCGCCAGCGCGATTCCGCCCAGGCTCATGATGTTCAAGGTGATGTCGAACACGTCCATGAGTACGAAGGTCGCCAGCACGGAAACCGGGATGGTGGCGGTCACGATCAACGTGCTGCGCACGTCCTTCAGGAAGAGGTACAGGACGATGACCGCGAAGATCGCGCCGATGATCGCGGCGGACCGGACTTCGTCGATGGCCGCGGAGATGAACTCCGCCTGGTCGTAGATCTTGACGAGCTCGTAGTTCGCCGGCAGTTCCTCGGCGATCTCGGCCATGCGTTCGTCGATGGCCGCAGCAACCGCGACGGTGTTGGCGTCGCCTTCCTTGTACATGGCGATCTCGATGGCCTCGAGGCCGTCGACGCGCATGATGCTGTCGCGTTCCTTGTGGCTCTCGAAGACCTCCGCCACGTCCTTGAGGCGCAGGATCCGCGCGTCCTGCTGAAACACGATCATGTCGGCGATGTCGTCGACGGTCTCGAACTCGTTCATGGTCCGCACCAGGAACTCCTGGCCGCGGTCCGTGAGCCGACCGCCCGACAGGTTGATGTTGGCCGCCTGCAGCCGCTGGCCCAGGCCCTGCACGCTCATGTCGAGTTGCGACAGGCGTTCCTGGTCGACGTTGACGGCGATCTCGTCCTCGTAGCCGCCACTCACCAGCACGGCGGCGACGCCGAGCACGGGGTCGAGACGCTTCTTGACCACGTCCTCGGCAAACCGCCGCAGTTCCTGGAGTTCGGCTATACGAGGGGCACTGCCCCCGCCGGCCGCTACGCCGATTGGGCGCTCCCCGGCCGAGGGCTCGACCCCAGCCAGGCCGTCCCGTGAACGCAGGACGATGGCAGCGCGCGCGATGGGGTCTAGGTTGGGGTTGAGGCGCAGGATCGACGGCCGCTCGATGTCGAGCGGCAACTGCACGAGATCGAGCTTCTCGCGCACTTCCACCGCCGCGTTGGTCATGTCCGTACCCCAGGCGAACTCGAGCACGACGTCGGACCGCTCCGCGGCGGAAATGGAATGCATGCGGCGCAGGCCGTTGATGACGCCGACGCGCTCCTCGAGCCGGCGCGTGACTTGCTCCTCGACCTCCGCGGGCGCCGCGCCCTCGAAATCGGTGCGCACCGTGAGCGTGGGATAGGCCAACTCGGGCAGTAGATTCAGCCCAAGACGGTCCAGCGACAGCCCGCCGAACAGCGCGACCGCCAGGGTGGCCATCGCCACGGTGACGGGCCGGGCGATGGCGGTGCCGATCACGCCCACGAGTCAATGACGCCTAGCGGCGGGGCCACTAGACATGACTAGCTGGGCTCCGGCGCGGCGTACCCCTCGACGATGCTGACCCGGGTTCCGTCGCGCAGCCCGTCCTGGCCCGTCATCACCACCTGCTCGCCCTCCCGGGCACCGGTGAGAATCTCGATGTTGCCGTCGGAGACGTAGCCCGTCGTCACCTGGCGTCGCTCCGCGATATCGTCGCTCACCACGAACAGGCTGCTCCGGTCGCGCAGCGTCACCACGGCTTCGAGCGGCGTCAGCAAGGCATCGGCGCGAACGTCCGTGCGCACATCCACGCGACCGAACATGCCCGGCTTCAACCGGCCGTCGGCGTTGTCGAGGGTGACCGTGACGCGGAACGTACCGGATGTCGGGTCGACTTCCGGGGCCACCCGGGTGACCTCGCCCTCGAAGCCGTCGTCGGGCAGGGCGTCCACGATCACGCGCGCGAACTGCCCGGAGCGGATGCGCTGTATCTCGCGCTCCGGCACGTTCAACTCCGCCTCGATGCTGTCGAGGCGCTTCATCTCGAATGCCGGTGCATTCTGGTTCAAGGTGTGGCCGACCTTGATGTGCCGCCGGGTGATCACGCCGCCGATCGTTGCCCGGATCGTGGCCTCGCGAAGCTCGTACTCGCGCAGGCGCAGGTTGGTCAGCTCGGTCCGATAGCCGAATCGAGCGGCGTCGTACTCGGTGGGCGAGATCATCTGGGAGGCGTTCAGGCGTTCAGCGCGCTCGTAGGCCGCCTTGAGGTTGGCGAGTTGGGTGCGCGAGCGCTCCACCTCGAGTTGCAGCCGTTCGGTTTCGAGCTGCGCGAGGGGCTGGCCGGCTTCGACGACGTCACCCTCCTCCACGAAAAGCGCTTCGACTACGCCCAGGGTCCGCGCGACCACCACGGCTTCCTCCGCGGCCGTCAGATTGGTGGAGCCTCGGTAGTAGGCCTCGACGACGCCCCGCCTGACCTCGGCGACCGCCACCGGCACGCGCGGTACGTCCTCGGCCAGCCGGCTGTTGGCCATGTTGCGAAACCGGGCTGCGCGCTGCTCGGTGCCCGTCCCCGCTGTGCTTTGCGAGCCGCTGCTCTGCGCGCCCCCGCTAGCTCCTTGCGGGCTGCCGCCGGTGGTCGCCGCGGCGGCGTCGTCGCTGCCGCAGCCGGCAAGCGCGAACGCGCAGCCCGCGGTGATCGCGACACACAGTACGCTGGCTGCGAACCGGTTGTGCGACAACGATGATCCTCCGGTGTCGGATGCGTTTTCGAGCAAACCACCACCGTAACATAATTGCCTATCGCGACCCGAACATGACGGGCGTATCCATGCTGTGACGCGGCGACGCAGAGGCGTCACTCGGCAACCGCAGACCCGGTCTCCACGAAGCGCTTGAGACGCAGGAGTTGGCCGTGCTGGACGCGGTCCACCGGCTCTGCCCAAGGACCGACGTTGCGTCCGTTGACCGTGTAGCGATAGGTCACCCGGGTGCCTGTTGCCGTCGCTTCGAGGTCGAACGACATGCTGCCGGCCACGCCGAGGCGTTGCAGGGGTCCAAGACCGCCGGCGAGGACGATCGACTTTCCCGGGCGCCAGACGTCCACGCGCATGTGGCGGACGAGCCCCGAACCCGCGTCGACGCTCTCGCATAGGCCGCAGACCGTATCCAACGAGAAGTTCGCCGCATCGCCCGAATAGGAGTGCGCCGGATCCCACCACCGATCGACCTCGTCGACCAGGGCTTCGAACACCCGGGACGGCGTCGCCTCGATCGCGATCTCGTGCGCGGATACGAAGCCGTCATCGTGGGCTTCGAGCACTTCGGCGCATGCGCCCCAGGCGAAAGCCACGCAAACCAGAATCGACTTCTTGGGCATCGACATCGTCGACATCCCTGTCACCGCACTCGCGCGAAGCCTACCGTCGTCGGTCGCGCTAGGCCACTTGCCCCGACCGCGGCAAACGGGGACACTCGGATCAGCAATGCCTGGGAGGGAGGAACGATGGCAAGCGAAGGTGCGAAACTCCGTGCGGAACTCGGCCATCCGGTGATCGACGCCGACGGCCACTGGCTGGAGTACGGCCCCGTGGTGGGCGAGGCCATGCGCAAGATCGGCGGCGACGCTGCCGTCCGGGCGATGCAGATCAACGGCGGCCGGGTACGTCGTTCGCTTCAGATGACGCCAAACGAGCGACGTCACGAAAACGTCGCCCAGGAAGCCTTCTGGGGCGCACCGACCAAGAACACGCGGGACCGCGCCACGGCCATGATGCCCCGGCTCCTCTACGAGCGGCTCGACGAGTTCGGCATCGACTTCGCCATCCTGTTTCCGACCATGGGCCTCGGCCTGCCCCGGGTGAACGACACCGAGGCGCGCCTGGCGGCCTGCCGGGCATTCAACGTCTACCAGGCGGAACTCTTCGAGCCCCTCAAGGACCGCATGACGCCAGCGGCCGTCATCCCCATGCACAACCCCGACGAGGCGATCGCCGAACTGGAACACGCGGTGGGGGAACTCGGCCTCAAGGCGGTCATGCTGAACAGCATGGTCGACCGGCCGATCGGCAAGGTGGCCGATGAACGCCCCGACGCCGCCGACCTCGGCATCTGGTACGACATGATCGGCCTCGACAGCGCCTACGACTACGACCCGGTGTGGCGCAAGTGCGAGGAGCTCAAGGTGTCGCCGACGTTCCACCGTGGTTCGCGCGGGCGCGCCTTCCGCATGTCGCCGTCGAACTTCTGCTACAACCACATCGGCCACTTCGCCGCCGCCTCGGAGGCCGTGTGCAAGGCCATCTTCCTCGGCGGCGTCACCCGCCGCTTCCCCGGGCTCAACTTCGCCTTCCTCGAAGGCGGCGTGGGTTTCGCCTGCCTGCTCTACGCCGATCTCATCGGGCACTGGAGCATCCGCAACCGCGAGGCGCTCGAGGAAGTCAATCCGGCCAACCTCGATGCGTCCATGCTGCTTTCTCTCGCCGAGCAATACGCCGGCCCCGAGATGGCCGATGCAATCCGCGCCGGCACGGGCATCAGCACGTCCAACAACGAACGCACCACCGGCGGCATCGAGGAGTTGGACGACTATTCGGCGTGCAGCATCACGAGCAAGGAGGACTTCAAGGACCTGTTCGTCGAGCCCTTCTACTTCGGCTGCGAAGCGGACGACTCCAACAACGCCTGGGCGTTCAACCGCGACTACAACCCGGGCGGTGCCGAGATCAAGACCCTGTTCGGTTCGGACATCGGCCACTTCGACGTCCAGGACATGTCGGAGGTCGTGACCGAGGCCTTTGAGCTGGTCGAAGACGGCCGGATCGACGCGGGCGGCTTCCGACGCTTCGTCTTCGAGAACCCCGTGAATTTCTGGGGCAAGACGAACCCGCAGTTCTTCGAGGGCACGCGGGTCGCCGAAGCCGCGGGGCAGGTCTTATCCGGGTAGGCGCCGCCCTTATGCGCCGGGGTAGACGATGAACTCCAGCAGGTTGCCGTCGGGGTCGCGGATGTAGGTGCTTATGCCTTCGGTGCCCCGCCCCCCTTCGCGCGGCACCGGACCTTCGATCACCGCGACGCCGAGACCGGCGAGCTTGGCGGTCAGTTCGCCTGACGTCCCCGCCCAGACGAAGCAGAAGTCCCCGCAACCCGGCTCGGCCGTCGGCCCACGCAGGGTGAAACTCCGCGACTGCCATGCCTTGGGCGCGTGGAAGTTGATCTTGTTGGCCCCGAAGTAGGCCGAGTAGAAGAGCCCCGGTTGGACTTCGCGAACCCTGAAACCGAGGCGTTCGTAGAAGCCGAGCATGCCTTGCACGTCGGCAATCGGCATGGCGGCGTGATCAAAGGCGGCGATCGACAAGGTTTCAGTCCGCACAGGTTCGAATGGCGCGCCCGCAGGGACTCGACCCCGAACCCCCAGGTTCGAAGCCTGGTGCTCTATCCAGTTGAGCTACGGGCGTTGCACGCATTGTACCCGCCAACTCCTCACGACCTTAAGGTTCGGCGTGAACGCTGCTCCCGACTTGCCGCTTGCCGGCATTACCGTCCTCGACCTGGGCCAGATCTACAACGGGCCGTATTGCGGCTACCTCTTGGCGATGTCCGGCGCGCGGGTGATCAAGGTCGAGCCGCCCGGCGGCGAGGGCATGCGCGACCGCGGCGGGGGAGCGCTCAAGAGCTATGCGTTCATGATGCTCAACGGCAACAAGGAGACCGTGACGCTGAACCTCAAGTCCGCGCGCGGGCGCGAACTGCTGCGCGCGCTGGCGGCCAAGGCCGATGTCCTATTGGAGAACTTCTCGCCTGGCACCATGGACAGGCACGGCGTCGGCAGCGACGCCTTGCGGGCCATCAATCCGCGTCTCGTCTACGCCGCCGGAACGGGGTTCGGGAGCACCGGGCCGCATCGCGACTACCTCGCCATGGACATCACGGTGCAGGCCATGTCCGGTGTGGTCGCCGTCACGGGCAACGACGGCGAACCGCCCTTGAAGGCGGGCCCCGCGATTTGCGACATCCTCGGCGGCGTGCACCTGTACGCCGCCATCACCACGGCCCTGGTCCGCCGCGAGCGCACCGGCCAAGGCGCCGTGCTCGACGTGGCCATGCAGGACGCCGTGTTCCCGACGCTGACCACCGCGCTCGGGGCCTACTACGCACGCGGCGGCGAGCCGCCGCGAACGGGCAACCACCACCAGGGCATGGCGGTCGCGCCCTACAACGTCTACGCGGCCCAAGACGGGCATGTGGCCATCATCTGCATCCGCGAGCGGCACTGGGAGTCGCTGCTGACCGCAATGGGGCGCGAGGACCTCACGGACGATCCGCGGTTTGCGGACATGCGCACGCGGGCGCGGCACATGGAGGCCACCGACGCCGCCGTCGAGGCTTGGACGTCGACGCTGCCCAAGGCGGCGGTATTCCGCTCCTGCCAGCAACACGACGTGATCTGCGCCCCGGTGCAGTCCTTGGACGACGTCCTCCACGATCCCCATCTGCTGGCGCGCGGCGCGCTCGCCAAGCTCGCCCACGAGCACTACGGCGAGGTCGTCCTGCCCAGCACGGCGTTGCGCTTCGAGGACGTTGAGCCGCCCAGCGTGAAGCTGCCGCACGGCGCCGGTGCCGACAACGAGTCGGTGTACGGCGAATTGCTGGGACTGTCGGCGGACGAGGTCCTCAAGCTCGCCGACGAGGACGCCATCTAGGCCATTCGGAACGTGGTCGCGGCGAAAGCGTGCGGCGGCAGCTCGGCCACCGCCTTGCCATTCGCGACCCAGCCGTCGAACTGCCTCGCGGTCACCACGTCCGGGGCGTCGAACGTGTTCTCGGCCTTGAGGTCCGCGTGCAAGATCTCCGAATCCTCCACGCCGACGATCTCGCGGTCCGCGCACTCGACGGTCAGTTGCATCGCGTCCTCGATGTGCCGATTCACTGCGAAGACGTGCAGACGGTCACCGTCGATCACCGCGGCATGGTCGAGGTAGTCGACCGCGCCGTAGCGTTCGCTGGTGTAGCCCGGACCGTCCACGGCGCCGCGTAGCGAAACGCCGCCCTTGCGCGCGGACACCATCCGGAAGGCGTAGAAGATGCTCTGCTTGAGCAGGTCGTCGCCCCGGGTCAACAGCGGACCGATGACGTTCACGAGTTGCGCCAGGTTGGCGATCTTCACGCTGTCGGCGTGGCGGATGAAGCTCATCAGGAACATGGCGACCACCAGCGCGTCCTCGAGGTTGTAGCGTTCCTCGATGAGGGGCGGCGCGAATCGGCCGCGTCCGTCGCTGTGGGCTCCGCCCCGGGCGCGATACCACACGTTCCACTCGTCGAAGCAAAGATGCGGCCGCTTGGGCAGGCGCAGTTTTTCCTGGACGTAACGGGTGCAGGCATCGACGGCTTCGATTTGCCGGTCGATGCTGTTCGAGAGCGCGAGGTAGTCCTCCGGGCTGTCGTTGGGGTTGCCGACGTAGCGGTGCAGACTGACGTAGTCGGCCAAGGGGCCGAGATGCTCCAGCACGGTCCGGTCCCACGTGAGGAATGTCGGCATGCCCGGCGCCGACGAACCGCAGGCGACCGTCGCGATGCTGCGATCGCAGTCCTTCATCATCTTGGCCGCCTGCTGCGCCCGGATCGCGTACTGCTCCGCCGGCACGTGGCCGAGCTGCCACGGGCCGTCCATCTCGTTGCCGAGACACCAAAACGGGACCGCGTGCGGCGCCGGCGAGCCGTTGGCGGAACGCAGATCGGCATCGCGCGTGCCCGTCGGCGCGTTGCAGTACTCGACCCAGTCGCGGGCTTCCTCCGGGCTGCCGGTGCCGAGATTGACCGCGATCATCGGTTGCCAGTCGAGCTTGCGGCACAGGGCGATGAACTCGTCGGTACCGAACGTGTTCGGCTCGAGCGACTGCCACGCCAGTTCGCGCACCGCCGGCCGGCTCTCCCGAGGGCCGACACCGTCCCGCCAGTGATAGCCCGAGGCGAAGTTGCCGCCCGGGTAGCGAACGATGGTGAGGGCCAGTTCGCGCAACGCCTCGATGACATCGGTGCGCATGCCGTCCGCATCGGCGTGCCCGCTCTCGGGGTCGTAGACGCCCTCGTAGATCGACCGGCCCAGGTGCTCCAGGAAGCCGCCGAAGATCAACGGGCTGACCTCCCCGACAGCGAACCGGGAATGAAGAACCAATCGCGTCGTGACCATCGCCCTACTCTCCTTGAAACAAGTGCTACTCTCGCCAATGTAGCTTACGACCGACCTGTCCAAGCATGTCAGGAGCCTTCGACTCGGTAGAAGACGCCATCCGTGGGATCGCGGCGGGCGATCTCGTGGTCGTTGTCGACGACGACGACCGCGAGAACGAGGGCGACCTGATCATGGCCGCATCGAAAGCGACCACGGACAAGGTCGCCTTCATGATCCGCCACACGAGCGGCATCCTGTGTACGCCGGTGAACGAGCCGCAAGCGCAACGACTGCACCTCGACCCGATGGTCGCACGCAACGATGCGCCGATGGCGACCGCGTTCACGGTGAGCATCGACTACAAGGTGGGGCTCTCCACGGGAATCTCGGCGGAGGAACGCGCGAACACGGTCCTCGCCTTGGCAAGCAACAACACGGCGGCCGAGGACTTCGTGCGCCCGGGACACATCTTCCCGCTGGTCGCCCGCCAGGGCGGCGTGCTCGTCCGCTCCGGCCACACCGAAGCGGCCATCGACCTGGCCGTGGCCGCGCAGTGTCCGCCCGTGGGCTTGCTCGCGGAGATCGTCAACGACGACGGCACCGTCCAGCGGCTGCCCGAACTGCAGGAGTTCGCGGCCAAACACCGTTTGCGCATCATCTCCATCGCGGATCTGATCGCCTACCGGCAACGCCGGGAACAGCTCGTCATCCGCACCCGCGAGTTTCAGGTCAACACCGCCATCGGCCGTGCCCAGGCTTTCGCGTACCGCACCAAGTTCGAGGACGCCGAGCACTTGGCGCTGGTCTTCGGCGACCGCGCAGCGGGTGGATCCGACGGGGTCGTGGTGCGCATCCACCGCGAGAAGCTCGTCGAGGACCTTTTCGGACCGCAAAGCAGCCATTCCAGCAGCCTGCTCGATGCATCCCTCAACCGCCTGGGCGAACTTGGCGGTGGCATCCTGATCTACCTGCGCAGCGGCTTCGCCGGCGTGCCGCTCGATCACCTCGCGCAGGCGGACGGCGACGGCAGCCGGGCCGGGAAGCGCAACCAGGATTGGCTCGAAGTCGGTGTCGGTGCGCAGATCCTGCGTGACCTCGGCGTCACCAAACTGCGGATACTCGCCGGGCGCGAGGTGGACTTCGTCGGCTTGGACGGATTCGGCCTCACGGTCACCGCCACCGAGTTGCTGTGACCCGGATCGGCATCACGCTGGGCGACCCGGCGGGAATCGGTCCGGAAGTCGCCGTGAAGGCCTTGCACGGCCGCAATCGTCCGGCCGCCGAATTCGTCGTCTACGGCCCCCGGTGGGCGTTGGAACTCGGTGCACAGCAAAGCGGCCTTGAGGTGCCGGACTGCGACACCGTCGACATAGAAGTGGCAGAGCCGGCGGGTTTCGAGGTCGGCGTCGTCTCTGCGGACTGCGGCGAAGCGGCCGTCAAGAGCGTGGAGCGCTGTGCCCGGGACACCATCGCCGGCGCGGTCGATGCGATGATGACCTGCCCGCTCAACAAGGAGGCCATCCACGCGGCAGGATACGTCGACGACATCGGCCACCAGGAGATCCTCGCGCGGCTGACCGGCGCATCGACCACTGCCACGATGCTGATGACGCCGGGATTGCGCGTCGTGCATCTGTCCACCCACAAATCGCTGATCGAGGCCGCACGCTTCGTGACCCGCGACAACGTTCTCGCGAAGCTCACGCTGTGCCACGCATCGCTCACCCGGTGGGGCTTGCCGCAGGCCCGGATCGCCGTCGCCGCGCTCAATCCGCACGGCGGCGAGGGCGGCCTGCTCGGTACCGAAGAGATCGACGCGATCCGCCCGGCGGTGGACGCTGCGCGCGAGGCGGGAATCGACGCCACCGGGCCGCTGCCGGCCGACTCCGTCTTCAACCGGGCGATCGGCGGCGAGTTCGACGCCGTGCTCGCGATGTACCACGACCAGGGACACATCGCGATCAAGGTGCACGACTTCCACCGCAGCGTGACGGCAACTCTGGGGGTCCCGCTCATCCGCACGTCGGTCGATCACGGCACCGCCTTCGACATCGCGGGCCAAGGCATCGCAGACGCCACCGGGGCGACCGCCGCCTTGCAGGCCGCGGTCGCGCTGGCCGAGGGCTCGCTCGGCGGCTAACGCTTGGGGCTCAGCGCCGGGCGGTCACGCCTTCAACGCCGCATCGCGGATCGCGTCGACGATCATCCCGCTCGGCGTCTCCGCGGTCACCGAAACGCTCCCGAGGCCGTCGCACAAGACCAGCCGGATGCGCCCATCCAGGGCCTTCTTGTCCATGCCCATGGTCGTCAACACGGCGTGCGCATCGACTCCGGAAGGCGCCACCGGCAGGCCGGCGCGGCGCAGTAGATCGTGCAACCGCTCGACCTCGGCCTCGGGCATGGAACCCAAGCGCGCCGACAGGCTCGCGGCAATCGCCATGCCGATCGCGACCGCTTCGCCGTGCAGGTAGGTGTCGTAGCCGGTTTCCGCCTCGATGGCATGGCCGAACGTGTGGCCGAAGTTGAGGATTGCCCGCCGTCCTTGCTCGCGCTCGTCGCCCGCGACGACTTCCGCCTTGATCTCGCAGGAGCGGCGCACGGCCGCGATCAAGGGCGCCGGCTCGCGGCGCAAAAGCGCGTCCATGGAACGTTCCAGCCACGCGAAGAAACGGGCGTCGGCGATCACCCCGTACTTCACCACTTCCGCAAGACCGGCGCGGAATTCTCGCTCCGGCAGCGTCGCCAACACGTCCACATCCGCGATGACCGCGCGCGGTTGGTAGAACGCGCCGATCAGGTTCTTGCCCGTCGCGTGGTTCACGGCCGTCTTGCCACCCACTGACGAGTCCACCTGGGCCAGCAACGTGGTCGGAATCTGCACCAAGCCAACGCCACGCTGATAGGTGGCGGCGGCGAACCCCGCGACATCGCCGACGACACCGCCGCCGAGCGCCACCACCGTGGTGGCGCGGCTGTGACGCTTGGCGATCAACTCATCGAGGATCGACGCGTAGGTGTCCAGGGTCTTGAAACGTTCGCCATCCCCGATCAGGGCGACGTCCACCACGCGCTCCGCGGACAGTCGCCGGCGAATGCCGTCCAGGTAGTGTTCCGCGACCGCCGCGTTGCTGACCACGAGAACCTGCGAGCCGACAAAGGGATCGAGCAGGCCGTCGGTGTCCAGCAGACCGCTACCGAGGACGATCGGATACGAGCGACCGTCGGCGAGGCGGACGGCGAGACGCTCCTGACGCCGCTCTTCGGTCACGGATTCGCGCACGTCAAGCCTTTGAGCGCGTCGATCACGTCCGCGGCCACGACGCGCGCCGGACGCCGGCCGACGTCGACCACGATGTGCGCGGCATCCCGGTACAGCGGCTCGCGTTCCCGGCACAGCGCATCGACCCGGCCGCGGACGTCGCCCACTTGCAGGAGCGGCCGGTGCCGGTCTCCTCGGACGCGCTCGGTGATGACCTCCGGGGCGGTGTGCAGATAAACCACCGTGCCGCGCCCTCTCATCCGCTGTCGATTGCACGGCGCCAGGACCGCACCCCCGCCGGTCGCGACCAGCACGCGCTCGGCGCGGCTCAACTCGTCGACGACGTGCTCCTCGCGACGCCGGAAACCGGGCTCGCCTTCGCGGTCGAAGATCCACGCGATGTCGGCCCCGGCCCGTTCCTCGATCACCCTGTCGGTGTCGTAGAACGTGAGCCCAAGGCGGGTGGCCACGAGGCGGCCGATGGTGGACTTGCCCGCCGCCATCATGCCGACCAGGTAGACGTTCTCGGACATGCCGCGCACCATAACCCACCGCACTGGCTGGCACCAACGGGGGCGCCTCACGACGGGTCTGCGGCCGCCGGCGAAGTCGGTACGCCGTCGGCACTGCGCGGGGTGATGAAGATGAACAGCTCCTGCTTGTCGTCCCGCTCGACAGTGCGCCGGAACAGCCGCCCGAGGACCGGCAGGTCGCCCAGGAGCGGCGTACGCGTCGCGGTCCGGTGCCGGTCGGTCTGGAAGATGCCGCCGAGCACGACGGTCTCGCCGTCCGCGACGCGGACCCGGGTCTCGATCCGCGTCGTGTTGATGCTCGGCACGCCGTGGTAGATCCGGCCGACGGTGTCCTGCTTGATGTCGAGTTCCATGACGATGTCGCCGTCGGGCGTGATGCGCGGCGTGACCTCGAGTTGCAGCACGGCGTCCTTGAAGGCGATCGACGTGGCACCTGAGCGGGTGGCCTGCTGGAACGGGATCTCCACCCCCGACTCGATGATCGCCGTGCGCTGGTCGGCCGTCACGACCTTCGGCCGGGCCACGATCTCGGCATGGCCAGCGGCCGCCAATGCCGACAGTTCCACGTCCAACAGGTAGTCCGCGCCGAGGATGCCGACGCCGACGGTCTGGTCGCGGAGGCGCAACGCCAGCTCACGTCCCCTTTCGCTTTCACGGCCAGCCTCCAAATCGGTGCGCCAGCGAACGCCGAGTGCCTCCGACGCGTTGCTGTTGGCGGTGACGATGCGCGCCTCGATCCAGACTTGCCGGACGGGTACGTCCAGGCGCTCGACGATCTGGCGGAACGCCGCGATGTGCTCGGCCGTGTCGCTGACGATCAGCGAGTTGGTGCGGGCATCGACGCTCACCGAACCGTCTCCGGAAAGCGCCGCCGGTGCGGCGTCGCCATGGGCGAGCGACGCCAGCACCGAGGCGTCTGCGTAGCGAATGGGTATGAAGGTCGTCAGTCGCGGGGCCAGCTCCGTCAAGTCCCGCCGACGGACCAGCGCCGCCTTTTCGTGCGCCGCGATGTCCGCGACAGGCGCAACCAGGATCGCGTTCGCGGTGCGCAGTTGACCGAGGCCCCGTGTGGCCAGCACGAGTTCCAGGGCCTCGTCCCAGGGCACGTCCACGAGGCGCAGCGTGACCCGGCCCGTGGCGTGGTCGCCGGCGACGAGGTTGAAGCCGGCGAAGTCCGCGATGAGCTGCAACGCCGTGCGCATCTCGACGTCCCGGAAGTCGAGCGAGATGGGTTCCGCTACCGCCCCGGGCAAGTCCGATGCCCCGAGCGCCGTACAACACGCCGCGACCGCAGCGCACGCCAGGTGTTTCACTCTTCATCCCCGATATCAGCCTTGCCGTGTTCGTCTTTCGCGGCATCTCGCCGCCGCTCCGGTTCCATTCGGTGCACCCGGCGCGCCCAGCCGCTCGTGTGGTCGCTGAGCGTCTCCACGACTTCCATGCCGCCGAACCCAACGCTGATGATTCGTCCGCCATGCAGCCCCAAACGGTCGCCCGCACCGACACGATGGACGTGGCCGGTTGGATCCCGAACCAGGCCGACGGCCACTCCGCGGCGGGCCAACACCCCGACCATTCGCAGACGGGCCAGGGCGAAGCGCTCGAGTGGCTGCTTGCCCTGCATCTCCGGTTGCGGGTCATCGGGCTGCGGCGCGTGGTCGACTTGGAACGGACTCCGGCCGGTGCCACTGTAGGCCACGCGGACCGGCCCCGCCGTCGAAGCGGCGTCCGCGCCGCCCGCACCATCGACCGCGCGATAGGCGCGGCCGGCGAGCGTCAGAGTCAATGGGCGACCCCGGGCTTCGATCTCGAAGTCGTGGAAGGTCAGTCGACGTTCGAGCCCCGCCGCAGCGGCCATAAACTCGCCGAACTGGTGATAGCTCCCCGTGACCACCAGGGCGATCGGCATCGCGACGTAGTCGTCGTGGGGTTCGTCATCCGACACGTGGATGCTCTCGATCACCAGCCCGCTGTCGACCGCGGCCCGACTGAGGTCCTCGATCAGCGTCGGCAGGTCGACGGCCGTCGGGAAACGCCGCAGGGCCGTCGCGAGGATCGACTCAAGGTGTGCCCGGCGCTGATCGGCGGCCGCGAGGCGACGCACGGCCTCGGACTTCGCCTCAACGGTCCGACCAGAGTCGCTGCCGGTGCGAGCCAGCGCGGCCAGTTCGCTACGCTGCTCCCCGAGCACCAGCCAATGGCCCATGCCGAGGACCCATCCGGCCAACGCGAGGTGCGCCACCGTCTTCAGCCATGTCGGCCAAGCGGCGACATCGGCGAGGTCGATCTCAGTCACGCGCATGTGCCGGCTCCGGTGCCGCGGCGTTGTCCGGCAAACGGGACGTTTCGAAACTGAGATCGAACATCGCCCGCCCGCCGGAATCCGCCGCGTCGGCGATGTTCTGCAGGCTCGGCGCCTGGAACCGGGCCGAATGCGCGAGATTGCGCATGAACGTCGATACGCTGCTCTCGGCGTCCGCTGTGCCGCGCACGGAGACCAAGCCACCGCGTCGCGCCACGGTGGTGTAGCGCAAGCCCGGCGGCAGCGTGCTCGCCAGTTCGGCAAAGACGCGAACCGCCTCGACGCGCTCAGCGTCCAACCGGTGCAACGCGCTGATCCGCCGCGCAATCTCGGTGTTTCCGCGCTCGACGTCGGCCAACTCGAGCAGGCGGCTGTCGAGCCCTGCTAGCCGCTCGGCCTGCCCGGCGTTCTGGCCGCGTGCCGCCTCAAGGGCACCTTCGGTGATGTGCCAAGCCACGGCGAGGACCGCGACCGCGACGGTGAACGACGACGCGAGACCGACGACGAAGATCCGGCTGCGACGCTGCCGCCGGCGCTCGCGCCACGGCAGCAGGTTAAGGGCTGTCATCACCAAGCCACAGGCCGAGACCGCACGCCGTCACCAGGGCCGGCGCCGCGTCGGCCAATGCGGCCTCGTCGACGCGTGCATGAACGGCCATGCCGGCAAACGGTTCCGCCGACTCCACGCTCATGCCGAACCGAGCGGTCATCGATGACACGGCCCGCGCCGCACCACCACCTGCAACGCACAATCGGTCGATTCCGTCGGCCGGCAAGGCTGCCGCGTAGGCGTCGAGCAGACGCGAGGTCGCTTCCAATGTCGCCGCCGGTATCGGTCCGCCGTTCCCGGGAAGGGACACCGGCATGGGTTCATGCTTCACGAAAACAGATTCGCTCCTGCGCCACACCGCGAGCCGCAGCGCGGCGTCCCCGACGTCCAGGATTCCGATGACGGCTTCGTCGCCCTTGGCCGCCTGCATGGCACGCTGTTGCGCGAACGACTCCACGTCTACGGCTACCGCCGTGAGCCCGGCGTGTTGCGCCGCGGCTTCGCGCGCGAGTACATGCTCCTTGGGGCAGGCGACGAGCAGAACCCGCTTCAGCGGCGGATCGCCGGCAGACGGACCGAGCGACGCGTAATCCAACGCCACGCGGTCGATCGGATACGGGATGCTGCGTTCGGCATCGAGCACGGCCTCGGCATCGAGTTCGTCCTCCGTCAGCGTTGCGTCGAGCAGCAGCGTGCGCGTCACCACCGCCGAGTCGGCCACGGCAAGGACCGCGGTCCTGCGCTTGGCACCCGCCTTGCGCCAGGCACGACGGATGGCTTCGCCAACGATGCCGGCATCGCTTATATTGCCCCTGTCCGCGGTCGCCGCCGGCAGTGGCTCGATGGCGAAGCCGTCTACCCGGCAGCGCGCCCCACGCCCGGAAAGGGCGACGAGCTTGACCGACGCGGAGCCGATGTCGATACCCAGTGGAGGACAGGATCTCCCTTTGAACAAGGCCACGTGAAACTCCCTTCTTGAAAGCCGCCGACACGATGCGCAACGATCGAAGCCACCGCCGCTCGCCGAACCCGCCCGGAGGCTCGCGAACCGGTCTGACGCGTGTTGCGGCGGTCATTGTGTGGCTCGCAGCAGCCGGTGTCTGTGGCATATCTCTCGGATTGGCGTCAGCATTTCTCTATCTGGACCCGCAGATTCCGTCCACGGAGACCTACACGCGCTACTCGTTCAAGACGCCCCTGCGCATCTACACCACCGACCGCGCGCTGATCGCCGAGTTCGGAGACCGGTTGATCCCGATCAAGCTGGCCGACGTACCGCAGCCTTTCATCGACGCGTTGCTGAACACGGAAGACAAGCGGTTCTACGACCATTTCGGCATCGACCTGATTTCCTTCACCAACGACTTCATCAACCTGCTGACCTTCCCCGAGGAACGCACCGGGGCAAGCACGATCACGATGCAATTGGCGAAGGTCGTCTCCTTCTCGCCGAAGCAGGAATTCATTAGGAAGTTCAAAGAGATGCTTCTTGCGCTCAAGGTCGAGCAGGAACTCAGCAAGGAGGAGATCCTCGAGCTCTACGTGAACATCATGTCGTTCGGCAAAAGGGCCTACGGCGTCCAGGCGGCGGCCCACACGTACTACGGCAAGCCGGTGGACGAGTTGAATCTCGCCCAGCTCGCCATGCTCGCGGGCATTATGAAAAAGCCGAGCGGCGGAAACCCCATCAACGGGCCGGAGTGGGCCCTCGAGCGGCGCAATCTCGTCCTGCGTCGAATGCTGCAGCAGGGCTCGATCACCGAAGCCGAGTACCGGCCCGCACGGGAAGCGCCCATTACCGCGGCGCAGTTCAATCCCGAGATCGACCTGCCCGCACCCTACCCCGCCGAGTGGGTACGCCAGCAACTCGAGGAGCGCTACGGCGCCGAGCTCTACTCCGGCTTCGTGGCCTACACGACCCTCGACGCCAAGCACCAGGCTGCGGCGCAGCGCGCGGTCCGCACCGGGCTGATGAAATACGACCGTCGCCACGGCTACCGAGGGCCCGAGGGCCGCGCCGATCCGGATGCGCCCGCGGCGGAGACGCTCGCGGACTACGCCGTGATGTCCGGCCTCGAGCCGGCCTTCGTCGTCGCGGTCGAGGAACGCGCCATCGCAGTCCGCCGCCAGGACAACACCATCGTCAGGATCGAGTGGGACGGGCTCCGCTGGGCAAGAGCGTTCCTCGGCACCGACGCCCTTGGACGCCTGCCGCGGGTCGCCGCCGACGTCGCCGACGTGGGCGACGTGGTCCGCATCGAACCGAGCGAGGACGGTTGGCGTTTGAGCCAGGTGCCCGAGATCCAAGGCGCCTTGGTCTCCCTCGACCCGAGAAACGGTGCCGTGCGCGCGCTCGTCGGCGGCTGGAACTTCCACGCCCGGCAGTTCAACCACGCCCTGCAGGGCAGTCGACAGCCCGGGTCGGGATTCAAGCCGTTCGTGTACTCGGCCGCGTTGGAAAAGGGTGTCACGCCGGCAACCGTGTTCTGGGACGCACCGCTGGTCTTCGAGGACGCCAATCTCGAGACCACCTACCGGCCACGCAACGACAGCGGCGACTACCGCGGACCGATGCCGCTTCGGCAAGCGCTCTTCCAGTCCCGCAACGCGGTGTCCATCCGCGTCATGCAACGCGTTGGCGCGACACCGATCATCGACCACGCGAGCCGGTTCGGCTTCGACACGGCCACCATGCCCAACAACACCCAGCTCGCCATCGGCGGCGGGACCATGACGCTCGCGCCGATCGACATGGCCGCCGGCTATGCCGCATTCGCCAATGGCGGCTTCCGCGTTGAGCCGCACATCATCGCCCGTGTCGAACGTCTCGACGGCCTCGTCGTGCTCGAGCCCCACCATCCCCAGGTCTGCGACCCCTGCGAGGCGACCGAAACCGACGCGCCCCCACCCCATCCGGCCCCACGTGCGATCAGCGAGCGCAACGCCTTCGTCATGGACTCGATGCTGCGCGACGTCATCCGCCGTGGCACCGGGCGCCGCGCACGGGTACTCGACCGCACCGACATCGCCGGCAAGACGGGCACCACCGACCTCGCCCGGGACACCTGGTTCAACGGCTACCACCCCAACCTGGTGGCCACCACATGGGTCGGCTTCTCCGACCGGCGACCGGCCGGCGAACGCGAGTACGGTTCCAACACGGCGTTGCCGATCTGGATCGACTACATGCGCGAGGCACTCGCCGACGAACCCGAGGTGACCCGGCCCATGCCGGAAGGCGTCGTCAGCGTCAAGGTCGTTCCTGGCAAAGGGCCAGCGGCGCCGGGGGATCCCAACGCGATCTTCGAGTACTTCTTCGCCGACATGGCACCACGCGAATCACGGCCCGGCGTCTCTCCGACCATCGGCAACGGGTCCCGCGTGGTTCGGCCGGAAGAGCTGTTCTAGGGCCTCGCGGCCCTTAAGGGGGGAACGTCCGCGGCAGCGGACGCCGCGACCGGGTCCAAGCCCAACGCTGTGCGAGCCTGCCGGCGAATGTAGTGCTGCAGCGCCTCCAGATGTCGATCCGCCAACGCGGGAAAAGCCGGCATGCCTTGTGCGGTCAGCGCGCCGCCTCGCACGACTGCGTCAAACGCGGTATCCGACAGGACGACCGGCGAGGCCCTGAGGTCGGGCGAGCCACCGCCGGAGACCGCGCCTCCGCCGTGGCACATGCGGCAGTTGCCGTAGACCTCGGCACCGTGCCCAACGAGATCCTCGTCCACAACCAATTCGGGGTCGTCGAGCGGAAGAGGCGGTGCCGGGAGCGGAGCCACCGGCACGTCGTGCTTCCCCTCGAGGGAGAACACGACAAGGCGGCGCGGATGGCCTCGATACGCCCAGCCGAGCCGATAGTTGTCGTGCCCGCCGCTGGTTGCGGGCGTCGATCCCCAACCCACCAAGAGGGCGACGTACTGGCGCCCGCCAATGCCATAGGTGATGGGCGGTGCCGAGATGCCCAGTCCCATGTGCTCCCGCCAAAGCTCCTCGCCAGTCGCCGCGTGATACGCCACGAAGTCGCCATCCACCGTTCCCTGGAACACAAGATCGCCTCCGGTCGTCAACGTGCCGGGATTCCATGCGGTGTCAAACGCCACCTCCCATACCCGCCGCTGCCTCACCGGGTCCCAGGCCTGAAGCGTGCCCACGGGCCTGTCGGGAGGCAGGGGAACTTGGCGGATCGCGACACCGTGGCCGCCGCCGGGAACAGGGGCCAACCAGTCCGGCGACCGCCAACGCCCCACATCAACCCCTTCGTCCGAAAACGCAAAGGCCTCGTGGATGGTGGGAATGTAAACGAGGCCATGCACGGGATTGAAGGACATCGGCGGCCAGTTGTGCGCGCCCGGCGGTCCGGGAGTGACACGAACGGACTCGCCGTCCGGGTAGCGGGCACCCGGTGTCTCGACGGGGCGTCCCGTCTCGATGTCCACGTGGCTAGCCCAACTCACCTCCGCGAAGGGCTCGGCGGAGATGAGCCGGCCACTGCTGCGGTCTATCACGTAGAAGAATCCGTTTTTGGGGGCGTGCAGAAGTGCCTTCACGTCGCGGCCGCCGATTCGGAGGTCTGCCAGGACCATGTCCATGTTGGAGTTGTAGTCCCACGTCTCCCCAGGAGTCGTCTGGTAGTGCCAGCGGTAGTCGCCCGTGTCTGCGTCCAGCGCCAGCACCGAACTCAAGAAAAGGTTGTCGCCACCGCCGGGGCTGCGGATCCTCCGGTTCCAGGGCGACCCGTTGCCCGTGCCGATGTAGACGGCGTCGAACTCGGGGTCGTACGTCATCCCGTGCCAGACGTTGCCACCGCCGCCGGTGCGCCACCACTCGCCCGTCCAGGTCTTCGCCGCCATTGCCATCGCCGCGTTTTCGAAACCGTCGGCCGGATTCCCCGGGACGATGTAGAACCGCCAGACCTCTTCGCCCGTCTCGGCGTCGTACGCGGTGACGTAACCGCGTGCCGGGCCGTGTTCGGTACCGCCGTTGCCTATGAGCACCTTGCCGCGGAACGCCTTGGGCGCGCCGGTGATGTACATCGCCTCCGACGGATCGATCGTGGGCGTCGTCCACATCGGCCTGCCCGTGGCCGTCTCGACTGCAATCAGGCGTCCGTCCACGGTCGCGACGTAGACGCGCTCGCCCCACAAGGCCAGACCCCGGCTGCCGTGCAGGAACGCGATGCGCATACGGTCAGCGGCATGCCTCGCAACCTCGGGGTCGTACGTCCAGAGCAGCTCGCCGCGGACCGCGTCGACCGCGCGGACGACGTTGCGGGAGTCGACGAAGTACATGACCGAGTCGGCAACAAGGGGAGTCGAGACGAGCCCGACCGGCTCGGCGATGTCGAGGTACCAGTCGACCTTGAGTTCGGCGACGTTCCCGCTGTTGACCCGATCAAGCGGGCTATAGCGTTGCTCGTTGTGATTGCGACCGTAGGTCAGCCACTCGGCAGCGTTGGCGACGTCGGCAATCGCGGCATCGTCGACGCCTCCGGCGTTGGCATACAAGGCCCCGTAGACACATAGGACCACCCGCCCAGCGCAGCGAGCGAAGGCTGCCTCGAATCTCGGCCGGCCAAGCCGGAACGTCACAAGGTGAACTGGACCTCGACGCCGAGGATCCTCGGCGGATCAAACGTGCCCCAGGGAACCAACGCGTTGTACGCGAAAGCCAGGGCGTCCTCGTCGGTCAGGTTGCGACCGAATAGCGCAACGCTATTGCCTTCGCCCCAGAGTAGCGAAATCGCCCCGTTCCACTTGGTCGCGGGCAGCCGGTAGTAGATGTCGTCGTTGCTTTGACCGTACGCGTTGTAGCTCGACTGGTAACGCGCGTCCAAACGGAACTCCAAGCGCCCGTTGGCCAGCCGGGCGACATCCCGCAGGTATCGCAGCGCGCCCGAAGCGCTCCAGCGCGGTGCCAGGATGACGTCCAGGTGCGAGTTGTCCGTGGCCACGCCGTCGTTGTTCAGGTCGACCAGGAACTCGGCCCACGATGCTTCAAGGTAGCCGAGCGAGAGGTTGGCGCTCAGGTTCTCGGTCAGGACCCATTCGGACTCGAGCTCGAGCCCGTGGATGTCGACGTCGCCGAGGTTGATGGCAATGGCTTCGGTCCCTCGCCCGGTGAAGTTCGGGCGCCGGACGAGGCCCACGAGCTTCTCGTAGTCGGTGACGAACGCCGCCGCTGAAACCCGTGCCCGATCGTCCATGACCCGGGCCTTGAGGCCGAGTTCGTGGTTGGTCGCGTATTCCGCGTCGTACGGTCCGATGTTCTCGACGCGCGTCGCACGGCCGTTGAACCCGCCCGGTTTGAAACCTGTGGACGTGGTCAGGTACACCATCGCGGACTCGGACAGGTCGTAGCTCGCCCCGGCGCGCCACGTCGTCTGATTCCACGTATTGGTGAGATCGAGCGTGCGCGGCGGCGTTTGGGGGGCCGGCGGCGGTCTCGGGTCATGGCGGATGTCCACGGTCTTCTCATCGCGCGTCGCGCGCCAGCCCAGGAGCAGCGAGAGCTTCGGCGTCGCATGGAAGTCCGCCTGGCCGAACACCGCGGCCGTCTTCGTCCGCTGGCCCGCTTCCACGGTGACGAAGGCGTCCTCGAGCCCGTAGCTCGCGGAGTACGGTGCGCCGATGTTCTGGTAGGAGATGCGCGTCGACTCCTCGCCGAAGAGAAAGACCCCCGCCGTGTAGTCCCAGCGCTCGCTGTGCGAGTCGCGGAAGCGGATCTCGAGGCTGTCCTCCTCGTGCTCGATGCCGAACCCAAGGTTGATGATCAGGCCGGAGCCCCTGACGGGCGGGGTCGTTCCCGCACGCCCGTCGAGATCGAAATAGGAGAGGAAGTCCGCCTGCTGGGTGTTCGCCAAAACCGTCACGGTTCCCGCCCCCATGCCGATGTCCGACCTGAAAGTGACGCCTTTCTCGGCGGACTCGGCGAGCCCCGCTTCGTCCTGGCGGACCCGGTGCACGTCGCCATCGGCCACGCCGCGCGGATCCTGGATGAAACTGGTGACCGGGAGACCATCCACGTCCTCATCCACCGCGTAGACCGTCAAAGTGCTGTAGACGTTGTCCAACGCATGGTCGACCTTGAGGCGCAGATTGCTCGCGTCGATGGCGCCCAATGACCGACCGTCGTACGCGTTCTCGACGTGGCCATCGTATCGGCGGACTCCCGCGGACAGCCGCGCGCGCACGGCGTTATCCATGAAGCCCCCGGACTGGGCCGCCAGGCGCAGGTGTCGTGTGCCGTACTCTGCGAGCGACAGCCTACCCGTAAGACCCGCCTCGTCGCCCACCGGCTTGGTGATGACGTTGATCGTCCCGGCGAGGCTGCTGCGGCCGAACAGCGGCCCCTGGGGCCCGCGCAGGATTTCCACTCGCTCCACGTCGAGCTGGTCGTGGAGCACACCGGTGTTCCGCGCATGCGGCGCGCCGTCGAGCAGCACCTGCGTCTTCGAGTCCGCCAACGGGTCCGTTTCGTAGAACCCGATTCCGCGTATGGCGAAGCTGCCGCCGTTGCCGACCATCACTCGCTGCGTGACGATGTTCGGCACGAGTCCGTTGAGGTCCGTCAGGTCCACAGCGCCTCGCGCCTCCACCTCGGCACCTTCGATCGACGACACCGACGACGGCACGTCCTCGATGTTCTCTTCGACCTTTTGCGCAGTGACCAGGACCTCCTCGAGCTTCACGTTCCCGGCGTCCGCCTCGCCGTACGCCGACCCCGCGAGCGCCAGCACGCAGACACCGACGGTCGGTCGTAGGTTGCGCATCCCGCCGGCTGACCGGCGTGGAAACCGCTTCTTGGGCGTACCTGTTGGCGTCCGATTCGTCATCGTCTCCTCCTCATTGTCGCGGTACCGCTTCAAGTCAATGCGGCCGCAGAAGCGCGGTGCCCGTTCACGACGATGCCAGCCGGGCCTCGCGCCACTCGGCCCCCCGGACGCGATCCACCGCAACCATGATCGCGGGAACAAGAAACAGCGGGCCTAAGCTCGCGAACGCCAGTCCGCCGATCAAGCTCACGAACAACGGCAGGATCGTGATCACGGACTCGAACTTGCTGTAGACGATCGGGAGCAGGCCGACGATCGTCGTCACGCTCGTGACCACGATGGGTCTTGCCCGCAGCTTCGCCGCGCGGGTCGCCGCTTCGGCGACCGGCACCGCCGGCGACAGCCGCCGAATTCGGTTGTAGGCATGGAGGAACACCAGCGTGTCGTTGATCACGACGCCCGAGACTGCGACCAGACCGTAGAGCGATGTGAGTTTCACCGGGTAGCCCAACGCCCAATGCAGGTAGAGCGCGCCGGCCAACGCCAGCGGGATTCCGACGAGCACGTACAACGGCTGCAGGACACTGCGCAGCTGGATAGACACCAATGCAAAGATGACGAGCAGCGCTGCCGGGAACGTGACCGCCAGACCGCCGAGCGTCTTGACGGTGTCGCGGGAGGAACCGGCCGGAAGGAACCTGAGTTCGGGATAGTCCACCGCCAAGGCGGCCAGTAGCCGGTCCTCCATCAGGTCCTCCAGTTCCTCGGAGGACGTCATTGCGTTGTCGTAATAGACCGTGAACGTCACCGCGGGCCAACCGTCGACGCGCTGCCGCTGCGCGAGCCCCTGCCGCTGCCGGGTCTCGGCGACGCTCGAGAGAGCTGCAACAGACCCATCGGGCAGGGCGATGAGTTCGTCGCCGAGGTCAGCGTGACTCCGCCGCTGTTCCATCGGGTAGCGGACCATGACGTCGATGGTTTCGACGTCCCTGACGATGCGGTCCACCTTCGCGCCGAAAAAGCGGTTGCGGAGCTGGTAAGCCAAGTCGGCTTCAGCGAGCCCCCCGGACCGTCCGAGGTCGGTGACGCCGACTTCGTAGTTGACCTTGTCCCACTCCAGCGTGTCGTCGACGGCGTAGACCGACGGCAGGGCGACCAACTGCTCCTTCAGCGCGATCGCGGCCGAGACCACGTCCTCCTCGTCGGGGTGCAGCAGGACGTACCCCACGGCCGCTGCCGTGGCCTGGGTCGAGGTCCGGAATGCCAGCCTTTCGGCACCGTCGAGCGTGCCGAGGCGGTTGATCCAGGTCTGCTTCAGTTCGGCGACCGAGACCTCGCGGGCTGGCGGGACATTCAACCGCAGCTGGACGGTTGCGCGGTGCCGCGCCGGCTCGGCTGCTGCCGCGCCGAGCAGCGTCTCGACCGGCCGATGCATGCCGACGATGACGTTGATGGCGTTGACCGCCGTGCGCCCGGTTGTCTCGTTCGCCTCGTGGGCCGCCTTGACGATGCGTTCGGTGGCGCGCACCGTTTCCTCGAACGGCGTACCGACGGCCATCGTCAGGTCCACCTGCAGCTGCCGCTCGTCGAGGTTGTCGCCGACCGCGTCGAACTTGACCACGTTGGTCGCAAACAGCAACACGGCGATAGCGACGAGGGCGAGACCGATGAGAATCGGGGTGCCCGGCCGGCGCGTACACCCCGTGATCCAATCGCCGAGACGGCCGTCGACCAACGCGTCAAACGAACTCGACACCTTCCGCTGGAACACGCTCAGTGGCCAGCGCGTCGCTCGACCATCGACCGCCAGGTGGGCGGGCAGCAGGAAGAACGCATCGAACAGCGAAAACGCCAGGACAACCATCACCACGAGGGCTAGGGTGCTGATCAGCTGGCCGACATTGCCGTCGAGCGGCAACAGGGCGGCAAAGGCGATCATGGTCGTCACCACGCCGACCGTGACCGGCACGAACACTTCACGCGCTCCCGCGATCGACGCCTGAACGCCGCCGAGTCCCGCCTGTCGATGTCGCGCGATGCTCTCGCCAACGATAACCGCGTCGTCCACGACGATCCCGATCACAACGGCGACACCCAAGACCACCATGACATTGAGCGTCACGGATAGCATGTGCAGGGCGATGAAGGAGCCGATGACCGCAGTGGGTATCCCGACCGTGATCCAGAAGCCGATGCGGAAGTCGAACACGAGCACGAGCACGAGAAACACTAGGGCCACGCCGATCAACGCGCCGTTGGCGATGGTCGTCAGTTGTCGCTCGACGGAGAAAACCCGGTCGAGCCAAGGCGCCACGGTGAGCCCCGGCGGCGCCGGGTGCGCGGCGAGAAACTCCTCCACCTCGTCCATCACGTCGACCGGATCGATGCCGGCCGGCGCGGCGATGTCGAGGAAGACCGCGGGAACGCCGTTCACGGTGTTGATCAGCGGATCTTCGGCGAAGCCGTCACGGACTTCCGCCATGTCCCGGAGACGGACGATCGTCCCGTCCGGTCGGCTCAGAACGACGATGTCGGCCAGGCCGGCAGCCGTATTCCGCTTCTGCAGCGCGCTCACGACAAGGTCTCCCGACTCGGTACTGATCTCGCCGCCGGAGACGTTGTAGGACGACGTGCGGATCGCCGCCGCGAGCTCGCGGATCGTCAGCCCGTACCGCGCCAGTTGCGCCTCGTCCACGTCCACCTGGAACTCCCGCACCGGCGCGCCGACCACGTCGACGATCCGCACGCTCGGCAAAAGCAGGAGTTGCTCTCGAAGGCTGTCGACATAGGCCCTTAGACGTTCCCCGCTATGCGTCGCGGAGGTCACGGCCAGGGATAGGACGTTGCGCAGAATCGTCTTGAGTACTATTTCGGGCTCGTCGGCACCCGGTGGCGGGAAGTCCTCGATGCTCGCCACCGCCGTCCTGACGAATTCGAGCTTCTCCGCCGAGTCCGTCCATTGCTTGAGCTCGACGAGAATCTCGGCCCGGCCTCGCCAGGCTCCCGAGGTCATGCGTTCGACGCCGTCGAGCGAGACGAGGCGCTCCTCGATCCGCCGGACGATGTCCTCCTCGACCTCCCGCGGCGTCGCGCCGTCGTAGGGGACGTTGATGACGACCGTGCGCAGGTCGATCGGGGGGTATCGCTCGAAAACGCTGGCGTTGAACGCGACGGTACCAAGGCCCAGCAGGAGGACCGTGATCGCCGTTACGCCGACGCGGTTGTGGGCCATGTACTCGAACACGCCGGTCCAAGGCGGATTGCCCGCGCTGCGATCGCCATTGGCCACCGGTCGCTCCTACTCGCCGGCGAGCGGGGCCGGCTCCGCCGGTGCCCGTAAAGCACGCAAGCGGCCCTTGGCCAGTTCGACCAGCATCGTGACGGCCGGCAAGAAGAACACCAACCCAATGCCCGAGAAGGTCAATCCGAAGGTGATGCTCACGACAAGCGGAATCAGGAACTGGATCGTTTCGCTGTCGTTGAACAGCATCGGCATGAGACCGAGTGCCGTCGTCAGGCTCGTCAGCAGTACCGCGCGGGCCCGTTGCCGGGTTGCTGCCGCAATGCCAGCCACGGCAGGCATTTCCGGGTCGAGCATGACCCGGTTGAACCTGTGGAGCAGAAGCGTCGTGTCGCTCACGACGATCCCGGACACCGCGATCAGCCCGAGGATGGATGTGAAGCTGAACACGTAGCCGAGCATCCAGTGGCCGACCACGGCTCCCACGAACGCCATGGGAATACCCGCCATCGCCAACAGGGGTTGTACGAAGCTGCGCAGGAACGACGCGAGCAGGACGTAGACGGCCAGCAAGCCGATGGGGATGGAGTAGCGCAGGATGTCGAGGGCCCTGGCCGCTTCCCTGGACTGGTCGTGCGGCTGGACGTGCAATCCCGGGTAGTCGCGCACGAGTCTCGGCAGGAAGGTCGATGTCACGACCTCAGCGGCGCCGGACGCATCAGCGTCGCGGTCGACGTCCGCGGAAACCACCGCGGCGCTGCGGCCGTCGATCCGCAAGCGCTCCGCGAGGGTATCGGTTTCGACGAAATCCGCGATCGCGTACAACGGAACCTGCTCCCGTCCGCCGGGCAGGCGGATCAGTTCGTTGCGAAGGTCTCGGTAGCTGGTGCGGCGGTCCTGCGGGTAGCGAACCATGACCAGGAGTTCGTCCCGCCCCCGTTGGACCCGTTGGGCCTCCGCGCCGTAGAAAGCGTGCCGTAGCTGCAACGCGACGGATGCCGACGTCAAGCCGCTCGCATGGCCGGCCTCGTTCAGCCGAACCTCGAAGCGTCGCTTCCCCGTCGAGATGGAGTCGTTGACATTCGCGAGGCCGCCGAGGCGTGACAGGGCCTCCCCGAAGTCCGTGGCCGCAGCCTGGACGGTGCCCGCGTCGGTGTGCGTCAACGCGTAAGAAAGGCCGGCGAGGCCCCGGTTCCGGTTGGGGAAGACGACCGACTCGACGCCGGGGATGTTGGCGACGGCTCGCTGCCACCGATGCTTGAACTCCTGGACGGGCATCGTCCGGAGGGGCAGCGGATTGAGGCGGATCTGAACGGAGGCGACGTTGCCCCGCGGCGGATAGGGGTCGGTACCGCCGACGTACTCTCGCGGGATGTGGAAACCGAGGGCCACGGCCTTGGCATTGATGGCGGAACCGTCGAACGCGACGTCCACCTCCTCGGCAGCACGGGCTGCCGCACCCGCCGCGGCCTCCACGTCCTCGAACCGGGCGCTCGCCGGCAACACGAGGTCGACCTGCACGTCCTCGTCGTCCACGAGACTGAACTCCGGCTCGTAGGGAACCAGCCCGTAAGCCAGCAGCGCTACGGCGAAGAGCACGCTGGCGGCGACGACGGCTGGGGGCCAGAACGGCGTGCGAACCGACCAAGAGATCAACGGGACGATCCTCGTCTGCATCACGCGACGTACCCACCCCTGGACGCCGCGCTGCGCTACCGACAGGGGCCAGACGTCGGTACGTCCCTGTCTTGCCAAGTGACCGGGAAGCACCATCGCGGCCTCCGCTAGCGACAGCAGCAGCACGACCACGGCGACCATGGGTATCGCCCAAAGCAACTGACCGATCAAGCCGTCGAGTGGTAGCAGCACCGCGAAGGCGATGACGATCCCAAGCGCGCCCACGGTCACCGGGGCGATGACGTCCTTCGTGCCGGCGATCGCGGCGTCCGGCCCGGTGTAGCCCGCCTCGCGGAAACTCGCGACGCTCTCCCCGACGATGATCGAATCGTCCACCACGACCCCGATCAGCACGAAGAAGGCGAACAGCGCAATCACATTGATGGTGAGACCGACTGCGGGGAAAAGGACCAGGGATCCGATGAATATGACCGGGACACCGATGGTCACCCACGTCGCCGTGCGCAGGTCGAACACGAGGAGCAGCACCAGGAACACCAAGGTGAGTCCGGCGATGCCGTTCCTCAGAATGAGGCTCAGGCGGTCTTCGACCGCCCAGGTTTCGCTGTCCCAAACGGCCAGCTCCACGGCTTGCGGGTGTGTATACGAGGCGAGGTAGGCCTGGACCTCGGAGCTCGCATCCTGCGGAGAAGTATCCGGTGATGACCGCACGTGCAGGAACACGGTCGGCACGCCATCAACGGTGGCGTAGGTCTCCTGCTCGAGAAGGCTGTCACGGACGGTTGCCATCTCCCCCAGTCGAACCAACGATCCGTCATCGCGCGAAACCACCACAATCCTCGCGAAGTCCTCGGCGAAGTCCCCCTTGGCAAGCGTGCTCATCACGATATCGCCGGACTCCGTTCTGAGCTCGCCGCCAGTGACGTTCACCGAGGTCTTGCGAATGAGTTCCACGAGGTCGGCGATCGTGATGCGATAGCGGGTGAGCGTCTCCTCGTCCACCTCCACCCGTATCTCTCGATCCCGCGTGCCGACCAGTTCGACGATCGCGACACTCGGCAGGAGCAGCAATCCGTCGCGCAAGAGCTCGGCGGCGCGACGCAACTGGTACGGGCCCAAGGTGGGGGAGCTGACCGAGATCGTCAGCACGTTGCGGTTCACTTCGACCTTGGTGACCTCGGGTTGCTCGGCGTTCCGCGGGGGGAAGTCCTCGATCCGCTCTACAGCCGTGCGGACGAGATTCAGGGTGTCGATGTCGTCGGCGAACGGCTCCATTTCGGCCTCGACGACGGCAAGCCCGGCGCGGGAGACCGAAACAGTGCGCGACACCCCGACGGTGCCGACAAGGCTCTCCTCGATGCGCCGGACGACGTCCTCTTCCACCTCGGCCGGGTTCGCCCCCGGATACGCCACCTCGACGCGGACGATGCGCGGGTCGAACTCGGGGAAGGTCTCGAGCGTCGTCATGTTCAACGCCACGATGCCGCCAATGAACACGAGAGCGAGGAGGACGCTCGGTGCCACGGGATTCCTGCAGAAGTAGGCGATCAACCTGCCGGATGCAGAGGCACTGGCGTCGGGGGCCGCCTCATCGGACATCTCGAACTCCTTCGGCTGTGCTGGCCATCAGCCCTGGCCTGATCAGGGCGACTCGTGAGCAACGGCCCGGACGGCGAGTCCCTCTCGAACGCCGGGAATCCGTCCTACGACGACACCCTCCCGCGCATCGAAGGCCCGCACCAGCCAGCCGTCTTCGGCGTGCCCCAGCGAGTCCGGCGTGAACGACGCGACACTGCCATCGTCGACCAGCCACACGCTGCCGTTGATCTGCAACGCCGCCTCGGGCAGCACGTAGACGTCGCCGTGGGCCGGTCCTTGCAAGGACACGTTCGCGAACGTCCCAGGTCGGGGAAGAACACTGCGCTGTTCCTGGTCGGCGATCGCGAGGTACAAGTTGGCGAGACGCGTGTCGACGTCCACAACGCGGGACGCCCGTTCGACCACGGCGTCGTACGTGCGGCCGTTGGCCGTCACGGTCGCCTTGCGGCCGATGGCGGGTTCCAAGGCGTCCAAATCGAAGTTGGAGATCTTGGCCCGCACGCGCAGTTGGTGCTTGGGAAAGACGTCCCCCAGGTTCGACTCCAGGCCACGGACGACCTGACCCGCCGAGACCCTGGTGCTCGTCACGTAGCCGTCGAACGGCATCCTGATCCGGGTGTTGTCCAACGCCCATTCGGCAAGTGCGATCCGGGCTTCGGCGATATCGACCTGCGCCTGGGCCTGCTGAATCTCACCTTCCCTGGCCAACCAGGGGTGCAGGTCGCGATCGGGGTACCGTTCCTTGAAGTCATCAGCCCTGGCTTCCCCGTCCTGCTTCTCGCGGAGCTGGCCACGCGCGAACTCCAACCCGTGCTTGGCCCTGACGAGGGCCAGTTCGAACTCCTCCCTTTCGATTTGGACCAGCGTTTCGCCAGCCGAGAACTCGCCGCCGCTCCGAAAGTTCTCCGACACCATGACGATCCGGCCCGAAACCTCGGGTCGGACGTCGACAGTGCCGAGCGTCGTCACCATGCCGGTCAGTCGCAGGCTACGGGATGCCGTGGTGGCAACAGGTTGGATCACCGCGGCGGTGGGCTCGATCGCGCGCTCCGCATCTTCGGGATCGAGCTCCAGGTAATCTCGGCTCGGCGCGCGCGCGAAGAAGATCGCGGCCGCGATCACCCCTACTATGAGAGTCAACTGCAGCGCGCCGCGCCAAGTGGGTCGTTCCGGGCGAGGTTCCCGGGAGTCGGATTCTGCCATTGCACCGTTCGTCGCTATGTTGCTGACGGCGGCGTTCCTCGGACACCAAACGAACGGCGAAAACCAAACGCAACGACATTCACTTGTCCGGCCGCGTCACCTCTGACCGTGACTCAAGGGCACGGAAAGAGCACGGGTTCGACACGAAACCGAGACACCCCACCTGTGGCCACCACCATAGCGACGAGGTCAGGTGATTACAGTCGTACAAGCACCTATATCGGGGGCAAGGCCCGGCGCGGCTATACACGGCGCCGCGGGCCAAAGGGGCGACGAGGTGCTCCTTGGCGGCCGATGGACGAGCGGACGTTGAGCCATGCCGTCGGCATTCCCGGCGGGAACGCTTCGCCTTGACGCCATTTCGCGGACGTCCCACCATTGCCGGCCATGCACTTCGACGGTTGGCGCGGCAAGGAGTTGTGGAACCTCGCTGCGATTGCGTGGGCGGCGATCTTGGCGGCTGGTGCGCTGGTGCTCGAGCATGGATTCGGTCAACTGCCCTGCGCCTTGTGTCTGAATCAGCGGGCTTGGATCATGCTGGCCGGGCTCATCGCCGCCGCCGGCTTCGCGCACAATCCACGCCTTGGCATCTACCCGCTGCTCGCGGTTGGCGCAAGCTTGGCGGGTGGCGCGTTCTCGATCCGCCACCTTTACCTGCTGACGCTTCCCGCCGACCAGGTGCCTGGCTGCGGCGTCGACTTCGACTACATGATCGACGTGTTTCCGGTGCTCGACGTTCTCCGCCACATGGCCCAAGGCACTGGGGAGTGCACCGAGCAGGGGGTCATTATCCCGGCGGCGGCGCTGGTGGGTTTTATCGGGATGGTGGCCTTGACGATCACCTACTGGCGCCACCGCTGAATCGCAGGCGCGGAGGCGCGCTAGTGCGCCTCCTTGACGTCGACCTCGACCTGCACTTCCTGCTCGCCGTTTTGCCCGTCACCAGACCTGAACATGAAGACGTTGCCACGGCGCGAGTGCTTGGCGACCGTCACCTCGACGGAGCGGTTCTTGCGTCGCACCTCCACAGCCGCTTCGCCGTCGCCGGCCAGTAGCCGATAGGCCTCGTCGGACGATCCGACGTCGGCATCGTCTATGCGCTTGAGGATGTCGCCGGGCCGCAGGTCGCTTTTCGTGGGCGTGTCCAAGACCAGGACGCCGGCATCGACGCCGAAGTAGTCGCCGAGATCCTCGCCGATGTCGACGAGCTTCAAGTCGTTGCCGCGCTGCTCGAACCTATCCCGAAACGCCATGACGCGAGCCGGGACGTCGACCCGCGGCAACCAGTCGAAATCGAAGTGCGGCACCAGGTCTGCGCGATAGGCGTTCGTGGTGACGACCTCGATTTCGCTCGCTTCGCCGTCGCGCAGAATCACCACGTTGACCGGATCGCCCGCGGCCACGTCGTCGAGAATTGCGCGCAGCCGTCGGACGGGCATGTCGAGGCCCGTGAGCGGCTCGCCGTTGATTCCGGTGATCACGTCGTCGGCGAGAACGCCCGCGGCCTCGGCGCCGCCGTCCGGCGTGACGCCGCCAACGACGACACCTTGCTCGCCCTGGTCGGCGATCAGCACGCCGATCATGGCGCGGTCGGAACGGGCGACGAACTGTTCGCGCGTCGCCTCCGCCATTTCCCGGGCCGCCTCGGCCAACCGGGCACGCGCGTCTTCCAGGCTGGCACGGGTCTCCGCCAACGCGTCTTCTTCATGCGCCGCGGCGGTCGCGGCCAGCGCAACAGTCAAAGCACCCATCAGTTTCTTCATCGTTTCTCTCCTTTCATGGAACATCCGCCAGAGGGAACGCAGTGACCGTCGGCGGATGTTCCATGATCGACGGCGGGGCTGGGCCGAAGGCCGACCTGCGCACAGCGCAGGGCGAGCCGTGGGGCGCTCGCTAGAACACCGCCTGCTGGAACAGCTCGTCCCGGCGGTAGCGTTCGATGTGTTTCAAGTCTTCCATCAGTTCGACCCGCTCGCGCAGCAGCGCCTGCCGCGCGCTCGGGTCGGTGCCTTGCAGCAACTGCTCGTTCAGCAGCGCATCGATCCCGCCTATGCGAACCTGCAGGACCCGCTCGACGCCGCTCGGCGACAGCACGACCGGCCTGGCACGCCGCTCGGCCTCGACGTTACGGGAGCGTTCGAGCAACGCCGCGATGTCCACGTCGGCGGCCCCGCGGTCCGCAGGCTCGATGCCGAGCAGCACGGCCAGCGCCGCCGCGACCAGCAGGCTCGCAGCCAGCGCGAAAGGCACGAACCGGGATCGAGCCCGTCTAGCGGGCGCCGCGTCGATGCGTCGTCGGACGCCGTCCCAGAGACGATCCGGGGCCGCCAGTTCCGGCAACGCGTTGAGGGCCTCGTTGACCTCGGCCACGCCGTGGTCGTCAGATTGCGCACGCGGCTCGTGATCGCTCATCTTCCGTTCCTCGCTCGGGCTCGCCCGCGAGCACGCCTTCGCCGCCGTCGCCGGCCGCGTGGCAGTGTTCGGTAAGCACGCGATAGGCGCGTGCCAGTTGTGATTTCGAGAAGCTCGGCGACCGCCCGAACGCGGCCGCGATCTCGTCGTGGGTGTAACCCTCTATGCAGTGCAGCCAGACCACCATGCGCGCGTTCCCCGACAGGCGGCCCAAGGCCTGGTCGATATCGATGGCGCGACCCGGACCGTCGTCGACCGTTGGCTCATCGCCGGCCAACTCATCCCGACGCCGGTGCCAAGGCGAACGCAGGCGCATCAGGCACTGGTTGACCGCTATGGTCCGGATCCACCCGCCCAGCGCTTCCACGCGCTCAAGCTTGGCGGCACGCGTCAGGACGTCGACGAAGGTGTCCTGCGTCGCCTCCTCGGCGAGGCCCTGGTCGCGCAGCATCCGACGCGCCATCGTGTAGACGGGGTTCGCGTAGGCCCGGTAGACGATCTCCTGGGCCTTGCGCTCGCCGCGCATCAGGCGGCGGACGATCGCCGCATCAAGTCGGATGTCACCGAACCGGGACATGTGGGGTTAGATGCGCCAGAACCCGAAAAGGTCGCACCAAGCCGCGCCCCCTGCGTCAAGGCAAGCCATGCGCGCCGGGCCGGCGGCGGCGCGCATGGCAGATGTCGGGCTACCCCGCAGCTTTCGCGGGCTGCTCGTAGATCGAGCTTTCCTGCTCGGACTCCTCCGACACCTTGCGCCCGAGGGACTTGAAGACCGGGATGTCGCTGTCGGCAAGTGACGGCATGTTCGCCTTGCGGGCCATGGCGGCCTCCAGGTACGGCGCCAGTTCCTCCATCTTGCGCCGCTCGCGCTCGGCCTCGCGTTCCTTGAACTCCGGCATCACCTCGGCGGCGAAAAGCTCCAGCGATTCGCAGATGTGCTCATGGCGGTTCCGGCCCGCCTGCTGGATGAAGGTCACCTGGTCCACGCCGCGCTCTTCGAACTTGAGGAGGTGTTCCCGGAGGTCGTCGGGCGTGCCGATCCCGCCCCGGCTACCAGAGAGCGCCTGGGTGATGTCCTGGGTCTCCTGGCGGCTCTGCTTGAGGCCCTGGAACTGTTCCCAGAGGTTCGTCCGCCCCGGCTTGTGCTCGCCGAAGGCATACAGGCTGCCGAGAGCGAAGCCGAAGAACTCGAAGCCATCGAGGCCCCGGCGGACGGCCTCTTCGCGATCCTGGTGACAGGAGAAGCTCGACACCATGCAGATGTTCGGGTTGATGGCATGGCCGATCGGCACGCAAGCCTCGCTCTTGATGATGCCGTAGTACTCGTCGACCCACTCGGTGGCTTCGGCGGGGTCGACGAAGGCGAAGGTCAGTGCGCCGATGCCGAGGCGGGCCGCCATGCGGATCGTCTCGCGCTGCGAGCACGCCACCCACAGCGGCGGATGCGGACGCTGCACGGGCTTCGGGACGATGTTGCGGCACGGCATCTCGAAGTACTGGCCCTTGTAGCCCGGGTACGGGTCCATCGCCAGCATGTTGCAGATGTGCTCCACCGATTCCATGAAGATCTTGCGCTTGCGCTCCACCGGGATGCGGAATCCGCCCAGTTCGAGTTCGGCGGAGGACTCGCCGGTGCCGAACTCCACCCGACCGTTGGAGACGAGGTCGAGGGTTGCGATCACCTCCGCCGTCCGCGCCGGGTGGTTGTACTCCGGTATGACTTGGCGGATGCCATGGCCGAGGCGGATGTTCTTGGTGCGTTGCGAACATGCCGCGAGGAAGACCTCCGGTGCCGACGAGTGCGAATACTCCTCGAGGAAGTGATGCTCCACCTCCCAAGCGAAGTCGATCCCGAGCCGGTCGGCAACCTCCACCTGCTCCAGGGCGTCGTTGAAGAGCTTCTGTTCCTCACCGTCGGTCCACGGCCGCGGCAGTTGGTGCTCGTAGAAAATGCCGAACTTCATCAAAGGGTCCATCGCGAAGAGACGAACGCGTAAGTCAAGAGCGTTGCGCCACAGAATGCAAGCGGCAGCGCCGCCCCAGCCGGCACGCTGCTCAACCTCGTTTGGTAGAGTTCCCCGATGAGCTTCCCGATGACCCGCATGCGGCGCAACCGCGCCGACGACTTCTCGCGCAGGCTGGTACGCGAAAACACGCTCACCGTGGACGACCTGATCTATCCGATGTTCGTCATCGAAGGCGAACATCGCCGCGAAGCCGTCGCCTCCATGCCCGGCACCGACCGCTTGAGCATCGATCTGTTGGTCGAGGAGGCACGCGCAGCCGCCGACCTCGGCATCCCGGCGGTCGCGCTCTTTCCCTACGTCGACGCCGACCGGAAGACGGCCGACGGCAGCGAGGCCGTGAATCCGGACGGCTTGGTTCCGCGCGCGGTCGCGGCCGTGAAGGCGGCCTGTCCAACGCTCGGCGTCATCACCGACGCCGCCCTCGATCCCTACACGACGCACGGCCACGACGGCATCCTGGACGACGATCACTACGTCCTGAACGACCTCACCATCGAGACGCTCACCGCCCAGGCCCTCACCTGCGCGCGTGCCGGCGCCGACGTGATCGCACCGTCCGACATGATGGACGGCCGGGTGGGCGCTATCCGCGAAGCGCTGGAGTCGGCGAGCTTCCCCAATACGCGGATCATGGCGTACTCGGCCAAGTACGCATCGGCCTACTACGGGCCGTTCAGGGACGCCGTGGGCTCCGCGGCAACCCTCGGCAAGGGCGACAAGATGACCTACCAGATGGACCCGGCGAACAGCGACGAGGCGCTGCGCGAGATCGAACTCGACCTCGAGGAAGGCGCGGACATGGTCATGGTAAAGCCCGGCATGCCCTATCTCGACATCGTCGCGCGCGTCAAGGACGCCTTCGGCGCACCCACCTTCGTCTACCAGGTCAGCGGCGAATACGCCATGCTGATGGCGGCCATCGGCAACGGTTGGCTCGACGAGCGGGTCGTGACCGAGGCACTCCTCGGCATGAAGCGCGCCGGGGCCGACGGCATCCTGACGTACTTCGCACGGCGCGTAGCCGAGGCGCTCTAGGCAGGCCAAACCGCGTTTTTTCCGGCGCGGCGCAGTGCGTTACGCACGCGTTGCGGTTCACCGCCGCTTTTGCTTATAGTTCGCGAGGAACGGTGACCGCGAACTCTTAGGTGTACGACTTACAGGTCGCCCGCTTAGCGTTTCAAGCGCCGTCGTCCAACGCAGATCGCACGCCAACCTCACGATCCATTCGTCAAGGAGAGCCGCAATGTCGGATCACATTCAACACGTCACCGATGCCGACTGGAACGACAAAGTCCTCGGTGCCGACAAACCCGTACTCGTCGACTACTGGGCCGAGTGGTGCGGACCGTGCAAGATGATCGCCCCGATCCTCGAGGAGATCGCGGAGGAGTACTCGGACCGCGTCCAGGTGTGCAAGCTCGACATCGACGCCAATGCGCAAACGCCACCCAAGTACGGCATTCGCGGGATACCCACCCTGATGTTGTTCCGCAACGGCGAAGTCGAGGCGACCAAGGTTGGCGCGCTGTCCAAGTCGCAACTCGCGGCGTTCCTCGAAAGCAACATCTAGGCGCGTCATCCGCGGTAAGTGGACGCGGTCGATTCCCCGGTGTTAAAGTCATCCGCCACGGCGCGATCGAACGCTGCCGGCTCCCACCCAGACCCCCAAGATACGCGCCCCTCCACGCGCCCCCCGGCCGATCGAGCCAGCCCCCGAAGCACTGAAAGACCCGCCATGAACCTCACAGACCTGAAACGCAAACCCGTCGGCGAACTCGTCGAAATGGCCCGCGGCATGGGCCTCGACAACCTGGCGCGATCGCGCAAGAACGAAGTCGTCGCCGCCATCCTGCGCAAGCAGGCCACCAACGGCGACGACATCTACGGCGAAGGAACCCTCGAAATCCTGCCCGACGGATTCGGTTTCCTGCGCTCCGCCGACGGCTCGTACCTTGCCGGCCCGGACGACATCTACGTCTCGCAGAACCAGATACGACGCTTCAACCTGCGCACCGGCGATGGCATCGCGGGCAAGATCAGACCGCCCAAAGGCGGCGGCGAGCGCTACTTCGCGCTGCTCAAGATCGACGAGGTCAACTTCAGCGAGCCGAACTCCAAGAAACAGAAGATTCTCTTCGAGAACCTGACGCCGGACTTCCCCGACGAACGCCTCACGCTGGAACGCGGTAACGGAACGACCCAGGACCTGTCGTCCCGGATCGTGGATCTGATCGCACCGATCGGCAAGGGTCAGCGAGCCCTGATCGTCTCACCGCCGAAGGCCGGCAAGACCCTGATGCTGCAGAACATCGCCGACTCCATCGCCGCCAACAACCCCGACGTCGTGCTGATCGTGCTGTTGATCGACGAGCGCCCCGAGGAGGTGACGGACATGCGCCGCATGGTCCGCGGCGAGGTCGTGGCGAGCACCTTCGACGAGCCGCCGTCGCGCCACGTGCAGGTCGCGGAGATGGTCATCGAGAAGGCCAAGCGCCTCGTCGAGCACCAAAAGGACGTCGTCATTCTGCTCGACTCCATCACCCGCCTGGCACGTGCCTACAACACGATCGTGCCGTCGTCCGGCAAGGTGCTGACCGGGGGCGTGGACGCCAATGCGCTGGAGCGTCCCAAGCGCTTCTACGGCGCCGCGCGCAACTTCGTGGAAGGTGGGAGCCTGTCGATCATCGCCACCGCGTTGATCGACACGGGCTCGAAGATGGACGAGGTGATCTACGAGGAGTTCAAGGGCCGCGGCAACTTGGAAATCCACCTCGAGCGGAAGATCGCCGAGAAACGCGTTTGGCCGGCCATCAATATCCGCCGGTCCGGCACCCGGCGCGAGGAGCGACTTCTGCCCGAGGACGAATTGCAGCGCGTCTGGATCCTGCGCAAGCTCCTGCACGACATGGACGACATCGCCGCCATCGAGTTCATGGTCGACAAGCTCAAGGAAACCAAGACCAACGAGCAGTTCTTCTCGTCGATGCGGGGACGCTAGGCCTCCGCACGGGGCTTCAAGCCCGACTGTTCTCCAGCGCTTCGCGGTAGTAACCATTGGCCAGAGCCTGATCGCCAGACTCGTCGGCTAGACCCGCCAATTCAACCAACGTCTCGGCATCCCGCCGGGCCTGCAAGCTGGCCTCGAAGTGTGTCCGTGCCTGGTCGACGTCGCCGTCGGCGACCGCCAGCCGTCCCAGCGTGAGGTGGAGGTCGGCGTCCTCGGGATGGGCGGCGAGCCAGCCCCCCGCCTCCTTGCGTCGCTTGGCGACATCGCCGGCAAGCGTGCCGTAGCGGCGCACCCACGATGTCCGCCAATGTCGCTGCAGTCCTTGGCGCAAGGCCGCTTCGGCATCAGGCGGGGCCGCCAGTTCCGCGTATTCGAGCAACAGACCCTCGTCGTCGTGAAGCCGCTTCGGCATCGCCTTCCAGGTGTTGCGCACGTGCAGCGAGCTGTCATCGCTGTGCCGGGAACTGCCGAGTCGGGCTCCCCACACAGCCACCTGCACGGTGTCGAGATCCGCGCCCGCCTCCGACGGCAGCGCGCTCGCGAGGTCGGCGACCGCCTGCCAGTCCGCGAGAGCCCTGTGGGCTTCGAACAGGCGCGTGAGGACGACCGGATGGCGGGGGGCCTGGCTGCGCAAGGTCTCCAGGGTCGCGACGCTGCGTCGCCACTGGCCGCCTTGCTGCTGCAGTTCGGAGCGGACCAAGTCGACGGCGAACGTCGCCTCGGGCAGAGCGGCCTTCGCTTGGTCGAGTATGCGGTCACGTTGTTCGAACCGGTTCCCGGCGTTGGCAGCCCGGGCCGCGCCGAGATAATCGGCGAGCCCGGCGTCGCCCTTCTCCGCCGCTTCGAGCAGGACCTGTTCGGCATCGCGCCAGCGCTGCTCCGCCAAGAGCATCGCTCCCTGCACGGACCGCGTCTGGACGGCTGTGGATCGGCGTCGACGCATCCAGCCCGCCAACCGTGTTCCGCCGGTGCGAGAGCGTCGAATCAGCGAGCCGACGAGCGCCAGGGCCAGCCACAATGCGATCAACGCGCCGAGCGCGAACCACAGGCTGGTCTCCATGGTGATCCCACCGTACGCCAACAGGACGTAGCCCGGGTCGTGCAACATCGCGGCAGCCAATAGGCCACCGACCGCCAAGGCGACGGCCAGCAGGACAAGCCAGATGACCATCAGCCGTTGTCAGCCGTGACCCGGCGCAGGTCCCGGAGCTTGGTGAGCGAACCGGAGATGTCCGGCAACGGCTTGGCGAGATCCACGGCGAGCAACGCCTCGATTTCCGTGCCCAAAGCGGCGGCCGCGTCCCCGGTCGGGTCGACGAACGCGTCCAGTGCGTCGGCAGCGGTCGACAGACTGGCGGCGTAGATCGCCTGGTCGCGGCGCAAGGCCGCGAGCTGCGCGCGGTCCAAGGCTAGGCGCAGATATCGCTCCAGGTCCTCCACCTCGTCGGCCGGCAGCAACGGGCGACGCGCTTCGAGGTCGTGGCGGCGGAAACGAACCAGGCCGTCCGCGCGGGCGAGCAGCGCTTCGATGAGCGAGCGCTCGGCGTCTGCTGGCGCGCCCACCGGCACTTCGTCGGCTTCGGCGCGTTCGCCGACGTACTCCGGAAGCCGCAAAGGCAATTGATCGATCAACCCCTTCGCCGCGCCGAGCCGCAAGAACACGCCGGCCACGTCGGCCCCCTCGAAGGCACGCAAGGACGCCGTCTCTTCAGCCAGCAACGCGCGCACCTCGTGGAAGGCGAAGTCGTCGATCCGCGCAAGGATCTCATCGGCGGCCGAGAGCAGTTCCATCGCCCCGTCGGCATCGCGTTCCAAGCGCAAGCGGTGGTTGGCGAGGCGAAGCAGGTACTCGACCTCCGCGAGTTGCCAATCCCGGGGTGCATGGGAAACGGCTGCTGCTTGGCCCGCGGTCGACCGCGCCAAGGCCGCGCGCGTGGTCGCCAACACCTGCACCTGCGCGGCCAAGTCGTCGGCGAGTTGCTCGCGCTCGGCGCGTGCCGCTTCGTCCGTGGCGGCGCGCTCGATCTCCTCGCGAGCGAACTCCGCCGCAAGCTCCTCGAAACGGGCGTCGATGCCGTCGCCGGCCCGCCAAACCAGTTGCCAATAGAGGTAGCCGCTGCACGCCAACGCCGCCAATGCCAGGACGCAAGCCAGCAACCCCAAGCCGCTGCGCCCCGCACGCGGCGCGGGCGTCGGTGCGTCGATGTCCTCCAATTCCGCCAACTCATACCTCCCGCAGCTTCCGGAGCGCCGAAACGACGGCGTCATCGGCAGCACCCGCGGTCACGACGACGTTGTCGAATCCCACCGCTTCAGCGAGGTCCGCCACCCGCGGCGACGGAACCAGCAGAGGGACACTGCCGCTGCGCCCGCCAGCGAACCACAGCGCCGCGATTTCGCGCACGCCGTCGCCGCTCGCCGCGACGATGGCGTCGATCCGCTCATCGCCGAGGGTCGGCCTTGCGGGCACGCGCCTATAGACGTCCCACTCCGCGACGGATGCGCCATGCGAGCGCACCCAATTCTGCACGACATCGCGCCCGCCTTCGCCCTTGACGAGCAAAGTCCGCGGCGGCGGCGTCATCAGCGCCCGTGTCACGGCCGTCGCATCGGCGATGCCGCAAAGCCGTGTTCGGATTCCTCGGCTGCGCAGTGCCGTTTCCGCCGCCGCGCCGATTCCGGCGGCTATTCCGGGCCGGAGCTTCGGGTCCCAGCCGGTCGCGAAGGCACGCTCCACGGCATGGCCGGACACGAAGAGGACGAAGTCGAAGCAGCCTGGCGGGGCAGCGTTCGACGTGTCCTCAATGTGCAGCACGGGGGCGTTGAGAACGGCGTGCCCCGCGCCCGTCAGCCGGCGCGACAAACGACCGGCACCCGGTTCGGTCCTGGTCACCCAGACCCGCATCAACCGGCGACATCCTCGGCGTTCTCGCCGAGCAGGTCACCCACGCCCATTTTCTGCAAGCGCGCGGCCGCGTCGTCACCGAGCGCCACCGGGTCATCGCCGGTTAGCTCCACACGCAACATCTGCGTGCCGTCCGTGGCCGCTGCAACGGTCGTCAACCGGAGTTCGCCATCGCACGCCGTGCAATACGCGCCGAACGGCATGGCGCAGTCGGCACCCAGCCGGCGCGTCACCTGCCGCTCCGCCGTCACCGAGCGCTCCACCTCGCTGTCCACGCCCGTACGGATCAGGTCATCGAGGTCCTCGCGCCCGGCCAGGAACTCGACGGCCAAGGCGCCCTGCCCGGGAGCTGGAACGAGGACTTCGGCATCGACGCGCTGGCCGATCCGGTCGCCGAGTCCGAGCCGGTCCAAGCCCGCGCAGGCGAGCAGCAGGGCGTGATAGCCGCCGGCGTCGAGGCGCTTGAGGCGCGTGTCCACATTGCCCCTGACGGGCACGACCTCAAGGTCGCGACGCAACGTCAGCAGCAGGGCGCGGCGCCTTATGCTCGCCGTGCCCACGTGAGCACCGCCCGGCAACGTCGCCAGTGTCCCGGGGGATCCGTTGACCACCAAGGCATCGCGGACGTCGGCGCGTGGGCCGAACGTATGCAACGCGAACCCGTCGGGCACGCGCACGGCAACATCCTTCATGCTGTGCACGGCCAGATCGGCCCGGCCATCCCGCACCGCCTCCTCGAGAGCGCCCACGAACGAACTCTTGCCGCCCGCCTGCGCAAGGGACGGCGACTGGTCGCGGTCGCCCTGGGAGGTGAAGCCTGCGAGTTCCACGCGGAGCGACGGTTCATTTGCCCTCAACCGAGACGCTACGAACTCGGCCTGCGTCATGGCGAGTCGGCTGCGGCGGGTAGCGATCCGGATAGTGCGCATGGCCTAAAGCCGCATCCAAAGGTCCTCAAGCGCCGCTATACTATCCAAGAGCCGCCGAAAACGCGCCGCCTCGCATCCGACCTCCGGCGCTTCCACGATGCCGCACGAACAGAACCCCACCAAGGCCGAACCTGGCGCGCGCAACGCTGCCAGCTCGTCTCCAGGAGACGAGCCCGAAGTTGCGAACAGGATGTGGGGTGGACGCTTCTCGGAGCCGACGGACGCGTTCGTGGCCCGCTTCACCTCATCCGTGGACGTCGACAAACGCCTCTACCGCCAGGACATCGCGGGGTCGCAGGCGCACGCCCGCATGCTCCATGCCATCGGCGTCCTCACCGTCAAAGAGCGGGACGCAATCGTCAGCGGCCTGGCGGACATCGGCACCGAGATCGAACAAGGCACGTTTCCTTGGGATCCGGCGCTCGAGGACGTGCACATGAACATCGAGTCCGAGCTCGTCGCGCGCATCGGCGATGCCGGCAAGAAGCTGCACACGGCTCGCTCGCGCAATGATCAGGTCGCGACGGACATCCGCCTGTGGCTGCGCGAAGCCATCGACGACGTCGACGCGCAGTTGTCCGAGGTTCTCACCGGGCTGACCGACTTAGCCGATGCCCACACCGAAACGGTGATGCCCGGCTTTACGCACCTGCAGTCCGCACAACCGGTGACGTTCGCGCACCACCTGATGGCGTGGTTCGAGATGGCGCATCGGGACCGCGAGCGTTTCCGCGACTGCCGCAAACGGGTCAACGTCTCGCCGCTGGGCTGCGCCGCGCTGGCGGGAACGAGCTTCCCCGTCGACCGCACGATGACCGCCCACGAGCTTGGTTTCGACGCCGCCGCGGCCAACTCGCTGGACGCCGTCAGCGACCGCGACTTCGCCCTCGAGTTCTGCGCGGCGGCGAGCATCACCGCGGTGCACCTGTCGCGATGGTGCGAAGAACTCGTCGCGTGGGCGTCGCCGCAGTGGGGATTCGTGACCTTGCCGGATCGCTACTGCACCGGCTCGAGCATCATGCCGCAGAAGAAGAACCCGGACGTGCCGGAACTCGTGCGCGGCAAAAGCGGACGCGTGATCGGCAGCCTCAATGCCCTGCTGGTGTTGATGAAGAGCCAGCCGCTCGCGTACAACCGCGACAACCAGGAAGACAAGCCACCGCTCTTCGACACAGCCGACACCCTGCTCGACTGCCTGCAGGCGGTTTCGGGGATCATCTCGGCAATGGAAGCCAATCCGTCGGCCATGCGCGCAGCCGCAGAACAAGGCTACGCCACGGCGACCGACCTCGCCGACTACCTGGTGCGCAAGGACGTGCCGTTCCGCGACGCGCACGCCATCGTCGGCAAGGCCGTTGCGGTCGCCATCGAGCGTGGCACGAGTTTGGCGGACCTCGACCTTGCCGTTCTCGAGGAACTCTGCCCCGCGATCGACGCAAGCGTCTACGACGTTCTGAGCCTTGAAGGCTCGGTCGCGGCTCGCCGCCACGTCGGCGGGACCGCACCCGATGCTGTGCGCCGGGCGATTGTGGACGCCAAGCGACGCATCTGAATGCGCTGGCTGGTTGCCCTCTTGATGTGCGCAACGGTCGCCACCTGTGGTCAGAAAGGGCCGTTGCGGCTCCCCGACGACCAACAGGCCGTGGCCGAGCCAGTACGCCATGCCGTTTGAGCGCCGACAGGGCGAACTGCACGCCGACCAGGTGCCGCTGTCGCGCATCGCCGACGCCGTCGGCACGCCGGCCTACGTCTATTCTTGGACCGACGTGCACGACCGGTATCAGGCCCTGGAAGCCGCGCTCCAGGGGATCGATCACCGCATCTGCTATGCCGTGAAGGCGAACAGCACCCTGAGCATCCTCGCGCGCCTGGCCAACCTCGGCGCGGGGTTCGATATCGTCTCGGCGGGCGAGCTTGAACGCGTGCTGCGCGCCGGCGGCGATCCGGAGCGCGTCGTGTTCTCCGGCGTCGGCAAGCGCGACGCCGAGATCGACTTCGGCATCAAGTGCGGCATCGGCACGTTCAACGTCGAGAGCGAAGCGGAACTCGAGCGGATCGAGGCGAGGAGCCGGATTGTCGGCCGGCCCGCCCGGGTCTCCGTGCGCGTCAATCCGGACGTGGACGCCAATACCCATCCGTACATCTCGACAGGACTCAAGGAGAACAAATTCGGCGTGCCGGCACCGCTCGCACGGGAACTCTACCGCCGTGCCCACGCATCACCCGCGCTCGACGTCGTGGGCATCGACTGCCACATCGGTTCGCAGGTCAGCGATGTGGAACCGTTCCAGGATGCGCTCGCCGCGCTGATCGACCTGGTCGATGCGTTGGCGGCCGAGGACATCCCTCTGGAGCACGTCGACATCGGCGGCGGCTTCGGAGTGACCTATCGCGACGAAGAGTGCTTGGACATCGCGCAGTTCGGGCGGGCGGCAAAGGCCAGCCTCGGCGACCGAGCACTCGAACTGTTCGTCGAACCCGGTCGCTACCTCGTGGCCGAGGCCGGCGTGCTGCTGACGCGGGTCGAATACCTGAAGCCGGCGACGGCCCCCGGCATGCGCAACTTCGCCGTGGTCGACGCCGCCATGAACGACCTCATCCGGCCGCCGTTGTACGGCGCATGGCACGACGTTCAACCGGTCGTGCGGCTCGACGCCGCGCCGCTGCGCTGGGACGTCGTCGGGCCGGTCTGCGAAACCGCCGACTTCATCGCCCGTGATCGCGAACTGGCCCTCGAGCCCCGCGCCCTGCTCGCGGTTCGCACGGCCGGAGCCTACGGTTTCGTACAAAGCTCCAACTACAACACACGCGTGCGACCGCCCGAAGTGCTTGTCGAGGGCGACGCATTCGCCATCGCTCGGCAACGCGAGAGCATCAGCGACCTGTTGCGCCTAGAGGCCATCGTATAATCCTGCCGACTACCTATGAGCCGGCTTAAGCGTGAGACTTCACTTCGCGAAAATGCACGGCCTCGGCAACGACTTCATGATCGTGGACCTCGTGACGCAGCGCGCTGAGCCGGCGACTGAGCAGATCCGCGCATGGGGGGATCGACGCACCGGCGTCGGCTTCGACCAGTTCCTCGAAGTCTTGCCCCCGGACGATCCCGACGCGGACTTCCGCTACCGCATCTTCAACGCCGACGGCAGCGAGGCCGAGCAATGCGGCAACGGCGCGCGCTGTTTCGCGCGCTTCGTCGTCGACGCAGGCTTGACGGTGAAGCGTCGCCTGGACATCCAGACGGCCACGGGCCGGGTCCGGACACACTTGCTGGACAGCGGAGACGTCGAAGTCGACATGGGGGTGCCGAGCACCGATCCTCGAGAAATCCCGTTCGTCACCGAATGCCGGGCATCGTCGTACTCGATTGACGTGGCAGGCTCGAGCGTCGACCTCACCCCGGTGTCGATCGGCAATCCACACGCCGTGCTGTTCGTCGACGACGTGCAGGCAGCGGACGTCGACGGCATAGGCCGTGCCCTGCAGAACCACGACGCCTTCCCGGACGCGGTCAACGTCGGCTTCATGGAGTTCGTGGGACGCCGGTTTGCACGTTTGCGGGTCTATGAACGCGGCGTTGGCGAGACCCTGGCCTGCGGCAGCGGCGCCTGCGCGGCCATGGTCGCCGCAAGGCTCCACAAGCACCTCGACCGCCGCGCCAAGATCGTGCTCCCGGGCGGCAAACTGCGGCTGACGTGGCAAGGGGAAGGAGCCAACGTTAAACTCTCCGGACCCGCGAAAACTGTGTTCACCGGCCGAGTCCAGCTATGACGCAGCCCGACAAGCCGCAAGGTGCTGGTCGTCTTCCGCCAGCCCCGATCGACGAAGAGGCGGTCGCCGGTTTTCTCGCGGCGAACCCCGACTTCTTCGCCCGTCACCCGCGCCTCTTGACCGAACTGGATCTCCAGCACGCCGCCGACGGGACGGTGTCGCTAGTCGACCGACAGGTGCAACTGCTGCGCACCCGCACGGAAGATCTTCGCCGGCACTTGAACGAGATTCTGGCCAACGCTACGGACAACGACGGCACGTTCGCCAGGACACGAACATTCACCCTGGCACTGATGGATGCCGCCGATCTCCCGGCCCTGGACAGCACCCTGGCGAAACACCTGGTGGACGGCTTCGAAGCCAACCATGCGATCTGTTTCGTACGCGGCTGGGCGCCCCCGGACGCCCGAGGCGGCCCGCCGTTCGGCCACCTCGCGGGCATCCGGGACGACGAGCAACCACCACTAGCGCGCCTTTTCGATGCCGACGACCCATCCTGCAAGGCGTGTCGGCCAGAGGATTACAAACGCCTGTTCACCGATGCCGACATCGACGCACCCGGCTCCATCGCGCTGGTTCCCATGCACGTTGCGAACACGGGTACGAACCGCGACCTCACCGCCACCCTCGTGATCGGCGCGAAGGATCCGCGCCGGTTTGCACCCGATATGGGCAAGGTCTTCCTGTTCTACATCGGCGACGTGCTCGCCCGCACGCTGATTCGGCTGGGCTTGGGATAGGCCCGCGATGCCGCTCGGCGGAACCGCACATCGCGAGCAGAGCGCTTCCACCGTTCTCGCCGACGTAGATCGCTACCTCGAGCACCTCCGCGTGGAGCGCCGGTCGTCGCCGAATACCCTCGCCGCCTACGCGCGCGACCTGAAGCGATTCGCCGAGGAGGCCGGCGAGACCCCGAGTTCCGCGATCGGCACGGCGGACATCCGCCGGTTTGCCGCACGCCTGCACGCACGAGGTCTGTCGCCCCGGTCCATCGCCCGGCACCTGTCGAGCGTCCGCGGTCTATTCGCGTTCCTCGTGGGACGGGGCGACGTCGGCGCCAATCCCGCGAGCGGGGTCCGCGCGCCGAAAGTCCGGCCACGCCTACCGAAGACCCTGGACGTCGACCAGACGGCGACCCTGTTCACGAGCACTGCCGCCACTCCCATCGAGCTCCGCGACCGGGCCGTCGCGGAGCTGTTCTACAGCTCGGGACTCCGCCTATCCGAACTGGTCGGCATGGATGTCCGCGACCTGGATCTGGCCAACGGCTTCGCCACGGTGACCGGCAAGGGCCGCAAGGTACGGATCGTCCCGGTGGGGAGCGCAGCCAGGCTCGCGATCGAGGCTTGGCTGGCCACCCGAGTCTCCCTTCGCGGCGACGAGCCGCTGTTCACCAATCGTCAAGGAACGCGCCTGTCCGCGCGCAACGTGCAGTTGCGCCTGAAGCGTCTCGGTCGAGCGACGTCCGGCAACGACGCGGTGCATCCGCATATGCTGCGCCACAGTTTCGCGAGCCACCTGTTGGAGTCCAGCGGCGACCTGCGGGCCGTCCAGGAACTGCTCGGCCATGCGAACATCTCGACGACGCAGATCTACACCCACCTGGACTTCCAGCACCTGGCCAAGGTCTACGACGACGCGCACCCCCGCGCACGGACCGACGGCAAGACGGAAACGGAGGGTGAGGACGGCGCGGCGTGATTCGCCTCGTCACCTTCGATCTCGACAACACGCTGTGGGCGGTCGACACCGTGATTCGGCGTGCGGAGAGCGCCCTGAACGATTGGCTCGATCAGCGCGTGCCCGAGTACAACCAGCTCCCCGGGGATTCGCACCGGGTGATCGCCAAGTCCGTTGTGGCTGCGGATCCAGGCATCGTCCACGACATCTCGCGACTACGGGAGACCGTGTTGCGCGAGACGTTCGAACATTGCGGCTATCAGCCGGCACGGGCCGCACATCTGGCCGCCGGCGCGTTCGCCGAGTTCATGGACTGGCGCCACCGGGTGCAGTTCTTCCCCGCCGCCGTCGACGTGCTGGCGGAGTTGGCCGAGAGCTACACGCTGGCCGCGCTGACCAATGGCAACGCGAACTTCGAGCGGCTCGGCCTCGACCGCTACTTCGCGTTCGGTTACTGCGCCGCCGAAGTGGGTGCCAAGAAACCCGATCCCGCCATGTTCGAGCGCGCGATCGCCCACGCGGGCGTGGACGCCGATGAAGCCGTGCATGTGGGCGATCATGCCGTGGACGACGTTCAGGGCGCCGCCGCGGTCGGTATGGCCACCATCTGGGTCAACCTCTTCGGTGCCGACGACAGTCCTCCCGCTACCGCCACCGTGACCCGGCTCGAGGACGTGCCGCGCGCGGTGGCCCGGCTATCGGAGCAACGCTAAGCGGGCGACCCGGGAAATGTCCTACGGGTTTGCGGGTCGATGTCCTACACGACATCGAGATTTTTGCCCTGTTTCTCAAGGTATCGCGCGGCCTACGGTTTCCACGAGCAAACCGCTTCGAGGAACCGTCGATGTCACACCCTTACGTGCCGCTGTTCGCCCACGCCCGCATGGTCGAAGACCTGCTCCGCGGTTTCATCTTCAAGGACCGGCCGGAGCTCGAGCACTTGGACTTTGACGGCATGACCCAGGTGCCCGACGACTGGGTGCCTGACGGGCCGCGCTACGCGGACATCACCTGGTGCATCCCGTTTCGCCCGCACGAACCGGAGTCCCAGGCGACGCATCTGCTGCTACTGCTGAAGTTCGAGTCGACCGTCGTGCCGGACATGGGACAGCGCCTAGACCGCCATGCCGCGTCGCTGTGCCGGGAGGTCAACCGCCGGCGCGCATTCGGCGCGCCCACCAAGCCGCCCCTGGTGACGCCCGTGGTGCTCTACAACGGCGAAGAACCCTGGCACGCCACGGGCGCGGTCCGCCCGCCTTGAGGCGGCATCCCCAACGGCTCGTTTCATTCGCGGCGTCAGCGTGGTAACAATCCGCCCTGCTCCGCCAAGCGGGATCGCACCATCGAGACACCCGAAACCCGCGGTTCGGAAGTTGGGCCGCGTTCTACGGACGTTGGCGGCAAGCAACGGTGAAACCCCGTTCGCCCTGGTGGCTGATCGCCGGCGTCTTCGTCGTCCTGGCCATGTCCTCCGGATTCGGCTTCCACAACCTGTCCGTGTACATGAACGCCCTGGTGGCCGAACGGTCCTTCTCGGTCGCCGACATCTCGGCGGCGGTGGCGCTGCTGTTCATCGTGAGCGGCATTGCAAGCGTCGTCGTCGGTCGCCTGATCGAGCGCCACGATGTCCGCTTGGTCATGGTGGCGGGCGCGATCGTCGGCGCGGCGGCGCTCGCCTCGATCGGTGCGGCCAGCGAAGTCTGGCAGGTCTGGGTCCTTTACGCCGTGTTCGGCGTCGGCAACAGCGGCGTCTCCCTGGTGCCGGCCACCACTGTCGTCACCCGCTGGTTCCCGGGCGCGAACCGGTCCATTGCCATGTCCATCGCGTCCACCGGGCTTTCCGCGGGCGGTGTTCTTCTAGCGCCCGCCTCCGCCCAGGTCATTCACTTCTTCGGCGTTGCGACCGCGATGCCCTGGTTTGCGCTCGTGTACTTGGCGGCGATCGCGCCGACGGCGTTGCTACTCGTGCGTTCCTGGCCGCCAGGACGCTCGACCGCGGGCACGTCACCGCCGCGAGATATGGGCGGCGATCTCTCCAGCCGCTTTTTCATCGGCGCGACGGTCGCCTACGTTGCCCTGATGGCGGCGCAGGTGGGCGGCATCGCCCACCTGTTCAACCACGTGGCAACAGTCACCGATCACATCGTCGGATCCACCGCAGTGTCCTTGCTCGCCCTGGTGAGCATCTTCGGTCGGCTATTGGGCGGCTTCCTGCTGGCCGCCGGATTCCCCATCCGCGTTCTCACCGCGGTCAGCCTTGCCATTCAGGGGTTGGGCCTCGGCGTGCTCGGATACGCCGAGACACCGACGACTTCCCTGCTCGGCACCGCGGTCTTCGGGTTGAGCGTCGGCAACCTGCTCATGCTGCAACCGCTGCTACTCGTCCAGGCGTTCGGCGTCCAGCACTACCCGCGACTGTTCGCCGTATCGCACGCCTGCTCCACCGTCGGCGTTGCCGGCGGCCCTCTGGCGATGGGCATCATCCACGACGCGTCAAGCTACGCGGGTTCCTTCGGTACCGCCGCGGTCGCGTCCGCCGCGGCGCTGGTTGTGTTCATTGCCGCCGGCGCACTGCCGCGAGCCCCGGAGGCGGTCGCCGACCGCCCGCGCCCGTCGGAGTACCGACGGGGTCCTATTCGTCGGCGATAGCCTCATAGAGCAGTCGCTTGCTAGCGACCCGCGCCTTGCCGCTGCCAAGGCCACCGAAGTTCTGGATCATGCCGACGATGAAGACGTCCTGGACGGGGTTGATGCCGAACCACGTTCCCGCGATCCCGTACCACCAGTACTCGCCCTTGGCCAACGCGTGGTCGGTCGTACCGTCCGGCTCTTCGACGATCGAGAAATCGATGCCGAACGTGTTGCCCGGCGTCGCCACGCGCGGACTGATGAACGCGATGTGGTCGGGCAGTTGATTGGTGTGCATCAGGGCCACGGTCTCGGGCTTGAGGATGCGCGCGCCCGCGAACTCGCCGCCGTTGAGGAGCATCTGGCAGAACCGCGCATAGTCCAGCGCCGTCGACACCAATCCACCGCCGCCGGAGAGGAAATTGGGCTTCGTCAGGTACTCCGACGGCATCGGCACCAGCTCGCCGGCTGGCGTTTGCCGATAGAGCGATGCCAATCGGCCGGCCTTTTCGGGCGGCACCCAGAAGGCCGTGTCCACCATCCCCAGGGGTTCGAAGATCCGCTCGCGCAACACCTCGTCGAACGGCTTGCCGGCGAGCACCTCGACCAGGTAACCCTGCACGTCCACAGCCACGCTGTAGTGCCAAGCGCTGCCGGGCTGCTGGCGCAGGGGAATGGCACCGAGCTTGACCACCATGTCCTTGAGCGTCGAGTCGCGGTTGAGGATGTCGGCTTGCTGGTAGAGCGTGTCGACCTGGGACCGGGAGAAGAATCCGTAGGTCAGACCGCCGGTGTGGCTGACCAGTTCGCGGATGGTCATCTCGTGATCGGCATCGACGACGACCGGCTGCCCCTCCGGCCCGTCGTCGGCGGCGACTTGCAGTCCTTTGAATTCCGGGATGAACTTGGCGACGGGATCGTCCAGCGTGAACGCGCCCTCGTCGTAGAAGGTCATCAGCGCGACGCCGGCGACCGGCTTGGTCATCGAGTAGATGCGGAAGATCGTGTCCTCGGACATCGGCGCATCCTGGTCCCGATCCTGCTTGCCGACGCTTGAGAAATGCGCGATTTTGCCGTGCCGGGCGACCAGCGTGACCGCGCCGACGAGTTCTCCCTCGTCGACCATCGTCTGCATCAGCGCGTCGATCTTGGCGAGCCCCGCCTCGCTCAAGCCGACATCGGCCGGGGCGGCGCGGGCGAGGCCATCCTCCTGGGCCTCGGCGGCGCAAACGGGGAGCAGGACAACGACGGCAAGAAGCGCCGCGAGGGTTCGAATCGGGGAGTGGTTCATCAGCCTTCCTCTCTATGTGGCTTCCCTTTGAAAAACGTATGTTGCCTTGGGGCGGAAGGGAGAATTCGCGTAGCGAATTCTCTGGCGACCGCGAAGCGGTCGCGTTTCAGCCCACCGCGCGTTTGAATTCCTCGAAGTCCGTGATCGGCGTCGAGCACGTCAGCCCGCTGCAGAAGAATGCCGAGACCCGCGCCTGGGTGTCGGCGGAGACGAGCCGCGGCAGGTAGTTCGGCACCAGCGTGCAGTCGTAGGGGATGGCATAAACCGCGCGCGATGGGCGATAGCCGGCCCGGGCGGCGGCGAGCCACGGTTCGAGATCCGCAGCCGGGCCGCGAACGATCAGCAGTTCCGGCGGGTAGACGGCACCTTCCAATGCGGTCAGCAGCGAACAGTGGCCGGCCGGATGCTGCTCGACGAAGCCGCGCGCCCAGGCGAGCGTCTGGTCCACGGCTTCCAGGTAGCGGTGCTCGCCCGTCAAGTGGCCAAGGGCCGCCAGCGCACATGCGGCAGCGCCATTGCCCGGCGGCAGCGCATCGTCCGCGGTGGGCTTCGGCCGGTGGATCAAGCGTTCGTGGTCGTGGGCGGTGAAGAAGAAGCCTCCGGATTCGCGGTCGTGGAAACGGCTCAGCAGTTCATCGCCCAGGAACGTCGCGAACATCAGATCGGCATCGCGCCAACGTGCGCCGAGCAGCGACAACAGTCCTTGCAGCATGTTCGCGTAGTCGTCGAGGTAGCCCGGGTACTTCGCGACGCCGTCCTTCCAAGTCGCGTACAGGCGACCATCCTCGACCATGTGCGAGCGGACGAAGTCGGCCGCACGGGTCGCGGATTCGACCCACGTCGCTTCTCCGAGGCGGACTCCAGCCTTGGCCATGCCGTGGATCGCCAAGCCGTTCCAGCCGCTCAGCACCTTGTCGTCCTTGCCCGGCGGGATGCGCCCGCTGCGCGCATCGAAGAGCTTCGCCCTAGCGCGCGAGAGCAAGGTGTTGGCAGCGTCGGGCTCCAGGTAGAGACGTTCGATCACCGCCGCCCACGCATCGCGCCGGTAGAGGTTCCACTTGCCTTCGAAGTTCGCGGGCTTGTCGAGACCGTACAGGGTCTCGACCACGAGGTACTCGTCCTCACTCAGCAGGCGCCTGACCTGATCGCGCCGCCACACGTAGTATTTGCCTTCCTGGCCCTCGCTGTCCGCGTCCAGGGCGGTGAAGTAGCCGCCCTCGGGATGCTGCATCTCGCGCATCAGCCAGGCCGCCGTTTCGCGCACGGTGCCAGTGAACAGCGGATCCGGTGCCAGTGCCAGTACATCGGCATACAGCGCCAGCAGAACGCCGTTGTCGCAGAGCATCTTCTCGAAGTGCGGGATGGCCCAGCGCCGGTCTGTCGCGTAGCGGCAGAAGCCACCCCCGATGTGGTCGTAGATGCCGCCGCGCGCCATTTTCGTCAGCGTCGTCGTCACCATGTTGAGCGCTTCGCGGTCGGGCTTGCGCGACGTATCCGCGCGCGCGTGTCCCCAGTGTCGCAGCAGGCGGTCCAATGCCGCCGGCATCGGAAACTTCGGGGCCGAGCCGAATCCGCCCTCCACCTTGTCGAATTGGCGTTCGAGTTCCTCGCGCGCCGTTCGCAGCAGCGTTCGATCATCGGCCTCGCTGTCGCGCTTCTGACCCTCGAGTTCCTTGAGGACACGGGTGAGCTGCTCGCCCTGGCTGCCGAGATCCTCCCGCTTCGCGTGAAAGGCCTCGGCGATTCGCCGCAAGAGGTCCGTGAATCCCGGCAGACCGTAGCGGGGGTTGCGCGGGAAGTACGTCCCCGTGAAGAAAGGCAGCATCGTCTGCGGATCGAGGAAGGCGGTCAGCGGCCATCCGCCGGCATTGCGGTTCAGCAACTGATGCGCAAGCTGATAGATGCGGTCGAGGTCCGGACGCTCCTCCCGATCCACCTTGATGTTCACGAAACGCTCGTTCATGACCTCGGCCGTTGCCGGATCCTCGAACGACTCGTGGGCCATGACGTGGCACCAATGGCACGACGAGTAGCCGATCGAAAGCAGAATGGGCCGGTCGTCGCTGCGGGCAACGTCGAGCGCCTCCGCGCACCATGGAAACCAGTCCACCGGGTTGTCCGCGTGTTGCCGGAGGTAGGGGCTGGTCTCGTCACCGAGCCGATTCATGCCGTCGATTCGCCGAAGTGTTAGAAGGCCGTGCCGATGATACGACCATCGCGTAGCCGACGTGCCGCCGGAAACCCGGGCGAGAACGCGCCGCATTCTCCACCGCGTCGAAAAGCGACGCGCCGACGCAAAGCGACGCGCCAACGCAAAGCGACGCGCCGACGCAAAGCGACGCGCCGACGCGCGTAAACTGCCGACGCATTGATCGCACGGAGATTCCAATGTCCGGACCCTTGAGCGGCTTGCGTGTCGTGGAGCTTGCGACCGCGATCCAGGGACCGGCCGTCGGCCTGCACTTCGCCAACATGGGTGCCGACGTGGTCAAGGTCGAACCGCCCATGGGCGATGCCAGCCGCTATCACCGGGGCGTCAACAACACGCTACCCGAGCACACGGATGGCGCGCAGTTCGTGGCCATGAACAAGGGCAAGCGGTCGGTGGTCCTCGATCTGCACGCCGAGCCGGGCCCGCAGGTGATGCATGCGCTGCTCGCGACCGCGGACGTGTTCTTGAGCAACTACCGGGCAGCAGCGCTGGCGCGCATGTCACTCGACCTCGACCAACTGGCCGCCCGTTATCCGCGACTCGTGGTCGGCCACGTCAACGGTTTCGGGCCGCGCGGCCCCGATGCGGCCAAGGCCATGCTCGACGGCGCCGCCCAAGCGCGCGGCGGCTTGGCAAGCTTGAGCGGCAACCCTCATGCCACGCCGACACCGCCCGGCGCAGCCGTCGCCGATCACGCGGGTGCCATGCAATTGGCACTCGGCTGCGTGACGGCATTGGTGACGCGGGCGACCACGGGCCGTGGCCAGGTCGTCAGGACATCGTCGCTGGGCGCGCAGCTCTGGTTGCAGATGTGGGAACTCCAGCACTCGTTCCTCACCGGGGTGCCGCTGTCCCGGGACGGCGGGCACCACCCCAATATCAAGGCGCCGTACGGCGTCTACACCACCAGCGACGGGGTGCACATCCTATTCGTCACCGCGATCACCAACGAGGCCTGGAGCGACTTCTGGATCTTCGTCGACCGGCCGGAGGTCATCCTCCTCGAAGACTGGGACAGCCCAGGCAAACGCGTCGGCGCGGGAGGGTCCGGCGCCGGCGTCGGGGAAATCCGCGCCTTGGTGCGCGAAGCCTTCGCGAGCAAGCCCTGGTCCGAATGGGCCGCGTTCCTGAACGCGCAGCCGGGGCTCGTCTGGGAGCGCGTACGCGACCACGGCGATGTCCTGGGCGATCCGCAGAACGCCGCCAACGACTACGTCGTCGAGATCGAGCTGCCAATGGTCGGCAAGACATCGACCGTCGGCACGCTGATGGACTTCAGCGCGACGCCTACGGACGCCCCGGCACCGCCGCCGGGCCTCGGGGCGCACACCGGCGAGGTCATGGCCGCCTTGGGGTTCGACGCCGAGGCCATCGCCAAGGTGACCCGACACGCCGCCGAGACGCGCGACGAGATGCTCGCTGCCCTCCTCGGAGACGACGGACTTTGAGCGCCCCAGATGTGGAACAATGGAGGCGATGGCAGAGCGATCGGACAACGTCGACCGCGATGGTTTCCGGCCCAACGTCGGCATCATCGTCCAGAACGACAGCGGGCGATTGCTTTGGGCACGCCGGGTCGGCGGACACGATGCGTGGCAGTTTCCGCAAGGGGGCATCCTGAAGGGGGAATCCGCAGAGGACGCGTTGTTCCGGGAGTTGTACGAGGAGGTCGGACTTGTCGAAAAGAACGTGGAAATACGGGCCAAGACCCGGGGCTGGCTGCGCTACCGACTGCCACGCCACCTCCGTCGCAAGAACTCGACGCCCCGCTTTCTCGGCCAGAAGCAGCGCTGGTTCCTGCTCCGGCTGGTCGCCGATGACTTGAGCGTGCACGTGAGCCGCTCGCCCCGGCCCGAGTTCGACCGCTGGCGCTGGGTCAGCTACTGGTACCCCGTCGGCCAAGTGGTGCCGTTCAAGCGCGAGGTGTATCGCCGGGCGCTCAAGGAACTTGCGCCCGCGTTGCAGGTGACGGCTTAGGATGCTCGACGCCCTCCGCCAAGTCGTCCAGGACCTCGGTGCCGCACCGGGCTTCCGTGCCAGCCTCGATCTCCTCGTGGCCCGCGTGGCGATGATCCTCGACGCGGAAGTGAGTTCCATCTACCTGCGCGACCGCACCACCGGCCGCTTCAACATGGTCGCCAACGAAGGGCTCGACACCAACGTGGTCGGTCAGGTGTCGCTGGCCGCGCACGAAGGTCTTGTCGGGCTCGTCGCCGAACGCGCCGAGCCCGTGAATCTGGACGAAGGCCCCACGCACGAACGCTTCTCCAAGGTCGCCGGACTGCCCGAGGACGTCTTCAACGCATTCCTGGGCGTACCCATCGTGCACGTGCGCGAGGTTCTCGGCGTCTTCGTCATCCAGGACCGTCGAAAGCGGCGCTACGAAGAGGAAGAGGTGGCGTTCCTGGCGACGCTCGCCGCCCAGATCGCGGGCCATGTCAGCCACGCCGAGGCGACCGGCGACATCGGCGGACTGGCGCGGCGCGGCGACGCCAAGTCCCCCGAGGCCCGTTTCCGGGGCGTGCCCGGCGTGCCCGGTATCGGTGTCGGCACGGCCTACGTCGTGCTACCCACCGCACGCCTCGAACTGGTACCCGACCAGCAAGCCACGGACATCGACGCGGAACTGGAGGTCTTCGAACGCGCCATCGGCCAAGCCCGGACGGACATCGAGCGCATCAACGAACAGATGGCCAAGAACCTCGGGCCTGAGGAGCGCGAACTGTTCGACGCCTACCTGCACATGCTCGACGATGCCGCCTTGGGCGGCGACGTCCGCGACCGCATCCGCGGCGGCCAATGGGCGCAAGGCGCGCTCAAACAGGCGATTCTCGAACAAGCCGCAACCTTCGAGCAGATGCAGGATTCCTATCTGCGTGAGCGCTCCGCCGACGTTCGCGAACTCGGCCAACGGGTACTCGCCAACCTGCAGGACGTCGGCGGCGAACGACCACCCCATCCGGACAATATGGTGCTGGTGGCCGAGGAGGTCACCGCGCCCATGATGGCCGACTTCCCGATCGAACAGCTTCGCGGCATCGTGTCGCTGAAAGGGTCACGGAATTCGCACGGCGCGATCCTTGCGGACGCCTTGGGCATCCCGACCGTGATGGGCGCCATGGATGTGCCGATCTACACGGTGGAGAGTCAAACCGTGATCGTCGATGGCTACTACGGCGAGGTTTTCGTCAATCCGAGCGCGGTGGTCCGGGACACCTACGGCCAGTTCGAGGCCGAGGAGGAGGAGTTCGCTCGCGAGCTCGACAGCTTGCGCGACCTGCCGAGCGAGACGCGCGACGGCTATGCCATCAACCTCTGGGTGAACATCGGCCTGGTGAGCGAGATCACGCGGTCGCTCGACCGCGGCGCCGAAGGCATCGGCTTGTTCCGCACCGAGGTCCCGTTCGCGATGGGCGACCGCTTCCCCACCGAGGAGGAGCAGCGCGCCGCCTACCGGGAACACATGGAGGCATTCGACCCCCGCCCGGTGACCATGCGCACGCTCGACATCGGTGGCGACAAGCCGCTGTCGTACTTCCCCATCGAGGAGGAGAACCCCTTCCTCGGCTGGCGCGGCATCCGGGTCACCCTCGACCACCCGGAGATCTTCCTGGGCCAGGTGCGCGCCATGCTCAAGGCCAACGCCGGCCTCGAGTGCATCCTGCGCATCATGTTGCCCATGGTCAGCCGCATAGAGCAGATCGCCGAGGCCCAGGCACTCATCGGGCGCGCCCACCGCGAAGTGGTCGAGGAGGGCTACGACGTCAAGACCCCGATGGTCGGCGTGATGATCGAGATCCCCGCCGCGATCTACCTGACCCGGGAAATCGCACGCATGGTCGACTTCCTGGCCGTCGGCTCCAACGACTTGACGCAGTACATGCTCGCCGTGGACCGGAACAACCCGCGCGTCGCGGATCTGTTCGAGGAAGTGCATCCATCGATGCTCATCGCACTGCGGGAAATCGCCAAGAGCTGCCACGCGGAGGACAAACCCGTGGGCATCTGCGGCGAACTTGCCGGCACGCCCGAAGGGGCCGTGCTCTGCGTCGGAATGGGCTACGACGTGCTGTCGATGAACGCCGCCAACCTGCCCCGGGTCAAGTGGGTCATCCGCAGCGTGTCACTGCGCGATTGCCGCCGCATCCTCGCCCGGGCGCTGAGGATGCGCTCCAGCGAGGAGATCCTGGCCTGGGTGCGCGACCAGCTTGTCGATGCCGGCCTAGAGCGTGCCGTACCGCATCACGAGGTGCCGGCGATCCTGGGCTAGCCGCCAAGGCGATTCGCCCAGTCGGCTTAAGCCGCCGCGCTTGCGTTGCCAATCAGGACGATGGTGCCGTCGTCCTTCTCGATCCAGGCGAAGACGTTCTCTCGAGCGTCCGCCACGCCGCTCGACACGCCGCGCATGGTGATGTGGTCGGTGGGCCAGCAGGGGTTCGTGAACTTGACGTCTAGGGCACCCGATTCGAACCAGCGGTCGCCGAAATAGCCGTCGAGAAGGTGGCCGAGATAGGCCATGGTCATGCGCCCGCCGACGACCACTTCCTGGAAGCCGAGTTCCTTCGACGCCTGCAGGTCCGTGTGATAGTTCTTGTTGCCGTGGAAGTACTGGCCGCACATCTCAAGGGTGATCGTGCGATCGAAAGCGTCGAGGGCCGAGCCGTCCGGGACCACGAACTTGCGGGCACCGGCTTTCTGCGTGGGCTTGCGGAACTCGACCTGGTCCACCGGGGCGTCGAGCAGGAATGACTGGTGGTGATTGCCCTTGAGGACCTCTTCCCCTAGCCCGTCCACCATGGTGAAGGCCGTATTCACCACCGTGCGGTCGCGCTTCTTGTAGATGTCCTCGATTTGCCCCGTCGTCGTATACGCGGCGCCCGCCTCCATCGGTTTGGAAAAGCGCCACTCCTGGCGCATCCAGAGGTGGCCGCGCTGCTGGCTGAAGGCGGTTTCGCCGAAATAGTTGTCCGCGTCCGTCGCGATCATCGACGGTACCGGAGCATTGCCCGCGTCGAAGGCGCTGCGGTCGAGTTCCAGACCGTCGAAATAGTCGTCGATCAGCCGGTCGGCGACGACGAACTGCTTCTCGTTGAGAGTCTTGCCGACGTACGGCTCTCCGTTCCCTTCGCTCACTTGGCACACCCTTCCAATCAGTTGCCTCGCGCGCCATGTTAATGCAAGAGCGCGGGGACCGGGGAGCGCCCCGCGTTGGTCGGCCACCTCGCCTCCGCGGCGACCGCGAAGCGGTCGCCTTTCGCATTACAATGCGTCGCCTCCCGTCACATCGAGCAACGTGCGATGCCCCAAGCGGACCACTACGATCTCATCATCATTGGCGCAGGCGTCTCCGGACTCGGGGCGGCCTGCCACCTCCAGGCCGCTTGCCCCGACAAACGATTCGTGATCCTGGAGGGTCGCGACGCCAAGGGCGGCACTTGGGACCTGTTCCGCTTCCCCGGCATCCGATCCGACAGTGACCTCTATACCTACGGCTACGACTTCAAGCCATGGCATGGACAGCCGATCGCGACGGCACCGGAGATCATGGCGTACCTCGACGAAGTCGTGACGGAGCACGACATCGAGCGTCACATTCGCTACAACCACTGGGTGACGGATGCCTCGTGGTCGACGGCGGACGCCTGCTGGACCGTGCGCGCCAACACGGCCGAAGGCGAGGCCACGTTGACGGCCAGTTTCCTCTTCATGTGCCAGGGCTACTACAGCTACCAGAACGGCTATCGGCCCGTATTCCCGAACGAGGATGCGTTCAAAGGCACGGTCGTCCACCCGCAGCAGTGGCCGGAGGATCTCGACTATCGCGGCAAGCGAATGGTCGTCATCGGCTCCGGCGCGACCGCGGCGACCATCGTGCCGGCGGTCGCCGAAGACGTGGCCTCCGTCACCCAGTTGCAGCGCTCGCCCACCTACTACATCTCCCTCGACAACAGCGTCGAGGACGACATGATCCAGGAACTGCGCGCGCTCGACGTGCCCAAGGAATGGATCCACGGCATCAAGAAGCGCAAGATCCTCGAGTTCGGCCGCGTCCTGACCGAACGTGCGCTCAGCGAGCCCGAGGCTGTCGCCCAAGAACTGATCGGTTTGGCCACGGCCTCCCTGCCGGAGGGCTACGACGTCGAGACGCACTTCACGCCGACCTACGGTCCCTGGCGGGAGCGGCTGTGCCTGCTGCCCGACGGCGACCTGTTCGGTGCCATCCGTTCCGGCAAGGCATCGGTGGTCACCGACGACATCCGCCGCTTCGTAGCGGACGGCATCGAACTCGCCTCGGGAGATGTCCTGCCGGCCGACATCGTCGTCGTGGCCACGGGCATCGAATTGTGCGGACTCGGCGACATCGCGTTCGACGTCGACGGCGCCGCCGTCAGCATCCCCGACACCTTCACCTACAAAGGCGTCATGATCTCGGACATGCCGAACCTGGCATGGATCTTCGGCTACATCCGCTCCTCATGGACCTTGCGCTCGGACCTCATCGCCCACTACGTCTGCCGCCTGCTCAAGCACATGGACGCGAACGGCCTGCGCCAGTGCACGCCGCGATTGCGGCCCGGTGATCGGGGTATGAACGCCAAGGCGTTCATCGACCCCGACGACTTCGCGCCGGGCTACATCCGGCGGGGCGCGCCGCGGTTGCCGAAACAGGGCGACGTCGAGCCGTGGACGAACTGCCAGGACTACTACGCCGAGCGGGATACCTTGGCCGAGGCCTCGTTCGACGACGGCGTGCTGATGTTCGACAACCCGGCCGAGGAAGACCGCGCGGCCTGAGTGGGCGGCCCCGTCAGACCACCCTCGAAACGCCGCCGTCCATGTTGATCGCGCAGCCGGTCAGGTAGGACGCGCCGCCCGAGACCAGGAACAGGGCCACGTTGGCGCATTCCTCCGCCTCGCCCATGCGACCCATCGGCAGCGACTTGCCCGCGTTGGCCATGAATTCCTCGAAGCCGACCGATTTGTCGGAGCGGTCGTAGGCACGGCGGATCTGGTCCGACTTGATGCTGCCGATCATCAAAGCGTTGACCAGCACGTTGTGCGGCGCGCCCTCACCGGCGAGGACCTTGGTGAGCGCCATGCCGGCCGCGCGCGACACCGACGTCGGCGCGGAACCGGGTGGCGGCGCCTTGGCGGCGGTGTTCAGGATGTTGACGATCCGGCCCCAGCGGCGCGCCTTCATGCCCGGGAAGACCAGCCGCGAGAGTCGGATGGCCGCGAACAGCTTGAGGTCGAGGTCGTACTGCCAGACCTCGTCGGTCAAGTCCTCGAAACGCCCGGTCTGCGACTGGCCGGCGTTGTTGACGAGGATGTCGATGCCGCCGAGTTCGCCCGTCGCTTGGGTCACGGCGGCTTCGATCGCGTTCGGGTCGGTGACGTCGCAGGGATAGGCGCCGACCTTTCCCCCCGTGGCGGCACCGATCTCGGCCGCCGCCTGGGTGAGGATGTCCTCACGGCGCGCGAGCAGTGCAACGTTCGCTCCGGCGCCGTGGAACGCTTCGGCCATGGCCCGGCCGAGGCCGAGGCTTGCGCCGGTGATCAAGGCCGTCTTGCCGGCGAGGTCTAGGTCCATGGGTTCTCCTTAAGCGATGGGAATAGTGGCGGTCGCGCGGGAGCCGGGTTCGCCGAACGGTCCGTACGCCTGCTCCGCGAATTCTATCGAGCCCGTACCGACGATGACGGCCGTGCTCGCCCGCGTGCCGTACTCGGCACCGTGGATGAAGCATGGCGAGTAGCTCCTTTCGGGGGCCAGTTCGCGGTCGGCCGGCGTCTCCAGCGGAACATGCGCCTGGCCGAGCAGATCGATGAGATCGTCGGTGCTGGCGGTCCCGGCGATGCGCTCGAGCGCCGCGGCACCGAACACGGCCTTCGGCCACTCGTCGAACGAATGCGGGTGCCCGACCTCGGGATGCCGTTTCCCGCGGATCGAGCCCGGACCGAGGCGGGTGTTCGTTAGGCCGTACACGCCCGGCATGAGGACGCGTACTTCGCCGGTGCGGTTGGAGGTGTACAGCAACTCGTCACCATCGTAGCCGAGGAAATTGAAACCGGCGTAGCGCGGACCCTCGATGGTTGCCACGAAGTCCTTCGCCGAGCAGTCGCCGTAGAGGAAACCCCGCGGCAGGTCGCCGCGGGATCCCGGCGCCTTCGGTGCGGACCGGTCTTCGGTCCAATTGGTGACGGCGCCCACGCGACCGTTGTCGGCGACGGCGAGCCAGGTGCCGTGGGCCTCGACGTCGCGCCCGCCGAATACGCCGACCTCCTCGACGCCGTTCCACCAATGTGCCGCCAGCGCTTCCCGCGCGTAGAATTCGTCGCGGTTCGCCGCCATCACCAAGGGTCGGTGAGGATGCAGCCGATAGGCGAAGAGGATCAGGCACACGTGGACGAACCGCGCCGATGGGGCAAAGCGGCACAGTGTATAACCTAAGGGCGTCATGAATTACCCGCTCATCGACCCGGTCATCTTCCACCTCGGACCGCTGGCGATCCGCTGGTACGGTCTGATGTACGTGCTCGGCTTCGCGGCGTTCTACCTGCTCGCGAAGTACCGGATTCGCTCGGGACAGGTCCAGTGGAAGACCCAGGAGGTCGCCGATCTCCTGTTCTACGGCGTCGTCGGCGTCGTCGTTGGCGGCCGGCTCGGTTCGGTCTTCTTCTACGGCTTCGACGAATTCCTACGCGACCCGCTGTCCCTGGTGCGCATCTGGGAAGGCGGCATGTCGTTTCACGGCGGCCTCGTCGGCGCGATCGGCGCCATGTGGCTGTTCGCCCGCAAGACATCGCGTGACTTCCTCGCGGTGACCGATTTCGTGGCGCCGTTGGCTCCGATCGGGCTCGGCCTAGGGCGCATCGGCAATTTCATCAACGCGGAGCTCCCGGGCCGCGTGACCGACTCGTTCCTGGGCGTGCACTTCCCGTGCGCAAGCGTCCGCGGGCTGAACCTGACCTGCTTCGCCGACTACGAGGACACCGCCCGACATGTGTCGAGCCTGTACCAGGCTGTGGCCGAAGGGATCGTGCTGTTCGCCCTGGTTTGGCTGGTCTCCGCACGCCCACGCACCGCCGGGCAGGTGTCTGGCGTGTTCCTGATCGGCTATGGCGTCTTGCGGTTCCTGACCGAACTCGTGCGCGAACCCGATCCCCACATCGGCTTCGTCGCCTTCGGTTGGATGACCATGGGGCAACTGCTGTCCGTCCCCATGGCGCTGGCCGGGATTGCCCTGCTCCTTTGGTCCAAGCGAACCGGAGCGCAGGCTTGAAGCAGCAGGTGTCGCTCATTTGGGCCATGTCCAGGAACCGGGTGATCGGCAAGGACAATTGGCTGCCGTGGGATCTGCCGGACGAGCTCGCCTACTTCCGCAGCACCACGGCCGGCAAGCCCGTCATCATGGGCCGGCGGACTTACCAGTCGATCAACCGGCCGATGCCCGGCCGCCTCAATATCGTCATGTCGCGACACGGTTTCACCGCCAAAGGGGTGATCGCGGTGGAGAGCATCGACGACGCCCTCGCGGTAGCCGCCGCCGATCCCGCGGACGAGTGCTTCGTGATCGGCGGCGCTGGCGTCTACGTCGCCGCCTTGCCCCACGCCGACCGGCTGCACGCCACGTTCATCGACGCGGAAATCGACGGAGACACGTTCTTCCCGCCCTTCGACTTCGCGGGCTGGGAGACGGTCGAGCGCACGCACCATCCAATCGACGACCGGCACGCCTATGCTTACGACATCCACGTCTACGAGCGCTGCCCATGAGACAGTACCTGGCCATCGCGTTGCTGCTTCTCGGCGGCTGCGCCCAAGTCGACCCCAAGGAGCCGGGCGAACCCGCGCATCCCGAAGTGCCGGCCGCCATCGTCGTCGACGGCGTGCCGGCCGTGCCCGCGGACGTCTTCGCGGAGCTTCGTCGCTATCGGAACACGCGCACCGCCCAACTGCTCGGCTGGATGGATGGCGGCATTCTCATCGCGACGCGGTTCGGCAACACGACGCAACTGCACCATGTCGCCGCGCCCTTGGGCATGCGGGCGCAGATCACCTTCTTCGAGGAACCGGTCAGCGCGGCGGGCGTCAACCCCGGTGCCCGGGACGGCTTCGTCTACCTCAAGGACAGCGGTGGCTCGGAGTTCTACCAACTGTTCTTCTTCGACACACGCAGCGGCCAGTCGTCCCGTTTGAGCGATGGCAAGTCGCGCTACATCGGCGTCTCCTGGTCACCGAGCGGGCGCCATGTCGGCTACTCGACCACCGAGGGCAACGGCGTCGATTGGGACCTGCACATCCAGGACCTTTCCGGCGAGCGGCGCATCGTGCAGGAAGGCGAAGGCGTGGGCTGGACCATCGAGGACTGGTCCGCCGACGAAACGCGCTTGCTGATCTCGCGCTACATCTCCGTCAACGAGTCGCGGCTCTACGAAATCGACCTCGATACCGGGTCGCGCCGCAGGCTACTCGGCGGCGTGAGCACCGCACTCGGCAATGTCCGCTACGGCGCCGGCGACGACGTCTACTTCACCGCCGACATGGATGCCGAGTTCATGCGCCTGCACCGACTCGACCTGGCCACGAACACCGTCGCCGTTCTAACGGCCGACACGCCCTGGGACGTCGCCACCTTCGCCGTCTCGCGTGACAAGGCACGTCTCGCCTACGTCGTGAACGAAAACGGCTTGAGCCGGCTCTATGCGTTCGAGACCAAGGACCGCCGGTTCACCGCCCTGCCCGAACTGCCCGCAGGCATCATCTACTCCTTGCGTTTCGATCCACACGACGACCGGCTCGGCTTCACGGTGAGCTCCGCGACGACACCGTCGGACGCCTTCAGCGTGGATTTCGCGAGCCGTCAACTGACGCGATGGACCATGAGCGAAATCGGCGGACTGCGGCGCAGCCGACTCGCACAGCCGACCCCCATCGCCTACGAGTCCTTCGACGGCCGGTCGATCCCCGCGTTCATCTACAAACCCTCGCAGGCCGGTCCGCACCCGGTCATCGTCAACATCCACGGCGGGCCGGAAGGCCAGGCTCGACCCGGTTTCTCGCCGTCAACGCAGTTCTACCTGAACGAACTCGGCGCGGCCGTCATCTTTCCTAACGTGCGCGGCTCGGCCGGCTACGGCAAGTCCTACCTGAGGCTCGACAACGGCCGCGCGCGCGAGGATTCGGTGCGCGACATCGGCGCGCTTCTCGACTGGATCGCCGAGCAGCCGGACCTGGACGCGGACCGGGTCGCGGTCATGGGCGGATCCTACGGCGGCTACATGGTGCTCGCCTCCCTGGTGCACTACGGCGACCGCTTGCGCGCCGGCGTCGAGCGCGTCGGGATCAGCAACTTCGTGACGTTCCTCGAGAATACGCAGCCTTACCGCCAGGATCTCCGTCGCGCCGAGTACGGCGACGAGCGCGACCCCGACATGCGCGCCTTTCTCGAGTCCATCTCGCCACTCAATCACGTGGCCGAGATCGACACCCCGCTGCTGATTTCACAGGGCCTCAACGACCCGCGCGTACCGGCGAGCGAATCCGAGCAGATCGTAGCCGCCCTCAAGGCGCGTGGCGTGCCAGTGTGGTACGTGCTGGCGAAGAACGAGGGCCACGGCTTCAGCAGGAAGGCCAACCGCGACTACCTGACCGGGGTGACGGCGCAGTTCCTGAAAACGCGGCTACTGGCGAACGAGTGACGCCAGCGAAGCTCGCAATCTGCGTCAACCCGATGGCCGGCCGCGACGTGCGGCGCCTGGCGGCACGCGCATCAACCATGACCTTCGAAGCCAAGCGCGACGCAGTCGCGCGCATCGCAGCGGGCGCCGACGCCGTCGGCGTGACCGACATCTACGTCGCCGACGAGCCGTTCCGCATCGCGTCCGTCGCCCTCGAATGGTTGCCCTTGCGGGCCCGCGTGCACAGGCTGAAAACGCCGATCAACCACGACGCATCGGACACCGAGGCGGCAGTTGCCGCGTTCCTGGAATGCGGCGTTGGCGCTTTCGTCTCGCTCGGCGGCGACGGCACCAACCGCGCCATCGCCCGCGCCACCAGCGACGTCGACCTGGTTCCGTTGTCCACCGGCACCAACAACGTCTTTCCGGTGCTCGCGGAACCGACCGTAGCCGGCATGGCAGCCGGTCTCGCCGCGCGCGGCCAGCTTGACGACACCCTCAAACCCCGCTGCAAGGTGCTCCACGTCGAATTCCAGGACGGCGTCGCCGACCTAGCCCTGGTCGATGCCGCTTATCTCTCGGAGGATTTCACCGGCAACATGCGCCCCTTCGACGCCAGCAAGCTCCGCCAGATCATGCTGACGCGCGCCGAGCCGGACGCGATCGGCATGTCACCCGTGGGCGGTTATCTCACGGTTGTCGAGTCCGCGGACGACCATGGACTGCTTTTGCGCATGGGGCCCGGGCGGAAGATCAAGGCGCCGGTTTCGCCCGGCCTGTTCCGCGACGTCTCGGCAGCGCACGCGGACGTCGTGCCGTTCGACACGCCGGTGCTGTTCCAAGGCACCGGCGTGCTGGCATTGGACGGCGACCGGGACCACAAGCTCGGCCCCGCGCGGGGCGCCCACGTCACATTGCGACGCGACGGACCGCGGGTGGTGGATGTGGGAGCGGCCATGCGCTTCGCGGCCCGGACCGGCCTTTTGGCCTCGAACGCGCTCGCGAACTAGCCGCCAGCGGTCAGGGCATGAGGCCGCGGACCAGCGTGTCGATGCGGTAGAGCCCCGTGCGGGCGGTCATGTAGAGCGTGTGGCCGTCGTTGCCGAAGGCTGCGTTGGCCGGCAGTTCGGGCGTTCGCACCGTGCCAAGATGGTCTCCCTCCGGGCTGATGACCACGACACCGCCCGGACCGCTCGCCCAGATGTTGCCCTGGGTGTCGACGGCGAAGCCGTCCGGGGCACCCGGATCTTCGCTGGCGGAGAGGTCGAGCAGTACGCGTCCCTCGCCGACTTTGAGATCGTCCGTCACCGGGTACGCCATCCACACCCGTTCCACGTCGGAGTTGGCGACATAGAGGGTGGTTTCATCGGGCGACAGGCCGATTCCATTGGGACGGCTCATGCCGTCCGCGAGTAGCGTCACGGTGCCGTCCGCGTCGAGCCGGTAGATGCCCTGGAAACCGAGTTCGCCGGCGTCCGGGCTCGCCAGACCGTACGGCGGGTCGGTGAAGAACGCGGCGCCGCTCGAGTGGTAGACGATGTCGTTGGGGCTGTTGAGCCGCTTGCCGTCGTAACGGTCCGCCAGGGTGACACGGCTGCCGTCGGCTTCGATACGCGCCACGCGCCGATTGCCGTGCTCGCACAGGACCAAGCGGTCTTCGAGGTCCAGGGTGAGGCCGTTTGAGCCGCCCACGCCGTTGGTCTCGAGTTCAGGCAGGAACACCGGATTGAGGAACACCGTGGTGCCTTCGGACTCCGACCAGCGGTACACGGTGTCCTCCGGGATGTCGCTGAACAGCAAGTGGCCGTCGTCGGCACCGCCGACCCAGACCGGTCCCTCGATG